>NZ_CP018061.1:2748089-3357452 GCF_002813755.1 Enterococcus mundtii | reverse complement strand
CTTTCTTGTATCAAAAAAGGAAGCACTAGCGTAAATATGCCATAAAATATAAGCAATCCTATCCCTACTATTAATACCTTTACGCAATGAATCATCTTCATTCTTCTCACCACCACTTTAAATTTTTTGTGTAATGATCAATGGAGTAATTGCATATCCCTTACCTATAAGCTTTAAAGAACTACCTCTTTTTCTAATTCCATTTTTAATCTATTTTTTCTCCAATAAGAGACAACAGAAAGACAAACGACTAATGTTAACCAGAAGAATAATAAATTGATGATTCCTCCAACATATCTATTGGCAAATTACTTTTGCCCCAAAGCCAATTCTGTGGAATAAAGTCCCTCACTAAGTTACTTAAAGGAAGTCCAATGGCTACTCCTAAATAACTTTTTTCTGATTTTTTCTTGATTTCCTTCTCCATTTCTAAACCCAGAAATACTGGATTCACTCAAAGAAATACTGGCTTGGATAGATCTTTCTATTAACTCTATATTGCTTTAAACCTACCATGAAATTGTTTTGTCTTATTAAATATTCTTCATTATTATCTGAAATCAATAGACACCAACCTGGAATTACTCTTTTTTATCAAAGCATAAATTTCTAATCTCACCATCTTCTATTTCCATATCATTTACTCAAGATACACTTTCTAACATTATATATTTCACATCATTATTAACGAACCAAACTTTACCATTGAACAAAAAAATTTTAACTATATAAAAACTCAACAAACTTAGCAATCTTGCTTGTACTAAAAAAAGGTATTATAAACAAAAAAATGATTGTAAAACAAATAATCAAAGCTAGACCAACTAGATTATTTATTGTCCATACTTTTTTTGTATATTTAGAATTATTAATCAGATTTATCTTTCCTAAAAAACTTACATCAAAATCATTATTCATCATTTTAAAAGAAAATTTCTTTTTCTAAAGAAAGAACAAAAGTACAAGCAAACTATTATAGTTAGCCAAAAAAACAATAGATTTTTTATACCTATAGAAAAATTAAAAGATTGATCAGAATTATCCCATAACCATTCAACTGGAACTATTTTCTTATTATTGGATATAATACTAAAGCAACCGCACTACCTATGTAATTACTGTTCGATTTTTTCTTATAATCTTTCTCTATCTCTTTACAGTCTACAGAAAAACTCATTAAAGAAGTATTAGATTTATATATTTCTCTCTTCAGATGATAGTTGCCCAACCTTAACAAATTTGAATTCTGTCGAACAACAAATTCTTCATTGTTTTCTGTTACTAATAACAACCATCCGCGAATAATTTTATTTTTTTGAAATGCAATATTATATATTTTCCCACCAATAATTTACGGCTATATTCCATCTAATAGGCCTCCAATAAAACCACTCACCCCTTCAGTGAAATCACCCCATCCAGATACTACTGCTTGTCCCACACTATCTTCAAAATCTCTAACAAATTTAAATTTTTCTCTTAAAATATCATTCGCAATACCTACACCTATACCTACAGCTATAGAACCTACTATACCAATATTTACAGGAGCAGAAATTAGTCCAACTGCAGCTAATGCTCCAGTACTAAGCTTTATACCACTTACTACTCCTGCACTAGCTAATCCTGTAATTATTCCTTTTCCCCAAGCCTCTTCAGCACTATCACCTGAAACTATATCTATCCCTACACCAATTAATAATCCTGCTCCTTCTGTTATTACCTTACCTCCATATTTAAATACCCCTTTTATTGCATTCTCAGCCGATTCTCTTGCAGCTAGAGTGGCTCCAGGAACTTCTCCCAAAATCTTTCCGTCTGGTAATTCTAACGAATATCGGTTTTTCCAGATATAGTCGGAAGCATCTTGACCATGCTGTATTCCTTTTTGTATAAATAGTTTCTCTGTTTTCTCACTAGCCAGAGTCCCCCCTGTTGTTTGAAGTACTGAAATAACTTCATCATAATTTTCTATATCCATTTGATCAGAAGTAAACCACTTTTTATTTATCCCCTCGGGTAACAAATATGAACCATCTGTCCGCACTCTCGTATTCTTTAACACTAATACACCCTGCATTGCCAGTTTCAATTCATCCAAACTATGACTGAATAATCCACTAGTTTGAGAATTGAAATTATGTAATTTTTTAGCTTATTTTGTAATTGATCAATATCTTGTTGAAAGCTCTCTGACATACGATTTAGATCTCGTTGGACATTTAGCAATGTTTCGAGAATGCCGACGAACGGATTACTTTGTGCTTGGGACTGAACAAAAGCAGAAGTCGTGTCTACTGATGCTTTCATAACTCGCGTCGTCGCCAGTTGCTGGTTCAGTTTGTTCTCATCCAAGTATCCTTCCATTGCTACAATCTGATCCGCGACTTTATACCTTTGTAGCTCCTGTTCAATTTTTTCAATCGCATTCGTTGTTCGTGTAATTGTCGGAATGATCAATTCACTAAATAATCCTTTTCCTGCTGTATATGCTGCACCAGATAATTCGTTTCCGTTAACAGCTGACACGACTTTTTGACTTCCTCTCTTTAGTTGATTGATCGTTTCTTTACTACTGGCTAAGTTCTTCTTTAACGCTGACATAAATTCTGATGATTCCCCACTCACATAAACTAATCCCACTCAAATGTTCTCCTTTCTGCAAACAACTCTTCTCTTTCTACTTCTAATCCTTGTAAAGTTTTCCTGTACGAAAAATCAAGTTCTTCATGTGCCTGATGAAATTGTTGTTGAAATGTTTGTTGCTTTGCTTCATACTCCTTCTGCATCCAAATTGCATTGGTCATACCTTGTTGGATATCTTCATGATTCAATTCAGATAATTGGCGAAAACCTCTTTGAAGTTCTTTTTCTAATTGAAGGAGCTGGTTTTCTAACCTACGTTTCCCATTTGCTAATTCGTCTTGTTGCTGTTCCACTTTCCAAATTTCTTTTTGATTCTCATAGATCATTTCATTGTCTATTGACATTCATTCACCTTCTTAGATATTTGATGGTTGATTTCTTGCAACATTCTTTTTCCTAAACGATAGCTTTGCTCTTTAGATACTGTCCTTCTTAAACTAAATACGAATTTTTTCTGAATTATTTTCATATTTAAAACGATTAAAACGATTTTTATTATTTCATAAAAAAATGAGCTCTTTGATCAAATAAAATAACTGATAAAATTAACTTTACACCTTCGATATATTTCCATTTTAATATAATAATCAATTGAAAAATAGAACATATCATAAAACGTCGTTTTGGTTTCATAATCGTTAAAATAACATTAAAAAAAGACCGTCATTTATTGACAGTCATTCGTGATATCGATCATTATTTCATTTATGATACGGAGCTGCCTATCATGAGTGAATGATATTAGGAAAACTTCATAAAATAAATCTTTTATACATTTCCACTTCTAGATGGTCATTCATGTTAGAAGAATCAAACTATTTTTTTACTGTCGTAATAATATTAAAACACTAGAACAAATCAATTAAATTCCATAAAATATAAATAATAGACCTAGCATCATCTGGTATAAAATGGATGCTAGGTCCGTTATATTTACTCAAAATTGATTCTACGAATAGATCTTCTTATCATTTCTATTTTAGTAGTCATGCGTTGTTGTTCTTCTAAAGGTGGTAATGGTATAAGTAGTTTAGATAAATTTGTACCATTTACATTTGGTTGCCCAGTTCCGTAAGAAATTTTTTCTAATAACTTCCAATATAATGGCGAGTCTAAGAAGCAGTCTACGTATTCTGATAATAATTTCTCAACTAACCTAATTCGAATCAAGTAAGAAGCAAAAACAGATTCCTCACTTATTTCCTTAACCAAGAAACTTTTTCCCATAGTTCCTCCTGTCCTTGCTATCAAAATGTCATTTTCTTCCAATCTTAAATCAACTAGTTTAGAATTACTAATATCACAGTAAGGCACACTGGACCAATTTACACGTCCCTCTTGTATATCTGTGATTCTTAAAAACTTAACATTGCCTTGTTTTTTCGCCGAATCTGTATAGCCATATTGAATCTTAGTAGAAATACTTCCTAAATAAACCCATAGTTGAACATCGCTAGATGATTTTTCTTGTCGTTCTTTATGAACAACAGTGATCATCTTGAGTTGTCCGACTATTTTTTAGTTGCAGCAATCTTTTTGGGACGCTTATTTGCATGAAGCAACGTTGCTAAGTCTAGTAATAAAACATTGGCTAACACAGGATTGGCTTTCTCGCGATACGCTGCGGCGCCACTTTCAAACAATACTGCTAGACGATCTTCTACAACAACGATTTGTTCCAAATACGGTGGAAATTTGATTCGTTTTAGGATCCGGCTAGGAGAGTCCCGCTCGGACACTAAGAGTTCCGAGGTATAAGGACCATAAGAACGACTGGCTAAGAGATAATGGCCATAAAAAGCCACACCTTGAATCTTATCAGATGTTTTTCTGCTCATTGTCACGGTTGGTTGGATTTTGTCTTTGCGGCGAATTGCTGTTTTCATTTCAGCTATCGTCGGCAATAGATAGAAAGTCAACTGTCCTTCACCTTTTAGTGTGAAGTTGCCAGATACCAGTTGATCATTGTTTTGAGTCAAATACGATGCTTGTGGAATCTCTGAGAGATCAGTTGTCAGCCAATAAGCGATTGGCTGTCCCGTCTCTTCAGATGTATCTGCTAAGATATCGATCAAACGTAAAGCGGCTACTCGTCCAGTAGCAGATCCTGTGATTGTCAACCATAAAAGTTCCCGTTTTGTATCATATACTAAGCCCCCTACATGTGGCCGTTTAGGTAAAATCAGCAGTTTGATCGGCTGTCCTGTTTCTCTATCCAGTACATGAATAATAGAATGATGCTGATGGTCATAGCAGTAGGCAGAAATAAACACAAAATCTTGAGAAAAAGCCAACCCTTGCGGCGTCATCCATTGACAAACCTCATTTTCGCCGGTTTCCGGCACCACCATTCTTGTTTCTGTTAATCCAGGAATGTTATATTGTTTTGCTTCAGCCTTTTCCCAAGCTGCTTGAACAATAGGATACCGTTTTAACTTTTTTTCAATATCCTGATGTATCCGTTGCTGCTTCCAATGCTTAAACTTTAGGACATAGTAAACAAGGAGGCCAATGACCAGCAACACTAAAATCATTATTGCTACCCGCTGTGTCATTTTTTTGCCTCCTTGTTCTATTCGATCAATCGTACATATACCGCAATTAATTACCGTAACTACATGTTTCTTTTACTAGCGTTTCTTTATAGGATCTTTCATAATCTCATTTATAGTAACATTAAGAATCCCTTATTCTACTATAGTCACTTCCACATCAATATTGCCTCTTGTTGCTTTAGAGTATGGGCAAAATGCGTGGGCTTCTTCTGCGATTTTCTCTGCTTGGTCCTTCTCAAGTCCTGGCAAAGAAACTTCTAAAACAACCCCGATTTGGTAGCCCCCATCTTCTAATTGAAATAAAGATACCCGTGCTTTGACTTCAGAATCAGACTCAAGATTATTTTCTTCCAGCATGTGTTGAACCGCGCCGTTGAAGCAAGATGCGTATCCAGCCGCAAAAAGTTGTTCCGGATTTGTCCCTTCACTATGGATTCCTGGGCGGTCGATCTTCATGTGCATACTTCCGTTTGGTGCCTCAACCTCGCCATCACGGCCTCCACGATTGATCATTGCTGTTTCGTACATTTTTTTCATTGAGATCATCCTTTCTTTCGTCGTTCTATATTAAGTGTAACGAGTATTTTTTAATCTGACAAAGGTAATGCTTGCATTCGGCGACATCAGTTAGACAACATCGATGATCAGTGATAGAAGCAGTTTATCTATACAAAAAAAGAAGCAGCGAAAAGCTGCTCCTTAAGATAATAGGTAAAATTGCTGATATATTGACGATTAACCTCTTGAACGTCCCAAGCAAAATGATACTACAGCAACAACGATGATCGCACCAATGATAGAAGGAATCAAAGCCATTCCTGCTAATTGAGGACCCCAGCTACCTAATAATGCTTGTCCAATTGCTGAACCAACTAAACCTGCAACGATGTTAGCTATCCATCCCATTGATCCACCTTTATTTGTAATTGCTCCGGCAATCAAACCGATAATAGCTCCTACGATTAATACCCATAACCAATGCATAATTTTCTCTTTCTTTCTGTGAAATATTTATTACACATATTATGTTACGCTTCTTCTTAAGAGAGTGTAAAATATTTTGTGTAAATAGAAAAAAGGAAGTCCCTTCTGTAGAATAGAGTTACCACAACACATTCACAGAAAAGAGGACTTCCATAAGAACGATTTTACTACAGAAATTCTAAAGACTCTAGCGAACAAAGGCGATTTGAATGAATTATTCCGTGTCCATTTGGAAAAAGCTGTCAATACGCTTCTCAAAACGGAGTTAACGGCTTTCTTCGATTACGAAAAGTACGATCGCATTGGTTTTAACACGGGTAATTCTCGTAACGGCTCCTATGACCGTACGGTCAAGACCGAGTACGGGGAACTTCATCTCCAGATTCCGCGCGACCGCAACGGGCGAGTTCAAGCAACAGACTGTTCCTGCTTATAGACGGACGAATGATACCTTAGAGGAGACCGTCATTCACCTCTTCCGAAAAGGTATTACCATGTCGGAAATCGCAGACTTGATTGAGAAAATGTATGGGCATCACTACACGCCCCAAACCATGTCCAACATGACTAAAGTGCTGACTGAAGAAGTAAATGCATTTAAAGTTAGAACTCTAAATGATAAGTATGTCGCTATTTTCATGGATGCTACTTATATTCCTTTAAAACGGCAAACCGTCTCCAAAGAAGCAATCTATATTGCCATTGGTATACGAGAAGACGGCACTAAAGAAGTACTAAGTTATGCGATTGCTCCGACTGAATCGACCTACGTTTGGAATGAGTTGTTACAGGACATTTACTCCAGAGGGGTTCATGATGTCTTACTGTTTATTACCGATGGCTTAAAAGGCATGAAAGATACGATTCACCAGATTTATCCTAAAGCTAAATACCAACATTGCTGTGTTCACGTTTCCCGTAATATTGCTCACAAAGTATGTGTCAAAGATCGAAAAGAAATCTGTGATGATTTTAAGGCTGTTTATCAAGCTAGCTCAAAGGAAGAGGCAAATACCTTTTTAGGGAGTATGATTGAGAAGTGGCAGAAAACTTATCCTAAAGTGACGCAGTCACTGATAAAAAATCAAGATTTATTGACTTTTTATGAGTTTCCGCCGAAGCATTTACTCAACTAATTTAATCGAATCTTTCAATAAACAAATCAAGAAATACAGCCGCAGAAAAGAGCAGTTTCAAAATGAAGAATCACTAGAGCGTTTCCTAGTATCCATCTTTGATACATACAATCAAAAATTCTTAAATAGAAGCCATAAAGGCTTCCAACAAGTGACGGATACATTAGCTTCAATGTTTACTGAGTAACCCATTATTTTGCAGAAGGACGAGTTATTTACACAAAATTATTGACGCTCCCCGATAAAGCAGAACAAGTAACAATGGGAAAAGTAGAAAGCCTGCATAGCCTAGCCCAGAACCTATATTATGGATCCAAGTCGATAGATTCCAAGAGCTTTCATTCGTATTGATACTGAATAACCCAGTAAAAATACAATCACCTATCCCATATAAACCAACTGTTGCAACAGCAAGTATTGCAAGTGTTTTTGATGTTCCAACAAATAGGTGATACAACGCAGGCAACGAAAGAACAAAAAAAAGTCCAGATACAACTGACCAGACCAAGAAAGCACGTCTGACTGGACTATCTACGTCACCAAACACACTAATTACGGTAGTCATTTGATTCAGTTTGGGATAAAAAAGGCCAAGGATATACGGTGTCGATAAATCACTAATCACACCTAATAATAAAAAATAAAAACCATATTTTTGCAAAAAAATCATTTTCTTCCCCTACTTTTTAGTGATTATTCGATACATCCAACAATCAAATTTTTTCTCATTTTAACACATATTTTTATTCTAGTTGCCTTTTGAACAATCAATAACATAAAGGTGAGTTTCTTCTACATTTTAAAAAATCGAATGGCACTGAAGAGTTCAGTTGTCAGCATCAATCTCCTACTCAAAAAGGCAAAAAAACGTAAGTCAGATGTTGTTGACATCTCACTTACGCATCCATTGATTGAAAATTTCTTAGTAAAATCTACTAGCCTAAAAATTTGAAGACTTCTTCTCGATCATACAGTTTAAATACTTTCTCGCATAAAAATTGAGTAATTAGTGCCGCAAAAACAGGGATGACTAACCAACAAAGAACAACAAGAAAGCCATTTAGCCCTGCATCTAAAGAAGCCAACGGACCAACAAGTCCGACCACGCCGAAACCAGCAGAAGCAGGCGTACCTGAAATAGAAAATAGAGCGACAGGAATAGCTGTAATCACTGCACTAACTAAACAAGGAATAAGAATCACAGGTTTTCTAAATAGATTAGGCATCATCATCTTCATAGCGCCTAAAGCAATCGCAATTGTCACACCTGACTTATTAACCTTCCAAGAGTTCACTACTAAAACAAAAGTGGTTGCAGCTACGCCCATCGCAGCCGCACCAGCAGAAACACCATCTAGTTGGATTGCCATTCCGATTGCTACTGTTGAAATAGGAGAGATAATCAAAAAGGCAAAGGAACAACCAATCAAGATAGACATTAACAGCGGTTGTAAGGTAGTGAAGTTATTAATCAATGATCCAATTGCAGAAGTAATTGCTGTTACAAAAGGGAATAAATAAAAACCAAGTAAACCTGCACCTACACCTACAACAATCGGTGTTAACACAATCGACACTGACCCAAAACTATTTCCAATCAGTAAAATCAGCCCGACAGCAATCGATGCTGTCAGCATCGTATTAATAATATCGCCTGTACCAGCACCAACGTAAACACCCGTTTCACCCAAATCAGGTGTGAATTTGACTACACCAGAACCAACAAAAGAAGCTCCGGCTACAACCATCATTCTCATCGGATCAAATCCAAATTGTAAGGCAATCAAACCACCAATGATCAAAGGTGTTGCTAATTGAAAAATAACTGCTAACTGTGCGATCGTTACCGCAAAGGGATACGCACTAAAATATTTTAAAATGGCACCTAATACTGCATTAGGAATCAATCCAATAATGATTCCTGTTGCTGTACCAGCGAGGACTTTATTCAGAAAAATTTTCGGTGATATTTTTTGTGAAGTTTCCATTCAATCTCTCCTTTATTTTACGTTCAAACTATCTTCTTTTGCATGGACAAGCTCAGTCAAGAAATCACAATAAGGCGTCGCAACACCATATTTCTTCCCTTTTCTAGAAATTGCGCCATTGATATAATCGATTTCTGTTAATCGATGGTTCTTAATCAAGTCTTGATACATTGAAGGATAATGTAACCCAATTGTTTCCGGGTCAAAACAAGATTCACAATGTGCAATGACTTCTGGGACATCTAGTTCAATCTTCTCTACTGCTGCTACTTTGGCAAACTCATTGACAATCGTCGCCACCATTTTATGAGCAGTCGATGTTTTTCCTAGCTCAGCCATATTAACGTCTAAGATTGTGCATAATCCGTTCATTGTTCCGTTCACACATGCTTTGCGATAAATAGAATAGTGAATATTGTCAGAAAAATGAGCATTTAATCCTGATTCAGACAATTTGTCTGCTAATTTTTTTGCAGCTGCTTCTTTTCCATCACCTAAATTTTGTAATTCTACTGAACCACTTCCAAATAATTTGACCTGACCAGGACCTTCAAGACCTGCCGTCCACATGGTATTTCCAATATAGATATTTTCCATTGGTACAAATTTCTCAATAATATCTTCATGCCCGATACCATTTAATAGACATAAGACCTCTGTATCTTTTTTGATTAATGATTGGATATCCTGCAGCATTTTTTCCAGCTGCATCGCTTTGGTAAATAGAATAATCAGATCAACTTGATCTTCTTTTTCTACTTCGGATTGAAGAACGATTGGTAGTTTTGCTTCTACCTCTTTACCATTAAAATTTGCTTGTAATCCATGTTCTTTGATTTGTTGGACATGTTCTGCCCAGCCATCGATTAATAATACTTCGTTCCCACTTTGGTGAAGCATTAACCCAAAGCGACTTCCCATTGCGCCAGCGCCTGCAATTGCTATTTTCATTGATTCTTCCTCCTTTTTCTTTCTATTATACTCATTTGAGAATCATTTCACAAATTTGTTTTGTTATTCTTCTCTTATTTATCATGTTTATATCCACCATTCAAGTTATTTTATCAGCAAATCAATAAAAACTGGAATAGAATCCAAATTTCATCGTAAGAGAAACTAGACTAGCAATAAGAAAATAGAAACATTCATAGAAAAAACCTCACTCCTCTGATTATAAAAGAGGGGGCATTAACCTCGTGTATACTAAAACCTTCCATTCATTCGATGGATGATTTTCTTTTTGTGAAAAAATATTCATTGTAGTACGATGTTGCGCAACACAGACGGATGGTATTGCTTATTATTTATTAAAATCGAACAATACACTTATTTAAAAACTTCTTTCCCAGATTTTCTTCCATTTTTACAGTTATAACTAGTATTATCATGAAAAATAGCCTTTTATTGTCTATGGGAATAATAATTTAAAATTGGTACTTTTTTATTAATTAGTTCATCGCCCAATAATCTCTCCAGTTTCTTAGCATCTCCTGACTCAACCGGAATTATCCAAGCCCAGTCCAAATAATTTTTTAAAATCTCATCATATTTTGCAAATATTTCATTGCCATATTCCGTCCTTAAAATTATATTTTCAGTGCCAGACAAGTGATTTGTATTGAGTTGATAAAAAAGATCTCCATCTAAAAAAATATCATTAGAAGAAGATTTCCCCACAGTAATGACCATTCCATCAGCTCTATGTGTTACATACAAATAATTGTATGACCTCATTTCACCTAATGAATCAATTATTTCTTGCCCTTTAGCTCTAATATATTGATCTCTATTACCTATCTCACTCTTATTTAACAAAAGTTTTTTCATGTCAAATTTAATCGGCTGTTTTATTTTTGTAAATTCGCTTCTACTACTAATCCAATCCGAGATTAATTTTTCAACATGTCCCAGAGTAAACTCTGATTTATTCGCTAAATACTTTTTTTGTTGTATTAAAGACATCTTTCCCCGAAGCTCAAAATTGAGCCTACATCGATTCTCTATCTCTTCAAAAAGCATCTTATCTTCATCATTCATTAAACCAATCCAGCTCCTCGATTAAGATAATATTTTAATCTCATACAAAAACTAGCTCTCATCAAAACAACCATTGTTTTGATTTCTCATGAAATTTCTTTATACTTTTCTCCGATTATAAATTCCTAACCCCTTGAGAAAATTACGCATATATTTATCTCCGCAATGCTTAAAATTTCGTTGGCCTTCTTTTCTCAAAAATGCCCCGATTTCGCCTTTTGATGGATAGATTTCTGCCTCAGCAAAAACGTCTAAAATATCATCAGTGGTCATAGACAAGGCGATTTTTAATTTTTTTAGCAACACATTGTTGATATATTTGATTTCCTTGCTTTTTTGCGGCGTGTCTACTATCGGCTTATCTTTTTGCGGACCACGCGCCAAGAGAATCAGGCCATTTAGGAATGCGTCAAAAACTTGGTTGTTGATGGTTTTTTCATACACATTATTTTCTGCATTATCTTTGTTCTTATCCTGTACTTTGGTCAGTACCGCCTGAGCTTCTTCTTTAGTCAGTGGTACACCGCCTAGCTCAAAAGCTTTAATCAAATCCGTATCTTTCAAATCAATCGCAATAACCTATCATTGTTATTCATTTGTTCCTCCGAAGTATTTAGTCTTTACTTTCTTACGTACTTTTTGTCTTGCTAAGATTTTTAGGATCAATGATAAAAACCGCATCACTTATGATAAGGCGCCCCAGTATTGATCCGAAACGCGCGATAAATTTGTTCAACGAGGATTAGACGCATCAGTTGATGCGGGTAGGTCATTTTGCCGAAGGAGATTTGGGCATTGCTGCGTTGCATGACGTCATCGCTTAATCCTAATGAGCCACCGATGACAAAGACGAGCTGGCTTTTTCCTTGGATGCCTAATTGATCAATTTGCTTTGCAAAGGCTTCACTGGTAGGATTTTCGCCTTGGATCGCTAAAGCGTAGACAAATTCATGATCTTTGATTTTTGCGAGTATACGCTCGCCTTCTTTTTCTTTGACTTGGCGCATTTGGGCTTCACTAAGATTTTCTGGTGCTTTTTCGTCAGGTACTTCGATTAGTTCGATTTTTCCATATGCTTTAAGTCGTTTGACATACTCATTGATTCCTTGGATCAAATATTTCTCTTTTAATTTTCCAACTGAAATGATTTTTATATTCATAATAATTTCCTTCCCTCGGTCTTTCATATCGAATTCTTCTTTCTTATTATAATAGAGTATTCTTATTCGACAAAGAGATTTAAAAAAGTTTTCCCACATAGTTATACACATCTTCCACAGGTTTATCCACAGCTTATCGTTGTTTTATTGCTTATTTCATAAGTATTTCTTAAGCAAACATATGTTTCGCACAGATTTTTCCACTTTTTCCACAAGTTGTTGATAACTTTTATGGGCATTTATACGCATTTTTTACAAATACTTTTCCACAATTCCTGTGTATAAGTTTGTATTTTATTTTTTCATCTGAAAACAATTATTTTTCCTAATGTTTTTCATAAAAAGTTCACAGTCTGGAAGTAGACTAAATTTAGTAAATAAGTCTATACTTAACTTATCAAGAAAATAATAAATGGAGGCAGATCACATGGACAGAAGAGATGTGACACCAAAAATGAAAAAAAGAAAATCTAATGGCATTTGGCGAAAGCTAGGTCTTGGCGTAGTTGGTGGCGTGATTGGCGGATTACTGACTTTCGGTATTTTTTATGCAGCAACTGGAGGTGGTAACTCAGTAACGACTTCTTCTAGCAGTGGGACACAAAATGCATCAGGCGAAACAGTTGTCGAAAATGTAAAAGTCAATGTAGATTCAGATATCACTTCTGCAGTAGATAAAGTGCAAGGAGCAGTTGTTTCTGTTATCAACCTACAAAAACAAAGTTCATCATCTGACCCGTTTGGTTCATTATTTGGCCAACAACAAGAAAGTAGTGGCGAAGATGGCGAATTGCAAGCTTACAGTGAAGGTAGCGGTGTGATTTATAAAAAAGAGGGCGATTCCGCTTATATCGTGACGAATAATCACGTTGTCGATGGACAACAAGGACTAGAAGTTTTACTAAAAGATGGAACAAAAGTGAAAGCAGAATTAGTCGGTACAGATGCTTATACTGATTTAGCTGTTTTAAAAATCAGTGCTGACAAAGTCGATACTGTTGCTTCATTTGGCGACTCTGCTTCATTGAAAGTCGGCGAACCTGCGATTGCGATTGGTTCTCCTCTAGGTTCTCAATACGCAAACTCGGTGACATCAGGAATTGTTTCTTCCTTGAATCGTCAAGTGACAAGTACAAATGAATCTAATGAGACAGTGAATATCAATGCGATCCAAACAGATGCAGCGATCAACCCAGGGAACTCTGGTGGTCCACTAGTTAATATCGAAGGCCAAGTTATTGGTATCAATTCAAGTAAAATTGCATCGACTTCTGATTCTTCAAGTGTAAGTGTTGAAGGAATGGGCTTTGCGATTCCAAGTAATGATGTCGTAAATATCATCAATCAACTTGAAAAAGATGGAAAAGTAACACGCCCTGCACTGGGTATCACAATGACCGATCTTTCCGCCGTTTCTACACAACAACAGGAACAGATCTTGAAATTACCATCTTCTGTAACAAATGGCGTGATCATTCGTTCGGTTCAACCAGCAACGCCTGCGGAAAAAGCTGGCTTAGAACAATATGATGTCATCACAAAAATCGATGATACAGAAGTCTCATCTGGTGTTGAATTACAGTCTGTGCTTTATGGTAAAAAAGTTGGTGACACTGTGAAGATCACTTATTACCGTGGCGAAGAAGAAAAAACTGTAGATATCAAATTGACAATTGATAATACTGCATTAAATCAAGGAAATTCAAATAGTTCCAATGGCTCAAATAATTAATAAAAAAACGGCTACCTCAATGGAGGTAGTCGTTTTTTTATTCATGCTAGTTTTTGAATGCTTCGCCAACTATCGCATCTTCAGGTAAAACTAAGATGCCTTTTTTCTCTGGGGCGTTAGGTACGTGAAGTTCCTTTGCAGAGCAAATCATTCCGTCACTTTTGACCCCTCTTAATTCTCCAGGCCAAATCATCATACCGTCTGGCATCATTGCACCAGGTTTAGCAACGACTACTTTTTGACCTGCTTCAATATTCGGTGCGCCACAAACGATTTGTAAAACTTCACCACCATCTACTTCTGTTTCAGTTACAGATAAATGATCAGAATCTGGATGAGGTTCACAAGTTTTGACGTAACCAACAACGATTTTCGGTTGGTTGTCTTTTTCCAATGTTTCTTCAAAGCCAGCTTCTTTGATCAAACGGTTCAATTCAGCTAGTTGTTCTTCTGAGATTGTTACTTGGCCATTGCCTTCAATTGTTAGATGATCTGAGATATGGAAAAAGTTCCATGCAACGATTTGACCAGATTCATCTTTGATTTGCGCAACATTCCATTTACGACTAACAGTGTTTTCCGTGCCTTTATCGTCGGCTATGATCACCATTAATGTGTCGCCCACATGTGCGCGATTATAAGCAAAAATCATTTTGTTTCCTCCAATATCATTTGTTGAAGTTGTTTTTGATTTATGGCAACTGAGTAGATCGATCAGCACCAAACTCTCTTGTATTATCTTAACAAAAAAAGGAAGTTCTTGCATGATAAATTCTCTTAGAAAAACTTGCCGGAATAAAAAGAAAGCACGGATCACAAAAAAAGACGAGGAAACGAAATGCACCATCTTTCGTTTCCTCGTCTTTTTTGTTCAAGGATCTGCCTATTGAATCAAAAACTAGGCTTCTCTTGGTTCTGAAACGACTAGGACATCACACGGAGCTTGTCGAATCACGTAGCTTGCCACACTCCCAGTCATAAAGCGTTCAACGGCATTCAAACCTGATTGACCGATCATGATCAAGTCGATTTGATATTTCTTTGGTAGTTTTACTGCCATAGATTCTCTGACCGAACCATAAGCCACAATGCCTTCTATTTTTTGGTAGTCAACGGATTTTCCGTAATTTTTACATTCTTCAATCAATTGTTTTGCTGATTCAGTCTGTTGATCGATCAAGGATTGGTCAATAGGCGTATACCCCATAAATTGATAAAATTGTTGGTCGATCACATTCGTCACGTACACTGTGCCTTCATTTCTACGAGCCACCTCGACAGCTTTTTTGAATGCAGCAAACGCTTGCTCGCTTCCGTCAATTCCAACTAATATTTTCTTATATGCTTGTTCCATTTTTCCCACTCCTCTCGTTTCTCACTGCTGAATCGTTTTTGTTAAAAATTGTTCGATTTCTTCTTTTGTTTTACGATCTTTATTGACCAGACGACCTAATTCTTTCCCATCTTTGATGACAATGAAACTTGGAATACCGAAAATATTCCATTCTGCTGCTAAATCGATGTACGCATCTCGATCCATTTCGACAAATGTCCACTCTGAAAAATGACGTTCGATTTCTGGCATTTGTGGTTTGATGAAGCGACAATCGCCACACCAATCGGCAGTAAAGAAAAAGATATGATTGCCTTTTTCAACATAACCGGCTACTTCTTCAAGACTTTTAGGAGTAATCATAGGTTCACACTTCTTTCTTATTCTATGTTCTACTTAAATTATACACCTTTACAAAAAACTGACCAAACTATATCTAAAAAATAAAAAACGAGCAAAAGCGGATCGCCTTTACTCGTTGATTACTTATTTTCCGTAAACGATCGTATTCACCGTTGATTTATCTAAGCCCTTCAATGTTTGGATCAACATTTCTCTGGCTGCTTCAAAGTCACGGATACTAAACATCGTTTGATGCGTATGGATATAGCGTCCAACTACACCGATAACGGTACTTGGGATTCCTTCATTTTGTGTATGAGCAGCACCAGCGTCGGTACCGCCTTTTGATACAAAGTATTGATAAGGAATATTGTTTGTTTCAGCAATATCTAATAAATATTCACGTAATCGCGGCAACATGATCAATCCTGGATCTTGGATACGCATCAAGGTGCCTTCTCCTAGATGACCAAATGTGCCTTTTTTCGTTACTGTATCATCTGCTGCAGAGCAGTCTACCGCAAAGAATAGATCAGGTTTGAATTTGTTCACTGAAGCTTTTGATCCACGTAAACCAACTTCTTCTTGGACATTGGCGCCGGCGATCAGCGTATGACCTAATGTTTCTTTTTCTAGGGCTTCTAATGCTTCCAAGACCATCGTACAACCGTAACGGTTGTCCCATGATTTACTGATGATATTTTTGCCGTTTGCTGTTTTGATCGTTTCTGCAAAAGGTACGATCGTATCTCCTGGTAGGACACCAAAACTCATTGCTTCTTCTTTTGATTCAAAACCAGCATCAAATAAAATATCTGTTACTTCGACTGACTTTTGACCGCTTGTACCACGTAATAAATGTGGTGGAACAGAAGAAGAAATACATGGGTAATTTTTCCCTGTTGATGTCTTCAATGTAAAGCGTTGAGCCGATACTACATAAGGATTCCAACCGCCTAGCGGAACCACTTTGAACAATCCGTTATCTTGGATTTGTGTCAACATAAAACCAACTTCGTCCATGTGTGCTGCCACCATGACACGAGGGGCATCCGCTTCTTGGTGATGGCGCAATCCAAAGATCCCACCTAATCCATCTAATTGTAATTCATCAACTAGTGGCTCCATGTGTTGTTCCATGTACGCGCGGATGTCTTGTTCAAAACCGCTTGTTCCTTGTAATTCTGTTAATTCTTTAATACGTTGAAATGTTTTTTCATCCATAATAATGATCGTCTATAATTCAGACTTGTCTCCTTTCAATCTCAGCTTTGATTTGTCTTAAAAAATAGTATCTGGACAAATCTATCGTGATTATTATACCGTATTTTATTTCAAAACGGTTATTTATTTCAAAGAAAATCAGATAGTGTGGTAAAATAAAGCCAAAGAAACTTGTGAAAGTGTAAAGGAGGGCAAGCAGCATGTATGAAGAAAGTGAACAGGCCTATTTCAAAGGTGGTTTAGCTGTCGGACTTGGTTTAGGATTATTAAGTGGCGTGGCAACTGCACTATGGTACAATCGCAACAAAACGATGTCCGCTGATGAAGTCTTAGCTACCATCAAAGAAGCGTTTTTAGATGAAGGCTCGATTGAAGGCTCCTGGATCTCTTTTGAGAAAGAACCGACACGTAAATTTGCAATTCATTCAAAAGCTTATCGTGGTGGGATTTCTCGCATAGAAGATGGTGAAGTCGTCTATTATGAATTTTTAGCAGATGCCTATACTGGTACTGTTTTAGATATTTCTAGAAAAAAAGGAACAGATGCTTGATTTCATTTTTAAAAGATTCTCTTAGAAATAGGCTTTCCTATGGATAAGAGCTTCTTTTTTTGCATAAAAACTGGTATAAACGTACATGATAGGTTATGCTTAGTTTAAACTTTTTCAATTTATTTAGGAGAGTGAAAAATGAATCACACAGAAAAAATTGCTGTCCTGATTCCTTGTTATAATGAAGAAGCAACGATTCCTACAGTCATTGCCGACTTTAAACGAGAATTACCAGAAGCAGATATTTATGTATACGACAATAACTCAACGGACAACACCTACGACTTAGCAGTTGCAGCGGGTGCTATTGTAAAAAAAGAACCTCGTCAAGGTAAAGGAAATGTCATTCGTCAAATGTTTTTTGATATTGATGCGGACTACTACTTGATGGTAGACGGAGATGATACTTATCCAGCCGAAGCCGTACATGGACTTTTAGAAAAATTACGTTCTGGCGAAGCGGATATGGTCATTGGCGACCGTCTTTCTAATGGTACTTACTTTGAAGAAAATAAACGCGCCTTCCATGATTTTGGCAATAATTTAGTTAAAAATACGATCACTCGTTTATATAAAACAAAAATAAGAGACGTGATGACTGGCTATCGAGGATTTAATCGTATTTTTGTCAAAAGTTTTCCGATCATGAGTGCGGGATTCCAAATCGAAACGGAATTGACCATTCATGCCTTAGATAAAAAATTCAAATTAGTTGAGCTCCCTATTGATTACCGTGATCGCCCAGAAGGTAGCGAATCAAAATTGAATACCTTTTCTGATGGCTTCAAAGTCATTATGATGATCATTAAAATGTGTAAAGATTATAAACCTATCCTATTTTTCAATATCTGGACAGTCATTTTCTTTTTAGCTGGTCTGTTCACTGGGATTCCTGTCATTCGGGAGTTTATGTTGACGAGCTTTATTACTAAAGTCCCTTCAGCCATATTAAGTACAGGATTGATGATCCTAGCTTTACTTTCACTAGTTACTGGTATGATTTTAGATACGGTCGTTACAAATGCAAAGAAAGAGTACGAACTGAACCTCTATCATGTTTATCATGAGTATCACCAAAATAAAAAAGAAGAGAGATGATTTTATGCAATCATCCTCTTCTTTTTATCTTATCATTTATTTCTCTGATGCAATCGTCACAAACTTCACTTCGACATATTCCTCTACCCCAAAAGTTCCGTTCTCACGGCCAAACCCTGAATGTTTGACTCCCCCAAATGGTGTCGCAGAATTTGAGATCGTCGTATCATTGACACCGACCATGCCATATTGCAATTTATTGCTTACATTGTTGATCGTATGGATATTCGTCGCAAAGAAATATGATGCTAAACCAAAAATCGTATCATTGGCATCTTTGATTACTTGTTCTTCGTCTTCAAATGTAATGATTGGGATCACTGGTCCAAATGTTTCATTGTAGAAAATATCCATTTCCTTTTTCACGCCATCTAATACTGTCGGTTCAAAGAAAAAGCCATTTGCATATTCTCCGTCCGTTAGACGATGACCACCAGCCAAGATTTCTGCTCCTTTAGCTACTGCATCTTCTAGTTGTTCTTCAACTTTTTTTACGCCTTCTTCATTGATCAATGGCCCCGTAGTTGGATCGTCTAAGCCATTTCCAACAGTCACTTCTCTGATTTTTTCCACAATCAATTTTGTTGCTTGTTCTTTGATTTCTTTATGGATAAAAATTCGATTTGGTGACGTACATACTTGTCCATTGTTGATAAATTTCGTTTTGATCAATGTATCGACTGCTAATTCTACATCGGCATCTGGAAAAATAATAAATGGCGCATGTCCACCTAGCTCCATAGAAACTTTTTTCAAGGTAGGTGCTGCTTGTTCATTTAGAATTTGTCCAACTTCTGTTGAACCTGTAAATGTGATTTTTTGGATATCATCCGATTCAGACAAAATCTTTCCAATAGTTGAGGAGTCCCCCATGACGATATTTACGACGCCATCTGGAAAGCCAGCTTTGTGGAATAGTTCCATCAGCGCAAGTGCTGATAGAGGTGTTGATTTTGCTGGTTTTAAGATAACCGTACAGCCTGCGGCGATTGCCGGCGAGATTTTACGAATGATCATGTTGGATGGAAAGTTCCATGGTGTGATGGCGCCGACGACACCTACTGGTTGTTTACGTGCTTGCCATTGTTTCCCTTCAGGTGAAGGAATGATTTCTCCCATGATTCGTTGGCCTTGCGCTGCATTCCAGCGAAGGTTTTCGACATTTGTTTGGATTTCTGCCGTCGCTTGAGCAAGCGGTTTCCCTTGCTCCATCGTCATGATTTTTGCTAAACGTTCGCTGTCTTCTTCTACTAGATCAGCCATTTTATTCATTAATTTTGCTCGTTCGCTTGGTGCCGTTCTTGACCAACCTTCGAATGCCTTGTTGGCAGCTTCAATGGCTTCTTTTGTCTCTTTTTCGCCACCTTGTTGAACGCTTGCTAACGTTTCACCAGTTGCTGGATTGACGACATCAACTGTTCCTTCAGAGCCTTCAAGCCATTTGCCATTAATATAAAGATGAGTTTCTACTTGCGGTAAATCATATTTCCCCATAGTTTGCCTCCTCTATTCTTAATTACATAACAACCGTAACATTAATAAAGTCAAACCTCAAACCATCTGTTTAACGTGACTTTGTCTCACTCAGCCTTACAAATTCAATTTTTTTATTCTTTTGAAGAATAAATTGCTCGTTCATTCAAAAGCTTTGTTACAATGAGATAGAAATGAGATAGAGTACTACAATGATTTTATCCTACGACTAAAGGAGTGTTTTTATGGGGCTATTTGATGGCTTGATGGGAAATGCTACCCAAAAAGATACAACGAATATCACAAGAGAAGTTCAAGAAATCCTGATTCCAATGGAACAGGTAGAGTTAGCGTTCAAATTAGTACGTGATTTGATTATTTTTACCGACCGTCGGATGATTATCGTCGATAAACAAGGAATGACCGGTAAAAAAAGTGAATATAAATCGATCCCTTACCGCTCGATTTCACGTTTTTCGATTGAAACAAGTGGGCATTTTGATTTAGATGCCGAATTGAAAATTTGGATTTCTAGCGCAGAACTACCCGCAGAGTCTTTACAATTCAGAAAAGATAAGAATATCATCGCCGTACAACAGGCGCTAGCAACAGCTGTCTTATCTTAAACTTACGATCAACACAAAGAGCTTACACACCCAAAATACTTCAAATTTTGGGTGTGTAAGCTCTTTGTGTTGACGTCTTCTGTAAAACTCTTCCTAATAAAATAAAAATTTTATAGTACACGTCCTTCATTTTTTTGATGATTCGCTCTTTTTTCTTTAAATTCCATTTTGTCTACTTTTAGTTTTTTCATATTATTCACTTTGATTTTACTGATTTCTGCAAAAGAGCGCTGTTTGATACCTTCGATTTCTTGTCTTCTTTTCTCTTTTAACTTATCTAGATCTTTTTCTTTCATCATGCTCTCCTTTCTTTTAAAAAGCTTGGTTTTTAAAATTCACTGTAACCATACAAATCTAGAAAGTCGCATCAATCGAACAGGATGCTGAGACGTTCAAGTATCTTCTATTCATATTCTGGATTTTTGAAAATTTATCTCTCTTTATTTTTTTCGCTTTGCCCCACAGCCTGAGAATCATCTCTGTGTAATACTTCTTTACTATCTTTCGTTACTTCTTTATTTCTGTCGACTTCATTTAATGCTTGCTCTTTAACTGATGCTAATTTACGCTGTTTTCTTTCTCTAAGCCCTTCCAATGTTTCGTGTTCCATCGTAATTCCCCCTTTAGTAATTATTTTACTGAATAAATGTCGACAGAATGAACGAATTTTTTTGAAAATAAAAAAAGTATTTCCTCCAAACGATAAAGAGAAACATTACTGTTGGTAGTCGCTTATAAACATTCAGCCAACCAACTGTATGGTTGATTTATCACTTAACCCAAAACGAATAAGAACGTACAAAAAGCGACATACATTCACTTGATCCAGCGAATACATGCAGCTTTTTTGCTATTATTTACTCATTCTATCAGCCTTGCTCTTTTTCAAGAAAATCTTTGAACCAATAGAAGCTTTTTTTAGGTACGCGTTTCATATCACGTAGATCATGATTTCCTCTATTAACGTAAACCATCCCGTATCTTTTTTCCATATCACCTTTTGAGCTAGGTAGATCAATCAATCCCCAGCCAAGATAACCTAGTACTTCACAGCCGTCCAGGCTCATTGCATCTTGCATCGCTTTGATATGCTGTTCATGGTAATAAATGCGGTAGTCGTCTTGAATAGGTGTATTGCCATCCCACTTTTCCTGCGTGCCTATCCCATTTTCAACGGGGAAAATCGGTACATCGTACTTTTGATACATCTTGTTGATGATATCTCTAAATCCAAGAGGATCAATTCCCAGATTCCATTCATTCATCGAAACAAATGGATTTTCCACTTCACCATACGTCAAATAATAGTTTGGTGCGACATCTGTTGGAATGTTTTTATGACTGATACTTCCGGTACAATAGTAACTGAATGCTAAATAATCACTTGTTACTTTTCCGATCTCAGCAAGTTCTTCCTCTGTCATATCTACGTTCAAATGCTGTTCTTCAAACGTCAAAACTTGTTTCGAATAACCACGTCCGCAAAAGGCATCTAAAAGATTCTGGTTGATAAATTCATCCCATTCTCTCGCAATTAATACATCTTTGGGGTGATTTGTCGCAGGGTACATATTGGAATAGGCTAACATCCCGCCAATTTGACCATCTGTCGTTTCATGGATATAGTTGGCGATTTTGGCATGTGCGACCATGATATTATGCGCGATTTGATGAATGTTATCCGCTGTATCTTCCGTATTCAATGTTCCCCCGTATAATAGTGCCCACGGTGTTGAATACAAGTTTTGTTCATTGAAAGTTACCCAATACTTGACTTTATTCTTGTAACGATCCACCATTTTTTTTCCATATTCCACAAAAGCATCTACGACGTGTTTACTCATAAACCCATCGTAATTTTGTGCAAGATGAAGTGGCATATCAAAATGATAGAGACATAGCATGGGTTCAATATTCCGTTTTAGCATCGCATCAATGTAACGATCATAAAACAAGAGTCCTTCTTCATTGAATGTCCCATCACCTGTAGGATTGACACGTGACCAAGAAGTTTGGAAGCGATAAAAATTCATGCCCATTTCTTGCATCAAATCAAGATCTTCTTCATATCTATGATAGCGATCAATCCCATGTTTCCAATCTGAAGTAGTTTCAGTCGCTTCACGAAGGTCATAAACAGACAATCCTTTTCCGCCTTCGTTCCAAGCACCTTCCGTTTGCATACTTGAGGAGGAATCTCCCCAGAAAAATTTTTCCTTTACCATCTTATCATTCCAATCATCGTTCTATTTATCATTTGTCTATTTCCTTTAGCAATCGTTTAAGAAAGACTCATCTCAGCATTTGTACGAGCAACCCGTTCACTGATTTTCAAGAATGGCAGATAGAAGAAAACTAACGCAACGATAATGACCGCTTGAACAACAATTGCTCGCCAATCACCTGCTGTTGCTAAAAAGCCACTTAAAAATGGTGGTGTCGTCCAAGGAATTGGCACCACACAGCGATTGACTAGCTGCATCGATGTTGCTAAATAGCCAATGGTCGTACCTATGATCGGTGACAATACAAAAGGAATGATCATCGGTAAGTTGAAGACGATCGGTAATCCAAAAATCACAGGTTCATTGATGTTGAAAATATTAGGGCCTAACGCCAACTTAGATAAATCTTTATATGCTTGATAGCGACTAAAAATCAATATTGCTATCACTAAAGCAATCGTCGAACCCGTTCCACCCATCAAAGCGCCATATACTTGGTGAAACGCTGAGTTAATGATGTGAGGAGCAGCTTCACCATTCGCAGTAGCTGCCATATTCTCATTCATATTTACCATCAACAATGGATCTAAGATCGGACCTGTGATGACAGATTGGTGAATACCGAAAGAAAATAGTAAGTTGCCAAAGCAAACTAAAAATAAGTAACCAATAAATGACGTACCTACACCACGTAACGGTTCTTGGATGAATTGCTCGATGATTCTCATAAAATCATTTCCTGTTAGTTGGATCAAAAATGAAGCAAAGGCAAACAATGAAACGACAATGATCAATGGAAACATCGTGTTAAAAGATTTTCCTACCGCTGGCGGAACACTATCTCCTAAGTTGACTTGCAATTTTTTAGAACGTGTCAGACGAATGTATAGCTCTGTTGCCAATAATCCAGTAATGATGGCAGCAAAGACTCCTTTTGAACCAATATTCCCGTAACTGATGACCCCACTGATTTCCACAGCCGTTTCCCCATTGATCGGCGTTGTCTCGATCATTGTTGGAAGCAACGTCAAAAATGCTGGAACAACAGCGATCACGACGCCAATTGGATTATCATACTCTCTATTTTTTGACAAGAAATAGCCAATGGTGATCACAAGAATAATCCCAGTGATATTAAGGGTCGAGTTCGTAATGATCGATCCCCAGTTTTGCCAAGATGCCATTGTGTCCGCGCTGATCATATTTTGGAACCAACCTGACGGATCTAACACTACCGAATTAATTAAAATAGCAATACCTGCTAAAATGAATAAAGGCATGATAGTAGCAAATGAATCACGTAGTGTTCTTAAATAAACTTGATTGCCGATTTTTTGAGCTGTTAAAACAAATTTCCCCATCAAAGCTTCCCTTTTTTTCTCATCCATTTATTTATGCCTCCTGAATTGTCTATAGTTGTATATCAATTTCTAATACAGAATATCACCTGTAAGCGTTTTTGTAAACACAAAATTAAAATTAGTGTATACTTATTTTCAAAAGAAAGAAAAAAAGACCACACTTGATCGTGACAAGCACAGTCTTTTAAGTATTATTATCTAATTGATATCTGCTACTATTTTCCCTGACGTATAGGGATATCTTGTCTTAGATAGATCAAACGGCGTACCATCATCAAAAAAGACGATCTGATTGGTTTCCAAAATCGGGTCGCCTACCTCGATCTCAAACTCTTCACTGTCTAAATGATTTGCTTTTGAAGCAATGATCACTCGACGGGCCGCACTGACCACATAACCTAACTCTTCTCTGATATAGTTATAGATAGACCCCTTTAAAATCTCTTCATCCAAATCTTTGATGTACTTAAGAGGCATGATAGATGTCTCTATACTTCTCGCCTCTTCATCGACATATCTCACTCGTTTAATATCATAGACCGGATCAGTCGCCTTTATTTTCAATTCTTCAGACTCATAAGAAGTGGGAAAACGCACATCAAAGCGGATGATTTTACTGGTCACCGCCGTCCCTTCTTGAGCAGAAGTCCCAAATACGCTATTGATCTGGGTCACACTCTCATTGTCCTTTTTTATATTGCTCCTAACATATGTCCCTGATCCCCGTCTCGTGTAAAGTAAAGATTCATCAATCAATAACTGTATCGCTTTTCTGACAGTTACTCGACTCGTATGATAGGTTTTTGCCAATGCTTCTTGGTTTGGTAATAGCTCGCCTTCTTTAAATTCACCCTCGATAATCTTATTTTTCAAAGAACGAGCGATTTCGATGTATTTAGGCATATTCATTTCACCTCCAAAATTTGTATACACTTATTATAATATTAGATTAACAAGCAAATGTAAACAACCTTTACAACTATAACTAATAAATAAATGACTAGTCAGTCAGATGTTTATTCATTTACTAACATATCCGCTTTTCGGAATCCAAAAAAAGCCTTCAGAGAAGCCCAATTCTCTGAAGGCCAGGTGTCACTCAAGTCTTTGTCATTTGTTACCTATTGATTTTATCATGTTATATCTAAGCTAGGCATACAACTATTTCTGACTTTTGCAATGAATGTTGAAGTACGAATAAAGATGATTTACTTCGCCAAACGATAGATAGCATCCGCATAAATCGCTGTCGCACGGAACAAGTCATCTAGACTCATAAATTCATTTGCTTGGTGCATCGTATCTGTGTAGCCTGGGAACATTGCGCCATACGCCACACCGCGTTTTAATAAGCGTCCATATGTGCCACCACCGATGATTTGCTCATAGCCTTTTTCGCCGGTATGATCTTCGTAGACTTGTAATAATGTTTCAACCAACGGATCATCCATTGGTACATAATGTGGTTCCATTACACGGGCACCACGAGTAACTGAGGCACCTTCGTCTGCTACTGTTTTGTTCAGTTTGCTTTCTAATTCATCTGTGGTTGTGCCTTTAGGAAAACGGAAGTTCATGTTGATATAGTTATCGTCTTCTGAACCATTTTCTTTAAACGCAAACAACCCAGCGTTCATTGTTAGTTTACCCATTTTTTCGTCTTCGTGGGCAACGCCTAATTTCTCACCATAAAAGTCTTCATGGACGTAAGTAGCTGCCACATGGATGAATTGTTTAGCTGCACCAATAAATTCATAATTATCAAGGAAGCTCGCTAAGAAAGAGCCGGCATTGATCCCAGATTGTGGGCTTGCGCCATGTGCCCCTTTTCCGACTACGTTGATCGTAACAAATGTATGTTCTGCTTCAATCGAACCATTGATTGGGTTTGCTTCAATAAATTCATAAAATGCCTTTTCTAATGCAACTGCTGCATCTGCGCTTGGTACTTCAATTTTTGCAGTCGCTGTTCCTGGCACCATGTTTTCACGTAAACCTGACGTAAATGATTTCAATACATAGTCGCCGGCATTATCGCCTTTAAAACGGAATGCGAAAGAAACATTGCCTTTTTCTCCGTTGATGATCGGGAATTCCGCATCTGGTGAGAAACCGAAATCAGGTTCTTCTTCATGTTCAAAGTAGTAAGCCATATCTGCCCAACCACTTTCTTCATCACTACCTACGACAAAGCGAACTTTTTTCGATAATTCTAAATCTAGGTCTTTGATGATTTTCATCGCATAATAGGCAGCCATACTTGGACCTTTGTCATCACTTGACCCACGAGCAAAGATTTTTCCGTCTTTGATCACTGGTTCGTAAGGATCAGTATCCCAACCATCGCCAGCAGGCACAACATCCATATGCCCAAAAATCCCTAAGGTTTCGTCTCCTTCACCTAAATCGATGTGTCCTGCGTAATTGTCCACGTTTTTTACAACGAAGCCATCACGTTCACCATAAGCAAGCATGTGTTTCAATGCGTCACGAGGCCCAGGTCCAAATGGTGCATCTGCAGTTGCTTTTGAATCATCACGTTCACTGCTTACGCGTAAAAGATTTTTTAAGTCTTCAAGCAAGTCTTCTTTACGTGCTTCGACTTCTTTTTGCCAATTGATTGTCATAAAGTTACTCCTCCACTCATTCAGTCTACGAGTTCATCATAACATAAATCAGACAAATTGTTTAAAAAATCAGACAACGGATAAACGAAACAGTTTTTTCCATAAATATTATAAGCTATAATGAAAAAAAGGAGGCTTTCCCATGGAATTAAATGAACGATTACTCCAACAAGTGATTACTCCTCGCCCCATCGAATCTCATAAAGGTACATTTGGTAAAGTCCTGTTGATTGGCGGAAACGAGCAATTCGGTGGTGCGATCATCATGAGCGCTTTAGCAGCTGTCCATAGTGGCGCTGGCTTGACAACTGTTGTAACAGATCCTAATAATCACGTGGCCGTCCATAGTCATTTACCAGAGGCAATGGTAGGGGATTGGACAAATAAAGAAACATGGCATTCGGCTTTTGAAGATGCCGATGTCTTACTGATTGGTCCGGGATTAGGAACCGACCAACAAAGCCTTGAACTTCTGCAATTTGTCCTAACAAAACAAACAGAAAAACAATGGTTAGTCATTGATGGTTCTGCCCTGACATTGTTGGCTAGGCATTCGCTGGAGCTTCCTTATCCAGAGCATACCGTTCTCACACCCCATCAAATGGAATGGCAACGCGTCAGTGGATTGCGTTTAGATGAGCAATCTGAAGAGAACAATCAGCAGAAACAACAAGAATTAGGGGCATCCCTGGTTTTAAAAAGTCATCAAACAACGATCTATGGGCAAAATGGCATCTATTACAATACAGCAGGTTCACCAGCTATGGCAACAGGTGGTATGGGGGATACGTTAGCTGGCATGATTGCTGGTTTTTTAGCTCAGTTTCCAAAAAATGACCAAACGATCAGTGCCGCTGTCTATTTGCATAGCATTATCGGCGACCAATTAGCAAAAGAGCAGTATGTCGTTTTACCGACTCAAATCAGTCAGTACATCCCAAAATGGATGCATTATTTTAGTCAAAGATAAGAAGGAGCGTCACAATGGAAAAATATACCGGCTACCTTAGAGAGCCTTTTTATTACGAAACCGATCAAATGGGTATCATTCACCACAGCAACTATATCCGCTGGTTCGAAGAAGCACGTGTTGCGTTGTTAGAACATTTAGATTTTAGTTACAAGAAAATCGAGGAACAAGGCATCATCATCCCTGTACTAGGCGTAAGTTGCGAATACAAAGAGATGATCCGTTATGGGGACAAAATCTTGATCCAACCAATTATCGAAAGCTATACAGGTACACGCTTGAATTTCCGTTATGAGATCTACGACACAGAAGATCAGCGTTTACGGACGACCGGTACAAGCCAACACTGTTTCTTGCTTGCAGAAAATCAACGTTTAGTCAAACTAGGCCGTGTAAATCCTAGCTTGGATAGTCTGTTTAAAACTTATGCAAACATCGACACAGACCCTGATTCTGCAACAGAAATGAAATAAAAGAAAAAATAAGTGTTTATTCTTGCCTTTTAACCCCTGATTTGTATAATGGAAAGAAAAAAAGCAGGTGATTATAATGTATGTCGTGAAAGTCTTACACGGTTATATTGATAAAACTGGCTGTCGCACACGTGAAAAAAACCCGGAAACCTTGCTTGTCTTCAAAGACAAAAAAGAATCAGAAACCTTTGCCAATCAAATCGGTGGTCGTGTCAAACAACTGCAGGAAGTTCGCCCAGATTGACTGTTGCTTTCGTGAAAGGATGAGATGTTCGCACTATGGATATGTATTGAAAAGAGTCGACAAACCAATCGTTTGCGGCTCTATTTTTGTGTTTCTGTTCGCTGATCTGCTTACCTCCCCCTTATTCTGTTCTCAGTAAAGGATATGCTATACTGGATATAACTTTTTGAAAGGGGTGTTCTATGGGGAACAATTTGCAACAACAAGCATACGAAGCCATCAGACAACAAATCATCTATTCTGAATTAGCTCCCGGGAGTAAGATTTCCGACAGAATCTTAGAAGAACAACTAACGATTGGACGCACGCCGATTCGAGAAGCATTGATCCAACTTAGAAATCAGGAATTGATCAAAACAATTCCTCAATCCGGTACATATATCTCAAAAATCGACATACGTTCCGCAGACTTGGCACGTTACATGCGAGAAAAATTAGAGCAACCGATTTTACAAGAGTGCAGTGCTAAAATGAACGATAAAGCGCATCAGCGCTTGGAGATGATTTTAGAACAGACGGATCAAGCCATCTTGGCACAAGACAAAAAAACCTTCTTTCTTTTGGATAAAGCCTTTCACCAAATGTGTTACAAAGTCGCGGGGAAAGAAGAAATATGGACTTGGCTTGAAAGCTATAGCACTCACTTAGATCGTTTCCGTTGGTTGCGTTTGACGATTTCTGAATTAGATTGGGGCCGTGTATTAGATGAACATCAAATCTTATTGAGAGCCATGAAAGAACACGCACTTGATGAAGTGGGCTTTCTTTGTAACCTCCACCTCCATATGATCATTGAGGAACAAGAACAAGTGATCCTTCATTATCCGAGTTATTTTGAAATAATCTCTTCTGAAGTATAATGAAAAAAGGCGTAGCCTCCCGAACTTTCAGGAAGGGCTATGCCTTTTTTTCTTATTCAAAACGACTTAAATGACTGGACGAGATACTCACATAATCGGGAGTCATATGGCCAAGTCATAGCGACTTCTAACACATATGGTGAGAAGCCCACGTTATTCAACTTCTTCGAAAAGCTCATCGCTGCAATCTCACTCAATGCTCGGATCTTAGACTGATGACGATACCCAAAAAATCGCCATAGTTCTAGGGTTTTCTGTTGGGTATACAATGTAGGATCGCGTGTTTCAAGATGATGATATAATTCATGCGCTAAAATCAAAGAAGTAACTTGTTCCAGTGGGAGCTCAGTGATCTTTTCCTGTTCAAATTTCTGAATTGGTTCTGTCATTAAACAGATCCCCGTTGTTTCATCGTAAGTCGCGAGTGTCAAACGATCATTCCGCCATGCTGTTTCTCCATAGGAGATAGCGACATCGAATGTACGACAAAGCGCATGAATATTCCTTGTACGGTACTTTCGATAAATCACTTCTGCTAACCTTTCTCCACATTGTCTCGCCAGTTCTCCCCACGCTCGTTGCTCAGAAAGTGAGAATTTCCCTACTAAAAGATCTCGTTGAAATTGATAATCACACCACTGTTCATCAGAAATCGTCAGCAATTTTAAAATCAACTCATCTAGTTTATTTTTGCTTGATATTCCCCGCAATCACAATCACTTCTTCCTCTGGATCTAACATCGAGATTTCTAACTCCATCAAGAGTTGTAATTGTTCAAATTCTGTCGCCGAAAAATCTGCGACACGCGCGCCGATACATAGATAAAATTCCGGTCGAGCAATCAGCTCCGTCTGATAGACCGCAAGTTCTTCCCATAATTGTTGGACAGCGGAGAGATACTGTTCAGCTGTAGTTTTCAGACATTTTGCATACCCTCTTTGAACTTTGATGAATCCTTTTTGGTCGATGATCCGTAATGCGCCGATTGAATGTTCTGGACTATTTTCCCCAACCACATAGAAGTAGTCAGTATTCGCTAATAAACGAACATCTTTGAGGGACATCCGTAAATCTTCTGCAGCTAATGTCAACGCCTCTGTTTCACTGATCTGCTTTGTTAAATCAGTCGCTTTGACTTCCGTTGAACCTGTAGCAATTGCCGTCACTTTCGACGTCTGTGGATCAATTTCAACATGGACTTCAATCGATTCTGGTGTAGCGCCAGATTCGATTGCTTTATTCATCGCTTCATTTTTCAATCCTCGAATATCTTCTTTACTTGGCGAAGGAATGATTCGTTCAACCACATCTCTCACCATCGCTAATGCCACACCGATAGATGAGATCACTTCCGCATTTTCTGGTATTGAATACTTAACACCCATTTTCTGACTAAAATAAGTAATCAAGGACGCTGCTCCACCGCCTACCCCAACCAAGGAGATTTGCTCTTTTTCCAATTGATATTTTTCTGCCAGTTCCAAAATCACTGGTTCGATTTTGGCATAAGCTTTTGCCATGATCTGCTCAGCGATATCTTCCACAGAAGTCTGACAATAAGCTGCTAAAGCTTCCATGGCTTTTCTTGCGGCTTGTGGATCACCATAAGAAAAGTGTTCTTCTTGGACAAGCCCAAGAACATTCGCTGCACATGTATTGGTAATAGTGACCTCTTTTCCGTCTGCCAAAATCACTTTGACATAATCAGCCGGATCTCCCTCAATGGGTGAGAAAAAAACGATTTTCGGTTGATCGATTTTTTCAATCGGTGTGAATACAGCATAATCCAATCCAGCAATATGGGCTGAACGTGGTCCCACGTCAAGAATCCCTGTGCGATCTGCCCGAACCATTGAACCACCGGCAACACCTAAGACACGAACATCTAACGATGAAATATAGGTGGCATGACCGCCGACCACTGAGTAATCGATGGCTGGACGCCCATTCCTGATAACACCAATATTGGTTGTTGTCCCTCCGACTTCAAAATACACACCATTCGAGGCACGTAAATACATCAAAGAACCCATGACAGAGGCAGCTGGACCTGAAAGCATCGTTAATACTGGTCGCTTCTTCATTTCAGCAATTTCCATTACACCACCATCACCACGCATGATCATCAAAGAAACATTGACACCGGCAGTTCGAACAGAACGTTCAGTTGAGGTCGCTGTTTCTAACATTTTAGGTAAAATCGAGGCATTGATCGCTGCCGTTCGTGTGCGTCTCGTCAAACCATAAAGCTTTGTGATTTCAGAAGCCATCGTTGTTGGTATCCCTTGTTCCGAAGCAAGTGAATAGATAACTTGTTCGGGTTCACTATTATCTACGCCAAAAGCCATGGAAGAAACTAAAACTTCCGCCTGTTCTTTTTTAAGTGTAGCAATCGTCTCTAACACTCGTTCATTTGTCAATTGTTTAATTGGCAAGAACACATTTGCAATGTCTATTTTTCGATTATTCCCTAAATCAATCGGTGCTAATCGAGTTTGTCTTTTTGCCAAAAAACCTTCGAACCCGCCCTTAGCCATTCCGATCACTCCTACTTTTGCCACATCTCCTTCAATCAAGGCATTCGTTGCTTGCGTTGTAGAATGCGCGACAAAAACAACATCCTCGGGGCTGATCTGATTTTCTTGCAAACAATTTTGGAACGATTGTACGACCCCTGCAGCTACACCCTCTGGATGGTGATGCGTTGTTTTAACAGATGATTTACCGATGATTTCATGTGTCGCATTGTCGATTGCGACTGCTTTTGTATGGGTTCCGCCTACATCAATGCCCATTCTTACTGCACGCTTCATTTTGCATCCTCCAAATTTTTTACTTTCTATACCTATCAAAAATTACCATAAAGGATCAACGTCAAGATACAGACGATCACACCGATCGCCCACCCTGTCGGAATCGATTTTTTCATGAATTCACGAGAGGAAACCTTTGTATACCCTAATCCCCATGCGATCCAGGATTGAGTGATATCTAAATGCTGTGGCGCAATGGTCGTCGTCGCAAATAGTGGAAATAAGAAGGCCACGGGCATCGTCGGATTGACGGCTAAAACTACTGCTAAAATTGCTGATCCCGAACCGACTAGACTCAACGGACCACGGAAAAAACCTAGAGGCGTCAACAATGCAAAGGCAAGTGCTAACACAAAAGGTGTCTGAGGAATAAAGTCTCCCAAAATTGCAGAGAAATAAGAAGAAGCATATACCGCCGAATTATTGAACATCGCTAAAGTCATCAAAAAGCCAACCATCGGTGCTACATCTGTTGCTCCATCTGTAAATAATTTAGCGAATTGCCGACAAATCTCCTTGTATCCCCCACGTAATTTCCCTGTAAATAGCAACGCCCAGATCCCTGCCAACATAAAACCAAGAATGATCGGGATTTCTAACACCACTACTCCTAATACAGGTATAACGACTGCCAACCAAGAAATTATTGGTGCTTCCCCACCTTCTCGTGGAAGTTCAGCTGCCATTGCATAGCGTTTCTTCGGGTTCATTGATATATTAGCTACAAGTAGAACGATTACTAAACTTACGATCATGCCAATCATTCCGATTTGAAAGTAATCATTGTATGTATAATTTTCAGCCGCAGAATTAAAACCTGCATAGATCGTTTGATATTGCTTGAAATTGACAATATTTGCAAAGATCCCTGCCATGATCGAACCCATGAATGCAAATAGAGCAACAGGTGCAGTAATTCCTAACGACATCAAAATCGGTAAAACGATCACGGCAATTGAAATCACTGGACCAATCCCGGTCATCGACATAAAAATAATTGACGTTACAAGACACAAAAGGCTCATCGTGATCCGCGGTTTATCACCGCCAAGCTCTACGACTTTTCGAATCAATGTAGCCGCTATCCCACTATCTACCAACACTCGACCAAAAAACGCACCAAAGAATACATTCACTAAAATCGATTTCGCATATTCCGCTGGACCAGTAGCATATACATGGGTCAACACATCAATGACTGACTGTCCTTCCATTGCAGCATTCGGTGAGAAAAAATTACCAATCAGCGCCAATCCCATCCAAATCGTCGCCATGATCGCTAAACCAACCATCAAATTAAGTCCTTTGACACAATACCAAACCATAAAAAAGAACGACAAAATCAGCAACATACCAATAATCATTTCACTCATAGACTCACTCCATTCTATTTCATCTCACTGATATATCAGTTGACTTATTCTACCCTATAGAGAAATCGCTTTCATTAAATATTGACGACAGAATAAGTACATATGATTAAAAAAGATTCATTACGAGCTACTGAAATGTTTTTTGAAAAAACATTTCATTTAGCTAACTGTATAAATAGATTTACTATCTAAGATAAAAAATGAGCTATGGTAACCTTTCTTTTCAAAAAAATATCATGCACTTTATTTATTGGGTTATTTCAATCTATTTGTAGATAACAGAAATTTTATTGAAGAATGATAGCTATAAAAAAACACACCTAAGCAAGCTTAGACGTGTTTTACTTTAAATCCTATATTTATCTTGAAACGGTCACTCCCTGTTCATTTGAAGCGATGTTTACCGCATCCATGATCTGACCGTCTTTGGATAGCACAATAATATTGACGCCTGTTTTATTTCTTGATACATCGACGCCGGCAATTTTAATTCTAGAAAATTGTTGCTCCTCATAAGACGTAAAACTAGAAACCATGGAGATGTTCTTATCAGTGAGTTTTTGGTTAACTTCATTATAATTTTCATTTTGCGAAAGAATAGGAGTCTGATTCTCTTGACGAATACCAGTAAAATTCCAATCATGAGTAAACTTCTGTAAATCAAGATCCGGTAAAAGTTTTGCTATTTCTACTGCTAAAGCTTCACTCATTTGTTGGGACTTGCCTGCACCAGCAATCAGAACTGTATAATCTGAGTCTTCTAATTCTTTTAGATATTCCTGATAATCCCAAATATTCATCAACGTTGGGTCTCCATTTTTATAAATCGTATTCCAAGCATTTTTAGAAACCGATCGAATCGTCTCCAAGCCAAAATATTTAGCATTTGAACGGTTGATCTGAGAGTCTATGTTCGCTCCAACGTGTGACAGTGCGCTAGAATATGCTGGATAGGGCATCCCTTCATTTGCATTGAAATCAGCGATCAAAGGATTTAGATTACCTTGCTTTTTCTGGTTCTCTACATACCTATATTGTTCGTTGATATCACGATAAGACTGAACGATACCTTGCACACCTAAGACAAAGGAAAATAAAAATTGAACAATGAGAATTGAGCTGATCACACTATAAAAACTTCCAGCTGTTGTCTTTGTTAATTTATCTGGCCATTCGATTAACATCGCAATAATAATATACAATGCGCCACCAAAGAATGACCGCCCCCAGTTAAGTCCAGTTGGCGAAAGAGATAACACATAGATAGTTGCTAGTCCGGCAAGAATATATACATATGAAAGTCGGAACCAGTTTTTATGCTGGTTAAAAATAATACCTAATGCAATTAAAATAGCCACTAAAACAAATAATTGCAAACTGTTTTCGTAAAGAGTTCGTGTAATCCCAAAAACACCAGTATATAACTTACGAGCAAATGACCATGTACTACGGTCGAAGTACGTTGCTCGTATCGCATTCCCAGGAGCCGCAACCATCATCAATAATCCAAAGATTGCTCCACCTAAACCTGAAAACAACCATACCTTAATCGGTCTTTTCTCTTGATAGATAAAATAGATATACCCTAAAACAACAAGAATCGCTCCACCAGATGTATTTTCATTACACCATCCGGCAAGTATCCCTAAAACTGTCATAATAATAATCTGCAATGGTTGACTGAATGGTAGTTCTCGACCTTTTGTATAATAGCGGTGATACATAGAAAGAAAACTAATAATGATGATGCCACCCCATAGATAATTCGCAGCTCCAGTCTCCCATAAGATCGTTTGTCCGAAAGTTGGGACAAATAACCAAATCAACAAATTGATCATTAAATATTTAAACACATAAAAATTCTCATTATCTTTAGTTGATATTTTATAGATCAAAATGGTTAGTAAAACATAAATCAATGGATTCATAAAATTGAATACGATTTTTGGCATCAATAAAAATAAACGCGCAATGATATGGACCACTGACCGACCTGTCCAATTCATGTATTGCATATATTCGTCATGAAGAATAGTTGAAAAACTTGTTGTTTTGTACATGTATTCAATATCATCTGCAATCAATGGCGTTAAAAAATTCAAGATGACCATGACTACGTAAACAGAAACTATCACAATCATCTTTTTATGCTTGCAGATACTATCGATTATTCGATTCATTTTGTTCTTCCCTTCCAACAATTATTTAAGTGAATACTTATGAATATTATTATAACATTTTAAATCATTGGGTGCTCTTAAATGAAACAACGCTTTTTATCATTTTTTGTCTCATAGTTTCTTTGGCTTCAGATAGGTTCACTACAAAATGAACATTTCATAAAAGATCTTAATAGAAAACAATAAGAATAAATGTTTGTCGAAGCCTTTTCATTCAAGATCTCAACAAATCCACAAAGCCTGAGCGGTTATTCATTCGTGGGGAATATAGTCTCGAAAGACAGAAAAGAAGAAATTTCTAGGAGATTTTATGAGTTGAGTAGTTGACTAGCAAAAATCATCTGAGGCAAAACAAAAAAGCTTACTAGGAATTAACAGGAACAAATTTCTAGTAAGCTTTTTTATATTATGATAATGCCATAACGCCTAATTCACAAAATTTCTTTTGCTCCTTAGTACGCAGTGTCTATGGGCTATGACCGACACCTTTCCTTTGTGTATTAATCATAGCATAATGAAATGACTTTGGGAAGAATTTTAAATGCTATTCAATGATTTAGATAAAAACAAAAAAATATTTTTCATTTTATTATGCTTTGAGTAATGCTTTTTATTTAATTTTGCACGATAAATAAAGCTTCTAATTTCTTTTCTTCTAGCAAAAATCATTTTTTCGCTTTCAATATATTCTTTATATAAAATCATCAGACAAAAGATATCATGAATCTTTGTATGTTCAAGTAAATTATTGTATAGTGAAATTTCTTTCCTACTAACATTCTTATTAATTTGATATTTTGTAAGAAAACTTTTTACGTTGGAAGAAACAACAAGACTACCTGAGTGATTTTTATTTGCAATATTCATCAATATAGGACGATTATGAGAAGAAGCATTTCGAATACGTTTGATCATTATCAGTAATTCCTCAGCGGTTTTATAATACGCATAATTATTTTTCTGTTTATCAACATAAAACTTTATAAAGTCTATCAATTGCCCAAAATTCAATTTTTCTATTAGTACCCAAACTGGAACAATCTTGCTATTAAAATATTTCCGTGATATTTGATAATCATAATCATTAGGGTCAGATACATTATAAATTGTTCTTTTTAAAATCGGCTTATAATTAACATTTATGTAATTTTGTCCATAACGTTGTCTTAGTACTTGTTGTTTTAAATTAAACTTTACTCTCTCAAAGGAATCAAATTCATTGACGATAGCATACCCATCCTCAGTACTATTCGTTATGTCCTTAATTAAGTTCTTTTTTAAACTGTGTTCTATGTCTAAACATAATTTATTAAATAAATGTCTCATTCTCATATCTATTATTGATAAATCATATAAATGAAAAAAGTCTAAATCAATATATTTATTGTTGCTATCTTTTCTAAAATTTCTCTTGTAACAAGTAATTTTATAATAAAAATTGGTGTTTTCAAGTATATTCTGTGCTTCAGTAACTGTTAAAATATCACAGCTAATATTTTTATCCTTTGTTAAATATGCGAGTTGGTCAGATAAATTTAGTTTCATAATTCCCACCCATTCAATATTATTATCTAAAAACAGACTCATCAGTTGTAAGTAGAGGATTAATCTTATTGAAAATGCTGTCTTCACTGGAAAAGTTTAATCATGCTAGAAGATTTTATTTCTTTTTTGACTAATTTCCCAGTATTATATGTGTCAATTTTGTTATTTTCTAAAAGATTTATATAAAGCTAATTCTGTAAACTTCATAAGATCATTAAATATCAGCAAATTATGTTTACTTTTATCAATTAATAATTCCATTCCACTTCAAAAGCTCCAAAAAAAAGAACGAATGTTCTTATCTATTTTATCATGAAACCGCATTTGTTTCTACAATTCAAACTTACTAAGCTTTATCCTATATGGCTCAACACGGAAAAATATTTTTCGCTATAAAAAAAAGAACAGACAGAAAATAATCATCTTCTGTCTATTCCAAACATTCTAACATTTCTATTTACCAACTTCATTTGATAGAAAGTCGGTTTACGCTGTTAAATTATTTAGCTAAAGCGTCTTTTGCTTGGTCAGCTAATGCAGTAAATGCTGCTGCATCATGGACAGCCAAGTCAGCTAACATTTTGCGGTTGATGTCGATTTCAGCTAATTTCAAACCGTGCATCAATTTTGAGTAGCTTAAGCCATTCATACGAGCCGCTGCGTTGATACGAGCGATCCACAATTTACGGAAGTCGCGTTTCTTTTGACGACGATCGCGATATGCGTAGTTGTATGAATTCATTACTTGTTCTTTTGCTGTTTTAAATAAAGTGTGTTTTGAACCGTAGTAACCTTTTGCTAATTTCAGCATTTTTTTGCGACGTTTACGAGTTACTGTTCCACCTTTTACACGTGCCATGTATAATTCCTCCTAATAAAAATAAATCTTTAAATTTCAGTTATTTTACGTTCTTATTTCATTTTTGCTAGTTGTTGACGAATACGTTTGAAATCGCCACTAGAAACCATGCGCGCTTTACGTAATTGACGGCGTTGTTTTTTAGTTTTACCGTGGAAACGGTGACTTGTAAACGCACGGAAGCGTTTCAATCCGCCTTTACCAGTACGTTTGAAACGTTTTGCTGATCCGCGGTGTGTTTTTTGTTTTGGCATGACTATATTTCCTCCTCAAAATCTTTCGTTATCCGACTATTGACTGTCCAACAATCAGTTAGTCATTCAAATTACTTACTGTCGTTTTTCGGTGCCAGCGTCAAGAACATGCTGCGTCCGTCCATTTTCGCTTTTTGTTCCACTGTTGCAATATCAGCAGTTTCTTCAGCTAAGCGATCCAAGACTTTTTGACCAATTTCTTTGTGGGTAATGGCACGGCCTTTGAAACGGATAGAAGCTTTCACTTTATCGCCTTTCTCTAAGAACTTACGTGCATTACGAAGTTTTGTATTGAAGTCATTCAAATCAATCGTTGGACTTAAACGAACTTCTTTTACATTGATCACTTTTTGTTTTTTACGCGCTTCGCGGTCTTTCTTTTGTTGCTCGAAACGGTATTTTCCGTAGTCCATGATTCGCGCTACTGGTGGTTTCGCACCTGGAGCAACTAACACAAGATCCAAGTTTGATTGTTCTGCAATTTGCAATGCTTCTGCTTTTGACTTAACTCCTAATTGCTCACCATCTGAACCGATCAATCGTAATTCACGTGCACGAATGCCGTCGTTAACCATCATATCCTTTGCTATGGTCATTCACCTCCAAATATTATGAGAGAAAGAAAAGCTTACCGAATGAACGGCAATAAAAAAACGAGTTCTTTTGATAGAACCCGCACGTACTCCACCTATACTACATATAGATGAAAACTATCTAGCCCAGTGACTGTATCAACTAAGGCGAGAAGCGGGTGCTTCTGCTTTTATTTCTCAACTTAATTATCATACCAAATCTATTTCTTTTTGTCAATCATTTCTTCACTTTTTTCTATTTAATCGTAGCAATTCTTCTTCACATACAGCTCAGTAATTAGACATTTTTGTTGCTTCGCTTATCACCAATCGAATCTGTCCCCCTACTGCTACTACCTCATTTACGTTTTATATAATTCCACTTCTTTTATTTTAAGATAACTAAAATATAATCTAGGGAAAATCATTTGATTCTTAATACCAAGAAATATTTTTTTATAAAAAAATGTTCTTATTTTCCAAACACGGTACCAAAACCCCTAAAAAATCAACGTTATAACAAATCATATTATTTATGTTTCTATTATTTTTTTTACCTACACATCGGTATAAACTGATTCGTAACTATTCGTTTTTTTTGATAATCTTAATTTCAGATAACACGATAAAGAGATAATTACGAAACTCGTCTTTTATTATTCGTTATCTAAATCTTATTTACATATGGAGGGAAAAATGAAAAAACAAATTTTGGGTACCGTTTTATGCTCGGGGATTTTATTTGGAGCAAGCTTAGCGATCGGGGAACAAGACGCTTCTGCTCACGGTTATGTTGAATCACCGATCAGTCGTGCGTATCAAGGGCACTTAGACCGCAACGTCAACTTAGCTGCTGCAATAGCTAAGTATGGTCCTGTGGTTTACGAACCGCAATCATTAGAAGCCGGTAAAGGATTCCCGGAAAGAGGTCCTGTCGACGGTCGCATCGCTTCTGCCAACGGAGCTGTTCAACGAAGCTTTGTATTAGACAACCAAACAGAAACAATGTGGACAAGACAAAACTTAGAAACAGGAGCGAACACATTCAGATGGCGCTACACACAATCTCACCGTACAACTAAATGGCATTATTATATTACTAAAGTAGGTTGGAACCCGAATGCACCACTGAAACGTAGCGATTTAGAGTTGATTACAGAAATCCAACATGATGGAACTGCTTCTGCAAATAATCGTAACCACACAGTCAACATTCCAAACGACCGTATCGGTTATCATGTTGTTTTAGCTGTATGGGACATTCATGATACAGGCGGCGCCTTCTATCAAGTAGTCGATGTCAACTTGAAAGGTGATTCTGCGATTCCAGTAGCACCAACAGCACCACAAAACGTGCGTGCGACGAATGTAACTTCTTCAACTGTCCAATTAGCTTGGAATAGTCAAGCGAATACTGCATCTTATAATGTTTATCGTGATGGTGCATTGATCGGAAATACATCATCGCCAGATTTCAATGATACAAACTTAACTGCGGATACTTCTTATAACTATGAAATCGAAGCAGTTGGACAAACTGGCTTAGTCTCTGCTAAGACAGCTTTGACAGTAAAAACTGCAACAGAAAATGCACAAGAAAAACCAACTACACCGACTCACTTACACTCAATGGGTCAAACAAGTTCAAGTGTTTCATTGATGTGGGGCGCTTCTACTCATTCAAAAGGAATCAAACAATACAACATCTACCGTAACAATCAATTGATTGGTTCAACAAAAGAAACAGCATACGAAGTGTCTGGATTAGCTGCAAACACTGCCTACTCATTCGTGGTTCGCGCAGTCAGCAATACGGATGAACTATCTGATGCAAGCAATGCGTTATCTATTACGACAGATCACGATGACAATGGCGGCGACAGTGGTGGCGAAGTCACTCCAGGACGTCAATGGACAGTAGGAAGCTTATTCGCACCGGTTTCTTATACAGCAGGCGAAGAAGTTGTTCACAACGGTGTAACATACATCACTTGGCAATCTCACTTGAACTACGGAGATACAAACTGGGCACCCGGAATTGCTCATGCCTTATTCTATCCTAAATAAAATAAACCTTATAAACATAATTAAAACGATAATATAGAAAACATTCCACGTAAACAAAACCCTATAAAACTGAGGCTAGAACAACTTTCTTTGCCTCAAAAATAAGCTAGCACCTGTAACATTCGAGACGAATTATACAGGTGCTAGTTTTTCAAAGTGCTCATCCATTATCACAGATTGTAAAACACATTCTCTCCCTCTTCGTATCCAGTTCCTTCTATAAATAGATAAAATATATAGAATTGCTTGAGATGTAGTATTTAGTCATCTCGAAACTCTTGAATCCAAATAAACGATATTCTAAATTGACTTTTTTCGATAATAAGACCGAACACTCCTATCACAATCTCAAACCAAAAAATTGATGATCAAATCTACAAAAAAGGACTAAAACAGTCAATAAAAAGATATATTTTAAAAATAATCAAACGTCAAAAAATAACTATAAGCGCCATTCCAAGCTTTCTCAATTAGAATAAAATTTTATCTTTTTATTTTTTTATTGTTATTTATTATACAAAATAAATAACTAATAACAAATAAAAAAGACAATAAAAATGCCTTTAAATCAATATTTATTCATGTTTTGGATAAAAACACCCTCATTTGACGTCAAGACCCAATTTTACCTAATGTTCGGTATAAACAGATTATTCAATAGTGCAATTCTCTGATAATATTAAATACAGATAACAACGAGGCACATCGAACGAGTCATACTCATCGACCTTATTAGTTATCTAAAAATATCATTTTATCTATGGAGGGAAACATGAAAAAGCAAATTTTAGCAACAGTTCTATGCTCTAGCGTTTTATTAGGAGTAGGTTTATCTATCGGAGGACAAGACGCTTCAGCTCACGGTTATGTGCAGTCACCGATCAGTCGTTCTTATCAAGGACACCGCGACCGTCTAATTAATCACGATTCTGCATTAGCAAAATACGGTCCAGTAATCTATGAACCACAATCATTAGAAGCATTGAAAGGCTACCCAGCAGCTGGTCCTGCTGACGGACAGATTGCTTCTGCAAGCGGTGCAGTTGGAAACAACTTCAACTTAGACCGTCAAACTTCGACTATGTGGACAAAACAAGACTTGAACACAGGTCCTAATACATTCACTTGGCGCTATACACAATCACACAGCACCACTAAATGGCATTACTACATCACAAAAGCTGATTGGAATCCAAATGATCAGTTAGATCGTAGCGATTTTGAATTGTTAACAACGATCAACCATGGTGGGGCTCAAGCTGCAACAAATCCATCACACTCAGTGAACATCCCTAATGACCGTCTTGGTTATCATGTTGTTCTAGCAGTTTGGGATGTAGATGATACAGCAATGGCATTCTACCAAGTAATCGATGTGAACTTGAAAGGTGATTCAGCAATTCCAGTAGCACCAACAGCACCACGTAACGTTCGTACTACTAACGTAACTTCTTCAACAACTCAATTGACTTGGGACGGACAAGCAAATGCTTCATCATTCAACATTTACCGTGATGGTCAATTATTAGGAAACACAGCTTCACCAGATTTCAGTGATCAAAACCTAACTGCAGAAACTACATATAAATATGAAATCGAAGCAGTTGGACAAACAGGTCTAGTTTCTGAAAGAACAGCTTTATCTGTTACAACTTTATCTGAAACTACAGAAGAAAAACCAACTGCACCTAGCCACTTACACTCAATGGGTCAGACAAGTTCTAGCGTTTCATTGATGTGGGGAGCTTCTACTCACTCAAAAGGAATCAAAGAATACGAAATCTTGCGTGATGGCCAAGTAATTGGTTCAACAACTGAAACTGTTTTTGAAGTAGAAGGCTTAAAAGCTGAAACACAATACTCATTTGTAGTACGCGCAATCAGCAATGAAGGCGATGTTTCAGATGAAAGTAACACATTAACAATCACAACTGATCGCGATGAAAATGGCGGAGGTGACGAAAACGGTGGCGATGGCGGAAACGGCGGCGGTGAAGTCGTTACTGGACGTCAATGGACAGTAGGAAGCTTCTTCTCACCTGTTTCTTATACAGCCGGTGAAGAAGTTGTCCACAACGGTGTGACTTACATTACTTGGCAGTCTCACTTGAACTACGGTGATACAAACTGGGCACCAGGAATTGCTCACTCATTATTCTACCCTAAATAAATCAACTCACCACCCTTTGTTCGACTAAACAACGATTGAAATAAGCAAGAGGCAATCACTCATTTGTGATTGCCTCTTTTTTGTGATTTTTTATTTGGACCATTCAAAGTTCCACTTCAGTCAGAACATTTTTTATACGCTGATTTCTTCACGGATCTCCGTTAGTTTTTCTTCGATCATTTGTAACACTTGCACTCTCGCTGCTTCATCTTCCACAAAGTTCAAGCAGTCACCGTCGATTTGAATCTTAGGACTTTCATCATAAGCTTCATACCATTCATCATAACGGCGATTCAATTCTTGATAGTACTCATAAAGACTAGGATCAAAAGAAAGTTGCTCATATGTCCGCCCTCTTTTTTCGATCCGTTCTAACATGGTTGAAAAAGATACGCGAATATGAACCAATAGATCGGGATGTTTTTTCGATGCCGCATAGGGCAATTCTTCCATCATGTTCGCCAATAATTCATCGTAGACTTGGACTTCTGTTGCTGTCGCTCGACCAAGATCTGCATTTAAATGAAATAATAATGAATCCTCATAGATCGAACGATCTAACACATTGTTATCCTCTTGCATCGCTTGCTTGATACTTGCAAATCGCTTATTCAAAAAATAAATTTGCAATAAAAACGCATATTGTTCAGGGTTTGCATAAAACAAAGGCAATACTTCGTTGTCATCGATTGATTCATAAAAGGCCTGACTCTTAAAATGGTCAGCAATCATTTTTGTTAAGCTTGATTTCCCTGCCCCTATCGTTCCTGCTAAAACAATCACACTCATTTCCCTCCAACTCACTTCTCCCACTAAATACAGTGTTTTTTTCTCATGTTTCTAAATATAACCCCAATATCTTGTGGTGTCAAACGAAATCGACAAGTTTCTTTCCTATGAAAAACCAAAATTTTATTAAGAAAATCACGTTTTTTGTCGAGAAATCGTATTCTTTATTTTACTTCTTGACTGGTTTTAGTAAAATAAAGAAGGACTGTTTTTTTGGACAAACATCGCGCACGTAGTAATAGGCGCTTTATTTTTTGTTTAAAAGCTACTCTCAGAGGAAAAGAAGGAGTTGTACTATGGCAATTCATGGCCAAGGGGAATCGAGTGGAAAACTGATTTTAATGGGTGAGCATGCTGTCGTTTACGGCGAGCCTGCCATTGCCTTTCCGTTTTATGCAACAAAAGTAACGGCTACACTTGAAGCACTCCCATCATTCAATAAAGATCAACTTATTTCTTCCTACTATATAGGAAATTTAAATGACGCACCACATGCGTTGAACAATATCAAACAGCTGATTGCTGGACTGAAAACTCACTACCATGTGCAAGACACATTGCGTTTAACAATTGAAAGCACCATCCCTGCAGAACGTGGGATGGGTTCCAGTGCAGCTGTAGCCACTGCGATCACACGAGCTTTTTATTCTGCCTATGAGTTGCCATTATCACGAGAACAATTATTGGCACATGTGCAAGTTTCTGAAAAAATCGCACATGGAAACCCCAGTGGAATCGATGCTGCCGCAACAAGTGGATACGAACCGATTTATTTTACAAAAGGCCATCCTTTTGATTATTTTGCGTTGAATATCGATGCTTTTTTGATCGTTGCTGATACGGGAATCAAAGGTCAAACACGTGCAGCGGTGAAAGATGTGGCTCACCTTTTTGAAAAAGATGCGCAGAAAACTGGACAAAAAATCCAACAACTAGGATACTTGACGAAACAAGCTAAAAAAGCAATTATCGACAACTCACCAGAAAAGCTAGCTGAAGCAATGAATGATGCCCAGCGCATTCTAAAAAGTTTGACGATCAGTAATGACTTTTTAGACACTCTGATCGCTACCGCACGTACTGCTGGCGCTTTAGGTGCAAAATTGACCGGTGGCGGACGTGGTGGATGTATGATTGCTTTAGCACAAACAAAAACAGAAGCTCAAGAAATCAGCCACGCACTAATACAAGCAGGCGCAGCTGAAACTTGGATTCAAGGATTAGGAGTACATACCTATGCTTAGTGGTAAAGCCCGTGCTTATACAAATATCGCCTTGATCAAATATTGGGGCAAGGAAAACGAAGAATTGATTCTTCCGATGAACAACAGTTTATCTCTCACTCTCGATGCCTTTTATACAGAAACCGAAGTGATTTTTTCAGATTCGTTCACAGACGATCTGTTCTATTTAGATCATGAATTACAAACAGAAGCAGCAACAAAAAAAATCAGTCGCTTCCTTGATCTTGTACGCATACAAGCGAATACAAACAAACGCGCAAAAGTGATCAGCCATAACTTTGTTCCAACAGCCGCAGGTTTAGCTTCTTCTGCAAGCGGTCTAGCTGCGTTAGCTGGCGCCTGTAATGAAGCCCTAGGACTAGAATTGGATAAACAAGCCCTGTCCAGACTCGCTCGTCGGGGTTCTGGTTCGGCTTGTCGTAGTATTTTTGGTGGCTTCGTGGAATGGGAAAAAGGGCATGATGACCAAACTTCATATGCGCAACAAATCCCTTCTAATGGATTTGAAGACGAACTCGCCATGGTATTTGTATTGATCAATGATCAACAAAAAGATGTATCTAGTCGTGATGGGATGCGTCGAACAGTGGAAACTTCGCATTTTTATCAAGGGTGGCTTGATTCAGTCGAAACAGATCTAATGGAGCTGAAACAAGCAATCGCTGAAAAGTCGTTCCAAACAGTGGGCGAAGTCATGGAGCGAAACGGGTTAAAAATGCACGGCACCACGTTAGCGGCTAATCCACCCTTCACCTACTGGTCTCCAGATAGTCTGAAGGCGATGCAAGCAGTTCGTGAACTACGTGCTTCAGGCATTCCTTGCTATTTCACGATGGATGCAGGTCCAAACGTCAAAGTATTAGTTGAAAAGAAAAATCAAACGGCTGTTCAAGCAAAATTCATTGAATTATTTAGCCGTCAACAAGTGATTCTTGCTCATGCTGGGCAAGGAATCACGATTATTGAATAAAGGGAGATTGTTATGGTTGAAGTATCTGCACCTGGAAAACTTTATATCGCTGGAGAATACGCAGTTGTCGAAACGGGGCATCCTGCAATCATCGTGGCAGTCGATCAATTCGTCACAGTAACAGTGGAAGCTGCTCGGAAAGTAGGAAGTATCCAATCTGCACAATATAGCGAGATGCCTGTGCGTTGGACAAGACGAAAAGGCGAACTTGTTCTAGATATCCGTGAAAACCCGTTCCATTATATCCTTGCTGCTATACGTTTAACTGAGAAATATGCACAGGAAAAAAACATTCTTCTTTCATTTTATGATTTGAAGGTAACCAGTGAATTAGATAGCTCAAACGGCAGAAAGTATGGACTAGGTTCTAGTGGCGCAGTAGCGGTAGCGACGGTTCGAGCATTGAACCAATTTTACGCACTGAATTTATCTCAGTTTGAGATTTTTAAAATTGCAGCCTTAGCTAATCTAGCTGTCCAAGACAATGGTTCTTGTGGCGATATTGCGGCTAGCTGTTATGGTGGTTGGATCGCCTTCTCCACTTTTGACCACCAATGGCTCAAAGAACAAGAATCAAGTAAAACGATCAGTGAATTATTAGCGCTTGATTGGCCTGGTTTATCTATTGAATCCTTACACACTCCGGAAGATCTCCGTTTATTGATTGGTTGGACCGGTAGTCCTGCCTCTACTTCCGACTTAGTGGACCAAGTACATCGCTCTCGTGAAGATAAAATGGCGGCGTATCAACAATTCCTTGAAGATAGTACGCTTTGCGTCAACACGATGATCCAAGGTTTTAAAGAAAACGATGTTGCTTTGATCCAAGAAATGATTCGTAAAAATCGTGAATTATTGCGTGATCTGTCTGCCATCACTGGTGTGTTGATCGAAACACCAGCATTAAATAAACTGTGTTGTTTAGCTGAACAATTTGAAGGTGCGGCGAAATCTTCTGGCGCTGGCGGTGGGGATTGTGGCATCGTGATCGTGGACCAAAAATCAGGTATCCTTCCATTGATGAGTGCTTGGGAAGAAGCTGAGATCACCCCGCTTCCATTACATGTCTACCATCAACAGAAAGAGGACAAGTTATGAATCGAAAAGATGAACATGTATCATTAGCTAAAGCATTTCACAACAAACAGATAAATGAATTTGACTTCGTTCGACTTGTTCATCGTCCACTTCCACAAAGCAAGGTTGATGACGTGTCTTTGAAAACAGAAGTTGCAGGTTTTACTCTTTCTAGTCCTTTCTATATCAATGCCATGACTGGCGGTAGCGAAAAAACAAAAAAGATCAATCATGACCTTGCACAGATTGCTAAAAGTGCTGGGTTGATGATTGCTACCGGTTCTGTCAGCGCCGCCTTGAAAGATCCTTCCTTGGAAGATTCTTATACGGTGATGCGAGATGTCTATCCTGAAGGGAAGATTTTAGCGAATGTCGGTGCTGGTACTTCTGTCGCACGTGCCCAAGAAGCTGTAGAACTCTTCCAAGCGGATGCGTTACAGATCCATTTAAATGCACCACAAGAATTAGTCATGCCTGAAGGGGATCGCGATTTTTCGCAGTGGAAAGAACTGATCTCAGAAATCCAACAAACTCTTGATGTGCCAGTGATCGTAAAAGAAGTGGGCTTTGGGATGACGAGGGAAACCATCATTGAACTGTCTGAACTAGGTATCAAGACGATTGACGTCAGTGGACGTAGCGGAACGAGCTTCACGCAAATCGAAAACGCTCGACGTAAAAAGCGTGAATTGGCTTATTTGACGGATTGGGGACAGTCTACTGTGTCCTCCTTACTTGAAGCAAACGAAGCGAATACACATGCCGAAATCATTGCTTCGGGTGGCATACGAAATGCTTATGATATCTTTAAAGCATTGTGTCTTGGTGCGAACGCTGTAGGGATTTCCGGAACGATCTTGACGCACTACATGACACACGGGATCGAGGAGACGATTGCTCTTATGGCACAGTGGCAAGAAGAACTACGAATGCTCTATGCCATGGTCGGTGCAACAAAAACAAGTGATTTAACAAAACAATCCTTGATTTTGTCTGGCCCTGTCAAAGAATGGTGTGAAGCCAGAGACATCCCATTATCAAAATATGGTCGACGCAAATAAAAATGACGAGTGCATACGATGCACTCGTCATTCTTTGTTTGTTATGGTTGTTTTCCGATATAAGCTAAGATACCGCCATCTACATACAAGATATGTCCGTTAACAAAATCAGAGGCACGTGATGCTAGGAAGACAGATGGGCCAGCTAAGTCGATTGGGTCGCCCCAACGTGCAGCTGGTGTACGCCCAACGATAAATTGGTCAAATGGATGACGCTCCCCGTTTTCTTGTGTTTCTCTTAATGGCGCTGTTTGCGGCGTCGCGATATAGCCAGGTCCGATCCCATTACATTGAATGTTGTACTGACCATATTCTGAAGCAATGTTTTTCGTCAACATTTTTAATCCGCCTTTAGCAGCAGCATAAGCACTTACTGTCTCACGGCCAAGTTCACTCATCATTGAACAAATATTGATGATTTTCCCGCCACCTTTTTCAATCATATCTGGGATGACTGCTTTCGACATGATAAATGGTGCGTTCAAGTCTACGTCGATGACTTGACGGAAATCCGCCGCATCCATTTCGATCATTGGTGTACGTTTGATGATACCTGCATTGTTGACCAAAATATCGATTGGACCAACTTCTGCTTTGATTTGCTGGACCATTGCTTGTACTGCTGACTCATCCGTCACATCACAAACATAGCCTTTTGCTTCGATGCCAATTTCTTTGTAGTTGGCAATCCCTTCATCTACTGATTCCTGAGTTAAATTATTGAAGACGATCGTCGCTCCAGCTTCTGCTAATGAGCGAGCGATCTCAAAACCGATTCCGTATACCGCACCGGTGATTAAAGCGACTTTATTGTCTAAACGAAACATATCCATATTGAATGACATTTTTATCTTCCTTTCCTATTTCAATTGATCCATTGATACCATATCCATATCTGTATAGGTGATATTTTCCCCACACATTGCCCAGATAAACGAATAATTGCTTGTGCCAACACCTGAGTGGATCGACCAGCTTGGTGAAATCACGGCTTGTTCATTATCTACGACTAAATGTTTGGTTTCATCTGGTTTACCCATCATATGGAACACACGTGTATCTTCATTTGCATAATCAAAGTAAACATACGCTTCCATGCGACGTTCATGCGTATGGCAAGGCATCGTGTTCCATGAACTACCCGGTTCTAAAATGGTATAACCCATCTGTAATTGACAGCTTTCACAGACGTTTGGATGGATATATTGGTAGATTTTACGCTCATTCAATGTGACGCCTTCGCCTGTTTCCATGGGTTTCACTTGATCGATGCTGATTTTTACATTTGGATATTTGTGATGTGCTGGCACAGAACTGATGTAAAATTTTGCAGGATTCTCTGGATCTACAGAGGAGAAGACTACATGCTCCGTTTCTTTACCGATGTAATACCCATCTTGTTTCTTCATTTCTTCTTTTTCACCGTCGATTTCAATGAATCCAGGTCCGCCGATGTTGATCACACCAAGCTCGCGACGTTCTAAGAAATAAGTAACACCTAGTTCTTTATCTAGTTTGATTTCTAATGGACTAGTTGTTGGTGTTACACCGCCGAAGATCATACGATCATTGTGCGTATAAGTAAGACTGATTTTCCCTGGAACAAATACTTTCTCTACCAAAAATTCATTTCTCAATTGTTCTGTTGAATAATGACGGATATCCTCTGGGCTATGTGTATAACGTGTTTCCATTTCTTGCATGTTGTTAGACTCTCCTTTATCGAATGATTTTTCCAGAACCGCTAGCGATAAAACTAGCAACTTCTGCTTGATTGAATTGGTTGCAATCTCCATGGATCGTGTGTTTCAACGCAGAGGCTGCTGTCGCAAAATCAATAATTGCTTGTGGTTGCATCTCTTCTAAAATTCCATGAAGCAATCCCCCAGCAAACGCATCTCCTCCACCCACACGATCAACGATCGAAGTGACTTGATGAAGGGGCGATTCGAAATAGCTATCCTTCATCCACAAAGTACCTTGTAGATCATTTTCACTCGCTGAATGCACCGTACGTTTGGTTGAGTAAAACGTTTGGATGTTGGGAAATCTTTCTTGCATTTTTTCGTAATAATAAATAAGTGGATTTACTGTCGTTTCAGGTGCTTTTGCTATCCCTAACAAATAAAGCGCATCCATCTCACCGGCTGAACAAATATCCACGAGTGGTAATAATTGTTCTAACGCTTTACCCGCTTCTTGTTGTGTCCACAACTTGCCCCGATAATTGATATCAAAACTGATTTGACAGCCTGCTTGTTTGGCTGCTTCCATGAGTTCTTTTGTCAACCCTCGCCACTTTTCTGATAATGCCGGTGTGATTCCTGAAACATGGAATAGATCAACTCCCTTGAAACAGTCCTCCAATGACCATTCCAAGCAACCCATCACCGCGAAACTGGAACCGGCACGATCATAAATGACTGAAGCCGCACGTTCACCGATCCCTGTTTCCATATAATATGTGCCAAGCCGAGGGCCGCCTTTCAGCAGTAGACTAGTATCTACCCCATAGCTTCGTAAGTGTTTTTCGACTGCCAGACCCAGGGAATGTTCTGGGACTTTTGACATGAACGAAACCGTATGTCCATAATTTGCTAATGAGATCGCGACATTCGCTTCCCCACCGCCATAATGCGCGCAAAAATGATCACTGTCTTGTAACCGTTGTCCCTGTTCTGTCGACAAGCGTAGCATGATCTCTCCGAGTGTCACGACTCTTCCCATGAGCGGTTACCTCGTAATTTCTTTCATTTTTGCCGCATATTGTTGTGCGACTTTTGTCACTTCCTCAAAATCTCCATGAGCTGCTGGAGCCAACAAGTTCCCACCAACACCAACAGTGATCACGCCTGCCTCAAACCATTCTTGCATGTTTTCTAAACTGACCCCACCAGTAGGCATGATATTGACATGGGGCATCGGCGCTTTGAATGCAGAGATGATACTTGGACCGAAAGCACTTCCAGGAAATAGTTTGACGATGTCTACGCCACTTTTTAGCGCTGTTTTGATTTCATCGATCGTCATACATCCTGGTAAATAAGGGATTTGGTATAAATTGCATAGTTCTGCGGTTTCCTGATCAAAACAGGGGCTGACGATATACTCAGCACCTGCTAAAATCGCTAAACGCGCAGTAATAGCATCCAACACTGTCCCTGCACCGATCACCACATCCTGTTGGTCTTTGTATGTTTCTACTAGTTCTTTAATTACCCGATCTGCTTGTGGCACGGTGAAGGTCAACTCAATGCCAGTTAGTCCGCCTTTGATAATCGCGTGACAAGCATTCAGCGCTTCTTCATTTGTTGCTCCTCGTACGACTGCAATAACTCCCGCTTGTTTCAAACGAGATAAGATATCCATTTTTTTCATTTTCCCACCCATTTCTTATTTGGAAATTATAGTTTACAATAAAGAAATTTACATCTTCATTATACGGCAGGAATAAAAAAATGCAAACGCTTTTTAGTTTTTTTCAAAAGTTTTTTCGATTTCTTCTTTCGTTTGCAGGATCGTTTGAATGATTTGAGCTTTGCTTTCTTCACTTAATCGGTATTTCGGCATACTGACACTAAACGCTCCAACCACTTGGTTCTCATGAATTAAAGAGGTACCGATGCAAAAAATATCTTTTTCGACTTCTTCATCATCGAAGGCGATTTTTGTTTGTTTGACTTGCTGGATCTCTTTTTTTAGTTTTAACGGATTGGTAATCGTATATTCAGTGAATGGGATCAGAGGACATTTTTCAATATACTGTTGATATTGCTCTTCCGTAAAATGCGCCAAGACGGCTTTCCCCATTGCTGAACTATATAAAGGTCTCGTGATACCGATTTTTGAAGACATACGGATCGTTTGATTTTTAGGGTCCAACTTATTGACATAGAGAATCTCGTTGTTGTCTAAAATACCTAGATGAATAGTTTCGTCAATTGTTTGTTGTAGTTTTTCCAAAAATGGCAAAGTGCGTTCAACTAGATCGATTTGATCGATATTTTTGTTTGCATATCGGACCAGTTTTCCGCCTAAACGATAATTTTTTTCTTGATTTTTATTTACATAACCAATCAAGGATAACGTATCTAAAATTTTTAATGTAGTAGACGACGTCATGTCGATACCTTTCGCAATTTCTTGTAATGAAGCATCTGGATGCTCTGCTAAATAATCTAAAATATGTGAAGCTTTGATTAGAACGGTTCCATAAGGTTTTTTATTTTCCATATTCCACTCTCCTATTTCTATATAGGAAATTATATCGGAAAGAACGTCAATTTAAAAGGGATCTTTGTTTTCTTCTTCATAATGCGTATAATGAACAAACTCTCCTGCCAGATCTTTTTTCAAAAATTCTTTGGGAGTTACGCCAAATTCGGTTTTGAATGCGCGTAAATAATGAGGATAGGAGGCGAAACCACATTTACTATACACGGAACTTGAGCTGCCGTACTCTCTTAATAGTTGTTTTGAATAAAGTAGTTTTTTCTTCATCACGTATTGATGAAAGGTAAAACCAGTATGTTTTTTGAATTCGCGAGTCACGTGATATTTACTGATGAAAAATTCTTTTTCCATTTGTTTGAGGGAGAGCGGTTCACTCAAATTCTTTGCGACAAATTGAATCATTTTTTCTAACCGTTCATTCGGTACAGTGAAATTTTCTTCCGAAATATGTTCTTCGATCTGTACCATACGGTTGAGAAAAATCAAATATTCGACTAGCGCTTGTTCATAACGAATATCTGCACCATAATCTTTTCGATCCAACGTTTGGTCGATAAAAGAAAGTTTTTCTTTTAGTACTTGTGGTTCAATATGTAATATCCGGCTTCGGCGTTCACCGATCGGCCAAAAACAGGCGGATAGATTGGACCACTTGGTGGAACGACTCTCTAAGAATGCAGGGGTGATAAACATGTAGACACGCTCGAATACGTCAGTTGATTGACGAACGATCCGATGCAGATCTCTTGAATGGATCAACAAAACATTTCCTGGTTGTATCGTAAACTGACGACCATCTAAATAAAAAATGGCTTCTCCTTCTAAAGTAGCATGGATCTCATAGAAATCATGATGATGATAAACCGTTTTGTTTTGGCTAACGATATCTTTTACATGATAAATCTCATACTGATCCGAAATCATCGTATTCACTTGTTTTCCATTGATCGGTTTCTTTTCCATCTCTATCCCCCTTTCCCTTATTGCTCACTATTGAACAATGATACATTCTATTATTTTCTTATTCGGTGACTTGTTCCAACATGATTACACCTTGTTTTAGTGCATCATCTTTTGTTTCTTCTAAGACGATATAAAGATAAGGACGATGTTTCTGTGCGATGTTTACGATGGCTTCATAATCGATCATGCCTGTCCCTAGATTTACCGGGATGATTTCTTCTTCGTTAGAAACAATATAATCTTTCATATGCAATCCGCAAATTTTTTCTCCAAACCGTTCAAAGGCTTCTTCGACTAAATTTACTTGTTGATGATAGTTTTTTGCATTGATTAGATTGGTTGGGTCTAAAATGATCCCTAGATAGTCCGAATCGATCATGGCAACTAACTCTGCCACACGATCCAATGAATACAACGGATGATTCAAGCCTGGTTCGATGCCCACCATCATACGATGTTTTTCTCCAGCTCGCACTAATCGGTGAATGGCTTCAACGATCTGTAAGAAGGCTTCATCTGAAAAGTTCTCCTCTGTATAACCCGCTTCACTCACGCTCCCCGTCTCGGTTGCGACCATCGTCGCCCCGAAGCTTGCAGCATATTGGAGATATCGTTCAAATTGATGAAGCACCGTTTCACGAACAGATAGATCAGGATGGATCATGTTGATATAACAGCTTAATATACCGACACTTATGCCTTCTTTTGCGAGGATATTCTTCATATATTGCCCCATTCCAGCATTGATGGCTTGTCCATCTGCTGAAAGTGTAGGAAATGAACGACTTAATGCCAATTGTAGCGTAGAAATGTTTTGTTGACTCGCTTTTTTTGCTAAATCATCCACGGTTTGTACATGGCTCAAGTCATGCCCTCTGGCGGCTAGGTTTAATTTCATCATGGCTTCTCCTTTATCCTAATAGATCCGGTAACCACATCACGATTTGTGGAAAATACGTAATCAACAATAAAACTGCTAATATGACACCGTAAAATGGTAACAGTGGCTTTAACATCGCTTCTGCTTTAACTCCACCAACACTCGCTCCTACATATAGTCCGGTACCTACTGGCGGGGTAATGGAACCGACACAAAGATTCATGATCGAAAATAAGCCATAATGGACTGGATCCACACCAACACTTGTCGCGATAGGCAAGAAAATCGGAGTAAAAATCAAAATCGCTGGCGCGACATCCATAAACATCCCAACAAGTAACAAAATGATATTGATCAATAATAAAATAATGAAGCGATTATCAGTAACTCCAATGATCAGACTGCTGATTGCTTGAGGTATCCCAGTAAATGCCATAGCAAATGACATCATGGAAGACGTCGCTAATAAAAACATGATCGTTCCCGACATCGCCACGGCTTGTACCAACATCTTTGGTATATCTTGTAGTTTCACTGTCTTGTAGAAGAACATGGAGATCAATAAAGAATACAATACCGCAATCGCAGATGCTTCGATAGCTGTGAAGAACCCTGTTAAAATACCACCAATGATGATAACGATCAAAGCTAAACTTGGGATTGCTTCTTTTAACACTTTTCCGACTTGCTTTCCTTGTCCTTTTGGTACTGTCGGATATTTATTTTTCTTCGCCACTACAAATGCAACGAGCATGATTCCTAACGACCACAAAGCTCCCACTAAATAGCCACCCATAAATAGAGCTGAAATCGAAGCGCCTCCGGCAACTAAAGAATACATGATAAAGGCTGTACTTGGTGGGATCACCATCCCTGTAGGTGCCGAAGCAATATTGACTGCTGTCGCAAATTTACGATCGTACCCTTCTTCTACTTGTTGCGGGATCAGCACCCCACCAATCGCTGTCGAAGCAGCAATCGCCGAACTGGAGATTGAGCCGAACAATGCGTTTCCTAAAACATTCGTATGGGCCAAGGACCCAGGTATCCGACCAACAAACAACATAGCAAAATCAACTAATTTCTTGGCAATCCCACCATGGTTCATAATGATTCCTGAAAAAACGAAAAATGGAATGGCAATCAATGAGAAACTATTGATACTCCCGACCATTTTTTGCGCAGAACTAAACGCTGCGACATCAAAGGGGATCACTAATAACAACGTGAGCATCGATGAAAAAGCGATACTGATTGCAATGGGCATTCCAACAATCAATAAAAAGACAAAAACAAAAAATAAAATTGCACCTGCTTCTAAAGCCATCAAATTCCTCCTATCCCTTTTCCTGAACGACAGACTTCCCATTCATTGCTTCAATCAAATTGATCAAACTGTAGATAATGATCAAAACACCTGAGACCGGCACCGATAAATAGACATAGCCCATCGGAATCCCTAATGAAGGGGAAATTTGCCCCATCGTCAATGTCACAGCATTCCAACCACCATAAACCATGATCGTGATTGCAAAAGCCAGAAAAAGACACTGAACGACGATTTCCAATACATTCGCTTTTGTGCCAGTCAGTTTCTCACTTAACAGCGTAACTGCTAAGTGCCCTTTTTGACCCACTACATAAGCGGAAGATAGCATCGCAAACCAGACTAACCCAAAACGCACTAATTCTTCTGTTACAGTATTTGGATTACCCAAAATCGTTCGCGAGAATACTTGCCATAAGACAATGATGATCATACCGATCAACAGACATGCTCCTAGAAATTCTAACAGCCGACTGATTCCTTTTTTCATCGATTACACCCCTTCTTCTTGGATCATTCGGTAAAGCGTTTGAAAATCTGGATGATTTTTGAATTCGTCATGCAACGGTGCGACTGCTTCACGAAATGGCGTATTGTCCACTTCATTGAACTGGACGCCATATTCTTCCGTTGCTACTCTTTTTTCTTCTTCGATTGCTTGAGCGAATGCTTCGATTTCAAAAATCGTTGATTCTTTCGCCGCTTCTTCGATTGCTTGTTGTTGTTCAGTAGTCAAACGTTCTTTGATCGCATCATTCATAATGATGATATCCGGTACTCGTGTATGTTCATCATAGGAATAATACTTGGCTACACCACCATGCCCGGCTGTGTACAAAACAAATTCATTGTTCTCTGATCCGTTGATCAAGTTAGACTGTAGCGAAGTATATACTTCGTCACTGCCCATCGGTACAGGTGATCCGCCTAGTAATTCGACCATTCTAATGGCCGTTTCACTTTGCATCACTCGGATTTTTTTCCCTTTTAGATCATCCGGTGTGTGGATCGGTCCATCGACCATATAAAAACTACGTTGCCCTGAATCATAATAGGTGAGACCAGAAAAACCTAAATCTGTCGTTGATTGATAAATGGGTTGCATGATTTCTTCGTTCTCCATGACATTGAAGAAATGTTGCTCATCATTGAACAAGTAAGGAACTGAAAAAATCGAATAGACTTTAGAAAAACTTTCTAACGCAGAGGCACTGACTTTCGTAAAATCAATCGCACCTGATTGAGTCAATTCGATCAATTCACGTTCTCCCCCCAATTGACCATCAGGAAAATATTTTACTTTGACTGAGCCAGCTGTTTTTTCTTCTACTAACTCTCCGAATTTATTCATTGCATCAATGACCGGCTGACTATTACTGGCATAAGCAAAACGTAAAGTAATCGTTGCTTCTTCCTCTGCATTTGCGACAACACCGACACTTGACTGACTACCACAACCACTCAAACCGAGGATTCCCAGTAAACAAAAAGCAAAAGCAAGTGTTTTTTTCATTTTTTTCTCCTTTCGATTAACAATATGACACAAGTAATTCTGTCAGACATAATACAAGTAACGATTGGCCATAAGGCATCGCTGTCTTGCCGATCGTACGGTAAAACTCTAGATCATCGCCCATCCCTGTACCTACCGAAACATTTTGGACTTCGCCAGTTTCATCTACTTGCTCAAGCAATCCCTGAATGGCACGATAGGCGATCTCTAAATATTTCTTAGGCAAATAGCGCTCATGCACTGCTTTTAAAATACCGTAAGCAAAACCTGCTGTCGCAGATGATTCTAAGTATGAGGTTGGATCATCGATCAAGGTATGCCATAAGCCACTTTCTGATTGATATTTTGCTAAGGTTTGCACTTGTGCTTCTAGCGTTTCGATTAATAATTTACGGAAAGCATCTCCTTCTTTCAGTTCAAGAATCGTGATGATCTCAGGAATCGCAATCGTCAACCAACAATTTCCTCGTCCCCAAAATGCTTCCGCATAATTATGATTACCTTCAAAGGTCCACCCGTGGTACCAAAGACCTGTACGTTTATCCATCAAATATTTGATGTGGATCATAAATTGGTATCTGGCTTCCTCTAGGTATTCTGGACGATCTAGGAGCTTACCGATTTTGGCTAATGGCAAAACCGTCATCATCAACGTGTCATCCCACAATTGATTCTTATTTTCTGGTCCATATGTAGCGTGCTGTAATCCGTCTTCCTCTGTCCGAGGCATATCATTCATGACCCATTCCGCCCATTGTTGCAAGTAAGGCAAGTAGCGTGTATCACCTGTCTCCTCATATAAATACGCCATCGTGAGGATTGGTGCCATCGTGTTGACGTTTTTTGGCGGTGCGCCTTCTTGCATCCGTGCTTCAAACCATTCCTTCACCACTTCCGCCGCACGAGGATTTTTAGTCAACTGATAATTTTTGTAGATACCGTATAGCCCTACACCTTGTGGCCAATTCCAAACAGACCAACTTTTGTCATCCACCTTTAACCCATCAAAATCCAATAAAAATTCACCTGAATCATCGTTGATCGTCGTCAAATTCTCCACTAATCGAGCGATTGTTTCTTCCACAACTTCTTTCTGTACAAATAGTTCCTCTTTAATAATCAATTTTCCCTCTCCTTTTCAAACGCTTTCATTCTATGCTGTTAATATATCAGTAAACGCTTTCTCAATAAATAGCATCATTTGAACAAAAACTATCTAAAATTGACATAACAAGATTATTAATGGATTTCATGCGAAAAAGAGTGCTACCAAAAGAAAAACCATGACGTTTATCGCTCGTCATGGTTTCAAAATCAACAGTTCATAAAAATGTATACACCATAAAAAATGGCAAACAAGCAATTAATGGAAACCAAAAGTAGTTCTTACGAAATCCCAACTCGCTATTCTCCTGATTCGCTCGCATCCGATCCCCTGAAACTGCTGTGCCAGAAAGTGCAATTCCGATCAAAAGTAAGCCAATGCCAATGTTACGTAAGATTTCTCGTTCCAAAAGAAAGGATAGTCCAAGAGAAACGACACATGCAATCAACAAAGTAACAATATATTTCTTCAAGATCTCATCTCCTTTTTTATAGAAAATAGTAGCATAGCATATTCATCAAAATGCCTATTATTCGAGTTATCTAATACTTCTTTTTTTAGAAATCAGAAAAAAAAGCTACGACATTTTTCTCTTCTAACAACATATTGAGCGATTCTACAACAATTATTTTTCGTAAATTCTTCTGATGTATCGCTTGATAATCATTATCTTAAAAAGAAAAAACAACGAACCAAGTGAGAAGATTCTCTCATGCTTGATTCGTTGTTGGGACAACTTTTAGTTATGAATTACGCATTATATGCGTCGATAATGATTTGTTTCAATTCACTGATCAATGGTTCTTTTGGATTGGCTGTTGTACATTGATCTTCATACGCTAATTCAGCCATGCGATCAACTGTTGTGTCTAATGTTTCTTGCGTCACGCCTTGCGCTCTCAAGCTCATGTCGATACCAACAGATTTTCCTAAGTCGCTAACAGCTGTTGCTAATGCTTCTACAAGCTCTGCTGTTGTTTTCCCTTTCAAACCTAAGAACTTCGCGATATCCGCGTAGTCTGTATCCGCACGGAAGTAGTCATATTTAGGGAACATCGCATGTTTTTGTGGATCTTTCGCATTGTAGCGGATAATATGCGGTAATAGGATCGCATTTGTACGTCCATGAGGGATACCGTATTCTCCACCGATTTTATGCGCAACTGAGTGACAAATTCCTAAGAAAGCATTGGCAAAGGCCATACCAGCCATTGTTGACGCATTATGCATTTTTTCGCGTGATTCCATATCTGGTGTTTTCACTGATTTTTCCAAGTAGTCAAAGACTAATTTGATTGCTTGTAAACTTAAACCACGAGTGTAATCAGAAGCCATCACAGATACATAAGATTCGATGGCATGTGTCAAGACGTCCATACCTGTATCAGCTGTAACTGAAGCGGGAACTGACATAACAAATTGTGGGTCAACGATCGCCACGTCTGGTGTTAATGCGTAGTCAGCTAACGGATATTTCACGTGTGTTTCGCTATCTGTGATTACCGCAAATGGTGTCACTTCTGAACCAGTTCCTGATGTTGTTGGGATACATACAAACTGAGTTTTTTCAGGTTTGTCGATCTTGTACGTACGTTTACGGATATCTAAGAATTTTTGTTTTGCACCAAAGAATGAAGTATCTGGGTGCTCATAGAACATCCACATGCCTTTTGCCGCATCCATTGCTGATCCGCCCCCAAGAGCGATCACTGTATCTGGTTTGAAGTCCGCCATCATTTTTGTACCAGCGTAAACTGTGTTTGTTGAAGGGTTTGGTTCAACATCTGAGAAGATCTCGATTTTCACATCATTTTTACGACGTGCTAATACTTCTCTTACAGTGTCACAGTAGCCGAATTGGACCATACCTGGGTCACAAACGATCATGACACGTTCGACGTTTTCCATTTTTTCCAAGTAAAGCAAAGAGTTCTTTTCAAAGAAGATTTTTGGTGGTAATTTGAACCATTGCATGTTATTTCTCCGTTTCGCTACAGTTTTGACGTTGATTAAGTTGACTGCTGATACGTTTCTTGAAACAGAATTCTTTCCGTATGAACCACAACCTAGTGTCAATGATGGAATCATTTCGTTGTAGATATTTCCGATTCCGCCTTCTGCTGATGGTGTGTTGACTAAGATACGGCAGGCTTTCATGCGTAGTCCGAATTGGACATGCAACTCTTCGTTTTCTGAATGGATGACAGCTGTATGTCCTAATCCACCAAGGTTCAACATTCCTTCACATAATTCGAAAGCATGTTCTGTACTATTTGATTTGACCATTGCTAAAACTGGTGAAAGTTTCTCACGTGAAAGTGGATAATCAGGCCCTACACCTTCTAATTCTGCCACTAATAATTTAGTTCCTTCTGGTACATTGATTCCTGCTAATTTTGCGATATCCATTGCTGAATGACCCACGATTGCAGGATTTACAGCGTATTTACCTTCATTCATGACAGCATCTTCTAATTTTGAAAGCTCTGCTGGTTTAACGAAGTAAACTTGGTGTGCTTGGAATTCTGCTTTTACGGCTGCATAGATTTCTTTATCTACGATGACTGCTTGTTCAGAAGCACAAATCATTCCGTTATCGAATGTTTTTGATACGATCAAGTCATTCACTGCACGTTTTACTTTTGCTGTTTTTTCGATATATGCAGGAACGTTACCCGGTCCAACACCTAAAGCTGGTTTACCAGTTGAATAAGCGGATTTTACCATGCCTGCGCCACCAGTTGCTAATACGATCGCAATTCCTGGATGGTTCATCAACATTGAAGTCGCATCGATCGATGGATGCTCGATCCATTGGATACAGTTTTCTGGCGCACCTGCTGCGATGGCTGCATCACGAACGACTCTTGCTGCCTCAGCGGAACATTTTTGAGCACTTGGATGGAAAGCAAAAACGATTGGGTTTCTGGTTTTCAAAGCGATCATTGATTTAAAGATCGTTGTTGAAGTTGGGTTCGTTGTTGGTGTTACTCCACAAACGACGCCGACTGGTTCAGCAATCTCAATCAATCCTTTTTGAGTGTCTTCATTAATTACTCCGACAGTTTTGTCATATTTGATACTGTTCCAAATATATTCTGAAGCATACATATTTTTGATTGCTTTATCTTCATAGATTCCACGGCCAGTTTCTTCTACAGCCATTTTTGCTAGAGGCATGTGCTGATCTAATGCAGCCATTGCCATTTCATGCACAATGTGATCTACTTTTTCTTGATCGAAACTTTCCATTTCTTTCAACGCGACATTTGCTTTTGTCGCCAAGTCGTCGATCATCGCTTGTACATCAACAGTTTTCGTCTCTTCTTTTTCCATTATCTTAGCCATTATGTTCCTCCTACTGAGTCATGGTTATTTGTTAATTATTTCACATACACATCATACAACACTTTTTTTTCGATGTAAATACTTTTTTGTGATTTTTTTCACAGTTATGTTTTTCTTTAGAAAATAGTCCATTCAGTAGGATTGATCATCGAGTAACCCTTCAATAATGGAATAAGTGATTTATTTAGTAAAGTTACAAAAAAAAAGACTGATCGCCATCTTATCTCCATATGAGATAGGAATGACTATCAGTCTTTTTTGATAAAGAATGATCGAACTCCGTATACATTTAGCCAACGCGTGGCAAACAACCGGTGTCTACAATTCTTTTTCTTCTTTTTTCTCTTCAGGTGTTTCTGGAACTTCAACAGTTTCAATTACTTCTGGTTCTGTCGGTTCTTCTACTGGTGCGATTGGTGTGCTCGTCATCGCGCCTGTACCTGGTTTTACCGTTTTGATGGCTGCTCGATCGTATTCTAAAAAGATACCTTCGCAATCTAAAACGACTGTACGATTTGTCTCGTCGATTTCTGAGACTACGCCATGAAGTCCACCGATCGTGACTACTTCATCGCCAGCTTTCATACTATCAAGCAAGTTTTGACGTTCTTGTTGTTGTTTCTTTTGTGTACGTGACATAAAGAACCACATCCCTAATAGGGCAACGAACATCACTAACATTGGTAATGAACCCATTTTTTTCACCTCACTAACTAAATATCTACACTAAACACTTTAGCAGAAAAAGGCGCTAGAAACTAGTTTTTTAACTAAATTTCACAAATCCTACTAGAAACTTTTTGCGTTTTCTTTATTGAACCCATACTCTTCGAAAAAGGCTGCACGAAACTCTAATAAGTTATCATCCATAATCGCTTGTCGAACTTGTTTCATCAAGTTTAATAAGAAGTATAAATTGTGATAAGACGTTAAACGGATTCCAAATGTTTCATCACATTTGATCAAGTGACGAATATACGCTCTCGTATAATTCTTACAAGTGTAGCAATCACATTTTTCATCGATTGGACGGAAGTCCCGGGCATATTGCGCATTTTTTACGACTAATCGTCCTTGCGATGTCATACATGTCCCGTTACGAGCGATTCGGGTCGGTAGAACACAGTCGAACATATCGACTCCACGAATCACACCATCGATCAATGAATCCGCAGCCCCTACTCCCATCAAATAACGTGGTTTATGATCTGGGATCAACGGTGTCGTAAATTCTAAGACACGGTTCATCTCAGTTTTTGGTTCACCGACAGATAAGCCCCCAATGGAATACCCAGGAAAATCCATACTGATCAAGTCTTTCGCACTTTGTTTACGTAAATCTTCAAAACCAGCTCCTTGGATGATACCAAATAATCCTTGACGATCTGGATTCGCATGAGCTTTCAATCCACGTTCTGCCCAACGAGAAGTTCGTTCGACTGATTTTTTCACATAATCATAGCTCTCATCAAATGGAGGACATTCATCAAAACTCATCATGATATCAGAACCTAATTTATTTTGGATGTTGATGGCTTTTTCAGGAGACAAAAACATTTTTGAACCATTCAAGTGGTTTTTGAAATGCACGCCTTCTTCAACGATGTTCCGCATATCGCTTAATGAGAAGACTTGGAATCCACCAGAATCTGTTAAAATCGGCTGGTCCCAATTCATGAATTTATGCAAGCCACCTGCTTCTTCGACCAAATCCTCTCCAGGACGAAGCCATAAATGGTAGGTATTACTCAAAATCACGCCTGCACCCATTTCTTTTAGTTCTTCAGGCGACATAGTTTTAACGGTCGCTAATGTCCCCACAGGCATAAACATCGGCGTTGGAAATGTTCCATGAGGAGTAATCAATTCACCAAGGCGGGCGCCTGTATGTTTTTCTTTTTTTATTAAACGATAACGAATGGCAGGTTCTGTCATTCAATTCCCTACTTTCTTTTATAGAATCACGTTTGCAACTCCCACCATCATAATCTTTTCAACTACTTTTTGCAAGAGCTTCTCTTTTTTTATAGGTTTTTTTAACCTGCTTTTTTTGTGCACCTTTCAATAACGAAAGAGGATTCCTAGAGCAAAATCAGTCTTTCTTTGATATACTAAGACTATCAAAAAAAAGGAGTGGAAAATATGGTATCTTCTGGGGAATTAAAACAACAAGCAAAAGACAGCTTAAAGGGACGTTGGGGGCAAGCAATTCTATTAAATCTGATTCCAACATTGATCACAATTGCTATTATTCTTATTTTAGCTTTACCTACTGCTTTACTGATTGCAACGATGCAAGACAGTAGCGCAATGCAAGAAATGGTGAGTGGTTCAAGTAGCAGTAGTTCAGGCGGAGGGATCGTTTCTACGATCATCAGTGCATTGTTCATGAGTGGGATTTCTTGGACCTATTTAGACATTATCCGTGGGAAACGAACAACGATCGAACCATTCAAAGATGCTTTCCGCGGTTTTTCAGGCGTATTCTTCGGTGGCGTTCTATTGTTAGCACTAGTGACAACGATTTTCACTACGTTATGGGCATTGCTTTTAGTCATTCCTGGGATCATCAAAGGGTATGCCTATTCTCAAAGTTATTTCATTTACTATGATGTCGTAACAGAAACAGGCGAAAAACCAAAAATCCTTGATACGATCACTGCAAGCCGCAAATTGATGGATGGCTACAAAGGAAAATTATTCTGGTTAGACTTATCGTTTATCGGATGGCACATCTTAGCAATTGCTACAGTCGGTATCGGTTATCTATGGTTGAATCCATACATCACTGCAACTAAAGCTGCTTTTTACGAACAATTACCAAAACAAGTTTAATCAGCTTTTTCACCATAATAAAAAGGATTGGAAAATCTCCAATCCTTTTTTGGTGTTTATTTTTTTACATTTCAGATTCTGGTGCTTCTACTGTCTCTTCCTCATCTGGCAATTGGTGGAACTTGATCAATTCATTGACCCCAATCGGTATAATCGACAAGATTCCTACTAAGAACCAATGATTCAAACTAATATGAACTAACCCAAATAATTCTTGCGTGAATGGTAATAAAGCGACTGCTGACGTGATAAGAAGGGAAAGAATCGCCATTTCCACTAACGATTTATTCGTTGCTAAGTTCACTTTGAAAATCGATTGACTACTACGAACATTAAAGACATGGATGATCGAAGAGTAAGCCAATACTAGAAATGCGACGGTTTGGCCAACTTCTTGACTAGCATCGACCCAAGGGCTGATCGTATCAACGAAGCTTCCTAAATAGTAACCAAATAAAGTGACTACCGTAAATATTCCTGCATTGATGGCAATTTTCTTCATTAAACCACGAGCGAAAATCCCTTCATTTTTAGGAATTGGCGCTTCATTCATGATCCCTTCCTCTGCTGGTTCTCTTCCTAAAGCAAAACCAGGCAGTCCATCAGCGACAACGTTTACGAACAATAGTTGAACGGCTGTAAATGGTGCCCCCCAACCAACTAACATCGCAATCAATACGATAAAAATCTCAGAGATATTACAGCTTAATAAGAAATTGATCGCTTTTCGAATATTTTGATAAACGGAACGTCCTTGGCTAACGGCATCTACGATCGTAGCGAAGTTGTCATCGGTCAAAATCATGTCAGCGGCACTTTGCGCTACATCTGTACCGGTGATCCCCATCGCACATCCAACGTCACTCGCTTTCAATGCTGGCGCATCGTTCACACCATCACCTGTCATTGCGACCACGGCACCTGTTCGTTGCCATGATTTGACGATTCGGATTTTATCTTCTGGGGTTACGCGAGCATAAACCGATAAATCTTTTACTCGATCATCTAATTCTTCATCAGATAACGCACGGAGTTCCGCACCTGAAAGAGCTTCGTTACTATTGGTCAAAATTCCCAATTCTTTGGCAATCGCACTGGCAGTGACGACATGGTCCCCAGTGATCATCACTGTTTTGATACCAGCTTTTTTCGCACGCTTGATAGCACCTTTACTTTCAGGACGTGGCGGATCGATCATACCGATCAAGCCAATCAAACGTAGATCTTTTTCTAAAGCTTCTGAAGTGATTTCTTGTGGTTTTTCGTCATACGTTCGATAACCTACTGCAATTACACGTAAGGCACGTTTCCCAAAACGGTCGTTGACCACTTCTGCTTGTTCAACATCTCCAGACGTAAATTTTGGTGCTAAGACATCAAATGCGCCTTTTGTGATAGAGATATACTTATCACCCATTTTATGGACAGTCGTCATCATTTTTCGATCAGAGTCGAATGGGAGTTCGTCAACCCTTGGGTATTTTTCTTCTAATTCTTCTTTTGTATGATAGTTTTCCTCAACTGCACGTACGATTGCTGCTTCCGTTGGATTACCTTTGACGATCAATTCATCGTCCTCTTTTTCAACCGTCACATCGGTACATAATGCAGCCATTTTTAAGATTTCCATGGCGCTATTTGTCATTGAATCTTCGACGTCTGTCACTTCATCTTCTTTACTCCACACGCGACGGACGCGCATCCGGTTTTGTGTCAGTGTACCGGTTTTATCCGAACAGATGACATTCGCAGTACCGAGCGTTTCAACAGCTGGCAGCTGACGAATGATCGCATGTTTTTTCGCCATTTTCTGTACACCATAAGCAAGTGTCAACGTAACGATAACAGTTAATGTTTCTGGTACTGCGGCAACAGCTAAGGAAATCGAAGTCATGAACATTTCAAGTAACGGTTCACCTTGAAGTTCACCAATCAAAAAGACTAAGGCAGCAGCAGCTAATGCAATCACACTGATTCGCTTCCCTAATTGATTCAAACGGACTTGTAGTGGTGTTTTCTGCATTGTATGGTCATTTAATAATCCGGCGATTTTTCCCATTTCGGTCTGCATACCAATCGCTGTGACGATCGCTTTCCCACGACCAGCAGCAACGGTACAACCTTTAAAGACCATGTTCAATTGGTCACCGAGAGAGTCATCTTCTTGACTTATGTAACCTGCGTCTTTTTCGACAGCCTCACTTTCACCGGTTAGAGCTGATTCTTCTACACGTAATTGTGATGTTTCAACTAAGCGAGCATCCGCAGCAATTGCTGATCCTGCTTCTAATACCAGCACATCCCCGACAACTAGATTCTCAGCATCTACTTTTTCTACTTTACCATCTCTGAGGACCGTAGCGGTTTGTTTATTCATATCTTGTAGGGATTCTAATGCTTTTTCTGCATTTCCTTCTTGAACAATCGCTAGAACTGAATTGATGATAACAATCGCAATGATCAAGAGTCCTTCGAACAGGTCTCCATGTTCAGTTGCAAATGCGGTGTAAAATGAAATGACTGCGGCAACTAACAAAACAATCGTGGTGAAATCTGAAAGACTTCGTATAAATTTTTTGAAGAGTGATTCTTTGGGGGCTTCTTCGAATTGATTTTTGCCTTGTTTTTGACTTCTTTCTTTTGCTTCAGTCATCGACAAGCCTTGATCTATATCTACTTTTGTTTCTTCTGCTATTTCTTCTATTGTTTTTTTGTAACTATCCATCCTATACCTCCTTTAAAAATCATACGTTATGTATAACGTACTATTTTAGTATAACATCTTTTTTTTAATTAATTCAACTATATCGCATATATATATGAAGAGAAATATTTTAAAATAATCGATACATATTCATTGCAAACGCTACCAAAACGTGGTATGATTTAACCATAAGGAAGGAGGAAAAGACAAATAGATAGAAGAATTTCTCGATAGAGTAGTATAAGCAAACAAAGTTGTTAGAAGTACAAGTTTCACCTTAACGAGCATGTGAAGTAACCATTATAAATAGTGAATGCGTATGACTGTTTGAAACGAAAATCGTTCAAAAAAAGAAGTAGTGGGATACGTAACAATTAAATAACATGAACATCTGAAAATTGAATAGGAACAAGAGATGATTCAACTGTTGAAGATGTAAAGAAAACAAGATTTTTTGTTTATCAAGAAGAAATTCAACACCGTACTTTGCATGTTCTATGGAAAGTTACACTAATTCTATTTATTTGTTTCCTTCCGAAGCACAAAAGCCCCGACTAATCGAGAGTCGGGGTCTTTTTTATCTTAAAAAGTTACTTCACAAACATCGCATCGCCAAAACTGAAGAAACGGTAACGTTCATCAATGGCATGTTGATAAGCTGATAATGTCAATTCTCTACCAGCAAACGCACTGACTAACATCACTAAAGTGGATTTTGGCAAGTGGAAATTCGTAGAAAAAGCTTCAACTACTTTGAACTCATACCCTGGCGTAATAAAGATATCGGTCCAACCACTATCTGCTTTGATCTCACCATCAAATTTCGTGCCAATCGTTTCTAACGTGCGGATCGATGTCGTTCCTACTGCCACGATTTTCCCGCCATTTTGGCGAACTTGATTCAAGCGAGTAGCAGCTTCTTCGGTCAAACGATAAAATTCACTGTGCATTTCATGCTCTTCGATTTTATCGACACTCACTGGACGGAAGGTGCCTAGACCGACATGAAGTGTCAAATAGACAAGCTCTACGCCTTTTGCTTTGATTTCATCTAATAATTCTGTCGTGAAATGCAAGCCAGCAGTTGGCGCAGCTGCTGAGCCATTCTCTTCTGCATAGACAGTTTGATAGCGATCTGGATCTTCTAGCCGTTCTTTGATATAAGGAGGCAACGGCATTTCACCAAGTGCTTCTAGATTCTCTAAGAAAATCCCCTCATAGGCAAATTCAATGATTCGTCCACCATGATCTAGCTCTTCTTTCACAACTGCTTTTAGACGGCCGTCACCAAAAACGATCTCCGTTCCTACTTTGGCACGTTTGGCTGGTTTGATCAGTGTTTCCCACGTGTCACCTTCCGTATTGGTCAAAAGCAATACTTCTAAATGGGCACCCGTCTCTACTTTTTCACCGTATAAGCGCGCAGGCAATACGCGTGTATTATTCATCACTAACGCATCACCAGGATTTAATTCCTCAATGATTTCATGAAAATGTTTATCCATCATCTCACCTGTCTTGCGGTCAACCACAAGTAATCGGGAATGATCCCGGTCTTTTAATGGTGTTTGGGCAATCAGTTCTTCGGGTAACTCAAAATCGAAATCTTCTGTTGTTAACATATCGTCACTCACTTTCTCTGTTTGGCCCTTTTATTTTACCATTTTATGCCGACAATGCCAAAAAGCAAAAATCTTATCATTCCATTCATTTTTGATTAGTTACGTTATCTTTTCAGCTATATTTTATTTATAAATTCAAAAAACGCCTACTAGTCTAGTTATTTGTATAGTAAATAAATCATCAAATTTGTATTCCTTAGTTATTTTAGGCATACTATTATAAGAACATTCTTTATGGAAAAGAAAAGAAGAGGTGCAAATATGATCGAATTTCAGAATGTATCAAAAATTTATAAAGGTGGAAAAGTCGCGGTCGAGAACGTCAACATTTCTTTTGAAAAGGGCGAATTTATTTGTTTTATCGGTACAAGTGGTAGCGGAAAAACCACTACGATGCGGATGCTTAACCGCATGACGGACCCGACAGAAGGTCAGATTTTGATTGATGGAAAGTCGATCCAAGAAATCAACCCCGTTGAACTCCGACGACAAATCGGCTATGTGATCCAAAGTATCGGTTTGATGCCTCACATGACGATCCGAGAAAATATCACTCTTGTGCAAAAATTATTGAAGGTCAGCCAAGAAGAACGGAACAAAACAGCAGAGAAAATGATCGACTTGGTGGAGCTTCCTCGTGAAATGCTTGATCGTTACCCACATGAGTTATCTGGTGGTCAACAGCAACGTATCGGTGTCGTTCGTGCATTAGCGGCGAACCAAGACATCATTTTGATGGATGAACCTTTTGGTGCACTAGACCCTATCACAAGAGATTCCTTACAAGATTTAGTCAAGGATCTGCAAGAACGTTTAGGAAAAACGATTGTCTTCGTGACACATGATATGGATGAAGCAATCAAATTATCCAGTCGCATCGCAATCATGAGCGAAGGCAGAGTCATTCAATTTGATACCCCACAAAACATTTTACGCCACCCTGCCAATGAATTTGTCGAAGAATTGATCGGTGAAGATCGCTTGCTTCAAGCCAAACCAGATACAACAAAAGTAGGCGAAGTCATGCTGAACCAAGCCATCACGATCACACCAGAAAAATCATTGCAAGAAGCCATCAAATTGATGCGTGAAAAACGTGTCGATACGCTTTTAGTGACTGATAATTCAAATACCTTAAAAGGATTTATCGATGTTGAAACAATCGATAAAAAACGTGGCAAAGTCTCAAGTGTTGGCGATATCTTGAACAAGGATGTTTTTTATGTAAAACAATCCGCTTACTTACGTGATACCCTACAACGAATCTTAAAACGTGGCTTAAAATATGTGCCAGTAGTTGATGAACAAAATAAAGTCGTTGGTATTTTAACTCGAGCATCTCTTGTCGACATCGTCTATGACGTGATCTGGGGCGAAGAATCATCGCTTACTGATGCAATTGGTACGCCATCTGAAACAAAGGAGGTTTAACCAATGGCCGAATTTTTTCAACAACATGGCGCTGAGATCCTCTCAAAAAGTCTCGAACATCTCTATATTTCAGCAATTGCATTGGTCATCGGGATTGCCGTTGCTGTTCCTTTAGGTGTTCTTTTGACGCGTTTTCCTAAAGTCGCAACGATTGTTATTGGTCTGACCAGTGCGTTACAAACGGTCCCTTCTCTTGCCCTATTAGCACTTATGATTCCTTTATTCGGTGTCGGTAAATTGCCTGCAATCATTGCCCTATTTATCTATTCCCTTTTACCTATTTTAAGAAATACCTATATTGGGATGAAAAATGTGGATTGGAATTACCGCGATGTCGCAAAAGGCATGGGGATGACAAATATCCAATCGATTTTTTCTGTCGAATTGCCGATCGCTATGCCGACGATCATGGCAGGTATTCGGTTAGCAGCAGTCTATGTGATTGCATGGGCAACCCTTGCCTCTTACATCGGCGCAGGCGGACTAGGCGATTTGATCTTTAGCGGTTTGAATAATTATCAGCCCGATTTGATTTTCGCTGGAACGATCCCTGTAACGATCTTAGCATTGCTTGCAGATTTCTTATTAGGACTATTGGAGAATCGGTTAACTCCGATCGCATTGAGGGAGGAGAATGACGAATGAAACGAATCAGAAATAGTGTCGTTCTCGTATTGACCGTCTTATTACTTGCAAGTTGCTCCTTCCCAGGATTGGCAAGTAATACGGATGAAGATACGATTTCTATCACTGGTGGGATCACTTCTGAAGCTCAGATCATTGCCAGTATCGTTGCTGGGATGGTTGAACACTATACGGAAAAAAATACGACGATCATCAATAACTTAGCAACGACGACGATCAATCATCAAGCGATGATGAACGGCGACGCGTCTATTTCTGCCGCTCGCTATACAGGGACAGATTTGACTACTACCCTTAATTTACCGCCTGAGAAAGATCCTGAAAAAGCATTTGATATCGTAAAACGTGAATTTGAAAAAAGGTATGATCAAACTTGGTTTCCTTCTTATGGATTCGAGAACACCTACGTTTTTCTTGTTCGCAAAGATACTGCGGAAAAATACAATTTAAAGAAAGTCAGTGACTTGAAAAATGTCGCCGATGAACTTGTCGCTGGAGTGGATACTTCCTGGATCAATCGTAAAGGAGATGGCTATGACGGCTTCAAAGAAACATATGGCTTTTCATTTGATTCCATCTTGCCTATGCAGATCGGTCTAGTCTATGACGCTGTAGAAGCTGGGAGAATGGATATCGTTTTAGGTTATTCGACAGACGGACGTATTGCTAGTTATGATCTAGTCATGCTAGAAGATGACTTGAGTTTTTTCCCACCTTATGACGCTGCACCGGTTGTAGATAATCAACTATTAAAAGATACGCCGGGTTTAGCAGAAGCATTAACAAAATTAAGTAATACGATCAGCACTGAAAAAATGCAACAATTGAACTATGAAGCAGACAATAATTTGGTTGAGCCTTCTGTCGTCGCAGAGCGCTTTTTAAAAGAAAACCAATACTTTGGAGGGGAGTGACGATAATGGAAAACATGAATTGGCTTGAACAATTTATTTATTATTTTCAAGAGAATGGTACGTATGTCTTTTCACAGTTCCTACGTCACTTTCTCATTTCGATCTATGGTGTACTTTTTGCAGCAATCGTCGGTATCCCCGTTGGTATTCTTATTTCACGAAAACGTAAGTTAGCCAATTGGGTGATCCGTTTTGCAAATATCATCCAAACGATTCCTTCTTTAGCAATGATTTCGATTTTGATGATTGGTTTAGGTTTAGGGGTCAATGTCGTGATCGTCACGGTGTTCTTGTATTCGCTATTGCCGATCATCAAGAACACGTACACTGGGATGATCCAAGTCGACAAAAATATCCTTGATGTCGGTAAAGGGATGGGGATGACAGCCAGCCAACGTCTCTTTATGGTGGAACTACCGCTGTCTGTGTCAGTCATTATGGCAGGCATTAGAAATGCTTTGGTCGTTGCCATCGGGATCACCGCCATCGGTGCCTTCGTCGGAGCTGGCGGATTAGGAGACATCATCATTCGTGGGACCAATGCCACAGATGGTACGTCAATCATCTTAGCTGGAGCCTTGCCAACAGCCTTCATGGCAATCATCACCGACTGGGTCTTAGGGATCATCGAACGCCGTTTAGACCCTGCGGCAAAGCATTCAAGATGACGAACATAGAGAATCCATATTGAACCCAATGGATTTCTATTTTTAAATAGTTGAAAACACCACCAGTTCAAGAAATAAATTCTTGATTTGGTGGTGTTTTTTTATTTAAAATTCAGATAGATAGTCATTGACTGAATCTTCTGGTATGTACAGTTCTACATAAACTATAAATAAATGAGTTGCTACTTACTCTGACAATAATGACGAAAAATCAAACACCATATCAATGATTTGCGCCACTTCACCTAATTCAGCCAGAGTGGCTTTCTCTACGAAGCGTATATTTCTCTGCTTTTCCATAAAATCAAATGTTTTGATTTGAAAAGGATTGATATATCCTTGTAGTTTATGCCTCTTATCTAATGCAATATGGTTTTTATATTTCGTATCAGTAATTGGACAAACCGCACACATTCCTGTTACTGCATTATAATGGTTCGCACTGACAACAATTGCAGGTCTTCTTTTTTTAATCTCTCTACCTATACTGGGATTGCAATTAATAATCACAAAATCGCCTTGTTTAGGCCGTATAGCCATTAATAGTATATGCCATTAAATAATTTCCTTTCCTACCAGTGAATCCTCAGGAAAACCAGCACTTGCATCAATTGTTTCATCATTTTCAAATGCTTCATCAAAAATATTTTTTTTCTTTTTTATAAACGTGATTGTATCGTCTTCTCCCTTAACAGCAATATACTCAACATTTTCTTCTATGCCAAATTTAGTAGGTACAGTTAAAACAATCGCATTACCTTGTTTCCTAGTCTTCATAATCTTCGCCCTCCATTCTATCTATTATCATCATAATATAAATACAACGTGAATACATTTTTCGTAAAATTGAATACCCAACCCAATTTCACATAACTATGAAAAAGGGAGTGGAACATCAATTCTCTACCCCCGCCTAAAATCGAATAAACGGCGGGAACAGAAGTAACCTCTTCGGAAATAAGGCGCCATCCACAAAAATTTGAAGAACAATTTTCGTGGATGGCGCCTTATTTCTCGAGGCTGAACACTTCTGTCCCGACCTCTAAAATTGATACTCACTATCATGTAATTATTTTTTCAAATGATAACTATACGTACTTACGACGATATTTTCACGCCAAGAAAGACGTAAACGCAATCTCAGACTCGTCTGATTATGCAAGATATTCTGCCATCTGCGATTTGGTACAAACTGTGGAATCAATACGGTCGTCGTATAATTTTGTTTTGCAGCATTCTTGCTGACTATATCCACATAACGCAAAATCGGATTTTGGATCGACCGATAAGAAGAATGGACGATTGAAAGACGCACATCTGGAAAATGCTTTTTAAATTCTGCTTGGATCTCTTTTTCCTTTTCGATATCCTCATCTAATGAAACGTGCATAGCAACAACATAATCACCGATCGAACGCGCATAATTCAACGCTCCGGTATTTACCCGCGTAACGTTCCCTACAAGTACCAAAACCGTATTTCCTTCATACTCGTGTAAGTTTACTTCGTCTTCTAATCGAAGTTGTTCTGCTACTTTTTTATAATGATCATGGATTTTATAGAAGACGAACATGACGATTGGCATGATGATGAAGAACGGCCAAATATCACCTAAGCGGTAAACAAATAAAATTGCGATGATGGCATAAGAGATAAATGCACCCGTAATATTCGCAATTGATTTCGTCCACCACTTTTTGCCTTCTTTTTTCCATTTGATGACCATTCCTGTTTGCGATAATGCAAAGGGGATAAATACACCAATGGAATACAGTGGAATCAATCGTTCAGTAGAGCCATTGAAAATAAACAATAGCACAATCGACCCTAATGCAAGCGTGATGATCCCATTTGAGTACCCTAAACGATCACCACGATCTTGGTACATATGAGGCATGAATTTATCTTTTGCTAAGTTATACGCTAATACTGGAAAGGCAGAAAACCCTGTATTTGCTGCCACTGCCAAAATCAAGGCTGTCGCAAATTGCAAGATATAATACAAGATCCCATGTCCAAAAACAGCTTGTCCGATTTGGGAAAGAACAGTTACTTCTTTTTCAGGAACAATTCCATACCAATAGTTGATAAACGTGATCCCTACAAAAAAGAACCCTAAGATCAATGCCATCATCGTCAAGGTCATCGCTGCGTTTTTTGCCCGTGGCTTTTTGAAGAACGGTACCGCATTACTGATTGCCTCTACACCAGTCAATGAAGAAGAACCAGAAGAAAAAGCCCGTAAGATCAATGCGACGGAAACCCCAGGGACAACTGCACCAGGCAGTGCTGTTGCTTGTAATGGTACTGCCCCAGTCACGATATTAAACAAACCAACGACAATCAATAAGGAGATGACGAGAATAAATGTATAGACTGGGAATAGTAAAAACGAAGCTGACTCTCTCAGTCCACGTAAGTTCAACATCATCAACAAGAGGACGATAGTCACTGAAATCGCTACTTGATGCCCATATAGAGCTGGTATAGCAGAAGTAATCGCCTCTGCACCGGCTGAGACGGAAACCGCAACAGTCAGCATATAATCGATCAATAAAGACCCGCCCGAAATCAGTCCAGCATTTTTACCGAGGTTCTCACTACTAACAACGTAAGCCCCACCCCCGTGTGGATAAGCGTGAATGATCTGCCGATAAGAAAGAGTTAATGAAATCAATAAAATAATAACAAATGCAGCAATTGGCAATGAATACCAGATCGCAGCAGCAGACAACGCCACTAATACCACAACGATTTGTTCTGTTCCGTACGCAATCGATGACAACGCATCGGAAGATAGTAGTGCTAACGCAGCAAACCTTGTTAATTTATGCTCGTCGTTTTCCGCCGACTTCAACGGCTTCCCTACTAACAACCTTTTTAAGTAATCCAATTTCTATGCTCCTTTACACACCTTTTCCCCTACGAATTACAGGTGTCATTTTTTATAGTAAACAAGATGTTATAGTACGCCCTTGACCTTTAAATGTCAACAAAATTCGGGAAAAATATCGATAGAAAATCCCCATATTTTTTTAATTCATTTTTAGAGTGATTTCCATGATTAAACCACTTGCTTTCTCTGGTACAGAAAAAAGACGAGCTTAGGAAAATAACGTTATCCTAAGCTCGTCTTCACTTAAAAATAGAGTCTTAAAATCTTTACGAGAAACGAATAGATGGTATCACGTTTCTAGTGGAAGATTCGACTTTCATGCGCAGCTTCTTTGAATTTCTTCATTTTTTCACTCACAAATGGATACGACACTGTACCAACGATCCCTACGACAATAAATATGCCGACTAATATCAAAATCGCATGTAGGGCATTTGGCCAATAGATACCACCAGCTGATTCACGTAAGAGGTTGACTGCATGAGTAAATGGCAAGAAAGGATTGATCATTTGGAAAAATTTCCCTGAAACTTGAATTGGATAGTTCCCACCACCACCAGATATGGACAAGACAAGAATAATGATGGCTATCCCTTTGCCGACATTGTCAAACAGCGCTGCTAAAACATAGACGATCATCATAAATGACAAAGCAATCAAAACAGCAAACAGTACGCTGTAGACTGGATTCACTACATACACACCAAGCAAGAACATGTTCCCTAAAGTAACGATCAAGCTTTGAGCGATCGCCATCGTCAAGAAGGTCAACATGCGGGCGCCAAACTGTTCCCGTTTTGTATAGTTTTTACGCGCTTTTTTATCTAAATAATAATCTGTTGTAGCGACACTTGAAAGTAAGACCGCACCTACCCACAAACATAGCGCAGTATAGAACGGTGTACTTGCTGATCCATTATTAGGGATTGGATACAACGAATTAGTTTGTAGTTCCACAGGCATCGTAAAGAATTCACTTTCCTTTGTCGCATCTAATTTCAAGAGTTTGATGACTTCCCCAAGATCAACCTCTTCTTCTCCTTTACGGATCGCATCTGCGGCTTTTTGGATACCAGCTTTGATGTTTGGCCAGTCATTCGTGATCAAGTCTGCCGCAGCATTCACCGCTGTTTCGACTTCTGGCATTTTATCGTTGACGGTGGTCATTGTGGTATTGATTTCATTTTTGATCGTTGGCCAATCATTTTGGATAAAATCAGCAGCTAAACCAAGTTTCTCTTCTAATACAGGTAAGTCGTTATTGTATAGGTCAGCTCCCTTATTGATTCCATTTACGATCGTTTCCATATTACCGTTTAGCATCGTATTTGCATCATGGACCTCTTGACCGATTGCAGGCATTTCTTTTTGATATTTCTCTAAGATCGCCACCGCATTTGTTACGGTTGCTTTGGTTGAATTTAATAGCGAATCAAAGTCGATTTGATCTGCTTTACTCAACGCACCTTGCGCTGTACTGATCGTATCGATCACTTGTGTCAAGATCGATTCAACGGTGGTGCTGACTTCATTTACGTCTATTTTACCGATAGTATCATTAACATTTTTTGCAGCTGCTGTTATACTTGTTAATTCTTCAGATACTAATTTTTCAATTTCTTCTACACTAGCTGATTGAATGATACTCTTAAGATTTGGTAGACGTGAGTTAATTGTATTTAAATTTGCACTGATATTGTTTAATAGATTTATAATATTAGTTAAGTTCTCTCCACCATTTTCTTTTTGTAAATTTGTTAAAAATTCTATTAGGCTATTTATTGCTGTTTGCTGACTACTAATACTAGAGGATATGTTATCAACTAGCTTCACTAGATTTTCTCGTTCTTCCTCTGTCAACTTATTATCTTCCACAGCTGTTTTTAGGGCAGAATTGATTGCATCAGCTAAACTAGCTGTATTTGTCGCTACTTGCCCAATCGAATCTAACGTCGTCTTCACGCTTGTCGTGATACCTGGTACGGCTTCTTTTAATTGTTCAGCGCCCGTTTTGGTATCCGCTGCGAGATTCTTCGCTTGTGATTCTAAATTTTTCACATCAGGTAAGATGTCTTGGACTTGTTGGATGATGGTCAATCCTTGTTTTGCTTCCTCGATTCCTTGATTCATCGTTTCTTCGATTGATGAAAAATCGTTGTCGATTTCAGCAATTTGTCGTCCAGCATCTTGGATCTCCGGGATTTTTTGTTGAAGGTCAAGAATGATTTTGGCTTGTTCCTTTAATTCTGGCATTTTATCGTTCAATTCAACGACCTTTTGTCCCATCTCATCTACTTCTGGGAGATAATCAACAAATTCATTTGCTTTCGCTAATTTGTCTTTGATATCTGGAAGTTGTTTTTGTAGATCAAGTACTTGTTGGGTATAGCCATCGATCGTATCCAAGTTTTCATCTGTTGATAGAATCATTGATTTTACTTTATTGATACTTACCAGGTTTGTATCAATATCGTACCCAATTTCATTAAAGACTTTTAGTAAAGTTTCGCTCGCCGTTCGAATAAATTCACTGGAGATTTGTGATTGGATCGTAGATGCACCTTTATCTGTAATTTTTGGTGCAATGGCATTGATTTTTTCATTGACTGTATATTCAATTTCCGGCTTTTTGATATCACCACTCATAAAGCTTAATAAATCCTCCGAGAAATTCTCTGGCAAATAGATACCAGCATAATATTCCCCAGACCGTACACCGTCTTCTAATTCTTTTTTAGAGTCAACGAACTGCCAACCTAAATCTTTATTTTCATGTAATGATTTTAGTACTTCTTTTCCGATAGCGACTTCTTGTCCTTCAAACTCAGCCGGCTTGTCTGCACTATAAACAGCAATCGGTAATTCCCCTGTATTACCATAAGGGTCCCATAATGCTTTGATATTGAACCAAGCATATAATGAAGGAATGATCATAATTGCGATGATCAAAAGAGTCGCAACAGGATTTTTAAAAATTCGTTTCCAATCAAGTAAATATAAGTTTATTGTATTTTTTATTGATTTCATATTCATCACCTTTTTTTGTTTCAGCTGCATCACTTTATCATGAAAACCATACGATTTTCAATCCTATTTTCAATCAAGCAACTAATTTTTTGACAGTTAAATCAAACTGTCCGAATATTGTCATCTTTTGCTTAACAAATAATTAATCTTCTTTTATTCGCTAGTCCACTACCAAATGTAGCATCCCGAGAATTTTTTATGTGTAGTCAAATAAATCTGTTATAAAAAGCTTACCATAGTTTCTAAAAAAATGTCTAAATTGGTTACTCATAAAATTATAATCTTATTTTCAATATATATGCATCGTTATTTTATAAACTAAATCTTCTGATAGAACTGGAAAATCCGGTAAACCTGAACCACACAAACAAAAAAAGGCACGACAGCCAGAGGTCGGGATCGAAGTGTTTAGCTTCGAGAAATAAGGCACCATCCACGAAAATTGTTTTTCAAATTTTTGTGGATGGCGCCTTATTTTCGAAGAGGTTACTTCTATTCCCGCCGTTTATTCGGTTTTAGGTGGTGCGATGGGACGAATGTCCCAGACCGTTGAAGTTCCTCTTTTTTTGTTGTTGCCAAGCGCTGAATCGCGCAATGATTGACTAAACACACGGTGCTATTTTTTATGTATAAACGTGCTGTTTTTGTCTTTTATTTTGACACTGGGACAAGCGCTTCGATACCAACACTGATTTTCAATGCACGATCGACATCTAACATGATCGATCGTTCTAAATGACAGACTTTTTCTTTTAATCTGGACTTATCAATCGTTCTGATTTGTTCAAGTAAAATGACTGAGTCTCTTTCGATCCCTGTTCCGGTCGCTTTGATTCCTATATGTGTGGGCAATTTAGGTTTCGCCATTTTCGCAGTGATTGCTGCTACGATGACCGTTGGACTAAAATGATTACCTAAATTGTTCTGAATCACTAAGACCGGTCTTGTCCCACCTTGTTCTGATCCTACCACCGGAGAAAGATCAGCAAAATAAATATCTCCTCTTTTTACCATACGCCTCTCCTCACTCTTGATATTCTCTAGGTATACGGGGCCCTAGCACACATGCGACTTCGTAATGGATCGTACCCAATTGATCTGCTACATCTTGCATTGTGATTTTAGCCTGTTGATTTTTCCCGATCAACGTAACTTTAGTTCCTACTGGCATTTGATAGGGCAGACGGATCATCAATTGATCCATGCATACACGACCAATGATCTCACAATAATTTCCCTCCACTAATAATGAGAAACCTTGCATTTTCCGTAACCAACCATCTGCGTAACCGATTGGTACAGTTCCGATCCATTCTGAAGCTGAAGTCGTATAGGTTTTTCCATAACCTACACCTTCTCCTGCTGACAACTCTTTCACTTGGATCAATTCAGATACAAGTTCAAGCGCTGGTTGTAGGGGATACACTTCCGCTAACGCGTGACCGGATGGATTCAAGCCATACATTGCTACCCCATAGCGGATCATATTGCCTATAGCTTTTTCGTGCCATAATGCAGTGGCACTATTACTGCTGTGGATATATCTTGGTAAAGTAGGTAGACTTTCGATGATCTCACTGAATTTTTGGTTCTGCTGTTCCCAATAGGTGGTATCTGCTTGATCTGCTGTAGAAAAATGAGTATAGATCCCTTCCCATTCTAAATTGGGACTATCTTGGATGATTTCCACAGCCTCATTCACTTCTGCACTATTGAGAAAGCCAATTCTTCCCATTCCGGTATCGACTTTCAAATGCAATTTCAATAAATATTCTAGATGTCGTTCTGCTATATAAGTAGCCGCAGCTTCCAACCATTCTTTTGTTCCCGCAGTAATAGATAGATCGTGGATGACTGCAAGTGTCAACGCATCGATCGGAACCATATTCAATACAAGAATAGGTTGTGTGAAACCTGCCTCTCTCAGCTCGATTCCCTCATCTAAAGTAGCTACGCAAAAACCAGAAGCTCCACCTTTTTTTGCAGCTTCTGCTGTTTCGATTGCTCCATGACCATAACCATCTGCTTTGACAACAGCAAACAATTCTTTCCCATTCAATCGTGCTATTTCATTTGCTACATTTTCTGTAATTGCCTGTTTATGTACAATTGCTTTTGTCGGACGATGCCAAGCAATAACCATTGTTCTTCCTTCTTTCTAGTCTTCTAAAATAATCTGTGCAAAAGCTAACTCGTCTGTATGTGTGATGCTGACCCAGACTGCTCCTTCATGTGGAGATTTCGTTACAATTGGTTGTCCTGATCCATTTTTTAAAATTTCGATCTCTTGAAAGGTAACTTTACCGATCCCTGTTCCCCAAGCCTTTGAAAAAGCTTCTTTACATGCATAACGACCGCCTAAAAACTCAACCTGACGATGAAATGGCAGCAAACGAAACATTTCGATTTCACTTGGTGTCAGTACACGATCAATAAAGTTTTGCTTTTCTTTAATGATCTTAGCAATCCTCGACAGTTCAACTGCATCAATCCCAATCCCTTTTATCATACACGATTCTCTTTTCAAAAAATTTTAGAACACTCTAATTCTACCAAATTTTAGACAATTTACCACCAATAAGTCTAGAAATAACAAAAATGAAAGTTGTTCCCTAGTGAAAAACCACTTCTTCATTTTCTCCAATAAAAAACCATTGAGAATTGATTGCTAAAAATCTCTGACTCAAAGAAAACAGTTCAAGTCACTTCATTGCTTTTTTTTACGAACGTTTTTCAAAAAAATAAGACGTACAATTCGAAAAACAGCTGATATATAAATCATTTTCCGCCTTGTTTGTTTATAAAATGATTTTATTGGTATTAATTCTAATTTACCATGGATCACGCATAAAAAAAGAAATTATTTTTACTTAATAAACAAAAAAAACAAAAATTTGTTGCTATATCCTTAAAAAGCTAAATATTTTATTTTTTTAAATAACATTTTTGTTAAAGTTATCTAAATTACCTGCTAAAAGGAGGAACTACGTTAAATTTATACTTAATACTCTTAGACTTCCCATTATTAGTAGATTTTTACCCTATGATCTCTACTTCTTTATGTAATGAAAGAGAGAGTATGTTTGTTTTTTTATTATCTATCAATTCCAAATAAACAATACAAAATAAGCCCGTCAAGGCCAAAAATAGGTAAGCTATTTTTGGATCTGACGGGCTTATTCGGATGGTCCTTCTGAGACCACCCCTTTACATGTGGATTAGTCGTTGTTCGTGCGGATCACGAAACCACGTTTTTTGTCGTTTGTGCGTTTTCCACCATTGTCTTTTTGTTTGTTATGGTTTTTGCTGTAGCTACCGCTACCTTTTGAATTTTTGTTGCCACGGTAGTTGCCATTATCACGACGATTACGGCTGTTTCCGCCGCCACTTCCGCCACCACGTTTACCATTTTTGTTGTAGCCTTTTTTTTGCATTGGCAATGGACGTTCTGGTGTGATTTTTACTGGTGTTGCATCTGATGGATCTTTGGCTGTTGTTTTCAACAATAAAGCGACTAAATCTTGAGCAGAGTATTCTTCCAATAATTTATCCGCAGTTTGCAGATATTTATCTAAGCCATTCTCTTCAAGTTTTTCTTCGATTTGTTCAATAGCAGCGCCTAGTTGTCCTTTGAATGCTTCTTTTTCAGTCGGTGGACGTAAAGTTGTCATACGTTTTTTCGTTAAGTTTTCAATAACATGTAAGTAACCCATTTCGTTTGGTGTAACGAAAGTTACTGACATACCACCTTTACCTGCACGACCAGTACGACCGATACGGTGAACATAGCTTTCTGGATCTTGTGGGATATCATAGTTGTATACATGAGTAACTCCTGAGATATCTAAACCACGTGCAGCTACGTCTGTAGCAACTAAAATATCTAAATGACCACTCTTGAATGAACGTAATACGCTCATACGTTTTTGTTGGGAAAGGTCGCCATGGATACCTTCTGCACGATAGCCACGAGCTTCTAAGCCACGAGCTAATTCATCTACACGACGTTTTGTACGTCCGAAGACGATCGTTAATTCTGGTGATTGTACATCGAGCAAGCGAGTCATCACATCGAATTTTTCGTATTCTTTTGCGCGTACATAGTATTGATCGATCAAATCAGCAGTCATTTCTTTGGTTTTGATTTTCACGTGTGTTGGATCTTTCATGAATTTCACACCGATGTTTTTGATTGCTGGTGGCATTGTTGCTGAGAACAATAGTGTTTGACGTTGGTCTGGTACTTTAGAGATAATACTTTCGATATCTTCTAAGAAGCCCATGTTCAACATTTCGTCTGCTTCATCTAATACTAATGTTTCAACTGTTCCAAGTTTCAATGTGTGACGGTTGATATGGTCTAACATACGACCCGGTGTACCAACGACGATATGTGGACGGTCTTTCAATCCACGGATTTGGCGACCGATATCGGCGCCACCATAGACAGCTTGGACACGGACACGTTTGTCACGTCCTAAACGATAAAGTTCTTCTTGTGTTTGGATCGCTAATTCACGTGTTGGTGCAATAACCAATCCTTGTAGTTCTTGACGACTTGCATCGATTTTCTCTAACATCGGTAAGCCAAACGCAGCAGTTTTACCTGTTCCTGTTTGTGCTTGTCCAATCACATCTTTACCTTGTAAGGCAAGTGGGATCGTTTCTGATTGGATCGGCGTCGCTTCTTCAAATCCTGCACGTTCTACTGATTTTAATAATTCTGGTGATAATTCTAGTTCTTTAAATTTCAAATGAATCCTCCTATATGGTTGTTAACTGAGGATGTAGCTATAGTTTGCTACCCCGTCTTTTGTTCGGTCAAAGTGTCTGTTGCTTTTTTGACAGTGGCCACGCACGTTTCCCATCCATTCTTAGCCCCTGTGGCACCACCGAAAAATCACTTTGCGAAGTTTAGGCATTAGAAAAGCCAAACGGGTCGCGTTCAGCTTTATCATTGTTATGACATCTGGCTTTCGCATTTCATCATCAAGCCAGTCCAATTTCTCTTCATCTTTCGGCAATAGGTTATTCTAGCATAATTTATTGTTTTCTGCAAGTTTACAGTTTTTATTTCATTTCTTGTAGTCGTTCGACCACTTCAATCAAGCCCATACTATTACTACCTTTTAGTACAATCGTGTCATCTGGCTGGATCTCAGCAATCACCGCTGCAATCAATTGCTCTTTATTTTCTTCGGTATAATAAACCGGCAAATCAGGATATTTCTGAGCCAAAGCATCTTTTAACGCCTGCATTTCTTTTCCATACAAAAAGATCATCGAGAAGATGTCTGAAGAAATATGTTCACTCATGGAAGCATGCATGAGAGGCGAGTCTACCCCTAGCTCCAACATATCGGCTAACACGGCAAGTTTTCGTCCCGCTGCTGGGAGGCTTGCTACAGTATCTAAGACTAATCCCATAGCTGTAGGATTGGCATTATAAACATCGCTTAAGATCGCTGCCCCGTTTCCAGCAGTCAGCCATTCTGTTCGGTTTTGTGTCACTGTGACAGTTGCTAGACCTCGTCGGATTTCCGACAGAGACAACTCGAAAAACTGCCCGATCGCATAAGCAATCAGCGCGTTCGTCACATTATACTTACCAGGTAAAGGGATCGTGAATGATTCGCCTTCAACGATAAATGTCGTTTGTTGCTTTTCTTCAATGATTTGTTGTGCAGAAATATCGCCTTGTTCGATTCCAAACGTCTTGATTTTTTGAGACAATGGAGCAACCAACGGTTCTAGCAATGGTTCATTATTCGGTACGATCAATAATCCGTCTGGTAGCAACCCGTCAGCAATTTCCATTTTTGCTTTGGCGATACCTTCTCGTGACCCTAAATTCTCGATATGAGCCTCACCGATCATCGTGATTGCTGCAACTTTTGGTTGTGCCAGCAACGAGAGTTCCGTAATTTCATTGGCATGATCCATTCCCATTTCTAAAACGATTTTTTCAGTATCTTGAGGCATATGCAAGATCGTATAAGGCATGCCAATATTATTATTGTAATTTCCTTGTGTTTTATAAGTTTTATATCCTTGCGCTAAGACAGAAGCTGTTAGATCCTTTGTGGTCGTCTTCCCATTACTACCGGTAACAGCCACCACATCTGCCCCAACTTTTTTCAAATAGTATTGCGCCAACTCTTGCATTGCTTTTAAAGGATCAGAAACTGGTATGATCTCGATCCCCTCTGGTGCCTTTTCGGCTGCCCAACTCCAAAAAGAAGCAACTGCCCCATTTGCGATAGCTTGTTCAATAAATTCATGCCCATCTCTTGCGCCAGCTAAAGGAACGAACAAATCGCCTTCTTTGATTTTGCGGCTATCAAATTCTACTCCTGTGATTGATTGGGTTGACTCATGGTGACTTCCAACTGCTTGAGCAATTTCTTGTATTGTTATGTTCATCCATTCTCTGTCCTTTCGATTTAGACCAGTAGTCCTATAGGAATAGGAACAAAAAAGGTGGTGAAAATCGCCAATACTGATAGCGTCGAATAGTAAAAATCTTTCGCTTTCAATCAGTACCAGATGATCATCCACAACCTTTATTTTGCTATACATACTACTTCGACACATACATACTTGTGCTGATTACGTTTCAATTAGTCAAAGAAACTTTGTCTTTGATTATAACGGTTCAAGCCTAATTGGATCAACTCTTCAATCAAGTCACCGTATTTCAAGCCCATATTTTCCCAAAGCAATGGGTACATGCTGAATGCTGTAAATCCAGGCATTGAATTTAATTCATTCAGGAATAATTCATTTTTATTCGTCAAGAAGAAATCACAACGGCTCAAGCCACTTCCACCTAACATCGTATACGCTAATTTTGCATACTCTTGTGCTTTTTGATGGACTTCTTCTGGTACTTCGGCTGGAATCTGCATCTCGATGCGATTATTGATGTACTTCGCATCATAATCGTAAAATGCCACGTCTTTCACCACTTCACCAGGCAAGGTCGTGCGGACGTCTTCATTTCCTAAAACAGCGACTTCGATCTCCCGTGCTTCGATTCCTTGTTCCACGATGGCACGTGAATCGTATTGGTAAGCTGTTGCTAAGGCATTCTGTAATTCTTCTCGATTTTCAGCTTTAGTGATCCCCACGCTCGAACCCATATTTGCTGGCTTCACGAACATCGGATAAAGCAATGAGCCTTCACATTGGTCAAATACCTTTTTAGGATTTTCTTTCCATTGATTCTTCAAAACTGGAACATAAGGTACTTGCGGTACTCCGGCTGCTTGTAAAATATATTTTGTCATGATCTTATCCATGGCACAAGCACTCGTCAACACACCCGCACCGACATAAGGCATATTCAAGGTTTCCAAGAATCCTTGGATCGTGCCATCCTCGCCATTTGGACCGTGTAGAACTGGGAAGACGATGGTTCCTTCTTCTTTGATCTCTCCTGGATTGATGACAGTGCCGGTAAATCCTTCTGTCATTTTCCCACTTGGGTCCCACGTCAAGTGCAATTCTTCTTCACTTGTAGGTTTTTCAGTCAACAATGGGCCTTTGACCCATTGGCCGTCTTTACTAATAAATACGAGCTGTACTTGATAATAAGCATAATAAATAGCATTTAAAACGGAAAACGCTGAAAGAATCGAAACTTCGTGTTCCGCACTGCGTCCACCATATAATAAAGTAATCTTCAAAAGATTTTCCTCCTGTATTCGATATCATTCATTTTTACTTCATATTTTAGCACAAAAACAAAAGATGCAAACAGCTTATTTGAAAAAAGGTGAGGTACGTGTCATTTTATTCAAAAAACAGCGGAATAGTTGTCGCTTTTTTTCTTTATCGTTATGATAAGAGAAAGGAGGCATAGTTATGACCAAAACTACTTCTCGAAGCCGCTTAACAGAAATCATTCACGTATTCATCAAAGAAAATGTTCTGCCTAATCTGATCCAACAAAAAAATCCTGAACAAGTAAAAAAAGCCTTTGAAGAACTTGGCTCAACCTTTATAAAAATTGGGCAAATGCTTTCTGTACGTGATGACTTACTCTCTGCTGAGTTTACTAAGACATTCAAAACATTGCAAGACAATGTACCAAGTGATCCCTTTGTCACGACGAAAAAAACGATTGAACAGGAATTAGACGCATCCTTAGAAACGATTTTTACTAGCTTCAATAAAGCACCTTTCGCTTCTGCCTCTATGGGTCAAGCGCATCGTGCAACGTTAAAGAATGGCGATGCAGTCGTTGTAAAAGTCCAACATCCAAATATTGCGAAGGAAATCATGATGGACTTACAGTTATTCGAACGGGCGATTCCTTTGATCAAATATATTCCTGAAACAAGCGTCATCGATTTAAAAGGCGTGTTGCAAGAAGTCAAACGTTCATTGATAAACGAGTTGGACTTCTACAAAGAAAGTCAAAATGGCGCACGTTTCTATGACCTAAACAACCATTGGTATGAAATTAGATCCCCTAAAATCTATGAGGCACTTTGCACAAAAAAAGTCATTGTGATGGAAGAAATGTCTGGAAAGAACTTCAACCAATTGATGAATCTTGAAGAAACGGATGAACGTCTCATTGAGACACTTACGAATACTCAATTGAAACAACAAGTGGCTAAACGATTGATTGAACATTTTATGAAGCAAATCTTTGACGATGGTTTTTTTCATGCCGATCCACATCCTGGGAATTTATTGTTCCATCCTTTGAGCGTTGAAGAACTTTCAGAAAATGTAACGACAGACACAAAAGAACACCAAAAACAACTAGGCGCGATTTCTTTCAAAACGACTGCTACTGTCACTGAACCGTTGCAACCATATACAATCAGTTATATTGATTTCGGTATGATGGGTAGTCTCTCCGCTTCGCTAAGACAAAAGCTGATGGAAATCGTTTTAGCGATTTATACACGAGATATTTACCGTATTGAAAAAGCCGTCATCAACTTATGTCAACAAGAAGGGCCTTTTGATGAAAGTGAATTCCATCAACAACTCGCTAGCTTTTTGACACAATATTTAGACCTCCCCCTTGAAGAAATCGACTTGCAAGAAGTCTTTGCGCAGATCGTCTCGATTTGCCATCAGAACAACTTACAAATCGATCGTGATATCACGTTATTGCTTAAAGCGTTTAGCACATTAGAAGGAGTGATTCGTGTCCTTGATCCTGAAGTATCTTTGATGGAAGTCGCTACGCCCATTGCACAACGATATTTCTTAGCACATCTCTCTGTCGAAGATACATTGAAGCAAGCGGGCTTAGATATACTCGATGGTATCAAAACCGTACCGAAAATCCCACAGCAAGTCTACCATCTTCTAGAAACTTGGCGTTCTGGACAAGGAAAAATCAATTTGGAACTAAAGAAACAAGACCAACTGATGAACCGGATCGAAAGTATGGTGAACCGCTTAGTATTTGGTGTGATACTCGCCGCATTGATCGTCGGTTCTTCGCTGCTCGTCCAAGCTGCACCAGACGATCAAATCAATTTTATTACACTATTAGGTATATTCACGTATACGATCGCAGCTGTAGTCATTCTCTTTTTAGCCATCGATACATTGATCAACTATTATAAAAAACGACGGAAATAAACGAAAACATCCCAAAATATGAAACTATTTTCGGATGTTCTCGTTTATTTTTTAAGCTGTGTGCTTTTGACACAACCTCATTGCTTGATGATTAGAGTTAAGGATACACACTATTCCTGTTTTTTAGTCTGTAGCCTTTTGCTCGCTATCTATTTGATAATTTCAGCTTTTTTTGTTTGATTATTTCATTTTTCGTTCATCTGGTACGATTCTTTGTGACAACAACCACTTATGGAAGAACCATTCAGCGATCCCGATCAATAACGCAGGTATTAAAACCTTCATCCAAATATCCGTCATATCGTTCATAAAATAAAGATATAACCATAGAATGACTGCAGCTGAACCAGCATCTGCAATTGTAGCCGCGATATTTCCTACTTTTCGTAAAATCACCAAATCACCTAATACATAGATCATGACAACAATGATTACTCCGACAATCGTTGAATCCATGAAACTAACACCATACAGTCCCGTTAAAACGATCCACAAAATTGCCCAAATCATGATTGCTTTTACCACCAACGCCTTCACATGTTTCATTTTCTGCACTCCCTTCTTTTTTGGTTAAAAATATATGATTATATAATTAAATAATCTTCATAATTATATCTTTTGTTATAGAATCAATCAAAGATATCGTACTTATTTTAGCAATAAAAAAGATGAACACCGCTTCTGTTTAGTTAGAAACAATGTTCACCTGTTTTATATTCTATTCAACTTTCTTTAAGCGCTCGGATCAGCGCTTCTTTGAACCGTTGGTGATCTTCGTGAGTGAAAGGCTTCGGCCCTTTCGTCCGGATACCCGCTTTTCTCAACTTACTGCTTTGGTAACGTTGTTCCAATAATCCGTCAATGTTCGTGGTATCAAACTCTTTCCCCGATTGATGAAAGACTCTAACACCTTTAGGTAAGACCAGTGAAGCTAAGCCATAATCTTGAGTGATCAAAAAATCACCATTTTTGATCAGCCCGACGATTTTATAATCTGCACTGTCTGCCCCTTTATCGACATAAACAAACTGTACATAACTTGGATACTCTTTATTAGTATAGTGATCGACACTTGTCACGATCATTACCTCTAATTGAAAAGATGCCGCAATTTCAATCACATCATTTTTCACTGGAGAGCCGTCACCATCAATGAATATTTTTCGCATGTTCTTTCCTCCATAAAAGATAAACAGCAGTTACCCCAAGGAGCAATACACTGACATTTATCCATTTTACGTACACTAACAATTGGATCATCGCGTTTGGCACGCTCAGACTACCAGTCAGTTGGAGCAATACACTCACAGGTTTGTCCAACCATTGTGCCATCAATAACATCAATGACATCAATAAGAATTGATGGGTCACACTTCCTTTGTTTTGCGTCGTAAACTTCTTGATCACGCGATTATCCATCGGTATTTCTGCGTCGATCTCATAATACGTACGATTCAACCAACTGCCTATTATCGCATGCCAAAAACTTAATAAGAATAAGCCAACCACAAAACCGATTTGTGGAAGTAACAGTACCATCAATGAACTAAATACTCCGGCTAATTGAATGAGGACTGGTTCGATCGTCGGAATCTGGATCACTTGATTGCCAATGATTTTAGCTAACACCATCCCTGCAACATAAGGTAAATACATATACACGCCCAAATAGTCGAAACCATAGATACGACCGATATAAAGTGTCCCGAATAAAAAAAGAAAATTGCCTAACATCCCATTCAAAAAAGTAAAACTATTCAACCAAGTGGGTAATTTCCAATGCTTTCTCGCTCTCCCAAGATAAAAAGCCGCAAATAGAAACAACAGCATAAATCCATAGATTGCCACATCAAATAACGCAGGGTCAATCAACAAACGAGCATTTCTCAAAAGAAACAACAAAACGAAAAAGCCGATAAATAAAAGCAACTCTTTGGTAACTACCACATTCGACTTCATCTCTTTAAAATCTAATTCGTAGCGTGGATAATGACTGACCGTATGGTATGCCATAATATAGAACAATGTATATAAAGCTAACGTCATGACGACTTGTGTTGACCCAGGAAGCTCGATCCCCCGAAACAAAAGAAGCAACAATAAAATCGCAAATGGAAATTTATTTGCTGACATGTTCGTGAATCCCTGTTGTTTTTCATGGTAATTCACTGTGATATTTGTGGGGATCAGCCATGCCGCACTTAGTCCTAGAAGTACACTTGATAGATAATACAACGGGAAATAAAGGACACCAAAAATCCCGATCAACGAACCTGCACCACCCATCAATAAAGAAATCATCAACAAGGTATAGCTATCCAGACCAAAGCGAATACTACTAACTAAAAAAAGACCTGTCATGCGAAAGGTATAGAACAAAGTGAAGGGTAAAATCGATAACCATTGGTTCCCATCACTCAAACTTAAAAATAAAAGATACGGCACCAAGATAACCGTATTACTCAAAATAAAAGGTGTCGTCTGGGTAAAGTTCCGCCCAAATCGTTTGATTTTATCAATCATATAAAAACTCCTTACGTGTTAAACATAAGCGACTTGTCATGTCAACGCATCATCTCTATAGACATACCCACATGTCTGTAGGTACAAAACTGATTATACCATAGGAGCAAAGCAGCCAACACCCTATAGAGGTTGTGAAAGCAACACACTGACCCGCAGTCAACCGATAGAAAAAAAAGCAGGAACTCCACAAAATTTGACTAGCAAATTTGGGAATCCCTGCTTATTTTTGAGTGTTGAACATTTCTGTTCGCCACTCACTGGTGCCTGAAAGATTCAGACAGACAAGCCCTTCTCCACAAAAGTCTTGTCCAGCACGCCTACATCCGGTAGGTGATCCGTGGATCATGTGCCGCCAAAATCAATTAGACCTCTAACGTTCAGAGATCTTCTCGACCCGTCGCATAACGTATACTTTAACACAAGCAAGCATTTTATGCGAGTCTTTTTTTCATTTTATAATCAACCATTTGAAATCCTTCGCCGATATCGCTGATCAACTCTCCCTCAATGACAAATCCCTGATGTTGATAGACTGCGATTGCTTGTTGATTTCCTTGATTGACACGCAAGAAAATCTCCTGTGCTTCTGTTTCTTTTGCTAGTTGTTCGTACCAACGAAAAATTTCAGAGGTCAAACCTTTCCCTCGTACTTCTCGAAGAATATAGAGTTTACTTAAATAGATCGAAGAACCCATCTTTTCATAAGCAGTATAGCCAACCGTCCGCCCATCTAGCTTCAATAAGAAATAATTGACTCCTGTTGCACATTCTTTTTCAATCTGTTCTTTTGATTGATAGGTTTCCAACATATAAGCGACTTGCTTTTGACCGATGATCGGCGTAAAGGCTTCTGGCCATACGTCATGGATAACTGCCACGAGTTCATCGAGTTCTTTCTCAGTTACTATTACTTTCTCCAACATTTACTCTCCCCCGTTCAATGAACTAAAAATGCCCTTGTGCCTGTTGGAATAAAAACAACATGATCATACTATATACAGCGACCGACCAAGGTTTTAAAAGAATAACGATTTGCATGTATTCTCTAAATGAAAGCTTCGTCAACCCAGCGACGAGACAAATCAAATCATCTGGCGCAAAAGGCAAAAGTAAAGTAACGATCAATACCTTTTTGATATTGTTTGTTTTTTCAATGACTAGCTGTTCAAATTTTTGAAATTTTTTTGGTGATAAGATAAAACGGACAAAACTCGTACCATAATAACGCACGAATAAAAAGCCGATTGCTTCACCAATAATCAAGCCAATACAACTATACAGCAACCCAAAGACATTTCCAAACATCAACATCCCTGCAACAGAAGAAATCCCTCCTGGCAGAATCGGAATGATCACTTGGATGATTTGGATAAGAATAAATAAAATGATCGCATAGCTCCCAAACTGTTGCATGAATTGCTGCAAAGAATCTGCCGATTGAAAGATGCCATGTCGATAACCATACATGATCAATATGAAAAAAATACTTAATCCAACGAGTGGTGCGACTTGGATGGTTCTATGTACCCATGTTTTCTTCTCAGCCATACGCTTCTCCTACACTTTTCATTTTTCTATGTTTCATAAAAGAACAAGTAATGAACAACTACAAAATCGTCGTATGCAACTTCGTGCAACAGAAGCTTGATCCTCTTGTGCCTCCTAAGCCCGAATAAACAACGTGAAGAAGCTCCTTCAGAAATAAGCGTGAAATCCCAAAAATTTGAAGAAAAATTTTCGGTTTTTCACGCTTATTTCTCGGATTTGAGCACTTCTTTATGACTGATTACCCGCAGAAGTTACTTATAAAACGCCGTTTATTTGGTTTTAGAAGATAGGCATAACGACTACTTCAGTTCTAACACCTGTTCTTAACTTTTTACTGGTGATTCAAAAAACTAGCAACTTTCGTTGTGATCAAGTCGATAGCTACGTGATTTTCGCCACCTTCTGGAACGATAATATCAGCGTAACGTTTTGTTGGTTCAATAAACTGATGATACATCGGCTTAACGACTGTTAAATATTGTTCGATCACAGAATCTAAGGTACGGCCGCGCTCTTCCATGTCACGTTTGATGCGGCGAATGATCCGAATGTCATCGTCTGTATCTACATAGATCTTGATATCCATCAAATCACGTAAACGCTCGTCTTCTAAAATCAAGATACCTTCCAAAATAATCACTTCTTTTGGTTCTTGGATGATTGTTGCTTGACTTCTCGTATGGGCAACATAATCATAGACTGGTTTTTCAATGGCTTCATAGTTCAGTAGTTTTTCAACGTGCTGGATCAGCAGTTCATTATCAAAGGCAAAAGGATGATCGTAGTTTGTATTCAACCGTTCTTCAAAGCTAAGATGACTTTGATCTTTATAGTAAGAATCTTGTTCAAGCATCATGATGGAGTGGTCTGGAAAGTGACTAAAAATCCCTCGGCTGACGCTTGTCTTTCCGCTTCCCGATCCGCCCGTCACACCAATGATAATTGGCTTGCTTTTTGTCATTGACTAAAACCTCTTTCATATCCGTTTTTTCATTCTAATCTATTATAGCGAAAAAAAAGGAAAATGCACTATTTTTCTGAAAATTAATGAGGTGAGATTTCCAAGAGCAGGTAAAGTTCTTCTAAAGAATCAATCCGATAGGTTGGTTGGATCTCTGGTATTTCAGGCAACTTATTTTTATTGAACCAGATCGTATCGATCCCTGCTTCATTTCCACCTTTGATATCCGAAGTCAGTGAATCACCGATAATCACCGTTCGTTCTTTGTCCAACTCAGGAATATTAGCAAACACGTGATCAAAAAAAGCCTTCATTGGCTTTTGTGCGCCAATTGCTTCTGAGACAAAAATTTCTCGAAAATAATGGATCATCCGAGCATCTGTTAATCGTCGATGTTGGGTTTGAGAAACCCCATTCGTCACTATATAAAGTTCAGCTTCACTTGACACTGCTTCCAGTAATTCATGGCTTCCAGGAATCCAATGATGGCCCTGATTCAAATAATGTCGATAACGTTGATCCATTGCTTGGCTATCTACTGTCTTGCCGAACTGTTGGAACAACAGACCAAAGCGGTTGCCTGTCACTTCATCTCTTGTCATCTGCCCTTTTTCAAATTCTCGCCATAAATGATGATTCAATGCTTTATAACTTGTTCTGATCTCTGGTGTCAGTTCAATGCCTTGTTCCGCAAAGAGTTGGTGCAAGGCTTCTGCTTCTGTTTGTTGAAAATCTAATAACGTATCATCTACGTCGAATAATAATGTATGATATTTCATCTAATTCTCCTATTTCTTCTATATTTAATGTTTCGTTTATTTGCATTTTCGTGGGTTGTTAGGTTGTTAGCAGTGATTACGATAGACGGATTTACTCCTAATGAATCTAAAATGCTTTCGACGTCAGTAGCTAAATTCTTATTGATATTCACTTGAACTTTCTTTTTTTCGTTAATTTTGTCTTTTCCTTCGATTCCAGACATAGAACATCACCTCTTACTCCTATTAGGAGTGTAATACAAATCCATCGAATGAAATACCCAATTCACTTTTATTATTTAAAATATTTTTTTAGTTTTTTTAGTTCGTCTAACGTCAATGAACGATATGAACCTTCAGCTAAATGTGGATCTAACTGTAATGGACCCATGCTGATGCGTTGTAATGCTGTCACTTTTTTCCCACAAGCCAAAAACATTTTTTTCACTTGGTGGAATTTTCCTTCTTGGATCGTCAGGCGTACGATACTTTGTCCTTGTTGGATATCCAAGACTTCTAGATGGGCTGGCAAACACTGATAGCCACTATCAAAGATGATCCCTTTTTCAAAAGCAACTTGATCAGCTTCTGTCACTTGTTCATTGACAACTGCTACGTATGTTTTCTTCACTTTCTTCTCAGGCAGTAACATTTCATAGCCTAATTGTCCATTTGAAGTGATTAGCGATAACCCTGTTGTATCACGATCTAATCGCCCCACTGGATACAAAGGCTGGGTGCGGTCGGCTGAAGCCAACAAATCGATAACGGTCGTTTTGTGAACGTCTGTCACCGCTGTTACAGCTTTTTTGGGTTTATTCAGCATAAAGTATACTTCATTTGTATGTAGATTTACGCCATCCACTTCGATACAGTGGAGCAAACTATCCACATTACGATTCTGTTTCTGTTCCACTTTACCATCGATACGTACGAGTTTCATCGCAAAAAGTCGTTTCATCTCTTTACGTGATGTTTCTAATTCTTTTTCTATTAATTTATCTAACCGCATAACTGCTTCCTTTCCTAGCTACATACGCATTATAACCTGAATCGTACATCATGCAAAATGGAAACGTTAAGTTGTTTCCTTGACTTACTTAGAAATTCGCGTTACGGTTAAAGAGTAAAGTGAATTGGATTTCTCATACACAGCGTAATGACCTGGTGGAGAAAAGTTGAATCCTGACTTTTTAAGGGCAGATGCGCGCATCTGTCTTTTTGCGTTTTTTCGCGCTACCTGATAATGTGCAAGAGACCATGTGACATTCACTTAAATAAAATCTGTCTGACACCAAAGCAGACAGTCACATTTTAAGGAGGAATTTTGGTTATGTCAGTATCATTAGAAGTAAGTAAAAGAGAAGTACGTCCCCGTTCATTGAGAAACAAATTGCGTCATGAAGGAAAAGTTCCTGCAATCGTTTATGGCTACAATGTAGAAAGCACGCCAATTTCATTTGATCGTGCGACATTTAGTAAAGTATTGCGTGAGAATGCCGCAAACACAGTTATCACAATGAATATTGAAGGAAAAAAAGTCAACACACTTGTTCATAAAGTCCAATCAAACACATTTACCAACCAATTAGAACACGTGGAGTTCCTATCTGTTAATATGACAGAAGAAACAGAAGTCGAAACAGAAATTGTCCTTGTTGGCGAATCTACTGGTGTGAAATCTGGTGGTGTATTGGCTCAAAACCTATATACTGTGATTGTTTCTGCTACGCCAGATCAATTACCAGAAAACATCGAAGTGGATATCACTGATTTAGCATTAGGTGATTCGATCACTGTAGCGGATCTACCAAAAAATGACGCATACACGATCATTACTGATGGAGAAGAACAAATCGCCGCAGTTGTTGCACCAACAGAAGAAGAAGAATCAACTGGTGAAGCAGCAGAACCAGAAGTGATTGGTTCAACTGAAGAATAAACGTCTTTTGATCAACGAAGCAGTGACTTGTGTCATTGCTTCGTTTTTTTTAATTCCCACTTAAAAATAAATTGTTTTAAGAATGGTATATTCCTATTTATCAACCCTTATTTGTTTTTTTGATAAGCGCAAAAACCCTTATATAGTAAGGTTTCTTGAAGTCCTCTTAAAAGTTTCTTATACTTTGAAAAAAAGTATGCAAATATTGTTGCATTTTGTATAAATGTTTATTAGAATGAACCAACGTTAAAAAAGTATAACTCGTTTATCCTGATAATAATATGTTGTTCTCGTCATTTCGGTTTTTTAGACAAAGGAGGCTAAGCCGATGTTTGAAAGTTTTGATAATAGCCGTAATCGATACGCATCACTAGGTGTGGTATCAAGTTTACCAGATGAACTGATCGATAGTATCTGGTTCGTTATTGATTTAGACCTTAAGGGTGTTATTCCATTAGATAATATTTTAGCTTTTGATTTAATCAACAATCATGGGAAAGTAACCTTGCATTTTTCTCAAGCAGGCAGTACCGTCGAGATGGGGATCGATTTACCATTCCCTTATTCTCCACAGTATCCGGCGCAAGTATTTGCCTATGATGATGGGACCAGAGAAACCATTCTTCTCCCAAGTGAAATTAAACAATACTAAAAAAACCCTTTGTTTTGCACGATAGCCAAGTAAGTTGACTCTTTGATTTTCATCGCAGACTCACTTCTTGGCTACTTTTATGATGACCTTCTCTGAAAATTTTCAGAAAACATAAAGCATTTTAGCTATTTATTTATCATCAGATTCTAATTGGTATTCCAAGGGTAAACACTATATACTACTAACTAAATTTTAAAAGAAATAAGGAGTTTACAAGATGCGCGATTTAACAAAAGGAAGCCCAGCCAAACTGATTTTGCTATTTACTGTCCCTTTATTGATAGGCAATGTTTTTCAGCAGTTTTACAACATGGTCGATATGATCATCGTTGGGCAGACATTAGGGAAAAACTCACTAGCGGCTGTAGGAGCTACCGGTGGTTTAACTTTCTTGATTATTGGCTTTGCTCAAGGTCTAACCGCTGGTTTAGCCATTATTACAGCACAACGATATGGTGCGAAAGACTTCCGTGGGTTGAAAAAAAGTTTTGCTACAAGTGTCATGATTAGTGTCATTGTTACTGTGATTTTAACTGTCCTTAGCTTAGTATTTATTCGTCCGATGCTCCAGTTGATGCAAACACCTGCAGATATCATTGATGAAGCACAAACATTCATCGTGATCATCCTATGGGGAATCTTTGCTGCCGTCAGCTTCAATTTATTGTCAAATGTTATTCGCGCACTTGGTGATAGTCGAACGCCTTTACTCTTTTTGATCGTTGCGGTAATTATCAACGTTGTCTTGGATTTGATCTTTATTATCAACTTCGGTATGGGAGTAGAAGGTGCTGCTATTGCAACAGTGATTGCGCAAATTGCTTCTAGTCTATTATGTATCGTCTATATCAAGAAAAAGATCCCAATGCTTCAATTACGTAAAAAAGATTTTTCGTTCGATAAACAAGAGATCCGTATGCATTTGAATGTTGCTTTACCAATGGCTTTCCAATCTTCGATCATTGCGATTGGTGCAATCGTCTTGCAATCTGCATTAAACAGCTTAGGTACAGATGTCGTAGCTGCCCAAGCCGCAGCTGGTCGAATCGATCAATTTGCTGTTCAACCTATGATGTCCTTTGGGATTGCGATGGCGACTTTTGCAGCACAAAACTATGGAGCGAAACAATATGGGCGTATCTTAAAAGGCGTTCGTCAAACATTAGTGATGAGTATCGGCTTTAGTTTCTTAGCCGGAGCAATTGTCATTTTCCTTGGTCGACCATTGGTGAGCTTGTTTGTCAGCCCAAATGAAACTGTCGTTTTTGATTTGGCACAAACGTATTTCAACATCAACGGCTCCCTTTACTGGATCTTAGCTATCCTATTTATCTTACGTTACACATTACAAGGACTTGGTCAAAGTAAAGTACCGACGATTGCAGGGATGATGGAACTGATCATGCGTTCTTTCGCTGCAATCATTCTGACTGGAATCTGGGGCTATCCAGGTGCTGCTCTTGCTTCACCACTCGCTTGGGCTGGTTCTGTCATTGTCTTGCTTTACTCTTATATCCGCGCTGTGAAACATTTGAAACAGCTAGATGCCGAACAACAGCAATTTTCAATTGAAGATGCTGAAATCAGTTATTAGATTAAAAAAAGTGTTCCTCCTATACTACGGGAAGAACACTTTTTTTCTATGGATTCGTTGGTAAAATCACCAAGTTGAAATAGTCGATATGTGCATGATCATATTCCAAAACTGTAAATTTGAATTGTCCAATCGTAATCACTGTACCTGGTTCGATCTCTTTTTGATAGCTTGACATAAAGCCAGCCAGAGTGATAAAATTCGTTTCTTCAAATTCTGGAACATCCTCATTGAAGTAGCGCTCAAAATCATCAAGTGTCAATTTACCTGAAACAATATAGCTGCCATCTGCTTGTTTCGCAATCAATGCTTGGTCCACATCTGTTTCATCTCGAATCTCACCGACGATCTCTTCTAAAATATCCTCGATCGTGACAAGTCCACTTGTCCCACCATATTCATCCTTTAAGATCGCTATATGTTTTCCTTTTCTTCGCATGATCGTCAATAGTTTTTTGATGGGGATAGTTTCTGCTGTCACGATTGGTTCTTCAATCAGAGACTCCACCGTTATCTGGTCATCTTCTAAAGATTGTTTGATCAACGCAGGTAATGTCACGTATCCTAACACATTATCTTTGGATTCCAGTATGACAGGATATCTCGTATGCCCACGTTCAATCGATTCCTTGATGGCTTGTTTGACTGTATCTGACGCATCAAATACTTGCATCGATGTCCGATCTACTTGAATGTCTTTTGCCAGTGTGTCATCAAATTCAAAGACATTTTCTAAGTACTGGTATTCATCCTTTGTCAACTCACCTTGCTGGTAAGAATTGAGGGCAACTAAAGTCAATTCTTCTTGCGAGAGTGTTTCTTCACCTTCTGATACTAGTTTCACGCCTAGCAATTTACCTAAGCTTGCTGCCGAATGATTCAATACCCAGATGAAAGGAAACATCGCCAGATAAAAATAATGCAAGGGTCTGACTACGAATAACACAACTTGTTCCGTATTGACGATACTATAACTTTTCGGCAAAAGTTCCCCCACCACAACGTCGACATACGTCACCAGAATGAACCCTAATGCGACAGAGATCGTTGCACTTATTCCCCGTCCGATCGGAAGCTGACCGATCCAAGGTTCCAACAATGCTGCCACAGAACCTTCGCCAACCCAACCAATGATCAAGCCTGTCAATGTGATACCCAACTGACTTGCAGATAAATAATCGTCTAAATGATGGGTCACATGCAGCGCTAGTTTGGCGTTCTTCACGTCGTCTTTTTCCAATTGCTCTAAACGGGAACGTCTGATTTTTACCAAAGCAAATTCACTCGCAACAAAAAAAGCAGTGATTGCTATCATAAAAAATAATATGACAAAATTTAATACCATTTGTTTCGCCTCACTTTTCATTTCAATTGTACAACTTTTCATAAAAAGAGTATAACTAGGAGGCTTTTGATTTCTGCTTCTCCCACGAGATCACTTTAAATAATGGGAGGATTTATTCACTTGTATCACTAGCATTCAACAGCTATTCAATAACAAGAAAATTTATAAATTAAGGTTTAAAATGTGCGCATGTGCTATGCTATTACGTGACAGTACAGTTTAATGACGGTGGCTATCCTTCGAAAGCAAGGTGGTGCGTATGCACATACTTTCTAAATCTTACGAAAGGAGACGCCTTTTGTCGGCACTCGATACAATCCAATTGATGCTCAGCTTTGGTATGTTCACCATCGCCCTGATCACGTTGGTTGTAGCATTGCTTAGCGACGACAAAAAGAAATAACCGTCCTCGGCTTAGGACGGTTATTTTTATAACAATTAACTAAACCTATGCCGCTGTTTTTTAAACAACGCTGTCAAAGGGGAGTTGTTGATGCAACTCCTCTTTTCGTATTTAGTATAGCATACTATCGACATGCTTACTAGATTAAGTTCTAGGGAAGATCCTCTGTCAGTTGGGCATTTAGTCTAAATTGATGCTCAGCTTTGGTATGTTTACTATCGCTCTGATCACGTTGGTTGTAGCATTGCTTAGCGACGACAAAAAGAAATAACCGTCCTCGGCATAGGACGGTTATTTTGTAAAAAATAAGTTGAAATATGCCGCTGTTAATTAAGCGGTACTGTCAAAGGCGAGTTGTTATCGCAACTCCTCTTTCCAGTTTTAGTATAGCATAAACTAATTCTTTATCTACTTACTTTTTCGTTCTTTCAACCACGTTTTTCTTGTTCCACCAATCAGCAAAGGTACTGTTTCATGTTTGACTTCACTGTATTCTAAACCAAACCATGTTTCTGGCGTCGTAGCGATTTTCTTGATGGCAAGTTTAGCTTGCATGATTTGTCGTTCCCATTTCCCAAGAGTTGTTACATTGGAAACTACTTCGTCGATCAAGATGAATTGGAAATCGCCGACTTCTCTTCCTGGAGTCAATGAATACGTCTGTGGTTGTTTTGGTAGACGTCCTTGTTTCATTAAATCGTGGATGATTTGTCGAACGTAGACATTGATTTCTTGTTGTACGCGGAATCCTAAGAACAGGTTCACTTGAACAACGAAATCGGTTCCCATCATATCCACTTGATATTCTTTCGTATAGGGTTCATCGGTTACTTCTACGTGGACAAACCAATAGGCCTTCGCCCGCTTTGGTCGTTTATCTAAAATGGAATACACGAACTGACGACCAACCTTCCCATCTGCCATATCTGGCACTAAGAAAACTACATTCGTTTGATACATTGGTAAGGATTTGTCCTCTTTCAATGCTTGAAGTTGTGGAATATATTCTTTTAATGCCACTTCTTCTGCGACCGATTCACGAATGATATTTCCTTGTTCCCAAACAAACATGACTGCTAGAATGACTAAAGCAATCAACACAGCGACAAAACCGCCATGGAAGAACTTCACGATACTTGAAATAAAGAAGACGACTTCGATTGCCCCAAAGAAAAAGGTAATTGTATGAGCTAACCACTTCGGATAGCCAGTTTGGAGCAAATAGAAATAAAGTAAGGCAGTCGTCATCAACATCGTTACGGTAATGGACAGCCCGTACGCAGCTTCCATATGGTGTGAGGTTCTAAAGGTAACAACAACCAGTGAACAAGCAATCCATAGAATCAAATTTACTGCTGGAATATACATTTGCCCGATACTGCTTCCGGGATACATGATTTTCAACCGAGGCAATAATTTCAATTTGATTGCTTCTGAAACTAGAGTAAATGACCCAGTAATTAACGCTTGCGAAGCGATAACAGCCGCAATCGTTGCAAATATGACCCCAATGACGGTAAAACTAGCCGGCATCATTTTGAAAAATGGATTCAAGTTTTCGATCGCTTGGGTTTCTGGATTTTGATAGACATTCAACAGCCATGCTGCCTGCCCAAAATAATTCAATACCAAACATACTTTAACGTATGGCCAGCTTAAACGAATGTTTCGTTTTCCGACATGTCCTAAGTCAGAATAAAGCGCCTCTGCCCCAGTAGTAGCCAGAAAGATATTTCCTAGAATAAATAGACCTAGCTTATTATCAGGACTAAATAGCAACTGGATCGCATAATAAGGATTTAAGGCACGGATCACTGTCCAGTCTTGACTGAAATTAAACAAGCCCATCGCGCCTAAAAAGGTGAACCATAAAAACATAATCGGTCCAAATGCTTTCCCGACAACTTCTGTACCGAATCGTTGGACCATGAATAAAACAAAAATAATAACTAAAGTAATAATGACGATGATGTTCTGGTCATTGCCGAAACGGTCAAAGAATTGTGGAATCCCACGCAATCCTTCAATAGCGGTCGTAACCGTTACAGCGGGGGTCAGTACCCCATCTGCTAATAATGCTGCGCCACCGATCATTGCAGGTATGATCAGATATTTACCGCCTTTTCTAACCAAAGTATATAAAGAAAAAATCCCACCTTCCCCATGGTTATCTGCATTTAAAGCAATCACGACATATTTGATCGTCGTTAATAATGTCAAAGTCCAAAAAATCAAGGAGACTGCTCCGATAACAAAATCTGGGTTGATCCCCCGCAAGCCGCCATTGTCTTCTACGATTGCTTTCATTACATAAAGCGGACTGGTACCGATATCTCCATAAACAACCCCCATGGCGACTAATAACCCAGCCATCGAGATTTTTTTTGTGTTATGCTTTGTTGTCACTGTTCCCCCTCATTTCTCCAATCCTATGATTGACCTAAATTCCACCTAATTATCCAAGTATTCAACGTCGGTGTCAATAAATCAGCTAAAAATAACCGATTCATCGACGTCTTCTTAAATAATCGGCTGTAAAGGAGTAAAGAGCCAAACAAACGAGTGCCCCGATCAATGATGGGATAAGATAAAAGCCACTGATTGATGGACCTAGATCGCCTAACACAAATTCACCTAACCAACTTCCAAAGAAACCAATGATAATATTTCCAGTGACGCCCCCTGGAACATCTTCATTAAGAACAGCTCCAGCAACGAATCCTAATACGCCACCTACAATCAATGAGAATAAAAAATGGATCATTTCCATTCCTCCTTTTGCACTTTAAATAACTAAGTGTTTATTAAGAAAATATAAATTGACCCTTTATGCGTTTTACTTTAACGATTTTAAAAAAATAAGCGTACTACTTTTGAAAATATAAAATTATTTTCGTAGTAGTACGCTTATTAAAAAACTTTTATCTTAAAACGATGGAATTACTTCTTGTCCTCTTCGTTCAACATTGCTTTTCTTGAAAGATTCACACGACCTTGTTTGTCGATCTCTGTCACTTTCACCAACACTTCATCGCCTAGTTTCACAACGTCTTCTACATTGTTCACACGTTCATTCGCTAATTGAGAGATATGGACTAAGCCGTCTTTCCCTTTGATCAAGTTGACAAATGCACCGAATTTTTCGATACGAACAACTTTACCAAGGTAGACTTCGCCAACTTTGACTTCTTTTGTCAAGTCTTCGATGATCTTGATTGCTTTTTGGATCATTTCTTTATCAGAAGAAGCAATACTTACTTTACCGTCTTGATCGATATCGATCTTCACGCCTGTTTCATCAATGATTCCATTGATCGTATCGCCACCTTTACCGATGACATCCTTGATTTTCGTAGGATCGATTTGGATCATTTCGATTTTAGGTGCATATTGGCTAAGCTCTTCACGTGGTGTAGCGATCGTTGAAGTCAATTCTTCTAAGATTTCCATACGTGCTTGTTTTGCTTGTGCCAGTGCTTCTTTTAAGATTTGTTCCGTGATACCTTGGATCTTGATATCCATTTGTAGTGCTGTGATTCCATCTTTTGTTCCGGCAACTTTGAAGTCCATGTCGCCTAAATGGTCTTCTAGACCTTGGATGTCTGTTAAAATCGTGTAGTTTTCACCATCAGATACTAATCCCATAGCAATACCAGCAACAGGTGCTTTGATTGGCACACCTGCGTCCATCAATGCTAAGGTACCTGCACAGATACTTGCTTGAGAAGATGAACCATTCGATTCAAGCACTTCTGCCACTAGACGGATCGTGTAAGGAAACTCTTCTTCTGAAGGGATCACTTGTGCTAATGCACGTTCACCTAATGCACCATGACCGATTTCACGACGACCTGGTGAACCGGCACGACCAGTTGAACCCACAGAAAATTGTGGGAAATTGTAATGGTGGATGAATCGTTTGCTGACTTCTACACCTAAGCCATCAATGATTTGGTGTTCCCCTAAAGGTGCCAATGTACATGATGATAGTGCTTGAGTTTGTCCACGAGTAAATAATCCAGAACCATGAACACGTGGCAACAAGCCAACTTCTGATGCTAAAGGACGGATCTCATCTAATTTACGACCATCAGGACGGATTTTGTCAATCGTGATCAACTCACGAACGACGTCTTTTTCAAGATCTTCCGTAATTTGTTTCACTTCTTTTAGTAATTGCGCTTCCTCTTCATGACCCGCAAATTTCTCTGCATAAGCTTCGCGAATATCGATTTTCACTTGGTCGATATTATCTTCACGCGCTAATTTTTCTTCTGTCATGACCGCTTCTTTCATCGTGCCATATGATGCATCAAAAATTTCTTTTTTCAAGTCAGCATCGACTTGTAATAAAGAAACTTCCATTTTTTCTTTGCCGACAGCTTGAACGATTTCTTCTTGGAATGCGACTAATTCTTTGATTGCGTCAAATCCAAATAATAATGCACCCAGCATATCTTCTTCAGAAACTTCTTTTGCGCCACTTTCAACCATGTTGATTGCTTGTTTTGTACCAGCTACGCTTAATTCGATATCGGTAGTCTCTGCTTGTTCAACTGTTGGGTTCAAGATGTACTCGCCATTGACACGGCCAACTTCAACACCTGCGATTGGTCCATCGAATGGGATATCTGAAATCGATAAAGCTAGTGAAGAACCTAACATTGCTGCCATTGCGGGAGAACAATCTGTTTCCACACTCATCACGATATTTGTGACTTGGACTTCATTACGGAAACCTTCCGCAAACATTGGACGGATCGGACGGTCGATCAAACGAGCAGTCAAGGTTGCTTCCGTACTTGGACGACCTTCACGTTTGATAAATCCTCCTGGGATCTTACCAGCTGCATACATTTTTTCTTCATAATTGATCGTCAATGGGAAGAAATCTGTATCTTTGGCTTCTTTTGAAGCAACTGCCGCACTTAATACGACCGTATCCCCATAACGAACTAATACTGCTCCATTGGCTTGTTTGGCTAATTGGCCAACTTCGATCTCTAAGGGACGTCCGCCCCATGTCGTTTTAAAAACTTGTTTTTCTGACATAAATACTCCTTTTCCTTCTCGTGAACGCTAGACGCTACTAAACAAATGAAAACCGCGAAAGCGATCTTTTGCACCTTTCATTTGGTTAGTAGGAGTCCATCGAGCTGATTCACAGAAATGTTTGATAGTTTAAAGTAAAAAAGTGAGATTCACGCGAACCCCACTTTCTGTTAAAAATTAACGGCGTAAGCCTAGACGTTGGATCAATTCACGGTAACGTTGAACGTCAGTTTTACGTAAGTAAGCTAACAAGTTACGACGATGACCAACTTTTTTCATCAAACCACGGTATGAATGATGATCTTTTTTGTGAACACGTGCATGTTCGTTCAAGTGGTTGATTTCTTCAGTTAATACAGCGATTTGTACTTCTGGAGAACCAGTATCTCCTTCATGACGTGCGTAATCTTTGATGATTTCGTTTTTGCGTTCTTTTGAAATTGCCATTTCTTTCACCTCGTTTAATTATTCCCCTGTGACTGAGTAAAACGTTGGTGATTCGTTTAACCAAGTAACAGGACATATGCTTTAAACATACAGCTATACTTTACCTGAATCTTCCTAATAAATCAAGTGTAGAATCCTTAAGAAAATCTAGTTGATTAAACAATCAGGCTACTACTTTTTCAAATTTATGGTAAACTATTAACCGAAAAGAGAGTGTTTGATAAGAAAGGGGTACATATTCCATGATCACAATGGATGACATTATTCGAGAAGGCAATCCAACATTACGTGAAGTAGCGCAAGAAGTCGCTCTTCCACTCAGTGAGGAAGATCTCTTATTAGGAGAAGAAATGTTGGAATTTCTTAAAAATAGCCAAGATCCAATCAAAGCAGAAGAATTAAATTTACGTGGTGGTGTCGGCCTAGCTGCGCCTCAGCTTGATATTTCAAAACGGATCATTGCGGTCCACGTACCAAATCCAGATCCAGAAATCACAGAACCGACGTTGAGTACGGTCATGTATAATCCAAAAATCCTGAGCCATTCCGTCCAGAATGCTTGCTTAGGCGAAGGTGAAGGCTGTTTATCCGTCGATCGTGAAGTCCCTGGGTATGTTGTGCGCCATGCAAAAATCACGCTTTCGTACTATGACAAAAACGGTGAGAAACAAAAAATCCGTTTAAAAAATTATGAATCCATCGTAGTACAACATGAAATCGACCATATCAATGGCGTAATGTTCTATGACCATATCAATGATCAAAATCCTTTTGCCTTAAAAGAAGGCGTCTTGGTGATCGAGTAAGAATAGATAATGACAAAAATGAACAGAGAGTGGCAGCTTCATCTGCTTTCCTCTGTTCATTTTTTCTACCGTAAAAACTCATCTCGATCTTGTTTTAACATTTTTATAGAAGTTGACAACAATAAATGATTGTTTCTTGTACGAAACACTCTTTACTCTTCTCTTAAAGATAACTCAACGTTCCGTCAATGTTTTTTGCTGGTGTTTTGTTGTCTGATGCATTCCGAGATTCTGTCCAAATTTTGTTGATCGAAAACCAGTTAACAATTTAGTCATCCTAACTTTTTCTGTATTGGTTGGTTTGGTAGTCACATTTTCTGCTGGAGTGTTTTTCCCTTTTTCAAATACATTATTGAACCGAGACACAACACTACTAAAGCAATGGGTCTTATTTCTAGCGTTCTCACTAGTATTCGTACTTCGATCATTCATTCCTGCAATTCTTGTGTAATACGAGTGACCTTTTCTTTGAATTAATTGATCGGTTGCTTGATCAACCAATCGTTTTATTGGTTTGTGTGGTGGATCTAGTTCCATTTCCACTCCTGTATTGGATGCTGTCCTTCTAAATAGAGCACTTACATTTTTACACAACTTAAGCTCATCCAAAGAGGCATTTATAACAGCTTCCTTGTTTTTTGAAGTTTCTTTACCATATAAACATCTTTTGACACTAGCCAATTCATTTATCTTTTCATTTGCATTCATTGAGGCTACTATAACTTGGCTTTCTTTTACTACCGTGCTTAAGTGGGTAACGACACTCTTGAAATCTTTAAGGTTATCAGTGACTACTACCTTAGCTTTTTGTGGTTCGATCTTATCTAGCGAAGTAAATGTTCGTTCAAATCTCTTTGCCTGTTCATTTAACGGTGGAAGCACATCTATGGTTGCTTTTTGAGTTGCCGCTGTATGTGAATCCTCTATAGGAAAGGGTTCATTTTTGATAACTGATTTTGGTACACGATTTGCCCATAATTCTGGATCACGCTCCCATGGTGCCACTACTCTTTGCCCATTTTCCCAAAAAACAAATCTACCTTGTAGTTGATTTCTTTGAAGATACAAGACTCGCAGCGCATGATCGAACACATCATTTCTAAAACTGTCAATTGTTTGATCCATTTGATGGCGAAGCGAATCTAATGGTACCCATAGCTCAACATCTTCTCTTTTTTTAACAGCTTCAATCAGGATCAATTCAGAACGGTGGATCAAGGGGTTTTGGCTCCCCGCATCTGCAATCTCTTCAAAGTCTTGATTAGTATATTCTATTGTTTGTGTACACTCTTGCCTCTCTCCCAGTGATTGCATTGGATAAACAGCGTTTGTGTTCAAATCTATGCTATCTCTTATTACTTGAATGATTTCATTAAGTAGAGGATTGTTCTGTATTGCTCTTTCTAAATTCTTGGAATTAATTGAACGTTTTCTTAAGGCGTGAAAAATCAATTCTATGTAAACTTTCGAATCATGGGGTATCTTTTTTTGTCTAGGATCTAAATGATCCAATTTTTCCATTAAGCCTTTTCTATCCTGTTCGTCACCAAAAATCAATACATGTTTTAACTTCTCGACATTTTTTTCTATTGGAAAAATCGTCTCCGGTGGATAATGAATAGATGCAGGGTTGCTCAAGTTCTGCTCCAACCTTATTTCTTTCCTTTTTTCTTTTAATACTTTTCGTCGGTGTAATTCCTCCGTTACTTCATGCTCTTTCTTTTCTAAGCTAGATAACATTCGCTGGATCATTTCCTTAGCTATTGTAACTTGTATAAATGGTAAACGACCATTTATTGTATCGGTTATGGACTTTTGCTGATAGAGATATTCTTTTAAATCACCAGAAGAAATTTCTGCAAGCTTACTTGTGGTATGAATACCTAGTGATTGAATGATATTGCTGGATTTTTCTTGGATCAAGTTTTCATCTATAGTTGGAAGTTGGCCAGGATGATTGAATATTGCTGAAATATATGGATCTTCCTTAAAAAGAAACTGGATTTGTAGATGCCATCGACGTTTTTTTGTATCAATATTTTTTAAAAACTCACTTTTAAGTTGGCCTTTTTTATATAAATAATAAATAAAGATATAATCGAGCTGCCGATTCCAATCTGGATTCTTTTCTTTCAAAGCACTAAGAAATCTATTGTGCATTTCCAAAGACGGTTCAGCATGTTTTGAATGCCATTTAGGTGTCACTTGATTATTCATCTCTAAAGAAAAGATATCTTTCCTACAATTGAATAAAATTGTTTTTAGCGAAGCATCAACTTCGCTAACTGAACAATTCCCACTCTTTTGTTCTTTCATCGTGATGGCTGGTATACCGATTGATTCGTTTTGGATTGAAAGAGTTGCTAACCTTCTCAATATAAAATATGGTTTGCGAACTTCATGAAATCGCTCTTTAAGAAACAGTTCACTTAGTTCCAAAATTTTTGTTGGCGGAATCTCAAAATAAGAAACCGTGTGATCATCGAAATTTTTTTCTTTATCCACCTTCATAATTATAAAAGAATCATTTTTTTTATAGACTGTTAATCCACATGTATGAGGTGATACTGCCCCATACTCTCCTGGATAAAATGAAGAGGGAATAAGCATGAAATCTGTTGGATCATCATTTCTCAGTTTTTCAAAGATCATTTGCACTTGTTCTTTTTTCTCAAAATCATAAAAATCTTTTGTTCGCTTTAGCGATTCCATGATATTTTCTTTTCGTTCCTTTTCAATAAAAAAATTGTCTTGATCCTCACGAATCATTTGAATATATGTTGAGAATAATAATTGATAGTCTTTATTTAAACCAAAATGATTGATATTTTCTTGTAGTGATAAAGATAAAGCTAATATATCTAATTTTTTTCTGAATTCGTTCATTGTTTGATCTATCATAGTTGACCTCCCAATCGTCTTATTTTTTATCTATTCGTCTCAATGGTGTGTCAGTATGTATTTTTATGATTCAGTCAGCGACAATGTTCCATCTGTCTGATTCTTTGTTTACTTTGCGATTGGCTATTCGTCTTTGCGTAGGTTTTCAACTGTTTAAATTCTTTTTTATCACTAAGCGTATACCCTTCTGGTTGTGCCATGCTCTTTGACTTAGGCTGATAGGTTGCCCAAAATTCAGGATCAGATTCCCAAGGTGGAGAAACAAATTTTTTCTTTTCAATAAAAACGACTCGCTGCTTAAACCGTTCCCAGTTTCGATACATATAGCGTAGTTCACTTCCAGTAATGCCGGGGACTTTTTTTACTACTCTTAGGTCACAAAGTTCGTCTAATAGAAAGACTATTGTGACATGTTGAGACAACAAAGTGAGTTCTATCCCTATTTTACAGCCTTTTTTTATGAAGTGTTGCTTGATCTCTGGACGATCAAATTGGGTATCGTCTTCTGAAATGACCTCTTTAAAGATGTTTTTCAATTGAAATTTTTCAATCGTTTGTGTGACATGATAATATGTTTCCCACAATGGTAAATAGCGTTCCTTTTCGGGGAGGTAATCAATCCAATGACTAAAAAATTCGTCTCTACTTTTTTCTGTAGGACAATGTTTTATATGTTCAAAAATACTTTCCATTAAAATATCATTATACTTATCGATATTAAAATCATTTATGTCCTTATATTGGAAATGTTTTAGCAAAACTTGATCTTCATAGTTAAAGTGGATACGTGCTACCCGTAATCCGTAGATTAGAAGATGGCTCTCTGACGGGGAAATAGCCGATGATTTTCTCAAATCATTTTCCACACAATTTCTCCATAATCTAGCATTTCTTTCCCAAGGAGCTGCGACGATTTGTCCATGCTCCCAAAAGACAATTGATGCTTTGAGCTTATCTTTTTCATGGTATAAACTGCGTAACGTAAAATCTTTATATCTATTTTGCTTCCCTTGGATCGTCGTTACAAAATCCCCATCATAAGAATCTAAAGGTATCCAGATGATAAGATCACTTCGTTTTTTTGCAACTTCAATCATTAATAATTCTGTTTTTTTTAACAATTGTATTCGTAGACTATAAGTTAAAGTATCTTTCATTGAGTGATTGGCAAATTGTCCTGTTTCCTTGTATTGTTGATACTCCTCAAGAAACGGCTCCGAGTAGATCCTGTGTAATTGAAACCTTGGGTCCTCCATCATGATGGCTTGAATATCTTCCCAGAGTGGATATTTGCTGCCTTCTTTTATTTGGTCAATCAACTCTTTGGGTTGAAGAGAGAAATTCTCAAAAGGTTGTTGAATGAGATAGTCGACTAACTCTTCCATATAAACCAATGGGTCATACGGATTTGTTTTTTTCCTGAGTTCTCTATCATTCAACTGTTGTTCCAAATTGCTTTCAGCTGCTCCAAAGCAAAGAATTGTTTTTTGATTTGTTCCTCGAAGCATTTTTCTCCCTCTTTCAATAAAAGTATTTGTAGCATTTCTGTTCAGTATAGTTAAAGTTTTGCCATAGCATAAATCAATTATTTTATAAATAAAGAAAAAATGAGATGGAGATAGAAGTAAAAACACTCCTATCTCCATCTCATAAAGTAAATTATTGGTTCCCTTCGAACAAGATGCCTGCTTCTGCCAAGCTTTGTTTGATTTGCTGCAATACTTCCTTATGTGAGTAACGGATCGTATGCAGATGGATCCCATCCGTTAATTCAGACAATAACGAAGCTTGACTTTTCCGATAACGTTTCATAAATGAGCGAACATCTTCTACTGTCTTGATATGAAGCATCCCTGTCAGTTCGCCATACAAGGGATGCTCAACGATGACGTCTAGTATCTCGCCACCATGAGCAACGATCAACTGTAGTTCTTCCTCTGTTTGTTCTCTCTGATGTTGTACAGCGATTTTACTGATGAACCCATTTTTATCTTGTTCATCTTCCAAAAGATATCCTCTGGCCGTCGCCACGATCGCTTCTCCTGCTGCTCGTAGCAACGCAATGTCTCCTACAATGATTTGGCGACTGACACCAAAACGAGTAGCAAACTTACTGGCACTGACAGGTTTCTCTGCATCAACTAGCGTTTCAATGATTTCTTTTCGGCGAGTTTCTCCTTCAATCATTTATCTACTCCATTCGTTTCTTTTGATAGTTTCGTGAGTGCTTCATGATATCTGCATAAGTAGCTAAGATCGTCTCACTGTATTCTGGTGTTTTCAACCAACTAGCAACTTTATCCAACACTTGTTGTTCTCTTTTTTTATCATAAACTGCTTGGTTAGTTGTTCGTTTGACGTCACCGATCTTCGTGACCGTAGCCATTCTTTTTTCAAGTAGTTCTACTAATTGGTGATCGATTTGATCAATCGCTTGTCTCAACTCCTCCAATGACTCTTCAGGCATTGGTTCATCGATTCGTTTGATGATCCGTGCCGGATTCCCTGCGATCACTACATTATCTGGGAATGATTTGGTTACGACTGCTCCCGCTCCGACAACGACATTGTCTCCTAAAGTCACTCCAGGGGTGATGATCACTCCACCACCTAGCCACACATTATTGCCGATCTCGATTGGTTTAGCGAACTCTAACCCGCTATTTCGTTTCACTGGATGTAGCGGATGTGTGGCAGTATAAAGCTGGACATTAGGGGCAAACATGCAGTTATCGCCAATTTTGATCGTACTAACATCTAAGAATGTACAATTAAAGTTCGCATAAAAATTCTCACCTACGTAAATATTATAGCCGTAATCAAAATTGATCGTCGGTTCCATATAAATCTTTTCGCCGGTAGCGCCAAACGTTTCTTTAAGTAATTGACTGCGAAGTTCACTTGTTTCCGCTTGGTTGATGATCTGGCTTTGACTTCGAGCAAATTTTCTATCGGCTGATAATTCTGGATCACCCGCAAAATAAAGTTCGCCTGCAATCATTTTTTCTTTTTCTGTTTTAGCTGTCATTTTACACTCTCCTGTACTTTTTTGAACACCTTCGTTCCATCTGTTTGGACAAATCGATACGCCTCTGATAGATAGACAGGGGTCTGATTGATGACTAACAGCTTCGCTTGTGGTGAGCGAAACTGGATCAAATCACAAAAGGGATGGACTTGAAAACTTGTCCCTACGATCACAATCAAGTCGGCCTGACTGACAGCAAAAGCTGCTTGCTCTAATACTTCATCTTGGAACCCTTCTCCATATAACACAATATCTGGGCGAATCTGACCACCACATAGTTGATGCTTGTCACTGCTGAGATAATCTTGCCAGTCAACAGCTTGATGGCAGTTTCGACAATAACAATGATACAGATTCCCATGAAAATTAACTAGTTTTTTACTTCCAGCTTTCTCATGTAACCCATCGATATTTTGCGAAACGACCCATACCTCTTTTTCTTTAGCCAACTCTACGATTTCTCGATGGATGATATTCGGGCGTGCTTCGGGATGATAAAGATGTTTGAGAAACGAATAAAATTTTTGTGGTTCTTCCTCCATCGCTTGATGACTCAATAAATATTCTGGGCGATCCATCCCTTGATAAACACCTGTTAGTGAACGGTAATCGGGTATTCCAGAAGGTGTGGACACACCTGCCCCTGTTAGAAAGGTCAGTTTTTGACTTTCAATCATCGCTGTCGCTGCTTCTTCAATTGTTTGTTCCAACATTTATCACTCACCTCTCTTCTATTATAATCGAAATAAAATGAAACATACCCTCAATCGAATGAAAATTCAGAGATTTTTTTTGAGAAAATACTCACAAACATCACTGACAAAACAATGAAAACGTGCTACAATACCAATGATCTGTATATTTTGAGTATGAAATGAGGTGAATCAATATGGTTGCATTCTTAATTTATTGGGGCGTTATTTTAGCATGTATCGCTTGGTTAGCATTAAGTATTTATTTCTCTATCTTCTATTTAGCACGTAAAGAAAATGGAAATCTATGGGCGTTTGCCTTTTTCAATGTATTGGCAGCAATTGTTCTAGCAATTACATTAGTTGTTTATCGCACATGGGGCTGGGGGATCACACAATACTCTAGTTTGATCTATCTCGTTTTAGCTATTTATGGAGTAACAGTTATTTTACAAGCCATTCTTGGTCGTGAACCTAAGAAAGCTACAGCTTAAAATACTTTTAGATAAAATTAGATAAAAAAGGAAACAGACTGCGTGATTTTGCAGTCTGTTTTTCGTTATTTTACTATCATTTAAGTTTTGCATAAAATGTATAATTATTCTTTTTTCGAAAACATTCTCTTTTCCTTTTTTCATGAAAGAAATTAAATAAACAGTATATTTCTTTATTTATCAACTTTTTTCTGCAAAAATGTAGTTTCTCATTGACAAAGTGGCTACTCTATCGTAGACTATTTTTTGTATAAATAACTGAATACGAGATGCCTCAATCAATGAGGTAGAGGTCGCGAGAATCATTAAACCTGTGGAGTGAAGCAAACATGTGGAAGCAGGGCTAGGGAGGATCGCCGAAATGTACTTTTTTTTGCTTAAAAAGTATGTTGGGACGTAAGTTAACAGCTTACGGACTGTCTTAGCAGTGATGCTAAGTTGCGCTATGTTTTGTGAGAGGTTTATCACTCTGTGAAATTTAGCGGCCCTTTTGTACCTACAAAGCGGTCGTTTTTTATTTCTCCTTGATAAGCAACTGCAATGCATGTATTCGACCACTCGTGTCAAGGCGCTTTGGTTATCAGCCAAAGAAGCTGAGCGAACGTTGGTCTTATCAGTATATGCCTGAAGGACCACGTACGTGAACAAACAAAAAGGAGAAGACAGATGAAAAAAAATTCAGTTACACTCACTCTAATTTTTACGTTTATTCTATCGATCTTTAGCTTGACCACTTTGGCTCATGCAGATGATAAAACCCCGAGCGATCAATTTCGTGTCGGAATGGAAGCTGGTTATGCGCCCTTTAACTGGTCTCAACAAACAGATGCAAACAATGCCTATCCAATTCAAGGCCAAAATAGCTTTGCTGGCGGATATGATGTACAAATTGCCAAAAAGGTAGCCGAAGGTTTAGGTAAAGAACTAGTCATTGTCCAAACGAAATGGGACGGTTTACCGCCTGCCCTTCAATCTGGAAAGATCGATGCAATCATTGCCGGCATGAGTCCGACGGCAGAACGCCAAAAAGAAATCGACTTTACTGATCCATACTATGAATCAGAACTTGTGATTGTCGTACAAAAAGATGGTAAGTTTGCGAATGCGACTAGCTTAGAAGATCTTTCTGGCGCAAAAATCACTGCACAATTGAACACATTCCACTATAACGTGATCGATCAGATCCCAGGAGTGGACAAGCAACAAGCAATGGATAACTTTTCAGCCATGCGAACAGCACTAGCTTCTGGCATGATCGACGGTTACGTCAGCGAACGTCCAGAAGGGGTAACAGCCACAAGCGTCAACCCAGCCTTGAAAATGCTCGAACTAGATGAAGCAAATGGCTTTCAAACAAATCCCGAAGATGTCCAGATCGCTGTAGGAATGCGCAAAGGTGATCCTGATCTCCAACAAGTCAACCAAATATTAAGCGGCATTTCTCATGATGATCGCATTGCCATCATGGACCAAGCCATTGAAGACCAACCTGCGTCAACGGATGGAGATGCAGAAGAAACTGGCTTGCTCCAAGATTTCAAGACGATTTGGGATCAATATGGCAACATGTTCTTACGCGGAGCTGGTTTGACACTGTTTATCGCATTGATCGGTACAGTTGTAGGAACGACATTAGGTTTATTGATTGGCGTCTTTCGCTCAATTCCAGAATCTGATAATAAAGTGACACGCTTCTTCCAAAAAGTTGCTAATTTCTTGTTATCTGTTTATATCGAAGTCTTCCGTGGTACACCAATGATGGTTCAAGCCATGGTCATCTTCTACGGATTGGCTCTAGCCTTTGGTATTTCTCTGGATCGCACGATTGCTGCGTTGTTCATCGTTTCGATCAACACTGGTGCGTATATGACTGAGATCGTACGTGGTGGGATTTTTGCAGTAGATGGCGGACAATTTGAGGCCGCCCAAGCGATCGGCATGACCCACAGTCAAACGATGCGTAAAGTAGTGATTCCGCAAGTATTGAGAAATATTTTGCCGGCTACTGGAAATGAGTTTGTCATCAATATCAAAGACACCGCCGTATTAAGTGTCATTGGTGTAGCAGATTTATTCTTCCAAGGAAACTCCGCATCTGGTGCAAACTTCCAATTCTTCCAAACATTCACGATCGTTGGGATCATCTACTTGATCATGACCTTCACGATCACAAGAATCCTACGTGTGATTGAGAAGAAAATCGACGGACCTACTGCGTATACAAAAATTGAAGAAGTCAACAACGCGAACCTACAGGAATAAGGAGGCAGTCCTATGAGTGAGAATATCATCGAAATCAATCATTTAAGTAAAAAATTCGGCGACAATGAAGTCCTGAAAGATATTAGCATGACCGTCAATAAAGGGGAAGTCGTGACCATCATCGGTTCCTCTGGTTCAGGTAAATCAACATTCTTACGTTGTATCAATTTACTAGAAAAACCATCGGGCGGCGAGATCATTTACAACAACGAAAACGTCTTAGCACCAAAATATAATTTACCAAAATATCGGACAAATGTCGGTATGGTTTTCCAATCCTTCAATCTTTTCAATAATATGAATGTTTTAGAAAATTGTATTTCTGGACAAACCACTGTCTTAAAACGAGAGAAAGAGCATGCCCGTAAAGTAGCAATCGAAAACTTAGAAAAAGTCGGTATGAGACAATACATCGAAGCTCGCCCTTCTCAACTATCTGGTGGTCAAAAACAACGGGTCGCTATCGCTCGTGCTCTATCAATGGACCCTGATGTGATGCTCTTCGATGAGCCAACTTCTGCCCTTGATCCTGAAATGGTCGGTGAAGTATTGAATACGATCAAAGATCTAGCCCATACTGGACTGACAATGATCATCGTGACCCATGAAATGGAATTTGCGAAAGAGGTATCTGACCGAGTGATCTTCATGGATAAAGGTGTGATCGCGGAAGAAGGAAGTCCTGAAGATATCTTCGTTCATCCAAAAGAAACACGTACGAAAGAGTTCTTGTCACGCATTTTGAATAACTAATAAAGTATCAAATCACCCTTAGTATTCAAACTACCGCAACTTGATTGAGCAAGGTCACCCTACTCAAAAAGTTGCGGTTCTTCTTTTTATTTATTGTTTTTGTTCCGATTGCTTTATCGGTTGAACTTTTGCACAACCTCACGTAACATGTGGTTGTGAGAAACCACTTCAATTAAGAAGATTTAGGTAATGGAGTGATCTTTTGACTAACATTTTTTCGAGGCAGAGAAAACACGCTACTTATTCCTCTCACAGGGTTAGCAGTCGTTTCGTCAATGTGTAGCATCATTCTAGAGAATTCGATAATTTTCAGAAAATTGTTGCAATTCATCACATAATTTGTTACTTTTAACAAAATACAAAAAAGTAAAGGAGTTTTCTATGTCAAAAAAATTATCATTCAAAGAAAATCTATTCATCGGTTCCATGCTATTTGGCCTATTTTTTGGAGCTGGTAATCTTATATTTCCTGTCCATATGGGGCAAGAAGCTGGTGCGGATATCTTCTGGGCAAATCTTGGCTTTTTAGTTACAGGGATCGGTTTACCATTCTTAGGTGTCATTGCGATCGGTGTTTCAAAGACCTCTGGTGTCTACGAATTAGCACAACGGATCAATAAAACTTATGCACTTATTTTTACTGTCTTACTTTATTTAGTCATTGGTCCATTTTTTGCCTTACCACGTTTGGCAACTACTTCTTTTGAAATTGGCTTAGCACCTTTTATTCCAGCAGAAAATCAAACATTATTTTTAGCTATTTTTAGTTTCTTATTCTTTTTAGCTGCTTGGTGGTTATCCAAACGTCCAACTAAAATATTGGATTATGTTGGTAAATTTTTGAATCCCGCATTTTTAGTATTACTAGGCATCTTGCTATTACTTGCTTTTATCAACCCACTTGGCTCAGTGGCGGATGCGCCTGTACAACCTCACTACCAAAACCAAGCATTCTTCACTGGTTTTACACAAGGATACAATACGTTGGATGCGTTAGCTGCCTTAGCTTTTGGGATCATTATCGTCACGACGATTCGTGGCATGGGTGTCACAAAGCCTTCTGATATTGCAAGAGATACGATCAAATCAGGCGCGATCAGCATCGTGTTGATGGGGATCATCTATACCCTACTTTCTTATGCAGGAACAATGAGTCTAGGAACATTTCCTATGAGTGCGAATGGTGGTATCGCCTTGGCTCAAATCGCTGATCACTATTTAGGAACTTACGGGAGTATCCTATTAGCCTTTATCGTGATTCTTGCTTGTTTAAAAACAGGTATCGGACTGATTACTGCATTCGCAGAAACATTCACTGAATTGTTTCCTAAAAGAAGCTATCTATTCTTTGTAACAGGAACAAGTTTATTGGCATGTTTAGTTGCAAACGTGGGCTTGACGAATATTATTCAGATCTCTTTACCGGTCTTGATGTTTATTTATCCGTTGGCAATGACCTTGATCTTACTTGTCTTGTTTGGCCCATTGTTTAAACAACGTACTTCTGTTTATCGAATGACCACTTATTTCACATTACTCGCTTCCATCGTAGATGGACTGAATGCTTGTCCTGATTCAATCAAGCAAACAAGTGTCGTCAAAGGCATTTTAACATTCGCTGATTCCTATCTCCCATTCTTCTCATTAGGAATGGGCTGGATCACACCAGCATTGATTGGCTTTATCATCGGATTACTCTGGAGTTTCTTCAAAAATGAAAAAAAACCTGACTTGATTGTTAGCTAACAAAAAAAAGAGATGTTTAACTTTTTGTATAAAAAAATTAACAACTTTGGTAAACTTTCGTCACAAAATATTCACAACTCACCTTTAATATATAAGTATACCAACAAACAACCCTAACAACACTTTTTCATTTTTAACTCCTTTCCTGCTAGCTCCCCGGCTAGCAGGTCCTTTTTTTATTTATACATATACCACACATCAAGTTCTTTGAGAATCTTTAGATCCTCTCTCTCTAGTAAGAAAAACATATAAAAAAGCTATGAAAAAGCAATCTACTTTTTCATAGCTTTTATTCTTATTTAGATAATCGCTCTTGGTCTCCCGTAGGTGAAAGACTAGTGATTTTTTCGATTTGTTCAATTGGGACGATTCGGATTTGTTGCTCTTGATTTTGCAAGCGAATCATCACTCGGTCATGTTCAACTGTTTTCGTTGCCACCCAACCGGAAAAGGTTTCGTACTTATTGCTTAGTGGATTCTCGCGCACTTGTAGAATCACTAAACTATTCTGAGCTGCAGCTTTTTGGAGTTCAAGAATGAACTCCCCTTGTAACCGTACATTCTCAGCTTTTTCTTCTGTGTCATTCACAAATGAATCAAAAAGTTGAAACGAAGTATTAGTCACTAACTTTGTCAGTTTCTTCATTGGTGATACTGTTTCTTCATCCATTGAATGTACCCCTCCCCTAGCCAAGAATATGTTACTTAATTACTCCTATTTTATCCAATTTTTCTTAAAAAAACAAGAATATAGTTTATTTTATACCAACTTTTACCTAAAACCACCAAACAATACATGCGTTATTTTAAGTCGTTTTTCATCCATAATTCAAGCCATTTTTCTAAGCCTTCATTGATCAATCGATAGGTTTCTTCAAAGTTATTCGTGTAATATGGATCAGGTACATTTTGTACTTTTTTGCCAATGACTGGACTCAAAAATAGTTGGATTTTCTCTTGCGCTTCAATCGGCGCAATTTGCTTTAAGTCAGCCACATTTGACTGATCCATACCGATGATCCAATCAAATTTTTGGAAGTCTTCTTGACGTATTTGGCGAGCAATCATTTCTCGCGTATCAACATGTTCTTTTGCCAAAATCGCTTGTGTCCCTGGATGAGGAGCACTACCTACCTCATAGGTACTTGTTGCAGCTGAATCAATGACGAAGGAATCCATCAAATCCTGTTCTGCTACTTTCTTTTTTAATAACCCTTCTGCCATAGGTGAACGACAAATGTTTCCTAAACAAACAAATAATACTTTCGTCATAGCATTCTCTCCTTTTGTATTCCTATTTTGGAATCAATGAAAAAAGATCATTCGTCTTTTATTTCCTGTTCTTCTTCCAATGCGTACAACCGATACGAATACAATTCAGTATCTTTGGCTAAACGAAAGAACTGCATTGCAACTTCTAAGGGTGTTTCTGTATAACCTTGTGTGATCCAATTGACTAAGACTCCACTACAGCCATAAGAGAAAAAACGAGCATAAAATAATTTATCTTTGGAAGTTAGTTGTTTTTCTTCATCCATTTGCTCAAAGATTTTAATAAATGAGGGTTGGATCAACGCAGAAAATTGCTTTTGCAGAATCTCCTGTTCTGAACTAACGGTACTTGAATAGAACTGTTTATTTTCGGCAATGGCTTTTAACATCAGCAAGGCTTGCTCTTCCCAATTGTCGAGAGAAAGTGATTCTGTTTTTAGGTAATGTAACGAATCTTCATAGTACACCCAACGCAATAAATCATACTTATCGGTGAAATGATAATAAAATGTTTGTCGGTTGATGCCTGCTTCTTGTGCGATCTGTTGCACACTGATTTTACGAAAAGGCTGTGTTTCGCAAAGCGACACCAAGACTTTTTTGATCATTTGTTTCGTATGTGACGCCTCTCCCACAATGATCCCTCCCATCTCTTCAATCAATATTCTACTATTTGCTCTTTCAATAGAAAAGAGTGTTCACACTTGGTAGTCATAGCCAAAGTGTTCATACGCATAGGCGGTAGCGATCCGACCACGAGGAGTCCGTTTCAAAAAGCCTTTTTGGATCAAAAAAGGTTCATACATATCTTCGACTGTTTCTCGCTCTTCTCCAATATTAACGGATAATGTGCTTAGACCTACTGGGCCCCCACCATACAGTTCGATCATCGTACGTAGCAATTTCTGATCGACATAATCCAATCCCGCTTGATCGACCTGTAAGAGTGTCAATGCGCGGTCAGCAATCAACTGATCGATCTTGCCATCTCCTTGTACTTGGGCAAAGTCACGCACTCGTTTCAATAGACGATTGGCGATCCGCGGAGTACCACGAGAACGTCGTGCGATTTCTAAAGCCCCATCGGTGATGATCTCCGTTTGAAAAATATCGGCAGATCGTAAAACGATTTCTCTTAAATCTTCTTCTTCATAGTATTCCATGTGCGCAATGATTCCAAAACGGTCACGTAAAGGTGCAGACAGCATCCCTGCTCGAGTCGTTGCACCGATCAACGTGAAAGGTGGTAACGGAAAATGAACGGGGTGAGCGGTCGGCCCTTGCCCTACCATGATATCTACATAGAAATCTTCCATCGCCGAATAAAGCATTTCTTCTGCCACGCGAGGTAAGCGATGGATCTCATCAATAAACAAGACATCCCCTGCTTCTAGTTCATTCAAAATTGCTACCAGATCTCCTGGTCGCTCGATGGCTGGTCCACTTGTCGTACGGATATTAACTTGCATCTCATTTGCAATGACCATAGCCATCGTTGTTTTCCCCAAACCTGGAGGACCGTATAACAAGACGTGATCTAGCGGTTCTTCACGATTACGTGCCGCTTCGATGTAGATACTCAATTCTTGTTTTACTTTATGTTGACCGATATATTGCGCAAGCAATTGAGGGCGTAAAGATTTTTCTAAACTCAATTCATTCTCACCGGGTTCTGGTGAGAGAAGATATTCATCTGTCATCAAGAATCCTCCTTACTTTTTCATCATCAATTTCAATGCTTGCCTTAGATACTCATCCGTTGTCTGATTGTCGATTTCTTTTAGTTGTTTCTCTACTCGTTTGATTTCACGCTCACTGTAGCCGAGAGCGGCTAAAGCTTCCATTGCCTCTGACAAGGCACTTGCATCTTGCACCGTTGCTTCATCAAATAAAGAAAATGGCGTATCGATACTCAACTCGCCAAACTTGCCTTTTAGATCCAAGATCATTTGTTGTGCTGTTTTTTTACCTACACCTGGGAACTTCGTCAAGTAAGTGACATCGCCAGTTTCCACCGCTTGGATCAAGCCGGAATGATCATCACTCGCCATGATCGCTAATGCACTTTTCGGTCCGATCCCTGAAACACTGACTAATCGTAAAAACAATTGTTTCTCTTCGAGTGAATCAAACCCATATAGTAAATGGGCATCTTCACGAATGACTTGATGAACATAGATTTTTACTTCTTTATCTAACTTACTACTATAGCGATAAGGGTTACCTAACGCAATTTGATAGCCCACCCCTTGCGTTTCTACAACGATATAATACGGACTGATAAAAGTCACCATGCCTCTTAGATATTCATACATTGAAATTTCCTCTTTCTTTCGCACACATACGTTCCCATATTTCTATCCATTGTAGCATACTTTGCGATTTAAAAAAAGTGTTCCCAAAAACAGAACTACGAGCTTAGGTCTTTGATAAAGACCCAAACTCGTAGCATATTTTCTCTGTGTATTAGCGATTGATAGAGGCTTGACCAATCATTTCTTCATGTTGTACTTGGCCTGATTTACTTAATGAGAAATCAGCCACTTTGTCCGTATTCGTTAGAACAACTAAGACATCTGTTTGTTTACCTGCTTGTTCAACGGCACTGAGATCCATCTCTGCGAGTTGCGTAGTTGGCGAGACCTGATCGCCCTCTTTCACAAGAACATTGAACGGTGCACCTTTTAATTCAACAGTATCAAGTCCCATATGAACAAGAACTTCCACACCGGCTTCACTCAGAATACCGATTGCATGTTTTGTTTCAAATACACTAGTTACTTTACCATTTACTGGCGAATAGATTTTTTGATTGTCAGGAATGATCGCATAGCCTTCACCCATCATTTTTTGTGAGAAAACTGGATCATTCACTTCTGTAATTGCTTTAATTTGTCCGTCTGCAACGGCGAATAACTCTTCATTGGCAGTGGCTACAGCAGTTGTTCCTGCGGCTTCAAAGTTTTGTGTAGGAATAGATACGCCTTCCGCAGTTTGTAAAACACTTACTTCTTCTGGATTGACTGGATCTAATTTGTTCAAGATCCCTTTACGTCTAAACACTACAGTTAAACCAAATGGTACGATGATTGCGATGATCATTGCAATCGTGAATGGTAACCACGTTTGTGCTTGGATTGCTAAGATTCCTGGCAAGCCACCGACACCAATCGCATTTGCTCGAACATCCATCAAGTTCGCAAACATCCCCGCCACACCAGAACCGATCATTGCAGCTACAAATGGATACACATATTTCAAGTTGATCCCAAACATAGCTGGTTCCGTTACTCCTAGATAACAAGAAATCATCGCTGGAATAGAAACTTGTTCTTCTTTTTTATTGCCGCGATGCAAGAAGATGATTGCAAGTACGGCAGATCCTTGCGCAATATTTGACAATGCGATCATTGGCCATAAATTGGTTGAACCAAAGTCAGCAATCAACTGCATATCGATTGCATTTGTCATATGATGTAATCCCGTAATAACCAGTGGGGCATACAAGAAACCAAATAACGCACTGAATAACCAACTGATTGATGAAGTCAATCCAGTATTCACGATTGATGAAATCCAGTTACCAATTGCCCAACCGACTGGACCTAACACTACATTAGCAGCGATAACTGTTGGTAATAGTGAGAACAGTGGGACAAAAATCATTGAGATCGATTGTGGGATATACTTACGGAAGAAAATCTCTAAATAAGCAAGTAAGAACCCGGCAAGCATCGCTGGAATGACTTGCGCTTGGTAACCAATCATTTGTACTTGTGCAAAGCCAAAGTCCCAAAATGGGATATCTGCAGCGGCAGTTGAGGCGACACTATAGGCATTTAATAATTGCGGTGAAACCAAAGTAATCCCTAAAACAATTCCTAAAATCTGTGTCGTTCCCATTTTCTTTGCAATACTCCAAGTGATCCCTACAGGTAGGAAATGGAAAATCGCTTCCCCAGGTAGCCATAAGAATGAATTAACTCCATTCCAGAATGTCGAACTTTCTGCAATCGTTCCACCTAAACTCTCGAACTGAATGCCTTCCAACACGTTACGGAACCCTAAAATCAATCCCCCAACAATGATTGCTGGAATCAATGGTGTGAAGATTTCAGCTAGAACTGCAATTGCTCGTTGCAATGGATTAAGATTCTGTTTCGCAGCAGCTTTACTTTGTTCTTTTGAAACGCCTTCAACTCCGGATACCGCAACAAAGTCGTTATAAAATGTTGAGACATCGTTCCCGATGATTACTTGGAATTGACCAGCATTGGTAAACATTCCTTTCACACTGTCAATCTCTTCGATCTCAGCTTCATTTGCTTTTGCAGGATCATTTAAAACAAAGCGCATTCGTGTCGCACAATGGCTAACCGCAGAGATATTTTCTTTCCCGCCGACTCCTTTTAACAGCTTCTCGGCATCTGCTTGATATTTCCCCATAACATAAACCCCTTTCATTTGACTTGTTTATACAAGTTACTTTGTACTCACACTATAATGTTTTTCTTAGCAGATTGCAAGCGTTTTATGCCAAAAAGATAAATAATTTGTAATCGTTATTATCCTTGTCGTAGAAACATCTATCTTCTATCCAAGTCCAGTTTGAAATCTACATATAGCTGTAGTATAGTTTATAAGCGAAGAACGAACGATTGCCCAAAGGAGAGGAACGATGAACAAATTCAATGAAATTTTTTTAGACTTAGAAAAGAAAATCTTAGACAAAGAGTATCCTCCTCATACTTTACTACCTAGTGAAAATCAATTGATCAAAATCTATGGTGTTTCACGGGAAACAATTCGTAAAGCACTTAATCTATTGACAACAGAAGGATATATCCAAAAGAAACAAGGAAAAGGATCGATCGTTTTAGACCGTAACCGCTTTGATTTTCCTATTGCTGGATTGACAAGCTATAAAGAGCTTCAAGAAAACCAACATATCCCTAGTGAAACGATCGTGCAAACACTTGAAGAAACAGTAGTCGACAACGAATTACACAAAGTAACTGGCTGGCCAGTCAATACACCTGTCTGGCATTTAGTCCGCCAACGGAAAATCAATGGCGAAGTCGTCATTTTAGATCGAGACTATTTGTTAAAAGAAACCATTCCTACTTTGACCAAGGAACAAGCAGCGAATTCGATTTATGAATACTTTGAAAATGAGCTAGATCTCTCCATTGCCTATGCTCAAAAAGAAATCACCGTCGAACCGATCGATGATAGTATTTCAGAATCAATGGACCTCCACGACGATCCCTATGTCGTAATTGTTCGCGGACTCGTCTATTTAGAGAATACCGAATGCTTCGAATACACCGAATCAATCCACCGCCTCGACAAATTCCGGTTCGTGGAATTTGCACGAAGAAGAAGGTTGTGAGAAAGCCGAATAGCTCCAAGTAATAAGACAAGACCTGAGAAAATAGTTTCCCATATTTTTTCAGGCCTTGTCTTATTATCGTAGGAGTTGGTTTTCGAAGACCGTTTATTAGGTTGTGAGAAAGCCGTTCAGCTCCGAGTAGTAAGACGGAACGTGAGAAAATAGCTTCTCATATTTTTCAAAATTTTTAGCTTAGTGTTGAAGCTCAGCTTTTCGAACACCGTTTATCAAGGTTGTAAGAAAGCCCAGTAGCTCGACGTAATTAGGTAGCAAGTAAGTCCTATTCTTTAAAATTCTGCTAAATCGCTTGGCTATCCCCCTCCTAAAAGCAGATTGTTTGCTTCTATTTCAGATGGCAGTATGATTAGGAGACAAAGGGGGCAGTATCAATGAGTAAACCAACCGACACAAACAAAGAGGACTTAAAAGAAACATTATCTCCGATTTCTTATGCAGTGACACAAGAAAACGCCACAGAACGTCCATTTACTGGAGAATACGACGACTTTTATGAAAAAGGGATCTATGTCGATATTGTCAGCGGCGAACCGCTTTTCAGTTCTGCAGAGAAATATGATGCAGGCTGTGGCTGGCCAGCTTTTAGCCAACCCATCAGCAGAAAAGACGTCAAAGAAAAAGCGGATTTTTCTCATGGGATGCACCGAGTCGAAGTAAGAAGTAATGAAGCCGACTCCCATCTTGGACATGTTTTTAATGATGGACCCGCAGATAAAGGTGGCTTACGCTATTGCATCAACTCTGCAGCCTTGAAGTTTATCCCTTATGAAGAAATGGATGCTGCTGGTTACAGTGAATATAAATCAATTGTCGAATAAGTCGAATGTGATCAAATCACATCGCTCCGAAAAATAAGCCTGAACCTCCGGAAATTGTTCTAATTTCTGGAGGTTCAGGCTTATTTTTGAAGGTGCGATAGAACTTTTATATGATCAAGATTCTTAATACTCATGCCCTTGGAGATTGCCCACTTCTTCAAACCCAGCAGCCTTCCCCTTTTGATGAAAGATCTCTTGCTTGTTTTCTCGGACAATCAAGGTCATCTCTGTACTCGCTTTTTCACGGATGATCCGACTCATTTGACCTTGTTGTGGCGCCATCAACGCATGCCCTTCTTTTGCTAGCACTTGCATTTCTAGTTCAATATTTTTTTGCTGTATTCGAATGATCAGATGCCCCTCTTCACGGAAAATCTCCGAAATTTTGGCTCCATCATAGGTGGATAAGCGATATTCTTCTTCACCGACTTGTAAAACCGAAATGATTCCTAAAAAACGGAAACTTAAAAACGGGATCTCAGCTGCGGAAAAGAAAAAACGAGCATCTGAATCAGTAAACTGGTTGCATTGGACCCATAAATAGGTTGCAGGAAATGAACTTCCCCAATCCTTTTCTAAATACCCTATTCCATTTGTAAATTCAATCAATTGACCGTTCCAACTCAACGATCCTTTTAACGAATGCTTCATGCTTAAAATTCCGTGGTAGCATTCCATAAAAGATAAATAAGAGAAAGGTCCCATGATACTCGGAGCATAGCGACTCCTTTTTAACGGAGTAAACTCTCCGTAAGAAATCGTTCCTTCGATCGTCAACGAGGGGCTACGTAAAGCTAGTGTGATTCCTTCCTCGCTAAATGTATTTTCACCGATTTTCACAAACAAACGATCTTCGCTTGCCATGAAGACTTCACGATCAAAATGAAAGACTTCCGAGGACTCATGATTGATCACTTGGATAAACGGGCACTTTTCGCCTTGTTCTCCAATGGAGTACCCCGGAATAAATGCGTAGACTTCATCGCCGATTTGATGCTTAAAATACCAACCTTCAAAGAACGGCGCTTTTTTCGTTTCACCATGATAAAACTTATCCGTTGTAATCACCTCGTCCACTCCCTTCAGATAAATTAAGTTTACCATGTTTTTTTATAGCTTCTAGCCGATACGCTTGAATCCAGGTCATGAACTAATGTAATTAGAAAAAACACATGATCCGTTTATTGCTACTCGGATCATGTGTTTTTGATTTTATTCACCTAGATACAGATGTCCGCGATTTTAGGACAAAAGATCTGGCCATTTTTTCAACGCCTGATTGACTGCGCCGATCGGAAAGCCGACAATACTATAGTAATCGCCAGAAATCGACTCTACGAAAGCCCCTGCGTAACTTTGAATGCCATACGCCCCAGCTTTATCACGGTGATCGCCAGTTGCTAGATAGCGCTCGATCTCTTCATCGGTCAATTCATAAAATGTGACTGCTGCCTGGGAAAGGATACGCTCTTCTTGAGTCCCATCAGTTATTACGACGGCTGTGTAGACGTCGTGTGTCGTACCACTGAATTTGCGTAACATCCGTTTTGCCTCATCATCATCCTCTGGTTTGCCAAGGATTTCGTTTCCTAGAACTACGGTAGTATCACTAGCAATAACTAACGTTTCTTCGCTTTCTTTTTGCACAGCCTCCGCTTTTTCTGCTGCCATGCGTTGGACGTATGCAAGCGGGTCCTCATTTGGCTTAGGCGTTTCATCGATATCTGCCGGTTGGATCGAAAAAGCTGGCACTAATCTTCCGAGCAATTCTTTTCTTCTAGGCGACTGTGAAGCCAATACTATTTTCATCAAAAACTTCCTTTCCGAATCTCGCGGATCAATGCGGATCTTGGATTCGTTTAAACATTCGTTCCATGTCTGAATTCGTAAAGTGGATCAATACCGGACGACCATGAGGACAGTTGAACGGATTCTCACATTTTGCTAAGTCTTTTAATAAGACCCTCGCTTGTGCTTCGTTCAAGTAGTGATTCGCTTTGATCGAGCGTTTACAGCTCATCATGATTGCTGTGGCTTCTCTGAATTTCTTCACACTCACTTCACCAGTTGTCAATAACATGTCGATCATCCCTTGAATGATCGATTCTTCTTCCCCACTTGGATACCATGTCGGATGCGCTCTTACGATAAAACTATTCTGACCAAATTCTTCCAGATAAATGCCTGCCTCTTCTAATAGTTCTTTCTTCTCTTTTAGCTTGATTGCATCACTATTAGGATAGTCTAAAACAAAAGGAACGAGTAATTCTTGCAAATCATCTGAAACATCGCCGATTTTTTCACGGAAATATTCATATTTGATCCGCTCTTGCGCAGCATGTTGATCAATGATGTATAAGCCTTCATTGCTTTGGGCAAATAGATAGGTCCCATGCATTTGGCCAAAATATTCAAGATGTGGGAAACGTTGTGTTGGTACTTCCTGCTCGACTTTACTGATTGCTTTCTCCAAAATTCGGCTATCGTGACTCATGTCAAACTCGGGATGCAACTTGCTTTCTTCTTGCTCAAAGCTTGATTCTTCCTCTATGCTTTTCTCTTCTACTGATGCTGTTCGTTCTTCTTGTACTGAGTAGTTATCAACAGTGGATAAATGATTTTGCTGAAAGTTATCCACTGGTTTTTCTACAAAGTTATCAACAATTTCACCAGAGTTATCCACCGTTTTTTCCTCTTTTTCTGGATAATTCAGTGTATCTTCAGAAAAAATAGAAGAGTTTTCAACATTTTCCACAGACTTATCAACAGGATAGGTTGATTTTTGTGGATTTTCTTCCACGTAAAATGTACCTGTCTGGCGATCGAAATTTAAACTTTGGGGTTTCTTTGGTGGTTCCTCAAACGCATAAGAAAGATCGATTTCGATTTGTTCCGTTTTAGGTTGATCGGCGATTTTTTTCTTGAAACGTAAATTGTCTGCTGCACTAGGAATCAGATTTTCTTGACTTAGTGCTTGTTGAATCGCTTGTGCAATCAATTCAGTCAATTCTTTTTCCTTCGATAGACGAACTTCTTGCTTCGTTGGATGGACATTCACATCGACAAGCAACGGGTCCATTTTGACTTCTAAAACAGCAATTGGAAAACGACCAACCATCAGTTTAGAACCATAACCTGCCACGATTGCTTTGTTCAAGGAAAAGTTCTTGATAAAACGACCGTTGATGATCGTTGAAAGATAATTACGACTCGCACGAGTGACTTCTGGTAAAGAAATGTAACCAGAAACTTCAAAATCTAGATCTTTTGCTTCAACCTTCAACATTTTTTTCGCTGTCGCCAAACCATAGATTCCGGCAATTGTTTGTTTCAAATCTCCGTTACCAGCTGTTGCTAACATCTTGTTGCCATCATGGACTAAGCGAAAGGCGATGTCGGGATGGCTCAACGCTAGTCGATTGACGATATCGCCTATATTCGCCAATTCCGTTTGTAATGTCTTGACGTATTTTAACCGTGCAGGCGTGTTGAAAAACAAATTGCTCACTGTGATTTTCGTTCCTTGTCTCAATGGAGCAGGACGATGTGTCAACACTTCCCCACCTTTTAATTCAAGATAGGTCCCTTGTGTTTCATCTTGATTGGCTGTCTCGATCGTCAATTCAGAGACAGAAGCAATACTAGGAAGAGCTTCCCCTCGGAACCCTAATGTCCGAATGCGGAACAAGTCATCACGGTTATGGATTTTACTCGTTGCGTGACGTTTGAACGCATTTTCAACGTCTTCTGCTAAGATTCCTTCACCGTTATCGATGATTTGGATTTTTCGTAAACCGGCTTCTTCTACGAGAATATCGATTTGAGAGCTATGGGCATCAATGGCATTTTCAACAAGTTCTTTCACCACAGAAGCGGGTCGTTCAACGACTTCTCCTGCGGCGATTTGATTGGCCAAGCGTTCGGATAATTCTTGGATCTTCGCCATCGATCAGCACCTTCTTCCTATAATTGTTTTTGCAGTTCGTACAATTTATTCAACGCATCCATTGGCGTCATTTCTAGTAGGTTCAACTGTTTCAATGCAGCAATGATTTGCGTTTCAGCTTCCGTTACTTCACCAAATAAAGATAGTTGTTGACTCTCTTCATTGACCTGATGGCTTGGTTGGTTGGTTTGTGACTTAGGATAGTCGCTTTTTTTCGTGACAGATGCTTCAAGTGCAGAGACATGGTGTGTCGTTTCTCCTGATTCTAAAAAGGCTAAGATCGCAGAGGCACGTGACAATAATTCATCTGGTAGACCCGCGATTTTAGCTACATGTATCCCGTAGCTTTTATCTGCCGGACCGTCCATCATCTTGTGTAAAAATACCACATCGCCATCTTTTTCGACTGCGCCAACATGAACATTTTTCAATTGCGGCAATTCTGTATCAAGCACCGTCAACTCATGGTAGTGCGTAGAAAACAACGTCTTGGCTTTGACGTGTTGATGAATGTACTCGATGATGGCTTGTGCTAATGCCATTCCATCGTAAGTTGCTGTTCCTCGACCGAGTTCATCAAATAAAATCAAACTGTTCGGCGTCGCATGACGCAACGCTTGGTTGGCTTCCATCATTTCCACCATAAAGGTACTTTGCCCCGCAATCAAATCATCACTTGCACCGATTCGGGTAAAGATCCGATCAAAAATCGGCAGCACTGCTTTTTGCGCCGGAACAAAACAGCCCATCTGAGCCATCAATACCGTCAATGCTAACTGTCGCATATACGTACTTTTACCAGACATATTAGGACCAGTGATCAACAAGATCATTTCTTCTTCCGACATGATCACGCTATTTGGGATATATTCTTGATGCCCTAACACTTTTTCTACCACCGGATGACGTCCTTCTTCGATCACTAGTGTCTTTTGGTTCGTCAATTCTGGACGAACATATTGATAACGCTCACTGATCGTTGCAAAACTTTGTAAGACGTCTACAGTACTCAATGATTTTGCTAAGGTTTGCAATGGCTGGATTGCTTTTTTCACTTCTTCTCTAACAGCTAAAAAGAGTTGGTATTCTAGATCGACTGATTTTTCTTCCGCTTCTAGAATCTGTGTTTCTAATTCTTTTAATTCAGGAGTGATAAATCGTTCTGCATTGGCTAACGTTTGTTTACGTTCATATTTTTCCAGTTCAGCATTCATCAAATTCGCTTTCGTGATTTCAATATAGTAACCAAACACTCGATTAAACCCAACTTTTAAATTTTTGATCCCTGTACTTTGGCGTTCGCGCGCTTCTAATTCTGCTAACCACTGTTTGCCATTTCTCATCGCAGAACGATAGGTGTCTAGCTGTTCATTGAAGCCATCTTTGATGACGTTTCCTTCAGTGATTTGTAAAGGTGCATCCTCTTGGATCGCTTGTTCGATCAACTCAACTAATGAATCCATTGGCTGCATATCTGTTAATAACTCTGACCATTGTCCTTGATCGATGCCTTCAATCAGCCCGCGAATCATCGGTACTTGTTGTAGCGATGTTTTTAACTGGATCAAATCTCGACCATTGACGTTACCAAATGCGACACGTCCAGCTAAACGTTCTAAATCATAGACTTTCGTCAACGCACTCTGTAAATCAAGACGTTCAAAATAACTATTGATCAGCGATGCCACCATTTCTTGCCGAGCATTGATCTGATGGGATTGGATCAGCGGACGATCAAGCCATTGTTTGAGCAAACGTCCTCCCATTGCTGTTTTGGTTTCATCTAATAACCATAGAAGTGTGCCGTGTTTTTTTCCAGTACGGATCGACTGGCTTAATTCTAAATTGAATTTAGAATAATAATCCATCTTCAAGAAATGATCTGGTTGGTATTCAACCGCTTTTTGGATATGTGCCAAACTTCTTTTTTGCGTGACTGCTAAATAAGTAAGTAACTTTCCAGTCGCTTCCTTTTCTAATTCATCCGTCAACTCACTCGTTAGAAAATTGAATTCTGCATTTTCTTCTACACTTTCTTGTTTTGAGAAGACTAAGCCAAGTCTTGTGCTTAGTTGTTCATATAACGTTTCACTGATCTCTGTACCTAGAATCAATTCTTTTGTTTGTAACGCAGAGGTTTCGTTCAAAACAGCTTCTTCATCAAGTAAGCGGGCTGTTTTTAATTCGCCTGTACTCAAATCGGCATAAGCAAACCCGAAAGCGGAACCTTGATTGACTACCGCCGTCAGAAAGTTGTTGTCTTTGGCTGATAATCCTTTACTATCCATCACTGTTCCAGGAGTCACTAATTGCACGACTTCTCGTTTGACCATGCCTTTGGTCGTCTTTGGATCTTCGACTTGTTCACAAATCGCTACTTTGTAGCCTTTTTCGATCAAACTGTCGATATATCCTTGTGCAGAATGATGCGGTACCCCACACATCGGAATTGGATCATCCGCATTACGATTTCGACTAGTTAATGTCAGTTCTAAGATTTGTGCTGCTTTGACAGCATCTTCATAAAATAATTCATAAAAATCTCCGAGACGATAGAACAAAAAAGCATCTTGGTATTGTGCCTTGATGCTTAGATATTGTTCCATCATTGGAGTGTTCTTAGTTTTTTGAGGCATTATGCTCCTCCTCTATATACTCATTGATTTCATTTTGGATCATTTGAGTCAAGTGTTGCAATAACTCATTTGCCTCCACCAGTTGACGGCGGTAAGCAATCACTAAAGGATAGTCGTCGATAGATTGTGTCAGGACTTCGATCCGTTTGATTGCTTCTTTTTCTGCTTCTTTTTGTCCATAATGCGCATATTGTACTGCATCTTTTTGCGCTTGCTTCAATGCTTCTGTTTGTTGATTCAAGTAACGACTATGTTTCACTTTATGTTCCAATTCTTGATAACGTGTGATCGTTTCATTCTTCTTTAAAAGAGTCGCCAATTGGTCGACTTCTAATTGGATCGTCGTTTTGTCCTGCACATTCCCTCTCGCTTTCTATTCTCTGTAAGGGCGGTCATCGTTGATTTGGATCAATTGGATATCTTTTGCTTGTCCTGTCTGGTCGTCGATGTCCAAGATACAACCACTTAAAAGCCCACGACCTTGTTCCACCACTTCAAAACGCTTTGGTAAAGCCGTTAAAAATTTTTCAATGACCGGTTCACGACGCATCCCTAAAATCCCATCATATGGACCCGTCATACCAACATCCGTCAAATATGCCGTTCCTTGTGGCAAGATTCGCGCATCGTTCGTTTGAACGTGCGTGTGTGTACCGACTACAGCAGACACTTTTCCATCTAAAAACCAGCCCATTGCTTGTTTTTCACTCGTCGTTTCTCCATGAAAATCAACAAAAATGATCGGTGTTCTTTTCCGAGCTTCTTCGACTAACTCGGTCATTTTACGAAATGGATCATCTAAATCAACCATAAATGAACGAGCTTGCATATTGATGACTGCCAGTTCCAATTGATTGACTTTGACAAAAACGATTCCTTGCCCTGGCGTACCTTCTGGAAAATTTGCTGGACGAACCATTTTTTTCGCGTCATCGATAAATTCAAAAATATCACGATTGTCCCACGTATGATTCCCCATCGTCACGACATCTACGCCATCTTGCAGAAACTTCTTATAGATTTTCTCTGTGATCCCACGACCTGAAGCCGCATTCTCACCATTCACGATCGTCATTTGTGGACGATATTTTTTCTTCAAGCGAGGGAGATATTCTGTGATCATTTCTCTACCCATCGCACCTACTACATCACCAATAAACAATACCCGCACACGATTTCCTCTTCTCTTCTAACGTATCTTATATTATAAGTGTTTTAGTAAAGAAAGGAAAGAGGTTGTAATAGAAGCTGTTTTCTAGAATATCAAGAAAGGGTATTTTGAACTAACTAGCAACAGCTTTTTATAACTTTATTCTCTAACTATGTAAATTGATCAAAATTTATTTTTTAATTTTTTTACTAAGTAAACAATAGACAGTGCTATACCTATGAAGGTCATGAACCAAAACAGCAATTTCAAAACCAAAACAACGTGTACGATGATGTCTCCCATGATATCACCTCCTATTTTAAAGAAGTATGATAGTAACTATCTGATAATATGATAACATATCGTTTATATATCATACAAAACTCAAAAAAGAGAGGACATTCAATCAGAAAAATCCTGTTGCATGCCCTCTTTTTAACTAAAATTATTGTTGTATGAACTTTGCAATTTAAATCAAAGCTAATTCTTTCAAAGCCTTCCAAATACCATCTTGATCATTCGTATCTGTCACCATTTTTGCTTCCGCTTGAACTTCTGGTACGGCATTCCCCATTGCCACCCCAATACCAGACATGCGAAGCATTTCGCGATCATTTTGTCCGTCACCAAAACTGATGACGTCTTCTGGCGCAATCCCTACTCGATTGGCTAGGTTCATGATCGTTACCGCTTTGGAACCATCGTGTGGCACCACATCGACACTATTTTCGTGCCAACGCACAAACCGAATACGATCATAAGCGCTGAATTGTTGATCATAGGAATGGTCAAAGAAAGCTAATGCTTGATAGACATCCTGTTTTTCAACAAAGTATTCGTCCAATTCTGGTAAATGTGCACCAAATGAATGCATCGCATCTTCCATCATATCGATACGATTAGATGAAAAGCGTTTGATTGAATCTAAACTAACAAATGCTGTATCAATATCCTTTTCTTGCGCTTCTTGAATAAATTGGTGTAATTGTTCTTGATCCAGCAAATTTTTATAGACTTGTTCATGATCCAAAAATCCGGCTGCACCGTTACATAGAATATAATTGCTAAATGCTAGATCACGGATAACTTCTTGTGCGTGAAAGCGACTACGCCCTGTAGCAATCGTCACTAAATGTCCATCTTTACGCAGTTTTTCCAAGGCTTCCCTTGTACTGTCCAATGCCTGTTTGTTGGAATCTAACAACGTGCCGTCGATATCAAAAGCAATTAATTTGCGTGTCATTCTATCTCGCCTCTCTATAAATACTTACTTGCTTCTCTCGTTGCAAGCTTGCTTAATTCTTTTGTCAATTGTTCTTTTACCCAAAGTGGATTTGTTTTGCTATAGTCCCGCAACGCCCAACCAATAGCCTTTTGAATAAAAAATTCCTTTGTTGAACGATCTGCGTCAATCGCTCGTTCGAGTAGAGCGACATCTGTCTCTTCTTTGAACCCTAGTTGCAGGGTGATCGCAATTCGTCTTAACCAAAAGTCTTCTTGACCTTCAAATAATTTGAAAACCGCCTCAACTTCTTGGTGAAGTTTTCCCCACGTGCTGTAGACTTTTTGCCAAGAATCAATACTGTCCCACCATTCCTTCTGTGAGACAAGCTCAAGTAACCATACTAAGTTATCAAAAGAAAGACGCTTGACGTTCTTTTGGACTAAATCGATCGCTAAATACTGATACTCCCGTTCTTCCTGCATATAATAATCTTTTACTAATAAAAGTAAGTCTGAAATAGGTATCTCCTGGCTTTCTTTTAAAAGAGCCTTTTGTAGTAACGCTCTTTCTGGCTTAGGAACTCCTGCAAATCGGAAATGATGCTTCATGTAAGCTTCCATCTGCTGAGCTTTTTCTTTATTATTCGGAAAAACAATTGTCTCCAAGGGATGGCCTCCTTCGATTTTTAAAGGAACGAACTAGTCAACATAGGATGATTTTGATTGATTCAACCATGCATAACCTAAACCAATGACTAAACCACCACCAACGTAATTCCCAATCAACGCAAAGGAAAGATTGTGGATCACATTACCAACAGTCATGGCATCCATCTGCCCACCTGAAACAAAATAAGCTAATGTGAATGCCGGGAAGTTGGCAATAACGTGTTCATAGCCTAAAAAAGCAAAAATGAAAATAATGAAAACAATCGCTAAGACTTTCCCTGCATCATCTTTCATTCGCATACTAATCAATACCGCTGTATTTACTACAATGTTGGCAAACATTGCTTCCACCAAAATGGTTGTTGTCGGTTTCGTCAATTTGACTGCAATCGACTCTAACATATAATTATCCATCGGCAGATCTTGGAATGGTGTCGTCAAAGAAATTAAAAAGCCAAATAATACCCCACCAATCAAGTTAAATAAAATACAAGTAAACAGAATTTTTGCAGCTAGACCTAATTTTAACCGCTTACGTTGGACCCCGACCGACATATAAAGCATATTTGAGGTACCAAGTTCAGCATTCATGTATAAAATCATGACTAACGACCAACTAAACATAAACGCATAAAGTATCTTTCCAAATCCATGAGCAATATGCTCACCTTTGATTGCAATCGAAAAAGCAACAGCAGTTCCAAGTGTCAAGAACAAACTGGCTAATAAAGCACGCACGGCATAACGGGCGTAACTATTTCCGATCAAATCAACTTTCTTTTCGATTGATGCCTCAATCTTTTCAAACAACGGTGATACTGGGTTCATCTCTTTTCTCCTTTAAGATTTGTTCAATTATTTTCATGCTTTTGGCATATACCCTCTTATTCTATAGACAGAACTGGGGTTTGTAAAGCTTTTTTGCTACTTATTCTCTTGACATTGATAGGTCATATCGCTTATACTGTAGTTCGTGTAAAATAATGCAGCAGAAAAATAATAACTCGTCCCTAGTTTGTTGCCCCGCTTCGGGTTCAATTGCGTAACCGCGGCTGCAAAGGTGAAGATTGAAGAACAAACTATACGATTATGAATTTTTTAACGGATTATTTTACTCCAAAAAATATAGTTATCTATTGGAGGAAATTTTAATGTCTCGTTATACAGGACCATCATGGAAAATTTCTCGTCGCCTAGGTATTTCATTATCTGGCACAGGAAAAGAATTAGCACGTCGCCCTTACGCTCCAGGTCAACATGGACCAAACAGCCGTGGCAAACAATCAGAATACGGTATGCAATTAACTGAAAAACAAAAATTACGTCATATGTACGGTATGAACGAACGTCAATTCCGTAACTTGTTCGTTAAAGCAAGCAAAATCAAAGAAGGTAAACACGGGGTTAACTTCATGATCTTACTAGAACAACGTTTAGACAATGTTGTTTATCGTTTAGGTCTTGCAACTACTCGTCGTCAAGCACGTCAATTAGTTAACCATGGTCATATCATGGTTGATGGCAAACGTGTTGATATCCCTTCATACCACGTTGCAGTTGGTCAAGTGATTTCAGTTCGTGAAAAATCACAAAACATCTCAACTGTAAAAGAAGCAGTTGAAGCAACTGTTGGACGTCCAGCATTCGTAAGCTTTGACGCTGAAAAATTAGAAGGTTCATTGACTCGTTTACCAGAACGTGACGAATTGTACCCAGAAATTGACGAAGCACTTGTCGTTGAATACTACAACCAAAGCCTATAATTCAAAAAACTTTGGTACAAAAAAAACCGGCTATCCTTTGGATAGCTGGTTTTTTTAGGTTGTGAAAAAAGCGCTTAGCACTAAGGCATAAGCCAAAAAAATCGAAAATGGCTGTTTCATTTTTGATTTTTTTGGCTTATGTCCGAAGTGTTGCTTTTTGAACACCGTTTATCAAGGTTGTGAAAAAGACGGGTAGCTCCAAGTAATAAGGCAAAAACTGGAAAATAATTCTCCATATTTTTTCAGTTCTTGCCTTATTATCGTAGGAGTTGGCTTTTGAACACTGTTTATCAAGGTTGTGAAAGAAGCGTTTTGACCTGAGCAGTAAGATAGAAAATCAGAAAATAGCTGTTCATATTTTTTGATTTTTTAGCTTAATGTTGAAGATCAGCTTTTTGAACACCGTTTATCGAGGTTGTGAAAAAGACGGGTAGCTCCAAGTAATAAGGCAAAAACTGGAAAATAATTCTCCATATTTTTTCAGTTCTTGCCTTATTATCGTAGGAGTTGGCTTTTGAACACCGTTTATCAAGGTTGTTAAAGAAGCGTTTTGACTTGAGCAGTAAGATAGAAAATCAGAAAATAACTGTTCATATTTTTTGATTTTTTAGCTTAATGTTGAAGGTCAGCTTTTTGAACACCGTTTATCGAGGTTGTGAAAAAGCTGATTAGCTCCAAGTAATAAGAAATAATGTCCCCGTGTCTTTTCTTCGCTCGGACACACATAAAAAGATAGACCTCAAAACAACGTACGTATTCCGTTGAGTCGAGTGCTATCTTTTTATGTTGGCTTTAGCAGGTTCAGTTGTATCCATGACTCGAACAATAGCAAGAGAAATCAATTTGTATTCGCTACTTGGGTGATAAAACAGCTAAGTTTTTGATTTTCTCAATCGTTCTCTGAAGATACAGCTTTTAACTGCCACTTCCCACTTGGTTTAGACGAGGAAAAGAACATGTCCTCTACAGTGTGATGCTTCAAATTTCATAAACTGTCTCGCATCATTGCTTTTCCAATGAAATGTGTCCTTTAAGCAAGCAACTGCTTAGTTTCTCCCTTTATCAATGGTGGATAGACATGTTAACTTGTCACTTTCACAGTTGCTGATTATTGGCACATTCATTCGTCAAACAGCTTTTAGTTACCCATGGCAAATCGATGAATGTTCACTGGCCGTTTCAACCAACAAACCAGTTCATTGACTAGGTTGGGCACCTATCTGTAGAAAGATCATGAATGATCATCCTCATTTTTCTATGTGCCAAAATATAGTTGATTATGTTATATAAAAATTATATCACGTATCAAAACACTTGCTATTCATACTTTTTCTCACATTTGGAAATATTTTTGTACTCTTACTTCTTATGTGTGTTTTCAAAATATATCATAAAGAGACTTTACATTTATTTTCTCTTCCTCTATAATTTCGTTAACCATAAAAATAAAATAGGTTAACAAAAAGGAGAACGGATGACAAAATCATTAAAAGAACTTATACTCGTTGCCGAATTTACAGCAATTATTGCAGTCCTCTCACAATTTACTATCCCATTAGGTTTGGTTCCTCTTACTGGCCAGACTTTTGCGATTGGCTTGACCGCCACATTTCTTGGGAAACGTGCTGGTACTCTCGCTGTTTGTATGTATCTCTTATTAGGATTGATCGGACTACCCGTCTTTTCTGGCATGACTGGGGGAATGGGCATCTTATTCGGACCATCAGGCGGCTACCTTTTTGGTTTTATTCTTCAGTCTTTCGTCATTGGTTGGTGGATTGAGAAGACCAATTCTCGCTTTTTCCACGCTTGGTGTGCCAATCTATTCGGCTCTCTTCTTGCTTTAGTTGTAGGTACGCTTTGGTTATCATTTAGTAGTCATTTGCCAGTTCAAACTGCGCTATTGAGCGGATTCGTCCCATTCTTGTTACCAGAGTTGCTCAAAAGTACGGGAGCGGCTTATGTTGGCACTACTTTAAGAAAAAGATTACGGTTCAACATTCAAAAATTAGTTTAAAAAATTAATAGGATAAAAAAGAAAAACTTTAAAAATAAGCGATATCCGCCAAATAGAGCAACTATTTTTTGGCGGATATCGCTTATTCTCATAGCCAGACACTTCTATAATCATCTAGTTATACCATTTCATTTTTCACTATCAACTTATTATTCGTCGTATAGATGAAGGACAGAAAGAAAACAAAGGCTTGCAGTGGGAAGATCACCATTCGCTCCGTCAACCCTAAAATATTCCATCCTTGTGCCATTCCAATTGGATTCAATGCGCCAAAAAAAGTGATCAATATGGCGGTAGCAATAGATATTTTTCCTAACCTACGCAATTTTTCTTGTTTTAGATAGCCAAATCCAATAAGGAATAAAGAAGATATAGTAGTAAATACGACAATGATCGTCACAACAATATGCATCGTATTTTGGAAATTCATATCCGCCTTATCGCCTGTCAATGGAAATAGTTTATAGCCTACCACTGTAGTGCTTGCCATCACAAGAAAAATCAGATAACCGATCCGAGTCATCCCATGATACTTTTCAAAGGCGGTCACGACCATTCCAATGACAAATAGTAAAAAGCCTATACCATAGATAAGCAGGATCATATTCAATAAATTCGCATTTGGCGCACCAATGGCGGTTAAAGAACTGATGTCTGTCGTGATTGGATCATATGATTCCCAAAGGTATTGCCCAAGAAACACATGTACAAAATAAGCAACTACACTAACCATTCCAAGAGGCATCAACCAAACGATCACTTTCATACGTTTCCCCCACTTATTCTTCTTTCAGCTATTTAAGCAACCATCCACCATCGATTGGAACGATTGCTCCATGGATATAACTCGCTTGAGGCGTCGCAAGAAATAACGTCAATTCTGCTACTTCTTCCGGCTGTGCCCAACGCTTAACAGGCGTTTCTTCTGCGACCCATTTGGCCATCTCTCCGTCACCTGCAAAATCAGCTGCATTCATCGGTGTTTGGATGGCACCTGGTGCGATGGCTTTTACACGTATCCCTTGCGCAGCATAATCAAGGGCTAACTGTTTCGTGAAGCCGATGATTGCATGTTTGGCGCTCGTATACGCGATTCCACCACCGCCAGCCACCATACCTGCAATGGAGGCCATATTGATGATCGTTCCTGTTTGCTTTTCGAGCATATCAGGCAACACTTTTTTTGTTAGTCGAAAGAGGCTTTTCACATTGACCTCATAGATCCGATCCCAAAGTGTTTCGTCTGTTTCTAATAAAGGCTTGTAGCCATCAAGAATCCCCGCGGTATTCAATAAGATAGAAATAGCACCAGCTCTTTCATGACACGTAGTAATGGCTTGTTCAATCACTTCTTCTTGCGAAATATCACCGAAAAATGAGATAAAATGCGTAGGGTATTTTTTTGCTAGTTCTTCCATCTTACCCACTTTCAGATCTACGCCAAATACTTTCGCTCCTTGATTTAAAAAAGCTTCTGCTTGTGCAGCACCGATTCCTTGAGCGGCGCCTGTCACAAAGACGACTTGATTCGCTAAGTCCGGATAATGATTCGTCATTCAACGATCATCCAATCTTCTGCTAGAATATCGCAAACGGTTGGCGCAAAGCTAGAAAATCCTTCGTCGCTCGTTTTGATCAGAAAATAAGGCGTTACTGGACAACCATCAAATTCATCATCGGAAACCAGAACAACATATAATTCAAATCCACTCCAACCTTTTCTAATAACCTTTGCACCTGTTTTTAACTGTGGCAATACTTCTTCAAATGTCATGATTTTTTCTCTCTTTCTTTGTTTTGATTTCTTTGATTTTATCAAATAAACGGATATAATCCGAGAGTTCAAGTTCATCTGTGATGATGAAATAGTCTAGATCCGCCCAAGGTTTGCGATGGATCTTGCTTGTGGATAGTAATAGATCGACCTCTCTTCCTCGATAATCCGCTGGTAAAAAGTACAACTGATACTCTTCTCTGAAAAAGTGCCTTAGGTTTTCTTTTAGTAATTCTTCTTCAAAAAGAGGAAAGTCCGTCATCAGTAAAATAGTGACTTTTGGTAATTGTCGATCAAAAACACGCATCGTTTTTAACACGGTTAGATACCTTCGCATCAAGAATGTCGCATTCTCATAGACCCACTCGTCTGCACGTTGTGTTGCTCGATTGAAAAAATTCAGCAACCATTGTTTCAATGACTCATTTTCACTAATGAAGTGTCTAGGAAAATTGCTACCTTCCCCATCAACCATTTCCTTCGCATGAGGAAACAAGTACGCGAACAGGTGACTACTAAGCAAATAGTTCTCTGCTTCTTTGGTGAATGATTCCTCGGTCAACTGCTTTTCTTCGCAGTATGCTGCTAACGCATTCTTCATTTCTAATAGAGCTATAAAAGGAGCTGTTTGTTGTTTTCGGTGAAAAGCAAAAATCTGCTGACGGATTCCTGACGATTGATAATATTCTTCTCTGGTCATCAGCACTAGAAATAGTGCACCTAATTCTTCTTTCCCTTGGAAATAGTTTGGAAAAAAAGGCGCCATCCACTGACTAAATGCTTCAAAGAGTGGATTTTTTTCAATCAACTGTCGTTTTTTATTATTTAAAACCACAAAATGTTTTTGGGATTTACGTAAGAAAAATGCACCTAACATATACTCTAATCGCCGTTTCTTGATCTCATTCAACCGAACATCAAAAAACTGTAAAATCTGGTCCGCAATTTGTTTGACGTCCTGTTGTGGAATAGTTTCGAAGGGCCAAACTTTACCACGAAATAACTGCCAAAAAGTCATATGTAGGTATAATCGAATGATTTCTTCTTCCCCACACGCAATATAGCTTCCTCTTTTGAGTTGGATACCATACCTCGAAAATTGTTCTTTCCAATCATTGATTTTCCGATGAGCAGTTGACTCACTGATATAATGCTTTTGTGAGAATTGATACAGCGTATGAAATTCTTCAAAAAAAATGTCGTGCAACAGCTGGTATTTAAGCGTACTTTGCACGAGGTAAATCAAAAAGCGTTCACGTTCAATAGGATCCAGAGAATCATAAAAATGATAACCCGATCGATGATTCTTCGTGAATAAAGATTGCTCTTTTCCACTGAATAATTGATAATTTTTGATCAATTCAACTAAATATCTGGTTACACTTCGTGCGTCTAGTTGAACCTTTTGTGCAAGTTGTGCCGCTGTGTGCCCTACCTGATCCTCAAAGCTTTCGAGTAAGAGCACTTTGTAATATAAGTCTTTGTCAAAACGTTTTAAGTACTCAGAAGACAAATACAACGACTTCACCCCTTATCGACTATTTTCCTCATTGTAGCATATAATCCTTATTGAAACACCAAAACAGACAAGCTAAGGAGGCATTCAATTAAAGTAATTCCCTTCTTTTTGTAGACGATTCACTCACAGTGCATCGTGCGATTATTCGTTCCATTTCAGTTTCATTTTTTCTGAAATTTTCAAAAAATGTTTGTTGATAGCGACAATATTTGATAAAACTCACTATTTATTTTTGATATATTTATAGTTAGGGTTGGTGTTTTGTGTCATAGGGTTTTATCAATGTGTCGACTGTTGCTCGGATTTCTTTCTATAAAGAAGTCGTTTTTTATTTTGCACTTATCACGACAACAGAAGTACACCTCTTACGGAACACTTCACCCGCTGTGTTGTTGTTTCTTTTTTATATTTCAATAAATTTATGGAGGGTATTATGGATTATTCACTTATGACCCGTCTAGCGGCGGAACTACTTGGTACAGCATTATTGATCGTTTTAGGTAATGGTGCTGTCGCAAACGTAGATTTAAAAGGAACAAAAGGATATGGCAGTGACTGGATGCTGATTGCTGTTGGTTATGGTTTTGGTGTGATGATGCCAGCAATGATTTTTGGTGGCATTAGCGGAAATCATATCAATCCGGCATTTACGATTGCTTTAGCCTCTAATGGTTTATTCCCTTGGGCAGAAGTCGTACCTTATATCGTTGCACAATTACTTGGAGCAGCTCTTGGACAATTGATCGTGGTCGCTTGTTACAAACCTTATTACGATCAAACTGAAGATGTAAACCATGTCTTAGGAACTTTCTCAACTATCAACAGTGTTGGTTCTAAATTCAATGGTTTCGTCAACGAATTCTTCGGTTCATTCGTCTTATTCTTTGGCGCATTAGGTATCACAAAAGCACCTTTCTTCCAAGATAACTTAGGAACAGCTCACTTAGCTCTTGGTTTCTTAGTTTGGACATTGGTCGCTTCACTAGGAGGTCCTACAGGTCCTGGATTGAACCCAGCACGTGACTTTGCACCTCGTTTGGTTCATGCGTTGTTACCATTGAAACATAAAGGTTCTTCACAATGGGATTACGCTTGGGTTCCAGTTGTGGCACCGATTTGTGCCGGTATTGTAGCAGTATTTGTCTACAAAGCATTATTTATGGCATAAAATTAATGAGTACTATAAAAACGGAAATCTTTGGAAGCAATTCCTTAGATTTCCGTTTTTTATTGATTTCAAGTCTAAAATCATCCTCTGATTGGCTTATTATCCTTTGAATCATCTTTATGCCAGTTTCTTTGTTTATCGGATATCTTCAATACTTGTTTTTAATCAAGGACAGGTGGCACCTTAGCCAATCGGCATCACTCATACTTTACTTTTTGGCTTGGTACTCTTCGTGTTCGGCGTGATAAGTTTTATCTTTATCAAAAATAAGAATAAAATCTCGGTTAGATAACTCAATACAAAGGCATCTCATTCCTTTTTGAATAAAGTGCTTTTTGGTTTGACTTGGTGAAAAATATTTGAATGCAAAAAACCGAAGTGTATAACTATTCACTTTGGAGTAGATTCTACTATAGATATATATTTTTTCTATGTCCTACTTCTAATGCTAAAACAATCAACTTTTCATCATCAATCTTTGTAATGACGCGATAATTTCCTATTCTGTATCGCCATTTACCTGCGTAGTTCCCCACAAGTGGCTTACCTGTATATCTAGGATTTTTTGTGCCTTCGATCTGTTTATGTAACCATCTTAATATAGTTGTTGCTTCGAATTTGTCTAGTTTTCTTATTTGCCTATCGAAGGTAGGAGTTGTTCTTACCGAGTAGCTCATTTTTTTTCACCTATATCATACTCCTCTAAAAGAACAGATAAATCATTTGATTTTTTATCTTTCAAATACTCTTCATAGGCTAAATCTCCTATCTTTGCATCATACGCATCTTCTAAAGCATCTAATGTTTTTGTTTTAAGTAATTCAGAGAGACTCTTTCCTTCAAACTTAGCCATTTCATCCAAAAATTTTTTCTCATCTTCTGTCACACGAACTGTAATTGTTGCCATAATATTCCCCTCCTCTGATTTAATTCATAGGCACTTTAATTATAACATACCCTCGAACGAAAGAACACAATTGTGTTCACTTATCGAGATGATTTTTCATCTACTCATCCATAGAGAAACAAAGAATATTCTTATCGTCTATCCCCCTAAATAAGTGTAGAATAGGGTCGTAGCTTGTACATCAAAGAGAGAATTCAACTCATTATGGACACAAATAAGACAAACGAACGATTAAGTGTCCATTTAGACAAGTGAATTGAAAAAAGAAGTTGGCAGCTTATTGTCTGATACATCGCTAGATTACACGATCGATGAAGTTGCCGGACAGGATTGGTGGAATAAAGTAGCGGAGATCAAGAATGAATGGGAATGATCGATGAAGTAAAACTAAAAAATACATAAAAAACCACCAAGTGTCATCTAAATCGATACTTGGTGGTCTTCAAATTTTCAGTAAGCAATCACTGTTACTGCTTGTTCAAACTCTTTTTTTAAATGTTGTAACTGGTATTCTTTAAATTCTGGACGATGCGTTCGTAATAATACGCGTAATTTCATTGGATTGTAACGATCAATCAATTGATATTCATCGATAAAATCTCGTGTCAATTGCCATTCGTAATAATAGCCAAACGGCCGACAACTATACGTCGTTCCTTGGAGAACTTTATCCTCAAACCGTCGATGCGTATGCCCAAAGACGACTTGTTGAAGATTATCGTATTGATCGAGTAGTTTTCCAAATGAAGCTGAACCTAAGAACGCATTGAGTTGGTTCCAACGTTCATAAGGCGCGTTTTGGTAAACAATGAATTCTTGTTTTGGGACAAAATGTGTTGATAAGATCACATTCATTTTCTTTTTGTGTAGCGTATCCAATAATGATCGTGTTGCTTCTACTACTCGATCATTCACTTCTAGATCCGTTCCATCTCGCTCAATCAAGCGGTCATACCAGTACAAACGCTTCATCCGCACGATTTTCTTCACGTCTTTTTCTTCTGAGAATTGGTAATCATACCAACCGTTGATGCCTAATAACACGGTTTTCTCATTTAATGGAATATAGCGCTCATTCAAAAAATGGACGTCTGGAAAATGACTGATCATTGCTTCGCCAGTAACATCGGCTAACTCATGATTGCCAAAATGGAAAGTCGTTGGTAGCCGCTCTGCAAAAAATTCAGCGACTGCGACACAACGATCGACTTTATTGGCGGTATCCCCAGCCAAATGAAGCCGAGTAATCTTTTTTTGTTGTAAGACTTCCCATAAGAGCATTAATTCAGCTTCGCCAAATTGATTGATGTCCACATGTAAGTCACTGATGATCGCTAAATTTCCCATTCTTTTTCCTTCTAAATCTTAGATAGTTGATGTGACGATTTGGAGGTTATTTTTGATGATTCCTCCTGGTCCTTTCAGTTGCAGACTCTTGTAAGTTGGTTCTACTGCTAACGTCGTCGGATTATCCAAATAAACGAGTGCGCTTTTCTTGATTTTGATTGGTCCCATTTGGGTATCGACTACTTCAGAATATAAGCTTAGATCTGCCGATGTTTCTTTTTCTACAATAATCAGACGAAAAGAAGTATCGATTTGGCAAGTGATCCGGCTATTCGCAAATGGTCCATCTCCGTCTTCTACATCTAGCAATAATTGTTCATTGTCATTCACTTTTCCACGAAGCAGTTCTTCCGCTTCTTTTGATACGATAAATTCCATCTTAATCACCTCAATTTTAGCTTAATGATTTTTGTACGAAGTTGCAACTAACTTGTTTTTGGGTGACCTTCCAACCAAGCTTTTTTGGTAATTCCTTTAAGAACGATTGAAATGATTTCTCCTTTTTCTCGTTTTGCATCAGGAATCACAGCTTCTTCTCTCATTCCTAACTTGTCCATCACTCGTCCCGATTTACTATTTTTCGTATTATGATAAGCAAAGATCCTTACGAGATCCATTTTTTCAAAGCCCAATTTCAGAAGCGCTTTTCCAGCTTCCGGCATGATTCCTTTTCCCCAATACTTTTTATTTAAAGCGTAACCTAATTCAGCCGTATCATCGCCTTCTTGTATCCGCAAATCGATCGTACCAATCATCTTGCGGTTTTCTTTCCATTCAATAGCATATTTTCCAAGCGGTGATGCCATAAAAAAATTCGCAACACTGATTTTTGTATCTTCGATCGACTGATGTCGAGGGAAAACAAAGCGGGTCGTTTCTACATCATGGGCATATTCAAATATATCTTCTACGTCTTCCAATGTGATTGGTCTTAAAATCAGACGTTCCGTTTCTATGACACGATTTTCTGCAAACACTAAGTTTCGATTGATCAATAATTCCATGTGCATCCCCTACCTTTTCCTTTAGTTTAAATTACTGTATCGAAATTCACGGAAAGAAGCAAGACAAAACTTAATATCTCCTTAAAATAACAGATTAAATATTGATAAACGAAAAAACTTAAACAATTGCTGAAAAAGAATAATTATTTGTTCACGATTTATTAACAAATTTTAGCTATTGTTATCTTAACAACTAAACAAGCGCTGGAGGTCTTACTTATGACAGAATATATAAAAAGCATTTACTTTATTGAAGAAACACAGAACATTGAAGGATCTTATATTGAAGTTAAAACACTATTTGTTGATGAAGACAAAGAAAAAGCATTATCGATCTATCACAAATTAGCAAAGAAAAAACCAAACTACTTCGGATTGATTTTAAGTGAGTACAAAATCAAAGCGGAGGATAGTTATTTTTATCAACTTTTGAAACGTTGGTCAAAACTGCCAGCTGACTTTTATCGTCAAGTCAAGATCGTCAATTATCAAGCATTAGCCGAAACACATGCTTGATTCTATGCTTTAAGCTTTCTCTAAGGTTCGCCTTGTATCCTTTAATCAAATCAAAGGAGGCGATCTTATGTTCCGACAATGGCTTGCTCACTTTTTCCATGATCCAACCCCACGAATCGATCCTTATGAAGTCGATAATGAATTTACCCTTACACTAGATTTTCCTAACGATCAAACAATCACCCATTGAATCAGAAATGAACGAGTACTTATCTAGTTGATAGGCACTCGTTCATTTCTTGTGTATTCATTGAAAAATTATTTTAGCGCTTGATTGACATCTTCAATCATCAAGTTCATTGATTCAAGTCCACCACCACTCAAATACCATACATCTGGTTGCAATGAAATTACTTGATCATTTTTACCGGCATCTGTTTGTGCCACTAATTCATTTGCAGCTACGTTATCGTTGCTTGTATCTCCACCAATTGCTTTGGTACGATCAATCACAAATAAAATCCCTGGGTTCTTCTCTAAAACATATTCATAAGAAACACTTTGACCATGTGTAGACGCCTCGATTTGATCATCGGCTTGTTTAAAGCCAAATAAATCATGAACTAGTCCGAAACGTGAACCTGAACCATATGCTGAAAGTTGCCCTTCATTCACTAAAGTAACTAAAGCTGTTTGATCAAGCGCACTGGCTTTCTCTTTTACTTCATCAATTTGTTTCGTTAAATCTGTTAATTTTTCTTCTGCCTCTTTTTCTTTATCAAAAATCTTTGCCAATGTTGTCACATTTTCTTGCATCGATTCCCATGGCTTTTCTGCATCCATTGCTAAATATAGTGTTGGGGCAATTTGGCTCAACTGTTCCTGATAATCACTTTGACGACCGGAAATAATAATCAAATCTGGTTGCATCTCATTGATTTTTTCCAAATCAGGTTCTTTGATTCCCCCAGCAGATTCAACTTCTTGATATTTTTCTAAGTAAGCAGGTAGATTTTTAGTTGCCGCTCCTACGACTTTGTCTCCAACACCTAATGCATCAAGCGTATCTAATGATCCATTGTCGAACACTACAACTTTCTCAGGATTTTGTTGCACTTCCACAGATTCCCCGTTGCTATCTTTGACTGTCAACATTGTATCCGTTGCGACAGCACTTGATGCTGTTGTTTCACTCGTTTGTGCTTCGTTATTTCCACATGCTGCTAATCCTAATGATGCTATGACTAAAAATCCTAAAACTATTTTCTTCATTTTGATGCTCCTTCGTAGTTTTTAGAAATAAAGACATAATCTGCGTCCTTCGATTTCACAGATTCGAATGTCCATTTCGTATAATTGATCTAGTACTTCTTTTTTGATAATGTCGTTTGTTTTGCCTTGTCTAAATAACTTTCCTTGTTTCATTGCGACGATTTCATCTGCGTAACTCGCTGCAAAGTTGATATCGTGTAACACAATGACGATCGTTTTTCCTAATTCTTGTACAAGACGTTTTAAAATTTGCATGATCTGTACCGCAAAATTCATATCGAGATTATTGAGTGGTTCATCCAGCAAAATGTAATCAGTATCTTGCGCAAGGACCATCGCAATATACGCTCGTTGCAATTGTCCCCCAGAAAGCGTGTCGATTGTTTGGTCCTTCAGTTCTTCCAACCCTAGGTGTTGGAGTGATTCTTCGATGATCTGATGGTCTTTCGTTGTCAACTTTCCTTTCGAATAAGGAAAACGCCCGAACGATACAAGCTCTTCGACTGTGATTTTCATACTGACCTCATTGGATTGTTTCAAAATAGCTAGTTTTTTTGCCATCTCTTTGGACTTCCAAGCTTTTACTTCATTGTGATCCAAGTAGATCTCACCTGCATCTTTAGGAATCAAACGACTGATCATAGAAAGAACGGTTGACTTTCCTGCGCCGTTTGGACCGATGAAGGCTGTCAATTGTTGATCCGAGATTTCCAATTGCAAGGCCTCGACGACCGTTTTTCCTTGGTAAGACTTCTTGACACTATTCAAATTGATCATCCCAGTTCCTTCCTTTCTCGAATCAATTTTGTAATAAAGTAAATACCCCCTGTGAACTCTACAACCACACTGACCGTCGTGTTCCACCCAAACACTTGCTCAACGATCAATTGTCCCCCAGTCAAAAACAAGAAAGCAATCAAAAAACTTCCTAATAGTAAAACACCATGACGATACGTTGCAAACAAACGATAGCTGACGTTTGCGACAATAAATCCAAGAAAGGTGATTGGTCCCACCAAAGCAGTGGCTGTTCCTGTCAACAAGCTGACACAACAAAGAATAGAAAATTGAAAACGCTCTGTCTCAATCCCAAGGTTCGTTGCTTGATCCTTCCCTAGATGAAAGACATCCAGAAAATGTCTTTTATAAAAAAGGAACACCCAACAACAGCCAATCAACAATGCAGCAGGTAGGAGGTAGGCAGTCTGGACATTACCGAAGCTAGCAAACAACTTCCCTTGCAACAAATCATATTCATTCGGGTCCATCACCACTTGTAAAAACGTACTGATACTATTGAAAAGTGTCCCTAAAATCATCCCAGTCATCAATAATAAGAATAAGTTAGGAGCTTCTTTTCGTAATAAAAAGAAAAATAATAACTGGCTTAAGCCAACCATCAATGCCACGTTGACTAAGAAAAAGCCTGTGCCTGTTTGCTGAAGCATCGTCACCCCACCAATCAAGAAAAAGAGGAGGGTTTGAACAAGTACATAGAGGGAATCGAGCCCTAACACAGAAGGTGTCAAAAATTGATTTTGGGTAATCGTTTGGAAACTAACGGTCGCACTGCTCGTCGCGAGTGCCACTAAAATGAACGCCATGATTTTTTTGCTTCGTAAGGCCCATGCAAATGCCCAATTACCATACGTATTGATGGTCAAATAACCAATCGTCACACCAATCACGAGTAGAGACAAAATAAAAAATAGACCAGTGATCTTTTTACCCATGTTTGCGCCCCCTTACTAACAAGTAAAGGAAAATCAAACCACCGATGATCCCTACGATGACGCTGACTGGGATTTCATAAGGAAAAATCACAAGACGAGCGATCATGTCACAGATAAGCAAAAAGATACTACCAAAAATGGCGGTAATTCCTAACGTTTTATGTACCTGATCCCCATAGAGCTTTGCTGTGATATTTGGAATGATCACTCCCAAGAAAGGAATCGTCCCAACCATGATCAAAGTGATCGCACTGGCTAAAGAAACAAGACCAATCCCTAGTAGTTGCATGTTGCGATAATTCATCCCTAAATTCACTGCGAACGATTCACCTAAGCCTACGATCGTAAATTGATAGGCAAAAAAAGATAAGATAAGTAATAAAGGAATCGTTACATACAATAATTCATAATTTCCCCGCATGACTGTTGCAAAATTTCCTTGTAGCCATGAAGACATGTTTTGTACTAACTGAAACTGATAGGCGAAAAATGTTGCAGCAGAGCCGATAATATTTCCTAGCATCACGCCGATCAATGGTAACATCAGCTGATTTTTTTGTGGAAAAAATCGTGCAAAAGATAAAAATAAGAGCGTACCTGCAAACGCAAATAAAAATGCAGTTGCTGAACGAATCCACAAAGAAGCATTCGGTAAAAAGAGCATCACCACTAAGATACCCAATCTCGCACTATCCATCGTGCCAGCTGTCGTTGGTGAAACAAATTTATTTTGAGTCAGATGTTGCATGATCAACCCACAAATACTACTCGTTGCCCCTACCAGTACTAAACAAATCGTTCGCGGAAAACGTGTCGCCAACAACAATTGCATACTCTGTCCTTCAAATCGGATAATCTCCATGAATTCCACTCGAGACACGCCAATAAATAGCGAACATATACTTAAAATAACTAAAAAAACCATCAAGCGACCCACGCGCATTTCCCTTTACCTCGCTAACTGAGAATGATTCTCATTCTTATTCTAAGTGAAGCATTGAACAAAAGCAACCGTTTTTTAATGAAATAAGAGCAATCCCTATAAATTTTAGAATACGTGTACGATACAAAAATAAAATTCATTTTTGTTTCTGACCTTAAAAATGTGGGAAGCTATTTCTCAATTTCTGCCTTAATGCTTGGAGCTAAACGACTTTCTCACCACCTGGCTACACGGTGATCCAAAAGCTAACCTTCAACACTAAGCTAGAAAATGACAAAATATGAAAAACTATTTTTCAATTTTCTAGCTTACTGATCAGGTCAAAATGCTTCTGTCACAACCTCTATGTTATAATGACTTAAAACAACAAAGGAGGAAATTGGATGGCATCAGATGAATTGAAAAATCATTTGGACAAAGGAATGTATGGCACGCCCTTGGTCAACCCAGAAGAACAGCATAAATACCTAGGTACCTTTCGTGAACGTTGCTACCTCAGTATGACCGTTGCTGAAATGAATGAGCCGACAAATAAAGAAAAGTTCCTACAAGAACTAGAGAAACGACCAGAAGCATTTATTCTGATAAACGGGACCTTACCCCTGGATATCCAGAATCAATACATCCAATTGGCAACGAAAAATCAAACGAAATTCACGGTTGTAAACGATCATGTTTCCGAAGATCCGGAAAGTATTGGTCTACTGATCGCAAGCAAAGAAGCAGTGAATGAACCTGTGATCGATGTAGAAGAAAAATATCCAACGAAGCAAGAGGAAGAAGTACCCAAGAAAAAAAGCTTTTGGGACCGATTATTCAAGTGATTTCAAAAGGCAAACTAAATTTTTGAGTTTCTAATCAAAACTTGTCAGCGTTCGGATGCTCCTCTAGCAAAACAAAAATCATTCACAAACTAGATAAATCTAGTAATGTGGATGATTTTTTTGTTTATTACAATCGTTATTAAGTTATTAAGTTTTTAATTTTTTACGATTTGTAGTTTCATTGGTTCAATAGTTTCAATTTTTTGCTCCATTCCTAGGTAGTTTCCACATATTTTGATTTATCATGAACTATTTAAAATATGTGCCTTTGTCATACAATTATTGATTGCTAACACTCACTGAAAGCATCATCCCAAAACAAAGTTCTACAATTTCCTGATTTTCTTTAAAAATCTTTAGATACATGTCTTTCTTTTTTAGTTCTGTAATATTGTAAAAATCTCCATAAAAAACATCTGCTTCTTTATAAGTCAAAAATACACTGATTTGGTTTTCATAAGTCCTTATAAAGATTTTCAGCTTAAAATCACCTCGGGAAATTTTATACATGATATTACCATCACCTATATTATCAGTTATACTCTCACCTTCTGATAGGAAAAGCTCCATCAATTCTAACTCATCATATTTCATTTTCTTATCTCCCTTACTTAGGAATCACTGTAATTACTAATCCCAAATCATTAATTATTACTGTAACATCACTAGTTTCTAACTTCCATGTATTTATTTGATTTCCACGGGTTTTCACACCCTTGGATATAGCATTTTCGATTACTGATGGCGGAATATTCCTTGGCTGTACATATTTTTTTATGAAATCACTATACTCATTTGTTCCAGGAATATATCCCATATTTTTTGCGATTTTTTGTGCTCTAATATTCAATTGTGCTCTAACTTCTGGTATATCAGGTGCCATTCTTTCTAGAGCATGGCTAGAGTATTTACGGCCATTTATATTTGCACCTTCTCTATTTAAACTCCAAGATGACTTATCAATATCCCACCCACTCGCCTCCTCAATCTTACCATTCTCCACCTGCTTCACACCAGTAGTCGTCAATACTTTGTATGAGGCGTAAGTAAAGCCTAAGACCATTAAGGCTTGACCGAGTTCGGATTCGTTGATCCATGTGTAGCCGTCTTTAACGTATTGCGAGGTAGAGACGATACTGCCTAAGAGTGGGTCTAGTTTTTCGCCGGTTTCGTAATTGACACCTTGACGCCATGCTGCATTGACTTTCTCTTGGTAGGTATCGTACGTCATGAATTGGATCAGTTCAGGGTCTAAGTAGTGACCTACTTTCGTGACATATTGATACAGCTCGGGATTCACGATGCCGTAGCCTGATTGCTTGTCTTCGATTTTCCAAAAGACACGTGGGTTGCCCTCGTTATCGTGAATAATGAGAGCATAGACGTTGTACTTTTCTAGTTCTTTGTTTTTAGTTGGATCGATGCCTTTTTTCTCGTTGTCTGCTTGTTGCCATTTGTCTTGGATCGTAGTTGTCCAGGACAAATCTTTTGGCATAGAGAATGTTTTCGTTTGGCTATTCCAAGCAGTTTTCGTTTGAGCAAGTCCTTGATTGACTGCTTGTTCGAGACTTTTGATTTCTGTAAAAAATTGCGCGGAGCTTTGGTTGTAAGCTAAGAGTTTTTGGAGTTTTTCTTCCAGTTTGTGTTTCAAATCATGATACATCGTGAGTAACAACGTATTCTGACTGAGTTGAAAGCTTTGATGTTCTTCTGGCATATAAGGTGAAAGAAGCAATTGTCTTATTCCCTCGGCTTGAGTGATATACTGATTCATTTGGCGAATCTGTGCTTCTAATTCGGATTGTTTCAAGCTGATGGAATCAACTTGATTTATGTATTCCTGTGGAAATCGTTTTGCTGCTTTTTCGACCGCTTCGGAGAGTAAGATTCCTCCTTGCACGAGTGGGTAAAGTACTTGGGAAAAATAGGCTTTCGCAGCGTCGTAGGTTTTCCCTTGGAGATTGGGCGTTTGTAAAGTGAATTGAGTGATGGCTTGTTGGAGATTTTGGTAATCAGTGACTTGTTTTTGGCAGAAGTGGCTGGCACTCGTAGCTTGGGCTAAAGAATCGGACAGGTACATCTCAATACTCATATGTTGTTCTCCTTATATATATTGGTCTATTTACTACTTTCTCTAAAAATTCCTCCTTACATTTTTAAAACGCTTTCACAAAACATTATAACAAACCATTGCTATCTATAAGATGAAAGTTCGATTAGATAGGTGTTGTTACCTAATTTTATCAAGTTTGTCGTACTCCTTTGTCTTTTTTAATCGTAGAGATTGGACGACTCGTCATACCTTCACTCCTAGACTATAAGCAGTGCTCAGTAGTAATTATTTCAAAAAATAAGCAACTTGATCCAAACAGATAAGCTGTTTTTGGATCAAGTTGCTAAATGTGGCTGAATACTTTTGATACAGCCCTTATTCACGACTTATTTTAGTTCTTTTTTGGTGTGCTGATCACTTCAGGATACAACAGCTCTAAGACATTCATTGTCAGTCTTCTGCCTTGGCCAGCAAATGGATAGACGTGCATGTGCATTGCTGGATTGAAGTTCGCTTCGATGATGCCATAGGCTTGGTCATCTGTTTGAGGATCAATATCTTTATCAGGAATGATCAAATCGATCCCACTGATTTTTGCGCCTAAGGCTTCTACCGCTTGTTGGGCAATTTGTTTATATGCTTCGGAAAATTCATCTGTTACGTCGATTGAATCGCCACCTGTACTGATATTGGAATTTTCGCGTAAATACACGATTTGATCTTTTTCAGGTACAGAATGGATGGTTAGTCCTTGCTCTTTTAACATCAACTGCTCAAGTTCACCTAACTGAATCAATTCCAATGGTGCACGATGGTGACTGCCTCTTAATGGATCTAGGTTTTTTTCAGCGACAAGTTCTTCCACCGTCCGTTTTCCGTCACCCACAACATTGGCAGGAATACGAAGTAAGATCGCTTTTACTTGCCCATCGATCACAAAGAAGCGATATTCTGTTCCAGGCATGAATGCTTCAACTAGTACAGAAGTATCTTCACGAAAAGCGATTGCTAAACCCGCCTGGTAATCTTCTAAAGATGCTCCTTCTTTGAAGATCGTGATCCCTAACCCATAATTTGTCGATTTAGGTTTAATAACAAAGGCTTGTTCTGCAAATCGTGGATACGCGTTCAAAGCCTCTTCGATTGAAGTAAATTCGGCTCCTTCAGGTACACGGAATCCGGCCTCTTTTAGCACTTTTTTAGTGACTGTTTTATTTTCCATGATCAATGGCACAATGTAGCTGTCTTTACTTGTCATATTGGCATTTTTCACATATTCGATATGCTCTTGATGCTGTAGACGTAAAAATTGATCTGATTCATCTATGACCTTTACTTCGATGCCCTTTTGGATCGCATCAAACATCAGAATCTGTGTCGACAGTTCCATGTCACGAAATCCCGCTAATTGATACGAACGTTCATGACTTTCTTCTTCATACTGTTTTCCTAAAGTATAAGCAAAGTCATGTTGGCTTGTTTGTTGTGCTTGCTGATAAATCTTGCCTGCCAATGTTTCACGTGGTTCATCCAATTGTGCGATCATGTCATCGATCAATGGTAGGCGTTCGGATTGTCCTAAAGCTACAAGCATCTCTTTCATTCCTTGAAGAAGTAGCATTCCTTCATCATAAAAAGCAGTTTGATCCATAGGGTTTTCTAACGACACGTGTTCATTTCGCTGCTCGCCTTCTTCGACCCATGCATCGACTGCTACGTCATGTTCCATCCATAGCATATACATTAAGAACGATTGTAAAAACTGAACTTGTGCTTGACTGATCCCTACACGTGCGTAAGGATTTAAATCAATATTTCTCAGTTCAATATAGCGAATACCTGATTTTGCTAAATCAGCTACACGTTTTCCACCACGAAAACGGATTGGTGCATAGAATTCCTTTTCTTCGGATAACTTGCCTTCTTCCACCATTTTTTCAATATCGGTTAAATATTGTTGCATTGACGCATAGGATACTTTGACATTCGGATGGTTCGTATAACCATAGGAACTATTACGAATACTGCGTACCGGTTCTGCTGGTGCTGGCTTGCCGACAAAATAGTGGTCTTCACTTAGAGGTGACGCCCCAAACAAATAAGTGATCAACCAACGATAACGCAAGAAGTTCTGTGCTGTTTTAAAATATAATTCTGTTTTAAATGCTGCAAAGTCGGTAAACTCTGTTTGTTGTACAAACAAGGATTGTAAAAGATCATCACCAAACTCAAAGTTGAAATGGATGCCACTGACCATTTGCTTGCGTTTGCCATATTCCTTTGCTAAATAACGACGATACAAGACATCTTCAAAATTAGAAAGCTTCGCGATCATAATCTCTTCGTCTTTTTCAGGTAAAGCCGGAGGCATGCTCAAAGGCCAGATCATTTCATCATCTGCCATTGAGCGTGAAGCAACGTCGTAGATTGCTTCCAAGTATTTAAAAAGTTCGTTGATAGAATCCGTGACCGGAGTAATCAATTCGACTTGAGTTTCACTGAAATCTGTCTGGATGTATGGATGATACGTACGATCCCCAAAAATCTCAGGATGATCGGTTGTTGCCAACTTTCCAGAGAAGTTCACACGTTGCCCTTCACGTTCAACCCCAAAACGAGCTTGACTAATGAACGGTAGTGAACGAGGATGCAGTAATAATTCTTTATAGTTCATGGTTAAATGTCCTCCAATTCATATGTTTCATTATAGTAAAAACCGCCAAGAAAAAGAATGAAATTGTTTGAAAATGAGAAAAAAGGGGTGTTTTTTTAAAAAAACAGCTGATATTGTAGGAAAATGACTCCAAACTGAACAATAAGATAGCACATAGCCAGACAGGACAGTCAAAAAAATCGCTGGTTCATTTTTGATTTATACTCAAAATATTGTTCCTTAAATATCGCTAGTCCATTGGAAAGAGAAAAAAGAGCCTGAAACAAACGGAACCTCTTCAAAAATAAAGGGAAAACCACGGAAATTTAAAGAACGATTTCCGTGGCTTCTTTTTTATTTCTTGAAGTTGAACACCTTTGTTACAAGCTCTTTAGATGAACTTATGCTCATATACTGTTTATTCTTCTTTCAATAAGCCTTTAAATAGACCGATGACAAAGTCATTTGGATCAAAAGCTTCTAAATCATCGATTCCCTCACCCAAACCAACAAGTTTGACCGGCAGGTGCAATTCATTACGAATGGCTAAGACGATTCCACCTTTAGCTGTACCGTCTAATTTTGTTAAAACTAGCCCTGTTACATCAGAGGTTTCTTTGAACTGTTTCGCTTGGACCATGGCATTTTGCCCTGTCGTCGCATCTAACACAAGTAAGATCTCATGTGGTGCTTCTGGTAATTCTCGTTGGATCACACGTTTGATCTTCTCTAATTCGTTCATCAAATTGACTTTGTTTTGCAGACGTCCAGCTGTATCAACAAGTAAAATATCTGCTTGTTTTTCTTTGGCTTTTTCGATGGCATCGTAAACGACTGCCGCAGGATCACCACCAGCTTTGCCTCGAACCACTTCAACTTCTGCACGTTCTCCCCAAACAACTAACTGATCGATCGCACCCGCACGGAAGGTATCTGCTGCGGCTAACAATACCTTTTTGCCTTCCGTTTTGTATTGATGTGCTAATTTACCGATACTCGTCGTCTTTCCTACACCATTGACACCAACAAAGAGGATCACTGTCAATCCTTCTTCTTGGAGGTTCAATGTATTGACTTCATCGATGCCTTCTTGCTCATAAAGCTCAACTAATTTTTCGATGATCGCATTTTGGATCTCAGCTGGTTTCTTGGCATTTCTTAGCTTCACTTCTTGGCGTAACGCTTCAGTGATCTTGATGGCTGTTTCAAAGCCGACATCTGCACCGATCAATGTTTCTTCTAATTCTTCGAAGAAATCTTCATCGACCGTACGGAAATTCGCAAACAGTTCATTCATTCGTTCACCGAACGTTTTACGGGTCTTTTCTAGACCCTTATCATATTTCTCTTGTACTTCTACTTCTTCTGGTGCTTCTTCACCAGTAAAGGCTCGTTTGATCTTATCAAAAAATCCCATAGTATACCTCCTTTACACTAAAACAAATTGTTGGATCGCTTTTGCTACCCCATGTTCGATGTTACTTGCCGTGACATGATCAGCGGCTTCTTTGACAAAAGGTACCGCATTTTCCATGGCTACACCAAGTCCTGCGTATTCGATCATCGGTAGATCATTTTCCTCATCTCCGATTGCCATGATCTCACTACGTTCAAGTCCTAAATCTTTTGCTAATAAAGAAATGCCATATGCCTTAGTGACGCCTTTTGGCATAAATTCTAATAAAACATTGCGCGTTTTGATAATCTCATACGATTCATAATAAGCGCTTGGAATCTCCTTGATTTTTGCATCTAGTTCGTCTTGCTCATAGGCAATGACTGCTTTGTTCAACACAAACTCATCTGTGATATCAGCTAGTACTGCTGGTTGGAATTGCAATAAGTTGTTTAATACATTGTACAACGATTGCTTTTGAGGCGCACTAGGTAATTGCAAGACGACATTATCTGATAAGACGTCTAACGGCAAGTCTAGTTCTTGTGCCAACGCATAAAGACGATGGATATCAGACACAGACATCGCTTTTTTCTCAATGATTTCACCTGTATCGTTCTTTTGGACTAAGCCACCGTTGAAGGTAATGCTATAATCGCCTTCTTCGACTAAACCTAATTCTTGTAAATAGTGAGCCATCGCTGCTAACGGACGCCCCGTGCATAAAACGATTTTTACCCCTTGTGCTTTTGCTTGAGCCAAAGCTTGTTTATTCTCAGATGAGATTTTCTTTTCTTCGTTCAATAGTGTTCCGTCTAAATCGATAGCGATTAATTTGATCATTTCGTCCCCTACACTTTCGTTTCACTCATTCTTCCTTCTTCATTGATGTCTTCCATACGGACAGAGACGATTTTTGAAACCCCAGACTCTTGCATGGTCACACCGTATAAGACATTCGCAGCAACCATCGTCCCTTTACGATGCGTCACCACAATAAACTGTATATCGTCTTGGAACTCGCTGAGATAGCGACCAAAGCGTTTGACATTGGCTTCATCTAGCGCAGCTTCGACCTCATCAAGGATACAAAACGGTACAGGGCAGACACGAATAATCGAAAAGAGCAACGCAATAGCAGTCAATGCACGTTCTCCTCCTGAAAGTAAACTTAAACTTTGTAGTTTTTTACCTGGAGGCTGAACTTCGATTTCAATCCCTGTCTGCAACAAATCAGTCGGATCAGTCAACACAAGCTCTGCGCGACCGCCACCAAACATGTTTGGGAAAACGATTTTGAATTCTTGGCGGATTGCTTCAAAAACTTCTTTGAAACGAGTCCGTACCTCATCGTCCATTTCATCCATTGTTTCAAATAATTGATCCTTAGCCGATAATAAGTCATCCCGTTGCGCAGCCAAAAAGGTATGACGTTCATTCACTTGCTCATACTGCTCAATGGCGTTCAGATTTACTGGGCCTAAACGATCGATTTGTTGTTTCAACGAAGCAACTTCTACCCGGCTGTTCGCTACATCCGTTGTTTCTTCATAAGATTCACAGGCTTTTTCATAATTCATCTGATACTCCGTTTGAAGATAATTCAAATGATTATCCAAAATCATTTCCGCACGATTCTTTTGGACCTCTAACTGTGACTGCTCTGTCAAAAGTTCTTTTTGTTTACGGTTTTCAGCTAATAGGTCGGCATCCAACGCATCGATGGTCGTTTGCATTTCTTCACGTGACTGTTTGGCGTCTTCTAGAGAAGCTTTTAAGCGATCTCTTTCTGTCGCTAAATCAGCGATTCGTTGATCTAAGCTTTCTTCTGTCAGTTCGTGATCAGAGAAGTCCGCAGTCAATGCATGCAGTTGTTGTTCTAGTCCTTCTTGTTTGGCTAATGCCTCATTTTTTTGTACACGTGCGCCACGTAGTTGGATCTGTAAGTGATTGTATTGCTCTTTCAATACGGCTAATGAGGCTTGCTCCTGTGCTTGTTTTTCCTGGATCTGCGCGCGACGTTCTTCCATCTTGTCACTTTCTTGACTCAATGAACTGATTTCAGCATCGATCGCTTGGCGTTGTACTTCTAGTTCTTGCTGTTTTGCTAAAAGCTCTGCCTGTTGTTTTTGGTAATTCTCCATGAATTGTTGCAGTTCACGCGTTTCATAACTTGAGATTTGCTGTTCTTTTTCAAAACGAGTGAGTTCGTTGGCCACATTTTGTCGTTGATTTGCTACTTCTTGTTCTTCAAAGCGTAACTGTTCTCCTTGTGTCCGCAGAAGTTCTTGTTCTTCTGCCAAAACCGTGACTTCTTGTTGCAATGCTTGGACTTTCTTTTCTTGACTTTGCAATTCCTGATCGGCTTGTTGAAACTCACTAGTCAATTGTTTTAATTCTTGATTTTGTGCAAACAAACTTCCTTGATTGCCTCGCTTCGTCGCCCCACCAGTCATTGAACCACCGGCATTCATGACATCACCTTCTAACGAGACCACACGATACTGGTAACGAATTTGTTGGGCAATGGCATTGGCACTTGCTAAGTCTTTTGCTAATAGAATCGTCCCTAATAGATTGTGAACGATTGTCTGGATCTGTTCGGGATAAGTCACTTGTTCGCTAGCGATCCCAATAAACCCGTCAACTGTTTGCGCTTGTGCAAAAATATGTGCAGGTAATTGACGAGGTTTGATTGTCGTTAATGGTAAAAACGTTGCTCGTCCGCCTTTTTGTTGTTTCAGATAAGTGATCGCTTGACGTGCATCACCTTCATTTTCAACAATGACATGTTGCGCTGAACCACCCAAAGCTGTTTCGATTGCCAATGTATAATCAGCTGGAACATCGATCAATTCAGCAACCGCTCCAACGATACCTGAAAGACGTTGTTTTTGTTGCAAGATCAAACGTACACCTTGATAGAAGCCAAAGTAATTTTCTTGGATTTCTTGTAAACTTTTCTGACGTGCCCGCAATTGTTGGACTTGGTTCATCAGTTGATACATTTTAGGCTGTTCTTTTGCCAAGCGCTCTTGTGCTTGTTTTCCTTTTGTTTGCACAAGTTCAAGTGACGCTTTGACCTCATTCAAAGCTTGTTGTAGCTTTTCATGTCGCTCTGTCAACTCGATTTGCTTAGCGGACATTTCCGCAACATTCGCTTCCACTTCCGATTGTTTGGCTAGTGTTTGCTGACTTTTAGATGTCTCTTGGACATATTGACGCTCCAAGTACTTCAATTCATTGCCGACAGTTGCTTGTTCTTGCATTAAATCGACATACTGATCGCGCAATTCTGCCAACAATTCTTTTGTTGATTTTTGGTATTTCTCCAATTCTTGTTGCGTACTCATCAGTGCTTTTTCAGCCTGTTGGATCTCTGCTTCTTTTTGACTAACTTCTTGTGTCAAAGTCGCTTGTAATTCTTCAAAATGAGCCACTTTTTCTTGCACTTCAGTTAAAGAAGCTTGGTATTCTTTTGAGCTCTTTTGGGTATGCTTCGTTCGCTCAAGTAATACTTCTTTTTGTCCTTCTGTTTGCTTTAATTTTTCTGACAACGCTAATAACGTTTGTTGATTTTTTTCGATCATACGGTCGGCCTGGTTATTTTGTTTACGTTTGTCGGCTAATAACTGTTCCTTTGTTTGGATCTGTGTCGTTAAGGACGTTAGTGATTGGTTGAACTGATCTAATTGTATTTGTCGTTCATCCCACTCTTTTTTTGCCGCTTTGATTTCAGCAATCATCAAAGAGATATCTGTGTTAGTCAATGTTTCTTTTAATCGTAAAAACTCCTTCGCAGCCTCACTCTGGGCGGCCAAAGGAGTTAATTGCTCTTCAAGTTCATAGATGATATCTTGGACACGGCTTAGATTATCCTCTGTTTCAAAAAGCTTTTGCTCCGCCTTTTTCTTGCGCTGTTTGTATTTCAAGACTCCAGCTGCTTCTTCAAAAATCCCTCGTCGGTCTTCTGGCTTACTACTAAAAATCGCTTCGACTTTTCCTTGAGAGATGATCGAAAATGATTCTTTCCCTAAGCCAGAATCCATAAATAATTCTTGGATGTCTTTCAAACGGCAAGGTTGTTTATTGATGAAAAAGTCGCTTTCACCTGTTCGACGGTAACGACGTGTCACACTGATCTCACTATACTCTAGTGGCAAGTAATGATCAGAGTTGTCTAATACGACGGTTACTTCAGCGACATTCAATTGTTTACGGGAATCAGAACCGGCAAAAATAATATCCGGCATTTTCCCACCACGAAGGCTTTTCGCAGACTGTTCTCCTAGTACCCAACGGATGGCCTCGGTAATATTACTTTTCCCGCTACCGTTTGGTCCAACGACCGCTGTGACACTATTTTCAAACTCAATGATTGTTTTATCTGCAAATGATTTAAAGCCGGCTATTTCAATGCGTTTTAAATACACGAAGTCTTTCCCTCACTTACTTAGTGCTGCTAAAGCATTCTCAGCAGCAGCTTGTTCTGCTAGTTTTTTCGATTTTCCTTGTCCAGTTCCAATCAACCGATCATCAACGTATACTTCGATCCAAAAAATACGTTCGTGTGCTGGACCTTCTTCATTGATCAAACGATATTCGATCAACACGTCTCCTGCTTTTTGCAATACTTCTTGTAATCTTGTTTTATGATCCATCTCATGGGAAAAAGCACCGGCACGTACCTTCGGAAAAATCACCGTTTCAATAAACGCATGTGCTGCGTCAAATCCTTGATCAAGGTATAACGCTCCTAAAAAGGCTTCAAACAGATCACAAAGAAGCGCTGGACGGGTTCGTCCGCCTGAGTTCTCCTCACCTTTTCCTAACAGGATGTACTGGTCAAAACGACATTCCTTGGCAAATTTGGACAAACTATCTTCACGCACGATAGCTGCACGAGTTTTGGTCAATTTTCCTTCTGGGATATCTGGATACAAACGATACAGATATTCAGAAACCATTAACTCTAATACAGCATCTCCTAAAAACTCAAGACGTTCGTTATCGGATAGTTGCAAATTGCGATGCTCATTCACATAGGATGAATGGGTAAAAGCTTGTTCAAGTAAGTTTAAATCGTGAAAAACGATGCTATACTTTTCTTTCAATTCTTTTGTTAGCTGATTGTCCATTTCCCACATTCCTTTATGGCTATTTTTTCAATACTTCCTTATTATACTGGTTTTTTATAAAATATGAAATGGTTGAGACAAAAGGTATGAAAAGCTTTATAAACCATGTTGAAAAATCATCTTTAAAAAAAAACTACGAATAAAAGATAAGAAATTCGTTAAAATATAGCTTATCCTCTATTCGTAGTTCAGTTTTACCTCTCACAGCTTATTCCTGCTTATCAGTTCATTCATATCAACTTGCCCACCTAGTTGTTCTGCCAAATCTAAATCATGGGTGACTAAGACAATCGTCACTCCATGCTCATTCAATTCTTTCAATGCTTCGATCACAAGTTGCCGATTTCCTTTATCCAAAGAGGCAGTGGGCTCATCTGCAAAAACAATTTTAGGGGGTTGCAAAAACAAGCGAGCTAAAGCTACTCGTTGTTGCTCACCACCGCTTAAACGAAATACTTTTTGGTGCAATGAGTCTTCCATTTGGAACTTGCGGAGCGCAGCAATCATTTTTTCCTCTTTTTTTACTACTAACTGTAAATTTTGCTTGACCGTTTCATTATCGATCAATGCAAAGTTCTGAAATAAAAATCCTGCATACTCACGAAAGAAACGTTTTTTACTTTTACGGTGAAGAATTTGATTGTCTATCCATATTTCACCAGAATCAATTGGCTCCAGTTGTCCTAAGCAGTTCAGTAACGTCGTTTTCCCTACACCACTACTTCCCGTGATCACAGTTATTGAACCAGTCTCTACATGTAAAGATACGTTTTCAAAAATCACTTTTCCTTTATACTTTTTAGTGATTTCTTTGGCTTCAATCATATTTGATCACCTCCAGACGTTTTCTTTTTTCTGATAAATACGTAGTGAATAAAAGGATACATAATTCAAATAATAGTAATAGAATCAAAATCTGCCACCAAGCATGGTTGATGAGTAGCAAGATCAACGCAACAAAGGTAGAAATGCCTAATATTATTTCATAATATCTGTGATGCCTCTGTAGCAGAGTCCAACCAGCAATATATTTGAGAAACAGTTTTTTCTTATTCATTTCCACATACAGTAAACTCAAATAGACTTGAATAAAAACAAAGCCAATAAGGATCAAGAACAAAATACTAAGGGTTGTATAATATTCACGTTTCACCCCCATAAGAGATTGATTGATGCTATCTTTTACAGCAATCAAGCCATAAAAATCATGTTCCATATGATTTTCTTTAATAAATTCTTGGACAAGTTGAGGGTCTCGAAACAAGTAAGTCCCATTTGAAATATCCTGTATCCATATTTCGATATTTGGTTGGATCAATGGCAATGACATGGAAACGATAATTGGATTGGAAGAAAAAGTTTTTTCATAGGGTTGGAAGTTATAGTTAAAAAGGACTTGGTTTGCTTGAGTATAAAGAATTTTTAACTCGCCTTCGTATGCTTTCGTTTCGTACTCAAAAGAATTTTGATAAAAATCAAGTTCAGCCTCGGCTTCTGGAATGATCATTTCTGTATACATTCGCTTATTTTCAGGAATAAGAAGATAGAAAAAAGAATCATCTAATGAGTCAATCAATTGACCATCCGCATCCTTGATAGCCAATTCTTGTACGGCATGATGGTTACTTAACCAAAAAGCGTCATTTTGAATATAATTTAGTGTCGGACTACTATGACCAAGTTCATTGTCCCTTAGAAAAATTCCACCTGACTGTTCTGATTTTTCCAACAAGGGAAGCAACCGTGAATTGATTGGCGCTTGTGCTTTCTTTCGCACGTCTTTACTTTCTGCCGGGTTTACAAGTAGATTGGTGTCTCTACTAAATGCCAAGTGATAATAGTCAGGAACTCTTGTCCATTGGGAGAGCTGCTGTTCAAGTTCACGCGTCTCCATTACTTTATTTGATAATGTACTGGCTTGCACCGTAACAAACGTGAAGATGATGATCTTTAATAAAAGGTTCAAACTAAATAATAATCGGTAAGGTTTCTTTCCTTTTATCTTATCTGAAATCGTACCGAACGAGAAAATAATCCCACTCGTAAATAATTGAAGAACCCAAATCATTAAATGACCCCAGAAAAAAATCGGTCGATAAAGAAACTGTAATTGTGGAAACCACCAAGAAAAAGCAACCATCAAGAGAGTAAAAATCACACTATCAATGAAACTATCCTTGACGGACACTATCAGCCAACGATGTCCTAACATCTCAATCACACCAATTTTCTTGCGAAGGGAAGCTTTATAAAACAGTAAAGCTAAAATCACAAAGAAAAATAGAATAAAGAAGAGTTGTCCAATACTCATTAATAAACCCGCCGTCAATAACTGAAACCATTTTATCTCTTCAATCTCCAATTTGATTCCTTGATCATGAAAATCAGCGATCATTCCAGATGGAGGGGCTTCTGTTACAATATAAGTCCCCAACACATCTTGATGCTGCATCTCTGTGTAATCATAAAAATAGGTGGCAACATCCGATTTTATAGGTGGAAAAGAGTATTCCGAACGTTCCACCTTGTCAAAGGTATAAATTTCCTTTGTCGTCTCACCAGAAGCGCCAATTCTAAAAACCAGTTTATGTATAGCAATTTCATGTTTTTTTGCATAAGCAGAAATTTTTTGATTGATTTCCTCAATCGTTCCACTCGCTTCTTCAATTACAATGCCCGAATGAGCATTTGGGATAGCACTCTTGATTCCTTCATTTCCGATAAAAGAAATGGCATAAAGGAAACTTAACACTGTAACTATAAATAACCCTCGATAGATTTTTTTCATAATGAAAGAAAAAAGCACCTAAAACATGTTTTCAAATATTCAAATACCCGAACTGTATTTGAGATATCACTGAAGAGATTGTTGACTTCTAGCAACAACCTGACCGTAGCAGTAATCTCTATATAGCTCGGGTAATACTGTATAAAAATTTTGTCTTAGGTTCTTAAATCTCTATGCCCACCACCATCCAGAGGTATTTCCCGTAAATGCACGTGGAGCTTCTGCTCTTACTTCTACTCTAGGTCCTCCTGTGACATTAACAGTTTTTGTTCCCTTCGCCTGAACTGTGACTCTTCTACTAGATGGCGTAAATTCTCCCCATACTGTACCAAATCCAGGAATACCGGTTACTCCGCCATAAAATGTATCCATTGTGATTTTCGGCTGAATCATTACTGCTTGTTCTTGCACAATATCCATATCAAATATATTTGCATAGTTTGATATGATCAAAGGTTCATTCATTTCTGACGCACTTACTTGATCGGTTGAGACAAATACTCCTATAGCAGCAACAGTTCCAATAACACTAACAACTAATTTTTTGTTTTTCATAAAATTCTCCTTTGTACGTTTTATTTTTGATTTAGCATTTCAAAATCTCGATAAAGTAAGTATTTATATGAATCACACCCTCCCCTCTCTTTCATTTCATTTATTTTCATATTTATTATATGTTTTTCATTCTAAAAAAACAAATATTTCCTCGTTTTTCCTAATTAAAAAACACCCATAGTTTATTTGTTATGTATTAATGATTGATGGTGATAAAACTTTCACAGACCTACTTATAAAAAAAACCGAGCCAGCCGAGAATAGGAGAATCCTATCTCGAACTGATTCGGTTTTATCATTTAATGATTGATTATGAACGTGAATCTGAAGTTACAGATACAACAGCCCATGGATTGACAGCATCATATGCCCAATTCCAATCTTTAACGCGGTCGTTTACTGGTAATACTTCGTTACGGAACAATGTTGGAATAGCAAAAGCTTCTTCAAATGCGTATTCTTGCCATTTTTTGTAAGCTTCTTTTTGGTAATCTGCATCAAATGCTGCACTTGAATTGATATCATTGATCAATTTTGTGTTTTCTTCTGACTCATAACGAGTGTAGTTGAACGCTGCATTTGCCCCCCATAGTCCACTTGGGTTTGGATCTGTTCCTGTGTTCCAAGCTGCTTGGTAGATGTCGATTTCTGGATCATCATTTTCTAAACGATCATAGAATGAGTTGAATTCGATCAGACGGCCTGTTGTATATTGAACATCTAAACCGATTTCTTTCCATTGTTGTACGTAGTAATCTGCTAATGGTTGCGCTGTTTCGCCACCTGACATTGACGCAAAGTTGATTGTCAACTTGTTACCATCTTTGTCTTCACGGATACCATCGCCATCAACATCTTTATATCCTGCATCATCCAATAATTTGTTGGCTTTATCAATATCTTGTGTGAAGCCTTTTAGATCTGCATCGTGGAAACTTTCAAATACTGGTGGAATCAATGAAGTCGCATTGCTTCTTAAACCAGCATAGAAACGTTCACCTACTGCAGTGTTGTCTAAAGCGTAACCCATTGCTTGACGTAATGATTTGTCAGCCATTTTTGAGTTTGGATCATATTCAACACTTCCACTTTCAGCATCCCATTTACCTAGTTTGAAACCTAAGTAAGTGTATGAAGTTTGCTGACGTCCTAGATTCGTATAGCCAGCGATATCTTGGTATGTTTCGTAAGTATCTGTTGGCATTTGGAAAATCATATCATACAATTTTGAATTCAATGCTTCTGTTGCACTTGCTGTTGGTAATGATTTCATTGTGATTTTCTTCAATTGTGGTGTACCATTCCAGTAGTATTCATTTGGTAAGAACTCTACTGATTCACCAGCAACGATGTTACTCATATAGTAAGGACCAAATGTCACAGGGTTCTTACGGACTTGATCACTTGATTCCATGTCTTTGATAGCAATTCCTTCAAGTGTGTGTTTTGGCGCTGCATATGTCCAAATACCACCACCTGCTTGAAGCATGCTTGGGTTCATTTCTTTATATTCGATTTTAACAGTTTTGTCATCTACTTTTGTAATTCCAGAAATCGTATCTGCACTACCGCTGTTATATTCTTCCATACCAACGATATTACGGAATGTATCATCGTAACGGATACCAGTGTATTCAGAGTTACCGATGATTTCATAAGGGAAAATAACATCATCTGCTGTGACATCGACACCATCAGACCATTTTACGTTGTCTTTAAGTGTGATTGTCGCTGTTTTCGCATCTTCGTCTAATTCTAATGAGGCTGCACCATCGTTTGTGATCGTGAAGTTGTCATCATTTGTAAATAATGGTTCATGTGAAGGCGCCATAAACGCTGCATCAAAGGCATCTTGGTAAAATTCCCATTGGAATAATCCTTTGAATTGACTGTCTGTTGCGACTGCAACATTTAACTCACCGTCTTCGATTGCTTCATCATTATTCGTTGTTGCTAATGGGAAAGTCAATTCACTGTTATCCCCATTATCTGCTGAATTATTACCTGACGAGCTAGTTCCGCCGCCATTTCCACACGCTGCTAATGCTCCCACAGATAGCAGTGTGACAAATCCAAAAATCGTTTTCTTCATATCCTATTTTCCCCCTTCACTTCTCTTATCCTAAACGTTGACGCGCATCTGCAGAACGCTTAAATGCTTGTCCAACGTAGTTTATACTCAACATCAACACTAAAATTAGAATTGACGCGGGTAACCAAATCCATTGTCGATTCACTAAAACTTCACCGTTACTTGCATAACCGATCAATGTTCCTAAACTAGGTACATTAGCTGGCAATCCAAAGCCTAAGAAAGTCAAAGTGGTCTCGATCCCAATATTTGCCGCAAAGTTCATTGTTAAGTTGGTGATGATCAATGAACTAAGGTTTGGCATGATTTCACGGAACATGATTTTGAAATCACTTGTTCCCATCGTTTTTGAAGCACTGACATAATCACGTCTAGCTTCTGATAACGTCTTACTTCTGAATAATCGGGCTTTAGCTACCCAATAAAATGCACTCATGATAAAAATAAATGACCAAACGTTATAACGCGAAATGATCGAAACAAACACGATAATGATCAACATGATCGGTAAAATCATAATAAAATCAACAATACGCATCAATACGTTGTCAATGATCCCACCATAAAAACCTGAAAGGATTCCAAGCCCTACTCCGATGATCGACGTAATGATCGTGATAGCAAAACCGATCATCACAGAGTTTCTTGCTCCGATGATCAATTGACCGAAGACATCACGTCCACCTTCATCTGCTCCTAAAAGAAATTTTGATCCTTGAGAAGAGATGGCGCCAGGTTCAGCATACTTATCAAAAATACTAACAAACATTACTTTATCTTGGTCAATAAAGATCGCCCCGATAAAAATAACTAATAGTAAAACAACTAACAAAGCCAGTGAAAAAATGGCTACTTTATCTTTTTTAAATTCTCGTGCAATCATTCGTATACCCATTGGTGGGATACTTTCTTGCGCAACTTCTTTGTTTTTATCACTCATGATCGATTCTCCCTTCTGTTTGATTTTTTTATTGGATTCGTATACGCGGATCAACAATGCTCATGATAATATCTGACAGCAGTGTTCCGACGAGCGTTGCGATTCCTAAAATCAAGACTAAGGCTGTGATTACGGTATAATCACGTTGACCGATTGAGTCAATAAATAATTTTCCGACACCAGGATACCCAAAGATTTTTTCGATAACGACAGAACCAGCAATCAATGAAGTAATTTCATACCCCATTTGAGATGCCATCGGCAAGGCTGCATTACGGAAAATGTGACGACTGAATACTTTGTTTGTCGGCACCCCTTTGGAACGAGCTGTACGTACAAAGTCTAAGGATTTCGAATCAATGACTTCACTTCGTAAATACTGGATCGTTACTGCTGTGGCTAAAAAGGCCTGTGTGATCGATGGTAATAGAATGTATTGCAATCGATCCATCCATTGAGCGAAAAATCCTCCCTGGAAACCTAAAGTCTGAGAACCACTTGTTGGGAACCAACCTAAACGATAGCCAAAAACAAACAACATGATCAATCCGAAAATGAATAATGGAACAGCAAAACTGAAGAAGTTATAAATAACGACAGCTTTGTCCAAAATCGAATTTTGGTATCGACCAGCTAACATACCTAGTGGTACAGCAATCAAGTACGTAATAATAACAGTTAAAATAGATAAATATAAAGTATTGACGATTCGTTCTCCAATCAAAGAGGAAACCGAACGCTTATACAAGAAACTTTGTCCAAAATCACCTTGTAAGGCATTTCCGACCCAACGGAAATATTGTTCATACCAAGGATCATTCAAGCCCGCTGCTTGACGCATCTGCTCGATTACAGCTGGATCTTGGTTTGGGTTGATCAATCCTGTAAACGGATCTCCAGGCATGGCTTGCGCTAGCATAAAGATCAACACACTAAGAATGATCACTTGTGGGATCATCAAAAGAACTCTTCGTAGAATCGTTTTCCACATTAGCTAGCACCTCCATCTTTCAACGCTACTTTGTGTGTAGTGGTTAGTGTACGTAAATCATACACTCGCCCTGCTGTATCGTAGTAATCTTTTTGATGTTCGATATACTCACGTTCAACATTTCGTCGGTTTTGTTTTTGTATTTCCCGATTGTCTACATCAATTCGTGGAATCGCAGATAGTAAGCGTTTTGTGTAGATGTGGCGCGGATCATTATAGATATCTTCTCGTGTACCGATTTCAACAAAGCGACCTTTGTACATGATCGCGATGTTGTCACACATGTGTTTTACGACACCCAAGTCATGAGAGATGAATAAATAGCTCAAGCCAAATTCTTGTTGGATGCGTTTCATAAAGTTCAATACTTGTGCCTGAACAGATAAGTCTAGGGCAGATACAGGTTCATCAGCAACAATCAATTTAGGATTCGTTGCTACTGCTCGGGCAACCCCTAAACGCTGTCTTTGTCCACCAGAAAATTCATGAGGATATTTGTATAACGCATCTTCTGGCATCCCAACGATGTCCAATAAGCCTTTGACTTTTTTCTTTTCTTCCTGATCACTTAAGCGTTCAAAGTTACGGATCGGCTCAGCGATAATGTCCAGTACTCGTTTTTTAGGATTTAAACTAGACATTGAATCTTGAAAGATCATTTGGACGTCTTTGTTGTAGCCGATTTTTTTGCGGTTACTTCTTTTCGTGACGTCTTTTCCTTCATACATGATTTGGCCAGAAGTCACTTTTTCTAGGCCGACAACCGCTTTTCCGGTTGTGGACTTCCCAGAACCTGATTCTCCAACTAGTCCGTATGTTTTTCCTTTTTCAATAATAAAATCGACACCGTCTACTGCATAGACATGGTCTGTTACTCGGTTGAAAAACCCACTGCGAATAGGATAGTGAACTTTCAAATCTTTGATTGTAATTAATTCTGACATCTACACCTCTCCTTTTTCGTCTCTAAAGTGGAAATGTTTATAACATGAGCAACGTACCATATGATTCGGTGCGATTTCATGCAAGACTGGATTTTCTTCGTGAGCGCTTGCTGGGATCCAAGGAATCCGTGGCGCAAATCGGCAACCTGTTCGTGGCATATTTTTTAATGAAGGGACTACGCCTTCAATCACGTGTAACTCTGCCTCGTGATTTCCTTCTTGTGGAATCGAATTTAGCAATGATTGTGTATATGGGTGTTTTGGATTTTCAAATAACTCTTTGACTCCTGCAACTTCAACAAATTGTCCACCATACATCACAGCAACACGATCCGCCATTTCAGCTACGACACCTAAATCATGTGTGATCAAGATGATCCCAGTTTTAGTTTCTTCTTGTAAATCTTTCAGTAAGTCAAGAATCTGTGCTTGAATCGTTACGTCCAAGGCAGTCGTTGGTTCATCCGCGATAATGATCGGTGGCTTACATGCAATCGCAATCGCGATGATCACCCGCTGTCTCATCCCACCTGACAACTCATGAGGATACTGACGTCCAACTCGTGCAGGATTCGGAATCCCTACTTGTTCTAGTAATTCTAATGCACGTGCTTGTCTTTGGTCAGCCGTCATTTTTGTATGGTAAGACAAACCTTCTTTGATTTGGTCTTCAATTCTCATCAAAGGGTTTAGTGCAGATAATGGATCTTGAAAAATCATCCCAATATCATTTCCGCGGATCTTGTTATACAATGTTTCATTTAATTCAATCAAATTTAAATCATTGTACATGATCTCCCCTGTGATCTTTGTATTGTTAGGATCTAATAATCCCATAATCGTTGTAGCTAACGTACTTTTCCCGCAACCAGACTCACCAACGATGGCTAAGATCTCGTTTTTATCTAAAGTAAAAGAAACGTCGTCTACTGCATCGTAGTATTCATCTTTTAGACGGAAGCCTGTGTGTAGGTTCTGAACATCTAATAATTGGTTATCTGACAATCGAATACCCCTCTCTGCTCCCTCGATGGAAGTTTTTAATAAAAAAAATAATCCTACACTGAATAACAACTTAGCAAAAAAAAAATTAAATAAGTAGCATTCTAAGGAGTGTGTAATTAATTATTAATAATTATATAGAAAACCGTTTTATATTGCAAGATTATTTCACACTGTTGCCAGAATTGTCTGAAAAATCTTACGTAGCTATGTCAGCTCTTAAAGAAGATTAAAAAAAAATGAGGTATGTGGCTAGCCTTCTCTTTATCCTACTATTTTTATAAATTAAGAATCATTATAAAAATCTGCAAAAATCACTCTTTATATAAAAAACAGTTTTAACCGAATAGATATTCCATTTTACAAAAGCATAATTATACAGTATATACGAAATGTAAATGTTATAAAACCACCTATTTCAATCGTATTTATGACATAATTCTCCTCTTTAAAAAAACCCTTTTATTTAAAAATAATGCCTGAAAAAGCCAAGAAATCCTGAAATAGCTAAACTATTTCTGACTTCTTGGCTTTGAGTTGAAATTGGCTTTCGCCAATTCATTCATCAGTTGATGTGTATTTATTCAATTTATTTCAAGTGGTTGCTGATATAATCCACGGCACCGCCGACTGTTTCGATTTGTTCAGCATCTTCATCAGAGATCTCTGTACCGAATTCATCTTCTAGTTCAAGAACAAATTCCATGATACTAATTGAATCAGCTTTCAGATCATCTTTAATGTTCAATTCATCTGTCACTTTGTCTGTATCCATTTCAAAGTGATTTGAAATGATTTTAGCTACCTTATTAAATACTTCTTCGCGCGTCAATTTTTTCACCCCCACAATTCTTAGAACTACTACGTTTTCTTCACCATAGCTAATTTTACTGACAATTTTTTGGAATGTCCACCCTTTTTTCTCCATCAGCTTGTCAATTCGCAGAAAATTTAGTCCTCTTTTTGCTCAAATTGCTCTACCAGTTGCCCTACAACATTGGTTTCAAGCATCGTATGGATTTGACGGATCGTGTAGCGAACTGCATCCGGTCCAGTTGCACCATGCGTTTTGATAACTGGTGCTTTCAATCCAAATAAAACAGCTCCTCCATGTTTTGAATAGTCCATTTCTGATTTCAAAGAGCGTAAACCGTCTTTTAGTAGTAATGCACCCATTTTACCTTTTATGCCTTCATTCAAGATGGCAGATTTCAATAAGGTCATCATATTCATCGCTGTGCCTTCAATGGATTTCAACACTGCATTTCCAGTAAAGCCGTCGGTTACTACGACGTCTGCCACACCATTTAGTAAGTCACGCGCTTCTACATTGCCAATGAAGTTCAAGCTTGTTTCATTTTGCAAGAGTTCAAATGCTTGTTTTGTCAATTCGCTTCCCTTAGTTTCTTCCGTCCCATTGTTGAGCAATGCGACGCGAGGTCGGCCGATCCCACGAACTTTTCTCGCATAAAATGACCCCAAAATACCATATTGTAAAAGATGCTCTGGTTTGTTTTCTGCATTTGCACCTAAATCTAGCATATCAAACCCTTCACCTTCTTTGCCAATAACTGGCAATGTGGACATTAGTCCAGGACGTTCGATGTTTTTGATGCGTCCAACAATAAACAAGCCAGCTGCTAGTAAGGCTCCTGTATTCCCTGCTGAAAAAATAGCATCTGCTTCTCCATTTTTGACTGCTTGGGCAGCTAAAACCATCGAAGCAGTTTTCTTACGACGGATCGCCTTAACTGGCTCGTCATCACTATTGATTTTTTCGTCAGTATGGACGATTGTGATATTTGTTTCGTCTGTCAAATATTTCTTGATTTCTGATTCTTTACCGTAAAGAACAAATTCCAACTCAGGGAAATCTTTTTGTGCTAGAGCGATTCCTTCCACAATGGCTTGTGGTGCGTGATCTCCGCCCATTGCATCTACTGCAATTCTCATTATTATTTCCACTCCTTGTCATCATTTTGAAAGTATTGATAATCTGTTAATCAAAATAACGATTATCTTGTTCGCCTAATTGCAACTTGGCTGTTAATGGTTGATATTCAGGTAATAACTGCCAGTCTTTGATTTGCCAGATTGCCGCAGCTTCTTCACGGGCAACCTCTAAGACATTCCCATCCGTTACTAGATCTGCGATCGCAAATTCTGGCAAGCCGGATTGACGGAAGCCAAATACTTCTCCTGGCCCTCGTAATTCTAAATCCTTTTCACTCAAGATAAAGCCATTTGTGGTTTCTGTCATGATTTTCATTCGTTCGACACCCAGTTCATTTTTCGGATTTGCCACGAGGATACAATAAGAAGCCTCGCTTCCTCGACCGACACGCCCACGCAACTGATGCAGCTGGGCTAATCCAAAACGATCCGCATCCATGATCAGCATGACCGTTGCATTCGGCACATTGACACCGACCTCGATCACTGTGGTTGATACTAAGATCTGGAGTTGGTTTTCTTTGAATGTTTCCATGATCTGATCTTTTTCTTGATTCTTCATTTTACCATGCAACAAGCCAACTTCATATTCTGGTGCAAATAACTCACGAAGTTTTTCGTAAATTTCCACTGCATTTTTCACATCTAAAGCTTCGGACTCCTCGATCAATGGACAAATCACGTACATTTGATGTCCTCTACGCAATTCTTTATAGGTCCATTCTAGCACGCTATCTAATTGAGGTGTTCGGACCCATCTTGTTTCGATCGGAATCCGTCCAGCGGGAAGCTCGTCGATCACAGATACATCCATTTCGCCGTATGCTGTAATTGCTAGGGTTCGAGGGATCGGGGTGGCAGTCATAAATAACACATCCGGACGCCAACCCTTCTCACGCAATACTTTTCGTTGGTTCACTCCAAAACGATGTTGCTCATCGGTGATCACTAATCCTAGATTTTGAAATGCTACACCTTCTTGAATCAGTGCATGTGTTCCCACGACGATATCGATTTCCCCATTTTCTAACCGCTCTAATAGCTCGCGACGTTCTTTTGCTTTCGTTGATCCGGTCAATAACGCAACTGTCACTTCATTTGGGTCAAATAATTGGGATAAACTTTCCATATGTTGTTGCGCCAATATTTCTGTTGGGACCATCAACGCTCCTTGAAAGCCAGCAGTCACTGTCGCATATAAAGCAATCGCAGCAACAACGGTCTTCCCACTTCCCACATCACCTTGCAACAAACGCTGCATATGGTGTGGATTACGGAGATCACGGCAAATTTCATTAGTGACACGTTTTTGTGCCATCGTTAATTCAAACGGTAATTTTTTCGTAAATTGTTTTAATCGTTCCACATCATAAAGGATCTCTAAGCCATTCTTTTCAGACTTTTCGGCTTTTTTCAGTCCTTGTAACTGCATCTGGAAAAAAAAGAATTCTTCAAAAACAATCCGTCGTTTGGCTTGATGATTTTCCTCATGATTTTGCGGAAAATGCATACTTCTTACAGCAGTCGGACGATCAAGCAAACGGTATTTTTCAATTAAAGATAGTGGTAAGTTTTCTTCAATCAAATCACCATACTCACTAAACCCTCGACGGATCAGATCGACCAGTGTCGTTTGGCGAATAGATTTGTTGACATGATAGATCGGAGAGAAATCATCTGGACTTTGCGAACCAAGGATCTTCATCCCATTTAGTGCTTTACGTTTCGCATCCCATTTCCCATAAACTGCGATTTCTTCAGATAAAATGACTTTATCTTTCAAATAGGGTTGATTGAAGAAAGAAATATTGAATACTTCATGTTCTTGCATCATTCGAAACTGCAGACGGCTTTTTTTGTAGCCAAAACGACTCATTACTGGCGGAGAGACAACTAACCCTTTTAATGTAACTTTTTCTTGGTCTTGGATTTCATTTAGATTTCTTTCTTGGATATCTTCATAACGAAAAGGATAGTAAGTTAACAAGTCTTCAATTGTATGGATGCCTAGACTAGCCAAGCTATCCGCTCTTTTTTGACCAACACCTGCCAGCACTGTGACTGGATCAGCTAACGAACGCATAAGATTTCCCTCCTTTAACAAAAAAAGGAACTTGGTCAACGATTCGCGAATCGTTGACCGAAGATCCTTTCAAATGATTTTCTGCTTTATCTATCGGCTTCAGGCTGTATTATTCAGCAGAAAATAAATAAGGATAGACAGGTTGATCTCCTTGATGGATCTCGATTTCTAACTCAGGATATTTGTCGTTCAGTTGATCCGCAAATGCTTGTGCTTGTTCTGCAGACCCGTCTTCTCCGGTTAATATCGTGACGATCTCAGTATCCTCGTTGATCATTTGCTCTAATGTAGCAAGTGATGTCGCTAAGATATCTGGATTAGAGATCACGATTTTCCCATCGATCATCCCTAAGAAATCGCCTTCTGTGATTTTCACTCCGTCGATCATCGTGTCGCGGATCGCATGTGTCACTTGACCACTGACAACACTTGAAAGCACATCTGTCATCGTTTCTTTATTTTCTTCTAACGTTGCTTGTTCATTGAAGGACAACATCGCTGTCAATCCTTGAGAAACTGTTTTTGATGGAACAACAGCAACTGGAAGTTCAGCCACTTCAGCAGCTTGATCAGCTGCCATAAAGATATTTTTGTTATTCGGTAAAATGATGACTTTATCTGCATTCACTTCATTGATCGCTTTCACGATATCTTCCGTACTTGGATTCATCGTCTGTCCACCACTGATCACGTAGTTTGCTCCTAGACTTTCAAATAACTCTTGCACACCTTTTCCGGCTGCGATCGCAACGATCCCGTAAGGTACACGAGGCTTCGTTTGTGCGACCGGCGCTGAAGGGGCTTGGTCATGTTCTAAGATCGTTTCGTGTTGCAAACGCATGTTGTCCACTTTGACTTTCACTAGGGAACCAAATTTTTGTCCGTAATTCATGACTTCCCCAGGATTTTCTGTATGAACGTGTACTTTGATGATTTCATCGTCATTGACCACTAACAGGGAATCCCCAAGGCCATCTAGATAGTTACGAAACTCTTCATAATCAAATGTACTATCTACAGTTGGACCTTCACCGATCTTCACCATGATTTCTGTACAGTAACCATAGTGGATATCCTCAGTCGCTAACTGACCTTGCACACTACGATGATGCTCTGCATTCACCATATCGTCCATTTGAGCAGGAGATGGTTCATAGACCTCGTCTGCTTGGTATTCACCATTCAACGCAGTTAAAAAACCTTCATATACGAATAATAGTCCTTGACCGCCACTATCAACAACGCCTACTTCTTTTAATACAGGCAACAAATCAGGTGTTTTTGCTAACGCACGTTTCCCACCTTTAACGACCGCAGTCATGACTTCGATCACATCATCTGTTGATTTTGCTTTCTTCTCACCAGCTTTGGCAGCTTCTCTTGCAACTGTCAGGATCGTTCCTTCGACAGGTTTCATTACTGCTTTATAAGCTGTTTCGACCCCATGAGTAAAAGCTGCAGCTAAATCTGTTGCTGTCAAAACAGTCACATCAGGGATTTGTTTTGAAAAACCACGGAACAACTGAGATAAAATAACCCCAGAGTTTCCTCTTGCCCCCATCAATAAACCTTTAGATAACAGCGCTGCTAATTCTCCTACCTTTTCAGAGGTAGAATCAACAACGGCTTTTGCACCACTTGTCATTGATAAATTCATATTGGTACCGGTATCTCCATCGGGAACCGGGAATACATTTAGGGAATTGACGTATTCTGCATTTTTTTGTAGCCGATTCGCACCGGACTGAACCATTTCCTGGAATTGGCTTGCACTAATTTCTGTTACACTCACCTAGATAATCCTCCTTCAGATCGACTGCTGAACAGTCAGCAAGTCTCCTGCCTAGTCTGGCAGTACACGAACACCTTGCACGAAGACATTTACTGAATTGGCTGTAACACCTAGTAAAGTCTCCAAGTTATATTTCACTTTTTCTTGGACATTACGAGAAACTTCCGAAATTTTTGTGCCATAACTAATGATTGTATAAACATCTACTGCGATCCCATTAGCTTCTTGGCGGACAACTACTCCTCTTGAGTAATTTTCTTTACGCAAAATTTCAGTGATATTATCTTTGATTTGATTCTTGCTAGCCATTCCTACAACACCAAATACATCTGTTGCGGCACCACCAACAACTGTTGCGATGACATCATTGGTAATTTCAATGGTTCCAGCTGACGTTTGAATTTTTACAGCCATGAATGAGCCTCCTTAACGGGTAAAATATTCCCATTTTTCTACTATCACATTTTATCATAGCGTCAACCGAAATAAAAGGTTGTTCCCTTAAAGTACTCAAAAACCATTGAAAAAAATTAGGAAAAGACTTTGTTCACGTTACAATTAATCACTGAAAATGTCAATCAATTCTATGAAAATATGCTTGCAAATTCCTACGCCATATGATATGTTATTCTGGTATGAGCTGAATTTACTATTGCTCCAAATCAAGGCAAAGGAGGAAATTTACATGGCAAAAGTTTGTTACTTTACAGGTCGCAAGACAAAAAGTGGAAACAACCGTTCACATGCGATGAACTCAACAAAACGTACAGTTAAACCTAACTTACAAAAAGTTCGCGTATTGATTGACGGCAAACCTAAAAAAGTTTGGGTGTCAACTCGTGCGTTGAAATCAGGAAAAGTTGAACGCGTATAATTGAATGAAATGATTTGAACCGTTCAACAAAATGAACGGTTTTTATTTTTTGCGAATCATTATCAAATGAGAGACATTTCCTCAACCACATGAAATTTAAGAAGAAAAAATAAAAAAGGCTTAAAACAATCAATCACCCAGATAATTGTTTTAAGTCTTCTTTTATGTGCCACTACCCCTCAGATAGTGATAGGTATATGTTTTTTTATAATTGTTACAAATAAAACATAACGCATTTGCAAAGGCCTGTCAACACTTTATTTTAAAGTAGAAAGTGTTTTCTTATTTTGCGTTATTTTCTTAATGTAAATGTAATTTAAACTCACAAATGTTATTTAATTTCAAATGTAATTTTTTTATGAATTTGGTTGTATTTTCAGCAAGTAAAATCATGAATGTGATAAACTAAATATAACTTCAAATAGAAATTTGGTGACTGAATTGTAATGAAAACAACATTGAAAAAATTCTTAAAAGAAAACGGCCGCTATGCAGCTGCTAGCTTCTTTATCCCTTTGCTGATTCTTTTATTGGTTTATTTAAGTATCGGCATTTATCCAGGAAGTGATCGGAGCATCTTGGCTAGTGATGCTTTCTCACAATTTTCAAACTTTCATGCAAGCTTCCGTAATATGTTGTTAGGGAAACAAAGCATTTTTTACACGTGGAATGCCTCACTTGGTTTAAATTATCTATCATTGATTTCTTATTATTTAGGTGGACTTTTCACACCACTCGTTTTATTGTTCCCGAATCAATTGATGCCAGATGCCTTGTATCTCATCACCTTACTAAAGGTTGGTTCAGCAGGTTTATCCTTCTGGTTTCTAGCACGTACCTATCGCATTCCACATTGGGGGCAAGTCGCATTAAGTGTCAGCTATGCGTCGATTTCATTTATCACTGCCCATTCAGAGATCATCATGTGGTTAGACACCTTTGTCTATCTTCCTCTGATCATTTTAGGTATCCATCGTGTGATGGACCAAAAGAAACCTATTTTATTGTTTGTTAGTTACTTGCTGTTGTTCTTATCCAGTTTTTATATGGGCTTCATGGTCGGAGTCTTCTCCTTTTTATACTTTATTACACGACTACTGACGAATTGGCGGAGGTACAAAGGAACGATTTTACCCTATGGGATCACCTCTTTATTAGCAGGAGGCGCTTCTATGGTGATCATCCTGCCTGCCATTCTCGATCTACGAGCCAATGGCGAAGCATTGACGCAGATCACTTCATTGAAGACAGAAGCAACTTCTTATTTAGATTTATTGATGAAAAACATGGTGGGTGTTTATGACACGACGAAATACGGATCGATTCCTTTTATCTATGCTGGATTATTTCCTTTAGCATTATGTCTCTTGTATTTTGTCAGTCGCAAATTCCCCTTGAAAAACAAGTTGTTGTTCGGTGGGCTATTCGCGATCTTGATTGCTAGCTTCTATTTAGTCCCTTTGAATCTATTCTGGCATGGGATGCACGCACCAAATATGTTCTTGTTTCGTTATGCCTATCTCTTTTCGTTTCTCGTACTCTTGTTAGCGGCTCATAGTTGGGAACAGCTACAGGAGAAGGATCAGAAGCGTTTGCTAGGTGTCATCATTGTACTAGCGGCTGCTTTTGCTACAGCTTGGGGTATCAAACCAGATGGCAGTTACACGTATGTCACGCTCACATCCTTTGTTTTGACGTTAGTCTTTTTAGCGCTCTACGCATTGACGATTGGTTTATTCCAACAACACCCATTTGATTTGAAACGTTTGAGTATTCTTCTGTTACTATTGATGACAGCCGAAGCCGCAGTCAATACCAACAGTATGATCCATGGCATTCTCGATGATTGGAATTATGCCTCAAGAAGTTTGTATACCGAACCTTATCCTGAGATCAAAACGTTAGTTGATGCCTCGAAAAAGGATTCCGATACGTTTTATCGATTAGAAAACCTTGATCCTGTTTCACCGAATGATTCGATCAATTATGGTTATAGTGGGATCAGCATGTTCTCTTCGATCAGAAATCGAAACTCTTCCTCTTACTTGGATACTTTAGGCTTCCGTTCTAGAGGAACAAATTTGAACATTCGCTACAATAACAATACCTTGTTGATGGATGGATTTACGGGAATCAAATACAATATTGCTAAAAACGATAGTAGTTTTAATAAATACGGCTTCCAATCCGTCGAACAAACGGACAACTATACTTTGTACGAAAATAGTAATGCTGTACCATTAGCTTTCAAAGCACCTTTGACGATCAATAAGATCGAACAACCGATAGGTGATAATCTAACCAGTCAAACAAATTTGATGAATGGTCTTTCTGGATTGAATCAATCATTCTTTACGTTTTATACGCCAACCCTAAAAAGTCAACAGAACACGAAGATCACAACAACGACAAATGGGGTCACTTATAGTGAAACAGCGAATAATCAACCGAAAGAATTGACTTGGGAAGTCCAAGTACCTGCGAATACCCAAGCGTATCTCAGCCTGTTTCCAACAAATTTCGCACAGTTAGAAAGCTCTACAGCAACTATTACCGTCAATGGTGTATCTAGAAAATCTCAAATTAACATTACTGGTCAATATTATGATTTAGGTTATTACCCGCAAGACACAACGGTTACCTTCACTGCAAGCTTCTATGGGACCAAAGAAGTCAGCTTTATGGAACCACAGGTGGTCGGACTTGATGTTGTGGCGTATCAAGCCGCAATCAACCAAATCAGAAATAACGGCGTAGAGATGACTACTACCGGTCGAACAGCTACAGGAACTGTTCATGCGACTGAAAAAACGATGGTAGCCACGACTATCCCTTATGATGGTGGTTGGACTGCTAAAATCGATGGCGAAAAAGTACCTGTGAAGAAATTCCAAGATGCCTTTTTGATGGTAGAAGTTCCTGAAGGTGAACATACGATTACTTTTAGTTACATGCCAAAAGGATTCATTCCTGGCTTACTTCTCTTTATTGGATGTATTGCCTTGTTTATCTTGTATCTATGGTACCTTCGTAGACGTCAGCCGTTCAGCGGCGTCATTGATCCTACAAACGAAAGCGATGATCACCGTCCAAGACGTGAACGTCGTCGCGCAAGATAAAAAAAAGCGTTTCGGTGATTGCCGAAACGCTTTTTTCTTGTATGCTATTCATATTTTACTTCGTATAGGTATAACCCTTCCGGATGAGCAGTCGGACCCGCAGCATTGCGGTCTTTTTTTGCAATGATTTCTGGAAGACAATCTTCTGGTAAACGATCGTTGCCTATTTTTAACAACGTACCAACTAAAATGCGAATCATTTTATAAAGGAAGCCATCACCACGAAATGTAAACGTCAACTCATCGCCTGCTTCATTGACCTGTAAGCTGGCTTCATAGATAGTCCGTACTTTATCTTCAATGGAACTTCCAGAAGCACAAAATGAAGTGAAATCATGCGTACCAAGTAAATCAGGCAATGCACGTTCAATCTTTGCTACATCTATGGGATAAGGAAAATAACTCGCATAATGTCTACGGAAGGGACTACGTGGTTTTCCGATATCTACTTTGAATTGATAGGTTTTTTCTTTCACTAAATAGCGTGCGTGAAAAGTTTCTGGCACAATCTCCACACTTTTCACAGCAATATCTTCTGGCGACTGCGTATCTAACCCAAAACGCATACGTTCCAAAGGTCGCTCTTCTGGATAATCAAAGTGGATGACTTGCCCGATTGCATGAACCCCCGCATCTGTCCGTCCAGATCCAAAAATCGTGATTTCTTTTCCATTTGCCATCTTCTTTAAGGTTTTTTCCAGTTCTTCTTGGACCGTTCGTCCAGTGGGTTGTTTCTGAAAACCATTGAACTGGGTACCATCATAGGCAATGATTGCTTTATAGCGTACCATTCATCTTCCCCTGTTCTCATTCATCTTTGATAAGTTTAGCTACGGATAAACACTAGTACGATGGTCATCAGCCCAAAAGCAACCATAACAACAGTGTCTTGTAAGTGCCAGTGAAGGATACGGTATTTTGTCCGGCCTTCCCCACCTTGGTAGCCTCTTGCTTCCATGGCTGTAGCTAGATCTTCCGCACGATTGAAACTGCTGACAAATAGCGGAATCAGTAAAGGAATCACCGCTTTCATTTTTTGTACTAGACTTCCTTCACCAAAGTCAACACCACGTGCGCGCTGTGCATTCATGATTTTTTCGGTTTCGTCCATCAATGTCGGCACAAAACGTAAAGCGATCGAAAGCATCAACGATACTTCATGCACTGGAAAGCGAACAACTTTCAATGGTCGTAACAAATATTCGATCGCATCGGATAATTCTAAAGGCGGCGTTGTCAATGTCAATAAGGTGGACATAAAGATAATCAAAACAAACCGACAAAAAATAAATAGTCCGTTCATGACACCAAATTGAGTGATATTGAAAATCCCCCAACTCCAATACGTTTCTCCACCACTTGTAAACAGTACTTGTAAGCCTACAGTGAATAAGATCAACCAGATCAACGGACGGATGCCTCGAATAAAAAATTTGATATCTACTTTTGACAAGAAAACAGCAAATAAAGTAAACGCCGCTAATAAGGCATATGTCTGCCAGTTATTGGCTAAGAAGATAATGCCAATAAAATAGAAACTTGCCAATAGCTTTGCACGTGGATCTAACCGATGGATAAAGGAGTCTCCAGGCATATAACGACCAAAAATCAATTTATTCATCATGAGCTGTACCTCCCACCAATTTGACCAATTGGTCCGCTAATGCGTCTGCGGTGATCGGCAATTCATCAAACTGGATGCCTTTTACTCGTAGTTCCTCTGCAAACTCAGTGGCTGTTGGTACGCCTAACTGCCGTTCTTTTAACCATTCAAGGTGTTGGAAGACTTCTTTTGGTTCTCCGCATTTGACGATACGGCCTTTTTCTAGGACGTAAACAAAATCCGCATAGTTTGCCACATCATCCATCAAATGGGTGACTAATACAATCGTGATTTGCTGTTCTTTATGCAAACGCCAGAACATATCCATCATTTCTTTTCTTCCTTGTGGATCTAACCCAGCTGTCGGCTCATCTAAGACGAGAACTTCGGGTTTCATAGCTAGAACACCGGCGATCGCTACACGTCGCATTTGACCTCCTGACAGCTCGAAAGGTGAGCGTTCTAAATACGTCTCATCTAATCCGACTTGTTCTAAGGTCTCCTTTGCTAGTAGAGTCGCCTCTTCCTCACTTACACCAAAGTTTTTTGGGCCAAACGCAATATCTCTTGCGACCGTTTCTTCAAACAACTGTGCCTCTGGAAATTGAAAAACAATACCGACTTTTTTTCGAATCGGTTTCAAATTTTTATTATCTGTATCTGGTTTGATCTGACGATCGCCGATTTGGACGGTTCCTTCCGTCGGTTTGATCAACGCATTCAAATGCTGAAGCAAGGTGGATTTCCCGCTTCCAGTATGACCAACTAATGCAGTGTAGCTGTTTTCTTTGATCAACAAGTCAATATCAAATAAAGCTCGTTGCTCGAATGGTGTATTCGGTTGGTACGTAAAGTTTACTTTTTCAAAACGGATGTCCATAACCAATCCACCATCCTTTCTTCTGTCATGTATTCTTTAGGCACTTCAATGCCACGTTCTTTCAAGGCACTTTTTAGTTTTTCAGGAAAAGGCAAATCTAACCCTAGATTGATTAGTTCAGGTCCGGCAGAGAAAATCTCTTTCGGTGTCCCTTCATTCACTAGTTCGCCTTCTTTCATCACAAAAATACGATTTGCATTGGCTGCTTCATCAATATCATGCGTGATTGAAATAACGGTTAATTGACTTTCCTCTTTGATTTCTTTGATCGTTGTGATGACTTCTTCACGACCTTCAGGATCTAACATACTTGTTGCTTCATCCAAGATGATGATTTCTGGTCGGAGGGCTACAACACCGGCAATCGCCACACGTTGTTTCTGTCCACCGGAAAGACGAACTGGTTCTCTTGTCGTAAAATCAGACATTCGCACTTTTTCAAGAGCATCTTTCACTCGAACGATCATTTCTTCTCGAGAAATGCCTTGATTCTCTAAACCAAAGGCCACATCATCCTCTACTGTTGATCCAACAAATTGATTGTCCGGATTTTGAAAGACCATGCCGACTTTTTGGCGGATCGTCCATATATTCTCTTCATTTAGTAGTTGATTACCAACTTTGACCGTCCCAGACTCAGGAAGGAGTAAGCCATTGATCGTTTTTGCAAGCGTTGATTTACCAGAACCATTGTGCCCGATAATCGCGATCCATTCTCCTTTATTGATCGTGAAAGAAACATCTTTCAATGCTGGTCGTAAATCTTCTGGTTGGTATTTGTAATTAATCTTTCCTAATTCAATAATCGGCTCCATAAGTACTCCCTCTTCATCCTAAAGTTCCTATTAACCCTATCAAAAAACTGCTTAGTTTTCAATCATTTCTGATTTTTAAAATGTTTTTTTATACCTTCAAGGCTGTCTTGACAGTTAATTGAAGGTACAAAAAAACACTTTATGATGAGTGCATACTCCCCAAACGAATCGCTTGGGGAGCAGCGCTGAGCTAGACTCGGAATAAGTAACTTCCAACATCATAACACTCTAAAAGAATCATCCATAAAGTGATGTTATTAGTGTGATTTTAGACAAGTTCTAAGACAACCATTGGTGCTCCGTCTCCGCGTCTTGGTTCTGTCTTCAAGATACGAGTGTAGCCACCTTGACGTTCAGCATAACGAGGTGCAATATCGTTGAATAACTTTTGTAAAGCTGATTCGATAACGATTTCCTCATTTTCTTCACGCACGCTAGCAACTTCATTACGTACGAAAGCCGCAGCTTGACGACGTGCATGTAAGTCTCCGCGTTTGCCTAAAGTGATCATTTTTTCAGCAGTTGAGCGAACTTCTTTCGCACGAGCTTCTGTAGTCACAATACGTTCATTAATTAATAAGTCAGTTGTTAAATCACGCAACATCGCTTTACGTTGGCTAGATGTGCGTCCTAGTTTACGATAACTCACGTTGGTTTCCCTCCTTCGTAAAAGGTTTAATCTTCTTTACGTAAACCTAAACCTAAGTCATGCAATTTTGCTTTAACTTCTTCCAATGATTTACGTCCTAAGTTACGGACTTTGATCATTTCTGGCTCAGATTTATTCGTAAGTTCTTGTACAGTATTGATTCCTGCACGTTTTAAGCAATTATAAGAGCGAACAGATAAGTCTAATTCTTCAATCGTCATTTCTAACATTTTTTCTTTTTGTGTTTCTTCTTTTTCGACCATGATTTCAGCGTTTTTCGCTTCATCAGTTAGGTTGACAAAGATGTCTAAATGTTCAGTCATGATTTTTGCAGATAAACTCATTGCTTCCAATGGTTCGATTGAACCATCTGTCCAGATCTCCATTGTCAATTTATCAAAATCTTCACGATGTCCAACACGTGTGTTTTCTACTTGGTAGTTGACACGACGTACAGGCGTGTAGATTGAATCGACTGGAAGAACACCAATTGGCATATCTTCTTTTTTGTTTTCATCTGCTTGAACATAACCACGTCCTGGTTTCACCGTTAGGCGAGCATGGAACGTAGCACCTTCAGATACACTGCAGATGTACATATCTTTGTTAAGAATTTCTACCTCACTATCAACGATAATATCGCCAGCAGTTACTGTAGCAGGTCCGGTAATATCGATCTCAAGGGTTTTTTCTTCTTGACCATACATTTTCAGTGCTAAACCTTTAATGTTCAAGATGATTTGAGTGACGTCTTCTCTAACACCTTTGATGGTAGAGAATTCATGCAGTACACCATCGATTTGAATATTAGTGATGGCAGCACCTGGCAAAGAAGATAATAAAATACGACGTAGGGAATTCCCTAAAGTAGTCCCATACCCTCTTTCAAGAGGTTCAACGATGAACTTGCCATAATCTTTTTCTTCATCAATTTTTGCGATTCTTGGTTTTTCGAACTCAATCATTCTTATCTTTACCCCTTTCAAAACGAAAAGTGTCTTGTTCAATGACGTTACTAATAGAACTCAAAATGAGAGGCACTCATTAAACACGACGGCGTTTTGGAGGGCGGGCACCATTATGAGGAACTGGAGTCACGTCACGAATTGCAGTCACTTCTAAACCTGTTGCTTGTAATGAACGAATTGCTGCTTCACGTCCAGAACCAGGTCCCTTAACTGTTACTTCAACAGTTTTTAATCCGTGTTCCATTGCTGCTTTTGTAGCTGTTTCTGCTGCCATTTGAGCGGCAAAAGGAGTTGATTTTTTGCTTCCTTTGAAACCTAATGAACCAGCTGATGACCACGCTAAAGCATTTCCGTGAGTATCAGTGATCATGATGATTGTGTTGTTGAATGTAGAGTGGATATGTGCAATCCCAGCTTCTATATTCTTTTTCACACGGCGTTTACGATTCACTTTTTTTGCTACCATGAAGATTTAACCTCCTTCACTTAAGAATTATTTTTTCTTGCCAGCGATAGCGCGAGCTGGGCCTTTACGAGTACGTGCATTGTTTTTCGTGTTTTGTCCACGAACAGGCAATCCACGACGGTGACGGATTCCACGGTAAGAACCGATTTCCATCAAGCGTTTGATGTTTAAGTTCACTTCACGACGAAGATCCCCTTCAACTTTTAATTTATCTACTTCTGCACGGATAGCATCTGTTTGTTCATTCGTTAATTCACGAACGCGAACATCTTCAGATACGCCAGCATTAGCTAAGATTTGTTTCGCAGTAGTGTTACCAATACCATAGATATAAGTAAGTGAAACTACTACACGTTTATCACGAGGAATATCTACTCCTGCAATACGAGCCATATTTAGTGCACCTCCATTTATCCTTGACGTTGTTTATGTTTTGGATTTGCTGGGCAAATCACCATAACGCGTCCTTTACGACGAATTACTTTACAATGTTCACACATTGGTTTTACTGATGGTCTTACTTTCATGATAATACCTCCTGTAGTTTTACGGAGTACAATTATTTAAAGCGATAAGTAATACGGCCACGGTTTAAATCATATGGAGACAATTCAACCGTCACTTTGTCACCAGGTAGAATACGAATGTAGTGCATACGAATTTTACCTGAAACAGTAGCAAGAACTTGGTGTCCGTTTTCTAGTTCAACTTTAAACATTGCATTCGGCAAAGTTTCGACGACTGTACCTTCGACTTCAATCATATCTTCTTTTGCCACGCACAGTACCTCCTTGTACTTGTTTCGCATTTTCACACGATAAAATGGCGGAAACTGCAGTTCCCACCTCAAAATTCTCAAAATGGATCATCTAGAGGATTCTCTAGAAGTCGGACTGACATATTCTATCATAATTTATTGAACTTGACAAGAGTAACTGCTTAATGCAAGTCGGCTACGGGCAATCGTGCTATTTTTCAATGATTTTTTGGACATCAGTAAATACAGCATCGATTTCACGATCACCATCGATAGTGTGTAGCAAACCTTGTTCTTTATAATAAGCCAAGATTGGTTCACTATTTTTGATGTTGATAGCCAGACGATTTTTAACCGTCTCAGGTTTATCATCTTCTCTTTGATAGAATTCATGCCCACCACAACGATCACATGTGTCTTCAACTTTTGTAGGGTTGAAAATTTTATGGTAAGTTGCTCCACAGTTACGGCAAATGAAGCGGCCTGCTAAACGCTCAACCAAGACTTCTTCACCCACGTGGATATCGATGACAGCATCAATTTGTTTATTTAAATCTTTTAGCATTGCATCTAGAGCTTCTGCTTGCTCGATTGTACGAGGAAAGCCATCTAATAAGAAGCCTTTCTCTGTATCGGGTTCTGCTAAACGCTCTTTTACGATTCCATTTGTTACTTCATCAGGAACTAATGCACCTTTATCCATATAAGACTTTGCTTCCAAGCCAAGAGCTGTTTCATTTTTGATAGCTGCACGAAACATATCTCCTGTTGAGATGTGAGGAATCCCATAAGCGTCAATGATTTTTTCAGCTTGTGTTCCTTTACCTGCACCTGGCAGCCCCATTAAAATGAGGTTCATTGCTTTCCCTCCTAATAAATGTGAGAACGTGTGTTGAGGAAAAACCTCAACACGCTTTCTTACTCAATAAAGCCAACATATTTACGTTTCAGCATTAAGCCTTCTAACTGTTTCGCAGTTTCCAAAGCCACACCGATCACGATCAACAGACTTGTACCACCTAATCCGATTGATTGTGGCAGATCCCAAATCATTTGTGCAATGATTGGTAATAATGCCACTAAACCAAGGAATAGTGCTCCGACTGTACTTAATCGCATCAATAAGCTTGAGACATACTCTTCAGTCCCCTTACCAGGGCGTACACTTGGTATATAGCTTCCTTGCTTTTGTAAGTTCTCCGCTAATTTCTCAGGGTTTACTTGAACAAAGGCATAGAAGAATGTAAATGCGACGATCAATACCGTATAAATCGTTGCGCCAGGCACCGTATTATAGTTAAAGATCTCCATCATTATTTTATACCAGTTTTCAGATCCGAATCGGCCACTTAACGCTTGTAACACAGCATTTGGTGTCGCAATAAATGAACTTGCAAAGATAACCGGAATTACCCCAGCAGCATTTACTTTCAACGGTAGATAACTACTTGTTGGCGCACCTGCTATACGTTTGGTGTACTGAATCGGGATCTTACGTTCAGCTTGTTGGAAAAATGTTACGAATGTCACGATTGCTAGAACCGCAACTAGTAAGATGGCAACGAAAATCGCAGATCTCCAGATATCGGAAGAATTGATATTTACGAAGTAATCTTCATAAATTTCACGTACACTTTCCGGTAATCTTGAAATGATCCCTGCAAAGATGATCATTGACACACCGTTACCGATACCTTTTTCAGTGATTTGTTCACCCAACCAAGTAACAAACATCGTTCCTGCAGTTAAGATCAAACCGATCGTTACATAAGTAGAGACATTTGGATTGTTGACAAAACCTAATTGAGCGTATTGGTTAAACCCTGCTGTGATACCGACAGATTGGATAAATGCCAATACTAACGTCAAATATCTTGTTGCCTGATTCAACTTTTTACGACCAACTTCTCCTTGTTTCGACCATTCCACAAAACGTGGCACGATATCCATTTGTAATAATTGGATCACGATCGAAGCAGTAATGTAAGGCGAAACCCCCATCGAAAAGATCGAGAAGTTTTGCATTGCACTACCACTTACCAAGTTCAACATGTTGAAAAACGGTAAGCTAGATAGGTCTTGTAATGAGCTTGCATTTACGCCGGGAACAGTGATATGTGCCCCTAAACGAAAAACAAAGAGAACAAATACAGTAAAAAGGATTTTCGATCTAATATCTTTGACCTTAAAAGCGTCTTTTAATAGTTTAAGCATTAGATCACCTCAACAGAGCCACCAGCCGCTTCGATTGCTTCTTGTGCTGCTTTTGAGAATTTAGCTGCTTTCACAGTTAACTTTTTGTTCAATTCTCCGTTAGCTAAAACTTTGATTCCAGCTTTTTCGTTTTTCACGATTCCAGCTTCTACTAAAGCAACAGGAGTTACTTCAGCTCCGTCTTCAAAGCGATTCAAGACATCTAAATTAACGACTGCGTAGTCCTTACGGTTAACATTTGTAAATCCACGTTTTGGTAAACGACGGAACAATGGTGTTTGTCCCCCTTCGAATCCTAGACGTACACCACCGCCTGAACGAGCTTTTTGTCCTTTTTGACCACGTCCGGCAGTTTTTCCGTTACCTGAAGAAGTACCACGACCAACACGGTTACGTACTTGGCGTGAACCTTCAGCGGGTTTTAATTCATGAAGTTTCATAGGTTTGGCACCTCCTTAATTGTCCTAGTTCTTATTTCATTTGTTTAATTAAACTTCTTCAACGTCCACTAAGTGAGAAACAGTGTTGATCATGCCTTTGATTGCTTCATTAGCAGGCTTAACCACAGAACTGTTAATCTTTGTAAGACCTAACGCTTTAACAGTATCGCGTTGGTTTTGAGGACGTCCGATAATACTGCGTTTTAAAGTTACTTTTAATTCAGCCATTATGTTTGTCCTCCTTATCCGATTAATTCTTCTACTGATTTGCCGCGTAGAGCTGCAACTTCTTCAGCACGTTTTAATTGTTTCAAACCTTCAACAGTTGCGCGAACAACGTTGATTGGTGTGTTTGAGCCTAAAGATTTAGAAGTGATATCTGCTACCCCTGCTAATTCTAATACGGCACGAACTGGTCCACCAGCAGCAACCCCAGAACCTTCAACAGCAGGTTTCATTAGGATTCTACCACCACTAAAAGCACCGATTACTTCGTGTGGGATTGTTGAACCAACCATAGGTACTTCAACTAAGTTTTTCTTCGCATCTTCAATTGCTTTACGGATCGCTTCAGGTACTTCTTGTGCTTTACCAGTACCAAATCCTACGTGTCCGTTTTTGTCACCGACAACAACTAAAGCAGCAAAACGTAGACGACGTCCACCTTTAACAACTTTTGTTACACGGTTAATTGCAACAACGCGGTCTTCTAATTCCAAATGTTTTGGATCGATATAAACCATGAATGGTATTCCTCCTTCTTCTAAAATTCTAGTCCATTTTCGCGAGCAGCTTCAGCTAAAGCTTGCACACGGCCATGGTAAAGGTATCCACCACGGTCAAAGACTACGACTTTAATGCCTTTTTCAGTTGCGCGTTCAGCAACTAATTTACCGACAGCTTGTGCTGCTTCTGTTTTTGTTCCACCTGAAATTTCTTTATCCAAGGTAGAGGCACTTGCTAGCGTTACACCCGCTACGTCATCAATAAGTTGCGCGTAGATGTTTTTGTTAGAACGAAAAACGTTCAAGCGTGGGCGCTCAGCAGTACCAGAGATAGTGTTACGTACACGACGGTGTCTCTTTTGACGTGTTTTGTTCTTATCTGGTTTTGTAATCACAATTGTCACCTCTTTATTTTTATTTTTTCTACTGTCAGACAGTAGAAATGATCAGTTTTGAAAAAATAGAAGCTGCGGCACAAGTAAACTCTCTCTTAATGAAGGCATACTTCAGCAAAATCCTTTTTTCCTGCTGCTGGCTTCTATGAAATTTTTCGAAACGATTATTTACCAGTTTTACCTTCTTTACGGCGTACGAATTCGCCAACATAACGAATACCTTTACCTTTATAAGGTTCTGGAGGACGAGTACCACGGATGTTCGCAGCTAATTCGCCAACTTCTTCTTTGTTCGCACCCTTCACAATTACTTGTGTGTTAGATGGTACTTCAACAGTCACGCCAGCTGGTGGTGTGATTTCTACTGGATGTGAGTAACCAACGTTCAATACAAGTTTTGTTCCTTGCATTTGCGCACGGTACCCAACCCCGATTAATTCTAATCCTTTTTGGAAACCTTCACTAACACCTACAACCATGTTGTTGAAGTTAGCACGAGTTGTTCCATGGATAGTTTTCATTTCTTTACTGTCATTTGGACGAGTGAATGTCACTTCATTTCCTTCGATATTCATTTTGATATCAGCAGAAAATGTACGAGTCAATTCCCCTTTTGGTCCTTTAACTGTAACGTTGTTTCCATCTTGAGTGATAGTTACTCCTTCAGGGATCACAACGATCTTATTTCCAATACGGCTCACTTAAAGACACCTCCTTGTAGATTCTACTTGATTACCATACGTAAGCGATAACTTCGCCGCCGATGTTTTTCTCACGAGCTTCTTTATCAGTGACAACACCTTCAGAAGTCGAAATAATAGCGATACCTAAGCCATTTAAAACTTTTGGCACTTCGCCAGCTTTAACATAAACACGTAAGCCTGGTTTAGAAATACGTTTTAAGTTTGTAATAACACGTTCGCCGCTTTTACCGAATTTTAGGAAAACACGGATCACGCCTTGCTTGTCATCTTCGATATATTCAACATCACGGACGAAACCTTCACGTTTCAAGATTTCAGCGATGTCACGTTTAATTTTTGATGCAGGAACTTCTAAAGCCTCATGTTTAACCATGTTTGCATTACGGATACGAGTTAGAAAATCTGCAATTGGATCTGTCATGACCATTGAACTTTTACCTCCTTCTTATGCGAATTTACTTTTTTACCAGCTAGCTTTCTTCACGCCGGGAATTTGACCTTTATAGGCAAGTTCGCGGAAGCAAATACGGCAAAGATGGAACTTACGATAAACTGAATGTGGACGTCCGCAACGTTCGCAACGAGTGTAAGCTTGTGTTGAATGTTTTGCAGGACGTTTGTTTTTAGCAATCATTGATTTTTTAGCCACGTAGTTCGCCTCCTTTAATTATTTTTGGAATGGCATGCCTAATTGTGTCAACAACTCACGAGATTCTTCATCTGTGTTCGCTGTCGTTACAATGACGATGTCCATACCACGTACTTTATCTACTAAATCATAATCTACTTCTGGGAAGATCAATTGTTCTTTAATACCTAAAGTGTAGTTTCCACGACCATCAAAGGCTTTTTTACTTACACCATGGAAGTCACGTACACGTGGTAGAGAAACTGATACTAATTTATCTAAAAATTCGTACATTCTTTCTCCGCGTAAGGTAACTTTTGCTCCAATTGGCATTCCTTCACGTAAACGGAATCCAGCGATTGATTTTTTAGCTTTTGTGATCATTGGTTTTTGTCCAGTGATCAAAGTTAGTTCTTCAACTGCTTTGTCTAAGTTTTTAGCGTTTGATACCGCATCACCAACACCCATGTTGATGACGATCTTTTCAACTTTAGGTGTTTGCATAACAGAGCTATAGTCAAATTTTTCCATCAATGATGGAGTTACTTCTTTAAGATATTTTTCTTTTAGGCGGTTCATTCAGTAAGACCCTCCTTCCTTAAACTTTTTATTTATCTAAAACTTCACCGGTTTTTTTAGAAACACGGACTTTTTTTCCGTCTACTTCTTTGTAGCCAACTCGGCCAGCTACACCAGTAGAGTCGATGACCATCACGTTAGAAACGTGAAGTGGCGCTTCCATCTCAACAATTCCACCTTGAGGAGCAGCTTGAGAAGGTTTTTGGTGTTTTTTGATCATGTTCACACCTTCGACAACCACTTTATCCTGTTTAGGAAACGCTGCTAATACAACGCCTTCTTTGTTTTTGTCTTTACCGGTGATCACTTTAACTTTATCGCCTTTTTTAACAAACATAACTGTTTCGCACCTCCTTTGTTAAGTGTCTCAAGATTATAAAACTTCTGGTGCTAGAGAAACGATCTTCATGAAGTTGTTTTCACGTAGTTCACGTGCAACTGGCCCAAAGATACGTGTTCCACGAGGGCTTTTATCATCACGAATAATCACTGCAGCATTTTCATCAAACTTGATATATGAACCGTCTGCACGACGAGCTCCTGATTTTGTACGAACGATAACGGCTTTAACGACGTCACCTTTTTTGACAACCCCACCTGGCGTTGCTTGTTTAACCGTAGCAACGATCACATCACCGATATTCGCAGTTTTGCGACCAGATCCGCCAAGGACTTTGATCGTCAAAATTTCACGTGCGCCTGAATTATCAGCGATTCTTAAACGACTTTCTGCTTGGATCACGTTGTGTATCCTCCTTTCAGATTTTGCATTCAATCTATATAGGAAAATCTCGTGTTATTAGATAATAACTGCTTCTTCGACTATTTCCAACAAACGGAAACGTTTTGTAGCTGATAATGGACGAGTTTCCATAATTCTCACGATGTCGCCAACTTTTGCTGTGTTGTTTTCATCATGTACTTTGTACTTCTTAGAATAGTTCATACGTTTACCGTAGATAGGGTGGTTTTTCTTTGTTTCGACAGCAACGGTAATTGTTTTATCCATTTTGTCTGATACCACGCGACCTTGATAAACTTTGCGTTGATTTCTTTCTTCAGTCATACGCTTAATGGCCTCCTTCCATAATTACTTAGCTTGTTCACGCAAAACTGTTTTGATGCGTGCAATCGATTTACGTACTTCTTTAATACGTGCAGTGTTTTCTAATTGACCTGTTGCTAATTGGAATCTAAGATTAAACAATTCTTCTTTTAATTGTTTTTCTTGATCAAGCATTTCGGCAGTGGTTAATTCTCTGATTTCTTTAACCTTCATTCGATTCACCACCCATTTCCTCACGTTTTACGATCTTAGTTTTCATTGGTAATTTGTGAGAAGCTAAACGTAATGCTTCACGAGCTACTTCTTCAGAAACGCCTGCAATTTCAAACATGATTTTACCACGTTTTACTGGTGCAACCCATCCTTCAGGAGCCCCTTTACCTTTACCCATACGAACGCCGATCGCTTTAGATGTATATGATTTATGAGGGAAAATTTTGATCCATACTTTCCCGCCACGTTTCATGTAACGAGTCATAGCAATACGAGAAGCTTCGATCTGACGGTTTGTGATCCAGTGTGATTCAACAGCTTGTAAGCCGTATTCACCGAATGCTACTTCTTTTCCGCCTTTTGCTTCACCACGCATTTTTCCGCGGAATTCACGACGGTGTTTTACACGTTTAGGTACTAACATGTTTATTTCCCTCCTTTCTCAGTGTTTTTTTTAGTTGGAAGAATTTCTCCACGATAGATCCACACTTTAACTCCTAGTTTTCCGTATGTTGTATCTGCTTCTTCCCATGCGTAATCAATATCCGCACGCAAAGTGTGAAGAGGAACTGTTCCTTCTGAGTATCCTTCTGAACGAGCGATATCCGCACCGTTTAGACGTCCAGATACTTGAGTTTTGATCCCTTTAGCGCCAGAACGCATTGAACGTTGGATCGCTTGTTTTTGAGCGCGACGGAATGCAACACGGTTTTCTAATTGACGTGCAATTCCTTCACCTACTAATTTAGCATCTAAATCTGGTTTTTTGATTTCCACGATGTTGATATGGATTCTTTTACCAGTTAATTTGTTTAATTCTTTTCTTAGGTTTTCGACTTCAGATCCGCCTTTACCAATAACCATACCTGGTTTAGCTGTGTGGATTGAAATGTTTACGCGGCCAGTTGCGCGTTCGATTTCAATTGTTGATACAGCAGCATCAGCAAGTCTAGTTGAAATAAATTTACGGATTCTTAAATCTTCGTGTAAGAACTCTGCATACTCTTTTTCAGCAAACCATTTTGCATCCCAGTCGCGGATGATGCCTACACGCATTCCAATTGGATGTACTTTTTGACCCACAGATTATCCCTCCTTATTTTTCTGATACGACTACCGTGATATGACTTGTACGTTTGTTGATTGGTGAAGCTGAACCTTTTGCACGTGGACGGAAACGTTTCATTGTTGGTCCTTCGTTAACAAATGCTTCAGATACTACCAAGTTCTCAACATCTAAGTCAAAGTTGTTTTCTGCATTTGCAATTGCTGACATCAATACTTTCTCGATGATCCCAGCAGATTTGTTTGGTGTGAATTTCAAAATTGAAATTGCATCCGCAACACTTTTACCTCTGATAAGGTCAATTACTAGACGCGCTTTACGAGGTGAAGTGCGAACTGTTTTTGCAGTTGCTTTAGCTGATGTGATTTGTTCTGCCATTTGCTTTTATCCTCCCCTCGAATTAGCGTCTCGTTTTCTTGTCGTCAGCGACATGCCCACGATAAGTTCTAGTTGGTGCGAATTCACCTAATTTGTGTCCTACCATATCTTCTTGGATGTAAACTGGTACGTGTTTACGTCCATCATATACTGCGATGGTATATCCAACAAAACTTGGGAAAATTGTCGAACGACGAGACCAAGTTTTGATTACTTTTTTCTTTTCGGCCCCTGCTTGAGCTTCAACTTTACTCATTAAATGCTCATCAACGAAAGGCCCTTTCTTTAAACTACGACCCATGGTGAACCTCCTCTCAAAATGTGCGACACATGGTCAAAGTAATTATTTATTTTTACGACGAACGATAAGTTTGTCTGATTTAGCTTTCTTGTTACGAGTTTTGTAACCAAGAGCTGGTTGACCCCAAGGAGAAACTGGAGCTTTACGTCCGATTGGAGCTTTACCTTCACCACCACCGTGTGGGTGATCGTTAGGGTTCATTACGCTACCACGTACAGTTGGGCGTTTACGCATCCAACGAGAGCGGCCAGCTTTACCAATATTGATAAGTTCGTGTTGTTCGTTACCTACAGAACCGATTGTTGCACGGCATGCAGCTAAGATCATGCGAACTTCACCAGAGTTCAAGCGGATCAATACGTATTTGCCTTCTTTACCAAGTACTTGAGCACTTGTACCAGCAGAACGGATCAATTGTCCACCTTTACCAGGTTTCATTTCAATATTGTGGATCACAGTACCAACTGGAATGTTTTCTAAAGGAAGAGCATTTCCGACTTTGATATCTGCTTCAGGACCTGAAACAAGTTTCATTCCAACTTGTAGTCCTTTTGGTGCTAAGATGTAAGCTTTCACTCCATCTTCATAATGTACTAACGCGATGTTAGCTGAACGGTTTGGATCATATTCGATCGTTTGAACAGTAGCAACAACGTTGTCTTTGTTACGTTTGAAATCGATCACGCGGTATTGGCGTTTGTGTCCGCCACCTTGATGACGTACAGTAATGCGGCCGTTGTTATTACGTCCAGCATGGTTTTTCAATGGCTGTAACAATGTTTTTTCAGGTGTTGATGTTGTGATTTCAGCAAAATCAGAACCTGTCATGTTACGACGGCCATTTGTGGTAGGTTTGTACTTTTTAATCGCCACGTTTTCCCCTCCTAATTTAATCAGTTATCGAGTGTTGCTTATTCAGCAGCTTCGAATAATTGGATTTCTTTTGAATCTTCAGTCAATGTAACGATCGCTTTGCGACGTTTTTTTGTATATCCTGCATATTTGCCCATACGTTTGAATTTCGCACGTACGTTCACGATGTTCACGTTTTTGACTTTCACGTCAAAAGCAGCTTCAACCGCTTGTTTTACTAAAGTTTTGTTTGCGCGAGTGTCTACTTCGAAAGTATATTTCTTGTCATCCATGGCAAGCATTGATTTCTCAGTGATCACTGGGCGTTTGATTACGTCTAGTAAGTTCATTATGCAAGCACCTCCTCAATTTGAGTAAGAGCAGTTTGTGTTGCTAAAACTTTTGTATTTGATACAACATCTAGAACGCTAACGTTGTCAGAAGTTACTACAGAAACGTTTGATAAGTTACGTGCAGATAAAGCTGCAAAGTCGTTACCAGGTTCTAGTACAACCAATACTTTAGAGTCAATAGATAATTTAGCAAGAACTTCTTTGAATTCTTTTGTTTTTGGTGCATCAAAGCTTAATCCTTCGATTGCTACCAAGTTGTTTTCAGCAACTTTTTCTGACAATACAGATTTCATTGCTAAACGACGAACTTTTTTAGGAAGTTTGTAGCTGTAAGAACGTGGTGTTGGTCCGAAGACTACGCCACCTCCACGCCATTGCGGTGAACGGATTGATCCTTGACGAGCACGACCAGTTCCTTTTTGACGCCATGGTTTACGGCCACCGCCTCGAACAGCGCTACGGTTTTTAACCGCATGTGTTCCTTGTCTTAATGATGCGCGTTGCATAACGATTGCGTCGTAAACAACACTTTCATTTGGTTCAATTCCGAAGATTTCTTCGTTAAGAGTGATTTCACCGTTTTGGCTTCCATCTTGTTTGAATAATGCTACATTCGGCATTCCTTAGTTCCTCCTTTCTTCCTACTATTATTTAGCTTTCACAGCTGATTTGATAGTGATTAATGATTTTTTCGCTCCAGGAACGTTACCTTTGATCAAGATTACGTTTCTTTCAGCATCTACACGTACAACTTCCAAGTTTTGGATAGTTACGCGGTTGCCACCCATACGGCCAGCAAGACGTTTGTTTTTGAATACACGGTTAGGTGCAACTGGACCCATTGACCCAGGACGACGATGGTAGCGAGAACCGTGAGCCATTGGTCCGCGGCTTTGGCCGTGACGTTTGATAACCCCTTGGAATCCTTTACCTTTCGTAGTACCTGTTACATCAATAATGTCTCCTGCTTGGAAAACATCAACTGTAATTTCTTTTCCTACTTCATATTCTCCTAGCTCAACATTTTTGAATTCACGAATGAAGCGCTTAGGAGCCGTGTTTGCTTTTGCAACATGACCTTTCGCAGGTTTGTTTGATAAAACTTCACGTTTGTCTTGGTAACCAACTTGAATAGCTTCGTAGCCATCAGTTTCCATTGTTTTTACTTGTAGTACTACGTTTGGCGTAGCTTCTACAACAGTAACTGGAATTAATTCGCCAGATTCAGTGAAGATTTGTGTCATTCCCACTTTTTTCCCTAAGATTCCTTTGGTCATGAGTACACCTCCATTATTATTAGTTTAGTTTTTATAGTTTGATTTCGATGTTAACACCTGATGGTAAGTCAAGCTTCATTAAAGCATCAACTGTTTTTGGTGTTGGGTTCACAATGTCGATAAGACGTTTGTGTGTACGCATTTCGAATTGTTCGCGTGAATCTTTGTATTTGTGAGTCGCACGAATAACTGTGTAAAGACTGCGTTCAGTTGGTAATGGAATTGGACCAGAAACGCCAGCTCCAGTTCTTTTTGCAGTTTCCACGATTTTATCCGCTGATTGATCTAAAATACGGTGTTCATACGCTTTTAAACGGATACGAATTTTTTGTTTTGCCATCTTGTTCCCTCCTTCGCCTATTTTGAAAAGTAGACATAGCTCCACGAAAATTTCCGTCACGCTCGTTCGTGGCAAAGCGTCCGGGCGTGTCGCAACCTCTCGTTTCTTAGCCGACAAAATCATTTTGATTTCGTCTGTGCCATTCACCTAAGGTAAACGCACCTTTGTCATTATAATATATCTAAATTCACAACGCAAGGTTTTTTTGCTGTAAAAAACAATTTATTTTCATAAGTTTTCATTTAGCTAAAAAACGAGAAATCCTTCTCTATTTATAGGAGGATTTGTTGTTTTCCTTCCGATTTTCATTCACCTATTTAGATAAAAAAGAAAATTCACTACATATTAAGAATATTTTTGGATATTCCCCTATTTCATAGCCTCTCTCCTAACGAATCGTTTGCTCAAATCATAACCACCCTTCAAAAGGGTGGTTTGCTCTAGGGCTATAAGCCCTTAACACCGGCCAGCGCCTAAAGACGCTGGCTTTCTCATTTCATGTTCAAGCCATATTGCCTTTGTCACTTTTGCCTACCTTTAAAAAGGTGTTTGTTCTACTCTCTAACCCTTAAAAGGGTCCTCGTATTCTCGAACGCTCAATTTATCTAGCGCTATATCATGTTTCTCTTGTTCTTGAATGTATTTCCTTATGGTCGCTTCATTCAATCCCACTGTGCTTACATAATATCCTTCTGCCCAAAAATGTCGATTGCCAAATTTATATTTTAAATTTGCATGTTTATCAAAAATCATCAATGCACTCTTTCCTTTAAGATAACCCATAAAACTTGACACGCTTATTTTTGGTGGGATACTCAATAATAGATGGACGTGATCTGGCATCATATGTCCTTCCAAGATTTCTACTCCCTTATACTTACATAGTCGTTTGATAATTTCTTGAATACTTGCTCGATATTGATTATAGATGATTTTTCTTCTATACTTTGGTGTGAATACAATGTGGTATTTGCACAGCCACTTTGTATGGGCTAAACTATTTGCTTTATTAGCCATTTCTTTTCCCTTCCTTTCGTTATCAATATGACCTGAACAATCATATTTTAACGATAGGAAGGGCTTTTTGGTAGAACCTTTTATTCCCCACCCGCATAGCAGGTGGTTTTCTGTTTCACTCGCTTTGCGAGCTCAACTTGGTCTAAAGACAATAATAAAAAAAGTTCGAGGCAAAGGATCAAGATCCTTACCTCGAACTTCAACGTCCGAATAAATGTTACTTTGTTAGGTTTAAAATGAATTAAGCTTTGATTTCTGTAACGACACCGGCACCAACTGTACGTCCGCCTTCACGGATTGAGAATTTAGTACCATTTTCGATAGCGATTGGGTGGATTAATTCAACTTCCATTGTTACGTTGTCGCCAGGCATAACCATTTCAGTTCCTTCTGGTAATTCAACAACACCAGTTACGTCAGTCGTACGGAAGTAGAATTGTGGACGGTAGTTAGTGAAGAATGGAGTATGACGTCCACCTTCTTCTTTAGTCAACACGTATACTTCTGCAGAGAATTTTGTATGAGGTGTGATTGTACCTGGTTTAGCTAAAACTTGACCACGTTGGATGTCTTCACGTGAAACACCACGTAGTAACGCACCAATGTTATCGCCTGCTTCAGCGTAGTCTAATAATTTACGGAACATTTCAACACCAGTTACAGTTGTTTGAGCTGTTTCTTCTGCGATACCAACGATATCGATAACGTCACCAACACGAACTTGTCCACGTTCAACACGTCCTGTAGCAACAGTACCACGACCAGTGATTGAGAATACGTCCTCAACTGGCATCATGAATGGTTTGTCGTTATCACGTTCTGGAGTTGGGATATATTCGTCAACTGCAGCCATCAATTCAAGAATTTTTTCTTCGTATGAAGCGTCGCCTTCTAAAGCTCTTAAAGCTGAACCAGCGATTACAGGAACATCGTCACCAGGGAATTCGTATTCTGTTAATAGGTCACGAACTTCCATTTCAACTAATTCAAGTAATTCTTCGTCATCAACCATATCTACTTTGTTCAAGAATACAACGATGTATGGTACACCAACTTGACGAGATAATAGGATGTGTTCACGAGTTTGAGGCATAGGGCCGTCAGCAGCAGAAACAACTAAGATTGCTCCGTCCATTTGAGCAGCACCAGTGATCATGTTTTTAACGTAGTCCGCGTGTCCTGGGCAGTCAACGTGAGCATAGTGACGTGCGTCAGTTTCGTACTCAACGTGAGCTGTTGAAATAGTGATTCCGCGTTCGCGTTCTTCAGGAGCACCATCGATTTGATCGTAAGCCATTGCTTGGCCGCCGTTTTTCTTAGATAGTACAGTTGTGATTGCAGCTGTTAAAGTTGTTTTACCATGGTCAACGTGTCCGATAGTACCAATGTTAACGTGTGGTTTCGAACGGTCAAATTTTTCTTTTGCCATTTTAAAATATCCTCCCTAAAATTACAGTTTAATTTTTATTTGTCTGATAGGTATGTGATAGACAAAATTGCCGATCACATGCCCGTATCATCAAAAGTTATTTTACACGAAACTGCATAAAAAATACAGTCTCTAGATAAATCTCTTCACGAGACTACCTTGCTTTAAGAAATTATTCAGCTTTTCCGCCGTTTTTCTTAATGATTTCTTCTTGAACAGATTTCGGTACGTCTTCGTAGTGGTCAAATACCATCATGAATGTACCACGACCTTGAGTTGCTGAACGCAATGTAGTCGCGTATCCGAACATTTCTGCCAATGGAACGATTGCATTAACGATTTGTGAATTACCGTGTGCTTCCATTCCTTCAACACGTCCGCGTCGGCTTGTTACGTGTCCCATGATATCACCTAAGTAATCTTCTGGTACAGTAATCGTAACTTTCATCATTGGTTCAAGGATCACAGGACGTGCGTGTTTTGCAGCAGCTCTTAGAGCCATTGATGCAGCAACACGGAACGCTGTTTCATTTGAATCGACGTCATGGTATGAACCATCGTAAAGTTTTGCTTTGATATCCACTAATGGGTATCCAGCAAGAACACCGTTATTCATTGATTCTTCTAATCCTTTTTCAACTGCTGGGATGTATTCACGTGGAACCACACCACCAACGATTGCGTTTTCGAATTCGAAGCCTTTTCCTTCTTCGTTTGGTGTAAATTCAACCCATACGTGACCGTATTGACCTTTACCACCAGACTGACGTACGAATTTACCTTCCGCTTTTGTTGCTTCACGGAATGTTTCGCGGTAAGAAACTTGAGGCGCACCAACGTTTGCTTCAACTTTAAATTCGCGTTTCATACGGTCTACTAATACGTCCAAGTGCAACTCACCCATACCTGAGATAACTGTTTCACCTGTTTCAACGTTTGTTTCAACACGGAATGAAGGATCTTCTTCTGCAAGTTTTTGCAACGCAACACCCATTTTATCTTGGTCAGCTTTTGATTTAGGCTCAACAGCGACTTGGATAACTGGTTCTGGGAATTCGATTGATTCAAGGATAACTGGTGCATCTAACGCACACAATGTGTCCCCTGTTGTAGTATCTTTCAATCCAACAGCAGCGGCGATATCACCTGAATACACTTTGTCGATTTCTTGACGTGTGTTTGCGTGCATTTGTAGAATACGACCGATACGCTCTTTTTTGCCTTTTGATGCGTTCAATACGTATGAACCACTTTCAAGGACACCAGAGTAGACACGGAAGAAAGTTAGACGACCTACGAATGGGTCAGTCATTACTTTAAATGCTAATGAAGCAAAAGGAGCTTCGTCATCTGCAGGACGAGTTGTTTCTTCGTCTGTTTTTGAGTCAATACCTTTGATTGCTTCGATATCTAGTGGTGATGGCAAGTAATCAAGAACAGCATCCAACATCAATTGGACCCCTTTATTCTTGAATGCTGAACCAGCTAACACAGGGAAGAACTCAACGTTGATTGTTGCACGGCGGATACCGGCAATCAATTCTTCTTGAGTGATTTCTTCACCTTCAAGATATTTCATCATTAGTTCTTCGTCTGTTTCAGCAACAGCTTCGACTAATTTTTCACGCCATTCTTGTGCTTGTTCTGCATATTCTTCAGGGATTTCAGTTTCTTGGATGTCTGTGCCTAGATCGTTTGTGTAGATCTCTGCTTTCATCGTTACCAAGTCAATGATACCTGTGAAGTTATCTTCAGAACCGATTGGCAATTGGATTGGATGCGCGTTCGCTTGTAAGCGATCGTGCAATGATTTTACTGAGTATAAGAAGTCTGCACCGATTTTATCCATTTTGTTACAGAATACGATACGAGGTACTCGGTACTCAGTTGCTTGACGCCAAACAGTTTCAGTTTGAGGTTCAACACCTGATTGTGCATCAAGTACAGTTACAGCACCATCCAATACACGTAGAGAACGTTGAACTTCGATTGTGAAGTCTACGTGTCCTGGTGTATCGATGATATTTACGCGGTAACCTTTCCACTGCGCAGTAGTGGCAGCAGATGTAATCGTGATACCACGTTCTTGTTCTTGTTCCATCCAGTCCATCTGTGAAGCTCCTTCGTGAGTTTCACCGATTTTATGGATTTTACCAGTATAGTACAAGATACGCTCTGTTGTTGTAGTTTTACCTGCATCAACGTGAGCCATGATACCAATATTACGAGTTTTTTCTAGCGAAAATTCTCTTGCCATTTTCTTACTCCTCTCTTTGTTTAAATCGATTGTAAATTGACTTTCTGCTGTGGGGTTAGCCGACAGACAGAGAGGATCTTACCAACGATAATGAGCAAATGCGCGGTTCGCGTCTGCCATTTTGTGTGTGTCTTCGCGTTTTTTAACAGAAGCTCCAGTATTGTTTGCAGCGTCCATGATTTCTTTCGCTAAGCGTTCTTCCATTGTGTGTTCACCGCGCAAGCGAGCGTAGTTAACTACCCAACGTAGCGCTAAAGTCGTACGACGTTCAGGGCGAACTTCAACTGGTACTTGATAGTTTGAACCCCCAACACGACGTGCTTTAACTTCAAGAACAGGCATAACATTGTTCATTGCTTGTTCAAACACTTCTAATGGATCGTTACCTGTAGATTCTTTGATCAAATCAAAGGCATTATAGATAATATTAGCAGCAACACCGCGTTTTCCATCAACCATTACACGGTTGATCAAGCGAGTTACTAATTTTGAGTTATAAATAGGATCTGGTAAAACATCACGTTTTGCAACAGGACCTTTACGTGGCATCCGTAACTCCTCCTTCCGAAATATTCTTCATAGTTGATCGAACGACTATTATATAGTAGGTTCGATTTTCATTTGTAGTAAATAATTAAAATTAAGCTTTAGGTCTTTTCGTACCGTATTTAGAACGGCTTTGTTTACGGTCGTTCACACCAGCAGTATCTAGTGCACCACGAACGATATGATAACGTACCCCTGGTAAGTCTTTTACACGTCCACCGCGTAATAGTACCACGCTATGCTCTTGTAAATTGTGACCAATCCCTGGGATATAAGCAGTAACTTCAATTAAGTTTGACAAACGAACACGAGCATATTTACGTAAAGCTGAGTTCGGTTTTTTAGGTGTCATTGTTCCCACACGTGTAGCTACCCCACGTTTTTGAGGAGAGTTCACGTTTGTTTGAGTTTTCTTAAAGCTGTTATATCCTTTGTTCAAAGCAGGTGAATTAGATTTTTCCACCTTTGATTTACGAGGTTTACGTACTAATTGGTTAATTGTAGGCATTCCTAGTTCCTCCTTCCCACGATTCACATCTAGTTCCACACATCCAGGTGGTTCTTTTTTTGCGATAAAAAATAAATGCAGTTATGCATCTTTATCAAATATGCTTTGATAAACAGTCAGCACGTCTCTTAACAGAGACCTGTAGATAAAGCACCTTGGTTAGAATATCACGGATAAAAAAGAATGTCAACCAAACATATACATTTTTTTCGATCCTATAAAAATTGTGTTATGCTCCCTATCTTTTTCGATTAAATCAAGATAAAATAGCAGTTAAAGAGCTATAAAAATGCTGGAGGGATAGAAATGAACTTAAAGCAATTAGTAGGCATTAAAGCGGCAGAATTTGTTGAAGATGGCATGATCGTTGGACTTGGAACTGGTTCTACTGCCTATTATATGGTAGAAGAAATTGGCCGACGCATGCGCGAAGAAGGATTGAAAATCACTGGTGTCACTACTTCTAGCGGTACAAAAGCACAAGCAGAAAGCTTAGGTATCCCTTTGAAAAGTATTGATGAAGTCCCAGTCGTCGATTTGACGATCGATGGTGCCGATGAAATCAGTGCCGATTTTCAGGGAATCAAAGGTGGCGGTGCTGCTCTTTTATTTGAAAAGATTGTTGCATCTTATTCAAAACAAACGATCTGGATCGTCGATGGATCAAAAATGGTGGATCAACTAGGGCGCTTTCCACTCCCTGTCGAAGTCATCCCTTATGGTTCTCAACAACTGATGCGTCTTTTTGAAGAAAAAAACTATCAGCCTGTATTACGTCACACAGAAACTGGGGAGACCGTCGTAACAGATAGTGGGCATTATATTATTGACCTTCATTTAGAACGAATCGAGGATCCCGAAAAATTAGCGACTTATTTGGATCAATTAGTCGGTGTCGTCGAACACGGCTTGTTTTTAAATATGGTTTCAAAGGTTGTCGTTGCCTCTGAAAATGGCGTGTCTGTACTCGATACTCCCTTTCAAAAATAATGCGAAAGAGATTCGTTGAAAATGCCTAAAAAAACTATCTTTTTCAGTTACTTTATGCTACATTTTTACTTGTCTCAAACACTTAGAAAACTTTGCTAGAAAGGAATCACCATGAAGATTATCGGTTATGCACGTACAACTATCAATGATGTCGATTTGACGGCTCAAATGCAAAAACTCTCTGATTTTGGTTGTCACGAAATTTTTCACGAAACGTATGGTCAAAAAGACAGTTTATCTGACGCCATTTGTTTAGAAAAAGTCATCGAAAAAATGGAGCAAGGCGATACATTAGTGATTTGCCAGCTTCATCATCTAGGAAAATCGACAAGACAACTAACAGAATTCACGAAATTATTTAAAGACCGTGGGTTACATCTAGTCAGCATCACAGAAAAAATCGATACTCGCGAACCTATGGGGACGGTCTACTTCCAATTAATGGAAGGATTAGCTGAGATGGAGTGTGCATTGATCAAAGAACGCACGCTGATCGGATTAGATGAAGCACGTAAAAAAGGAAAAATCGGCGGACGACCAAAAATCGATGCCAAAACAATCAAAAAAATTCGTCGGCTCTACTATGAAAAGAAAGAAACGATCCAATTTATTTCTTCAAAATGTGGAGTTTCAGTCGGTACTTGCTACAAATATATCAACCTACCTGAAAAAGAGCTTCAGCAATTATTCAATTAATTAGCAAGTATAAACCCGTTGATTTCAATAATTGATCGAAAGAACCCACACTTAACAAACAGAAATTATTTTACTTAATAGATAAAAAGGTTGTCAAACAAGTTTTTTGAGTGAAAGCTCTGTAATAACGCTTGTTTACAGCCTTTTTTTTAGTTCGTCTGTGGTCTTTTAAACAAACAGCTTTCATTTTACAATGGAAATCTTATGAAAAACATTGTACAATAAGGCAGAACTGAAATTTTCAGAAATAACACTTATTTTAAAGGAGAGTTAAACATGCCAAAATTAGTTTTTTCTCGTCACGGTCTTAGCGAATGGAATGCATTGAACCAATTTACTGGTTGGGCAGATGTAAACCTAGCACCAGAAGGAATCGAAGAAGCAAAAGAAGGCGGACGTAAAATCAAAGAAGCTGGAATCGAATTTGATGTTGCTTATACTTCTGTATTAACTCGTGCCATCAAAACTTGTAACTTGATTTTAGAATACTCAGATCAACTTTGGGTACCACAAATCAAATCATGGCGCTTGAACGAACGTCATTATGGTAAATTACAAGGATTAAATAAAAAAGAAACAGCAGAAAAATACGGTGACGAACAAGTTCACATCTGGCGTCGTTCATATGACACTCTTCCTCCATTAATGGAAGCAACTGATGAAGGTTCAGCAGCAAACGATCGTCGTTATGCAATGTTAGACAAACGCGACGTACCTGGTGGAGAAAACTTGAAAGTTACTTTAGAACGCGCATTGCCATTCTGGCAAGACGAAATTGCACCAGCTTTGTTAGACAACAAAACTGTCTTAGTTGCTGCACATGGTAACTCTTTACGTGCATTAGCAAAACACATCGAAGGAATCTCTGATGAAGACATCATGGATCTTGAAATTCCAACAGGTCAACCACTTGTTTATGAATTAAACGACGACTTGACTGTCATCAAAAAATACTACTTATAATAGACACTCTATTATAAACAAGACAGCCCCATCCTTTCCTACTTATTGTAAGAGATGAAGGGGCTGTTTTTTTAGATATTGGATAGACGGCAGTCTTAGCTATCTAATGCGAGTGACATCAATTTACATAATAACTAATGATCATAATAGTAAGTACTGTTTGAATAAATTAAGAGGGAAGGCGTAGCATGGAGAGAAAAAAGAACGTTTGGTTTATTCCCTGTCACACCAATTGCGCATGAACAATGGACAAATTCTGAGCAACTCCTTTTTCAAAAGCTATGATCTTAGGAACGATTTTAATAGTGGTAGTTTATCTCTTCGCACCATACAGCTATTACTATTACAAGATAAAGCGAGGCAAGGAGACAAAATATAGTAGACTCCAATTAGTTCTGTATACCTTATTCGTTATGTAAGACATTTTACTAACAGTCCAGCCTAGCTATTCTTTCTAGGTTGGGCTTTTTATTGGGCAATAGATAGCGAGAGGAGAAATAGATTATATGAGCTATGTAACATAATAGCAGGTAATATATTGTTGGTTTTCACGTATAGATAGGTTGTAGCTAAAGTCAAAAATAGAACTTGAGTCATTGCGTATAGATTTCCACCATATGTAAAGCTATGCCCATAGAAAAAGAATCCTGTTGAAACCAGCCCATACACTAATTTTAACCAATTAGAATCAGTTATACTCAAAAATAGGTAACGGTACACTAATTCTTCTCTTATTGGGGCAATCACTATGACAGAAAATAACAACACCATCATTTTGTGGCCTTCTCATCTTTCTCCTTTAATTTATTCACTTACTATGTAAGAATATTCCACTTTTTTCCACTGACAGTTATGATCGCTAATGTTTGTACTTTGTAGTTTATATCTAGACAGCATCACAATACTGCTTCCATTTCAATGCCCTTTAACCTAATGTCCATTGAAGAATCAGCCAGACAATCGTTCATATGTGGAGTGAACAGCTTTTGTAGAAGATTATTTACCTCTCATTCTTGTATCCTATTTCTAAGAGGAAGTTTTCATTTGTATGAGCTATCACCACAACTCTCCATCTTTTCTTATGTTACTAATAAATGAAATTTAGATAAAAATCAACCTTATAACTCTTTTTATTTTATCATTTTTTTCTAATAATCAACGTTATCGAGAAAAAAGCGTTTACACAGTCGCTATTTTCTCGGTTATGATTAATTTGTAAGATACAAAGAGATGATCGTATTTGAATCTTACATAGAAAATACAAAATAAAAAAATATATATAGTGAGGAGATACAAGATGATTACAAACAATTTCAAGAAAATGATGGCAGCAGGAATGGTAGTTTTAAGTCTAGGAGGGCCAGTTTCGACATTCGCAACAAGTCTATCAACAACTGACATCGTTAGTACAAGCAAACAGGCCATTGAGCAACAATTATATATCCATAATGGTGACTTTAATGACGGGTTTGATCGTTGGATCGTTAGTGATCCAGATTCAAATAATCCCACACTTCAAACAGTTAATGGTAATAACTTTGCATTAGCAACAAATGGTGAAAACGTTCATCAGTATGTCACTCTAAAACCAAATACAACGTATACATTCAGTTATGATGTTGCAGCAAGCGAATCAGCACCAGGACGTGTTGAATTAGGGATCATGAATCATGGTGTCGGTTTCGATGTATTAGAGCGCGTTGAACATAATAATGAGGACTGGGAACGTGGCAAACTTACCTTTACGACTCCAGACGCTGAAAATACATACCTTGTGCGCTTCGCCTCTACATGGACTGGTTGGGCGAAATATGACAATATCCAAGTGGAAACAGGCGTAACAGAAACAAGCTTGTTATCTGTAGGGAGAGAAGGCCATCTGGCATTTGCCTACTTAACTTTAGATGAGGACCGTTTCAACAGCCGAGAAAGACTAGTCGTAACTGTTGATGGAAGATATCTTTTTGAGACACATAATGGAATCAATTACTATTCCTCTAGAAGATTCATTGATGGCAACATCCAAATACGACAAACCATTGCTGGTACTGCAGGTCAAGTCATCCAAGTTCATAGAGTACCTGGACACCCAGGACAACATTTACCAGGACGAGTATTGTTAGAATCATATACTATTGGAGCAGATTTGTTTTAATCATAAATGACCATAAATCATACCATATTACGTGAGCAAATAAATGATTAAGGTATTCATCTAGACGAAGCCACCACCAGGATATGACTCATTTGTCACATCCTGTTGGTGCCTAGTTCGGAACAGAAAGAGCGTAACTCGCTTCTTTCTGTTCTTTTTTATTTGGTTAAGATTGTGCCATTCGTCTGCAACGGAAGGAATGTCGATTCACATTTTAGACATTCAAATGGTTGACTTTAGAAGGACTCTCGAAGTAACTGAAACAACGGTTGCCATTGATTTCAGGTTATGTGAGACAGTTTCTGCGAAAAAATGTGACTGCCAATTTTCTATTAATAGAAGTTTAGGCAGTCACACTTTCTTGCTGTTTAATTATTACTTTATCCTTGAATCGCCGTTTCCAATCCTACTTCAATCATGTCATTGAATGTTGTCTGACGTTCGCTGGCAGTTGTTTCTTCACCGGTGATCAGATGGTCACTGACCGTCATGATCGCTAGTGTTTGCACGTGGTATTTTGCACCTAGATAATACAACGCAGCAGCTTCCATTTCCACGCCCATCACACCAAGTTCTGCTAACTTGAATGTTTCTGTCAAATCGTCTTTGTAGAAAGAATCTTCTGATAGTACATTGCCGACGTGTGTAGTAAAACCCTTTTCTTTCGCTACTTCGTATGCTTTTAACAACAAGTCAAAATCACAGATTGGTGGAAAGTGGAAGGCGTTGAAATCCTTCTCAATCATGGAAGAACTAGTCGCAGCTCCTTGTGCTAACACCAAGTCGCGAACGTGTACGTCTTTTGACAAGGCACCGCACGTGCCAACACGAATCAATTTTTTTACGTCATAGGAATTGACCAACTCATGCGCATAGATCATCGCTGAAGGCATACCCATTCCTGTTCCTTGAACAGAGACTCTTTCGCCTTTATACGTTCCAGTATAACCAAGCATACCGCGTACTTGGTTATAGCAAACGGGATTCTCTAAAAAAGTTTCTGCAATATACTTCGCTCTTAGTGGATCGCCAGGAAGTAAAATCTTGTCTGCGATCTCTCCTGGTTTTGCTTCAATATGAACACTCATTTCCAGACCTCTCAATCAATTTTTTATAGTAAAGAAAGTGTTTCTTTGATCAATGATTTAAATGTTTGTTTGACTCTCTCAGTTGTTTCAACGACTTCTTCGTGATTCAAGTTTGCTTGCATACCAGCAGCCAAGTTGGTGATACAAGAAATTCCTAAGACCTTCAACCCGCTATGAGCTGCAACAATGACTTCTGGTACAGTCGACATGCCCACTGCATCTGCTCCCATCACGCGAGACATACGAATCTCAGCGGGTGTTTCATAAGTTGGACCAGAATAGCCCATATACACGCCTTCTTTTAATTCTACGTCTAATGATGTCGCTGCTGCTTTTGCCATTTCACGATACGCTTTTGTGTAAGCTTCACTCATATCAGGGAAACGAGGACCCATTTCTTCATCATTAGGTCCAATCAATGGATTTTGACCTGTAAAGTTGATATGATCCGTGATCAGCATCAAATCACCTGGTGCAAATGATTCATTCACGCCACCACACGCATTGGTCACAACAACTGAATGCGCGCCTAACGCAGCCATCACTCGTACAGGATAAGTGACTGTTTGCATCGAATGACCTTCATAAAAATGGAAACGTCCTTGCATCGCCAATACTTTTTTGCCTGAAAGCGTTCCGTAAACAAGTTGACCTGCATGTCCAACGACTGTCGAAGTTGGAAAGAACGGAATCTTATCATAAGGAATCACGATTGCTTCTTCAATCTCCTCTGCTAATTCACCTAAACCTGAACCTAAGATCATGCCAAAATCGATCGTTCCGACACCTTTGCTTTTGATAAACGCAGTCGTCTCTTGTAACATCTCATTTAATTTCATTGTTTTTCTCCTATATATAAAATTTTGATTATTCTATCTTACATAATAAAGCCAATGATGATTCATTGATGGATGATGCACGTCGTTATTTCAATAGTTTTAAAAAGCTTTCGCCATTTTCAGTTGCTGCTACGTCAAAGTTTTCGGCAATCGTTGCAGAGATATCCGCATAATAACCTTGTGGTAAACTACCTTGCCCACTCATTTGTTTACTATAAGCAAGTAGTGGCACATATTCGCGAGTATGGTCGGTACCAGTGAAAGTTGGATCATTCCCATGGTCAGCGGTGATCAATAATAGATCATCATCAGCCATTGCATCTAATAATTCTGGAATACGCAAATCAAAATCTTCAATGGCACGCGCATAACCAACCACATCGCGACGATGACCGTATAACGCATCAAAATCGACTAAGTTTGTAAAACTCAACCCAGTGAAGTCTTGTTTCATGACATTCAATAATTGATCCACACCGTCCATATTGCTTTTCGTACGAACAGAATCGGTGATGCCTTGACCATTGAAAATATCATTGATCTTACCGACTGCAATAACATCTTTGCCGGCTTCTTTCAATGAGTCTAAAACCGTATGTCCAAATGGATCTAATGCGTAATCGTGACGGTTGCTTGTTCGCGTAAAGTTACCTGGCTCACCAAGATATGGACGGGCAATGATCCGACCGATCATATAAGGATCATCTTTTGTAATTTCACGAACATATTCGCAAATCCGATAAAGTTCTTCTAAAGGAATAATTTCCTCATGTGCAGCAATTTGTAACACTGGATCAGCTGACGTATAAACGATCAAGTCGCCGGTTTTCATTTGATGTTCACCAAAGTCGTCAATGACTGCTGTTCCGCTATAAGGTTCGTTACAAACAATTTTACGTCCAGAGAAGTCTTCGATTTTCTTCAATAATTCATCAGGGAAGCCGTTTGGAAAAACACGAAATGGTGTTTTGATATTCAAGCCCATGATTTCCCAATGTCCTGTCATTGTATCTTTGCCGACAGAAACTTCTTCCAATTTTGTCGCATACCCTTGATGATCTTGCACTGCTTCGACCCCTTCTAAAGGACGAATCGTTCCTAATCCAAGTTGCTCCAAATTCGGTATCGTCAACCCAGCTTCTTTAGCAATATGACCTAATGTATCCGAACCTTTATCTCCGAATTTTTCAGCATCAGGTGCTTCTCCGATTCCGACTGAATCCATGACGATCAAATGTACGCGTTTAAACATGAGTATTCCTTCTTTCTATTTATTTTCTTTATAAAGTAAAAAGGGCGAGCCGAAAAAAACTTCCCGTAACCCGCCCTTTTTAATCACTAAACGATTATTTGGATTTTATATAATTCTTACCGTTGGCTTTTGGTCCAGATGCTTTACCTAAGAACGCCACTAAAACGATAATTGTTAATAGATAAGGCGCAATCTGTAGTAAAACTGGTGGAATTGAAGAAATAACTGGTAATTGCGCGCCGATGATACTCAAACTTTGTGCAAAACCAAAGAATAAGGATGCACCCATCGCACCTAGTGGATTCCACTTACCAAAAATCATTGCAGCCATTGAGATGAACCCTTGACCGACAATCGTTCCTGCTGAAAAGTTCCCAGAGATCGATTGAGCAAAAACAGCTCCACCCATTCCTCCAAGAAGACCAGAAATCAAGACACCTGAATAGCGCATCGCATATACATTGATCCCTAGTGTATCTGCAGCTTGAGGATTTTCCCCAACAGAACGTAAACGTAAACCAAATTTAGTTTTGAAGATGACGAACCATGCGATAACAGCAATTAAAATCGCACAATACGCTGGTAAAAATGTATTTCTAAAGAAAATTTGACCAATCACTGGAATCTCAGATAATCCAGGAAATGAAAAGTAACCTAAGTTTTGTGAGATATTGTCTGTTTGTCCTTTACCATACCATGCTTTGATCAAAAATACACCTAAAGCAGGTGCCATCAAATTGATGACCGTTCCGCTGATGATATGGTCTGCGCGCAAGCTGATCGTTGCGACTGCATGGATCAAGGAAAAGAGAACACCAACCACGCCACCGACTAAAATAGCAATCCAAGGAGTCATTGAGCCTAATGTGTCACTCATCGTCAAGTTGAAGACGACCGCACTAAACGCCCCCATCACCATGATGCCTTCTAACCCAACGTTGACGATCCCGCTTCGTTCAGAAAACGTTCCGCCTAAGGAGGTTAAAATCAACGGTGTTGAATAAACAAGTGTTGATGTAAGGATCAAGGAAATCAGTTCTACTGTTGACATTACAGCTCTCCTCCTTCTTGATTTTGATGATTTGGTTTCGTTTCAATCGTTGCGACGATTTCCTCTTGTTTTTTCCCTTGGAAGAATTTCGCCATAAGGAAACGAATCAAGAAGTTGATCCCCACGAAGAAGATGATCAAGGCAATCGATACATTGACGATTTCAAACGGTACCCCAGCACCGGTCTGCATCCCTAATCCACCGATTTTTAGGACACTGAATAATAGCGCAGATAACAAAATCCCAATGGCAGAACCAGAACCTAATAATGACACGGCCATACCGTCAAACCCGATGGATAATGAAGTTGTTTGAACGAAGAAGTTTTGGTATGTTCCTAGTCCTTCGACCACACCACCTAGTCCAGCTAATCCACCAGAAATAACCATGGATAAGACAATTGTTCGTTTACTACTCATTCCCGCATATTCAGAGGCGTATGGATTCAATCCAACAGAACGGATCTCAAAGCCTAAGGTTGTTTTCTTCATAACGATCCATACAACCACTAACGCAATCAGTGCCAAGAAGAGTCCGCCATTCACACGAGAGCCTCCAAACATCTGCGTTAGCCAAGGAATACGTAAGGAAGCATTCTCACTGATCATATTTGAAGAGTCTAAACTTGAACGATAAGATTCAGGCATTATTTCATGAAGTGTATACGTACTTAAATAGAGCAAAATATAATTCATCATGATTGTTACGATAACTTCACTTGTTCCAAAGAACGCACGTAACAATCCTGGAATAGCTGCGGCCATTGCCCCAGCAAGTGCACCTAAAATCACGCACATTGGCAAGAGAATGATTTTTGGTAGATCTGGAAAAGCTAATGCGGTCCAAATGCTTATGATCCAACCACAAAGTGCTTGTCCAGAAAGCCCGATATTAAAGAATCCGGCTGAATTTGCAACAGAAAAACCTAAGGCTGTAAAAATCAAAGGTGTTGCTTGTCTTAATGTTTCACCGATACTTCGTTGTGAACCTAACGAAGCATTCAACATGGAAGAATATCCTTGGATTGGATGGTAACCAAAGGCAACCATCAAAATAGCACCTAGAATCAACCCTAAAATAACCGAAAATATAGGCACTAGCAGATTACGGAACCTTTCGCTACGATCATTCATGTGTGTCACCAACCTTTTCTAACTCTCTACGTGCTTCTTCTAAAGTATAACCCGCCATCAATAGACCTAGCTCGTTTTCAGATGTTTCTTTTGGATCAACGATCCCGACGATTTTTCCTTGATGGATTACCGCAATACGATCGGACACATTTAAAATTTCTTCTAATTCAAAACTAACCAATAAAACTGCTTTGAACTTATCACGTTGCTCAATCAAACGTTTATGGATAAACTCGATCGCACCAACATCTAATCCACGTGTTGGATTCGCAACGATCAGTAGATCAGGGTCACGATCGATCTCACGTGCAATGATGGCTTTTTGTTGGTTCCCACCAGATAAAGCTTTCGCTGGAACTAATTCGTTCGTTGTCCGCACATCATACTCATCGATTAAATCTCTCGCATGTTCATTCATCACACCATAATTCAACAGACCATTTTTACTATACGGTTTTTGATAGTAGGTTTGCATGGCAATATTTTCAGATAAAGTCATATCAAGGACCAAGCCATATTTATGTCGATCTTCTGGCACATGTCCTAGCCCAGATTCAGTGATTTTACGTGGTTTTTTATTCGTGATCTCTTCGTCTTTCAAACGAATCGTTCCACTTTCTACTCTACGTAAACCAGTTAACGCTTGGATCAACTCCGATTGTCCATTTCCATCGATTCCAGCAATACCTAAGACTTCACCTGCTCGGACTTCCAGACTCAAATCTTTCACTGCTTCTAATCCCCGGTTTTCTTTAACTACAAGATTTTCAACAGAAAGCACCACTTCTTGTGGACGTGCTTCTTTTTTCATTGTTTTGAATGAGACGGTTCTTCCGACCATCATATCGGCTAACTGTTGCGAAGAAACATCTTTCACATTGACCGTTCCGATTCCTTGACCACGGCGAATGACCGTACAACGATCGGCAACTGCTTTGATCTCATCTAATTTATGTGTGATCAAAATGATCGACTTTCCTTCTTTGACTAACTCTTTCATGATCACGATCAATTCATCGATTTCTTGCGGCGTCAGTACGGCTGTTGGCTCATCAAAGATCAAGACATCTGCCCCACGATAGAGTGTTTTTAAAATCTCCACACGTTGTTCCATACCGACAGAAATATCACGAACGTACGCATCCGGATTCACTGCTAAGCCGTATTGTTCAGATAATCGTTTGATTTCTTCACGGGCTTTCTTGCGGTTCAAGATACCGCCTGTACTTGGCTCACTACCTAGTACGATATTTTCTGTTACTGTGAATGCATCGACTAACATAAAGTGTTGATGCACCATTCCGATCCCTAATTGATTGGCTTTCGTCGGGCTCGTGATGTTTACTTCTTTGCCGTGCATCAAAATCTCACCTGATGTTGGCTCTAAAAGACCGGATAAAACATTCATTAACGTTGATTTACCTGCACCATTTTCACCAAGCAAGGCATGGATTTCTCCTGCTTTCACTTGAAGGTTGATGTTGTCATTTGCTTTGAAAGTACCGAATTGTTTCGTGATATTTCGCATTTCGATGACAATATTTTCTTGATCCACATTTTTCACATCCTAACAATTTATATCCAGACGACATTGTTTAAAAAATAAAAGGGACGATGACGATCGTTCACAAAACGTCGCTCATCGAGTAACCAAAATCCAAGGAGCTAAGCTACTTGTTACAAGTTGTTCCCTTATCCAAATCGGGGTACCTAGCAACTTGCATAAAAAAACAACATTAAGTAGATAACTAAACGATAGCCCTGTTAAACAATTGTCCAACAAGGCTATAGAAATGGTATTTATTAGCTTTCAGGAGTTTCAGGAACTTCGATATCACCTGAAATGATTTTTTCTTTTGCTTCATCTACTGCTTTTTTCGCTTCATCAGAAAGTTGGCCTTCAGTGATACCGACACCATCTTCTTTCAAACCATAAACAGTGTGTTCGCCACCAGGGAAGTTACCGTCTGCTGATTGTTGAGCTAAATCTTTTACAACTGTTCCTACACCTTTAAGTGTTGATGTCAATGTGAAGTTTTTGTCTTCACCATTCAATGTGTAGTTTCCTTCGTCAGATTGGTCACGGTCAACACCGATTACCCAAACTGTTTTGTCGCCTGATTCATTTAATGATTTTGCTTCTTGGAAGACACCGTTACCTGTCCCACCTGAAGCATGGAAAATGATGTCAGCATTTTGTGCGTACATACCTTGTGCGATTGAACGTCCTTTATCTGGAGCTGAGAAATCACCTGCATATTGGTTCAATACTTCGATTTCTTTGTTCAACGCTTCAGCACCTGCTTTAACTCCGGCATTAAAACCAGCTTCAAAACGGTCGATTACTTCACCTTTAACACCACCGATAAATCCAACCACATTTGTTTCAGTTGTGTAAGCTGCTGCAACTCCAGCAAGATAAGAAGCTTCGTTATCTTTGAATGTTGCTGAAACGACGTTGTCTTTTCCTTCGATCACATCATCAATGATTGCAAAGTTTGTTTCAGGGTTACTTGTTGCTTGTTCTTCGATTGCAGGTTTCAATTTAAACCCAATCCCAAAAATTGTTTTGAAGCCAGCGTTTAACGCTTGATCGATATTTGGGATATAGTCTGATTCATTGGCAGATTGGAAATATTGGAAGCCATCGTTTCCACGTGACAAGCCTTGCTCTTTACCCCAATCTTCTAACCCTTCCCAAGCTGACTGGTTGAATGAACGGTCGTCGACGCCACCTGTATCTGTAATCAATGCTGCAGTTGCTGTTCCTGATGCACTGTTTCCACCGGTTGAATCAGTAGAATCTGAACCGCCGTTACCGCATGCGCTTAAAAGTAAGCCTGCTGATAGTGCGATAGCACCTAAACCAAATAATTTTGCTTTTTTCATTTCTGTAAAGCCCCCTAAAAGTAGTTGTTTTTTCAACAGTCAGCTGACTGAATTGAACATAATTTATAAATCTTTTTCTGAAAATGCGTAAGGTAATAACTCTCTTACCGTCATCGTTTTCGCCACACCATTGTCGCCAACCAACGTGACTGGCATCTCTGGGTCACAAAATTCTGCCATTACTTGGCGACAAGCACCACATGGAGAAATCGGCTCAGGTGTATGACCTGCAACGACTAGATGTGTAAAGTCCATTTCTTTTTCAGATACTGCTTTAAAAAACGCAGTACGTTCTGCGCAATTCGTTAAGCCAAATGACGCATTTTCGATATTCAATCCTTGATAGGTTTTCCCAGATGCTGTCACTAAACAAGCACCTACTGGAAATTTGGAATAAGGCACATACGCTTTATCCAAAGCGTCGATAGCGATATCGATCCATTCTTGTTTGATTTCTGACATCTTTTTCTCCTTAGAATATTAATAGCCTTCGCCAGTTGAACCGGACATGATTGACACACCAGCACTTGTACCGATTCGTGTTGCACCGGCTTCGATCATCGCAATGGCTTCTGCTTCATTGTGGATACCTCCTGAAGCTTTGACGCCCATTTCTGGACCAACCGTTTCACGCATCAAGCGAATATCTTCCACTTTCGCGCCACCTGTTGAGAACCCAGTAGATGTTTTCACAAAATCAGCTCCTGCAGCTTTCGCTAATTCGCAAGCTTTGATGATTTCCGCCTGTTCTAACAAGGCTGTTTCAATAATTACTTTAACTAACGCACGATCTTTTGCAGCTTCGACTACGGCTTCGATATCTTTTTTCACGACATCGTCTTGTTCAGATTTCAAGGCACCGATATTGATGACCATATCCACTTCATCTGCGCCATTTTCGATCGCATTCGTTGTTTCAAATGCCTTTGTTGCGGCTGTATTTGCTCCTAATGGGAAACCAATAACGGTACAAACAGCGACTGGCTCACCTTGTAATTCCTCTTTCGCCAAGGCAACCCATGTTGGATTGATACATACTGAATAGAAATGATGTTTTTTTGCTTCCTCAATAATGCGCATCACATCTGCTTTTGTTGCATCTGCTTTTAGAATTGTGTGGTCGATCATTCGATTTAATTCCATGTCTCTTCTCCTTTTACTCTGTAATGATGTCATGAATCAAGATAGGCTGTTCAGCCGTATCACCGATTTCAATATTTTTATATAACAAGTCGATCACTGGCGAAATGTCTTCTTCATTACTATAGATCGTCAATAGCGATTCGCCAGTTTCTACTTTATCACCGATTTTCTTATTCAATCGCAAACCAACAGCATGATCGATCGAATCTTCTTTCGTTTTACGTCCTGCACCAAGCATCATTGCTGCGATTCCTAATTCGTTCGCAACGATTTTTGTCACGACACCTGTTGTCTTCGCTGGCAGTTCATAAATATAACGAGCAGTTAACAACCGCGCAGGTTCATCGACGATCGTCGAGTCGCCCCCTTGGTTTTGGATCATTTCTTTGAATTTGGCTAGCGCTCGCCCAGATTCGAGGGCTTCTTTTAGCATTTCGCGCGCTTCTTCGATCGATGCCGCTTTTTCGGCTAAAACGACCATTTGACTACCTAAAGCATAGCACATTTCAACTAAATCTTCCGGTCCGTTCCCTTGAAGTGTTTCAATGGCTTCAACGACTTCTAAGCTGTTGCCGATTGCTTCACCCAACGGTTCAGACATATCAGAAATCACTGCTACTGTTTGGCGACCGGCTAATTTGCCGATCCGTGTCATGGTCTTCGCTAGACGTCTTGCATCTTCGATATTTTTCATGAAGGCACCGTCACCCGTCGTCACATCTAGCACGATCGCATCCGCTCCTGCGGCGATTTTCTTACTCATGATCGAACTAGCAATCAATGGGATCGAGTTGACCGTTGCCGTCACATCACGCAAGGCATACAATTTTTTATCTGCTGGAGCGAGATTGCCCGATTGGCCGATCACCGCTACTTTACTTTCGTTCACGGTGCGGATGAATTCTTCATCTGATAGTTCGATCCGAAATCCAGGAATAGCCTCTAACTTATCTAATGTACCACCTGTGTAACCAAGACCACGCCCTGACATTTTTGCCACAGTTGCGCCTACACTTGCTACTAAAGGTGCTAAAATCAAGGTAGTTGTATCCCCTACCCCTCCGGTAGAATGCTTGTCGACTTTGATCCCATCTAAGGAACTCAAATCGATCACATCGCCAGAATGAGCGATTGCCAACGTTAGATCAGTGATTTCTTCATCGGTCATATCCTGATAGAAGATAGCCATCAATAATGCGCTGATTTGGTAATCAGGAATGTTATCATTTGTGTAGTTCGTGACAATGTACGTAATCTCTTCCTTTGATAATTGGTGTCCATCTCTCTTTTTTTCGATCAAATCGACCATCCGCATGCCGTAATCCTCCTCGTTCTTCATTCGGTATTATACAGGAATTTTGAAAAAGGTAAACCACTTTAGTAAACCGGTTTACTATTTTCCCGCAATGTATCTTACCAGCTTTGTAAACACTTACATAAGCAATATAACGCCCTACTAGACCTTTGTCAATGTTTTTACGCTCTCACGAATAATTAATTTTGTTTCAAAGACTTTGTTCGGAACTTTTCTTTGTGGAAATTCAATCGTATCAATCAAAAAGCGAGCTGCATAAAAACCGATATCGAAACTCGGTTGTTTGACCGTTGTCAACTTAGGGATCATATACTCAGACAATTTTAATCCATCAAAGCCGATGACCGAAATATCCTCTGGAATACGCTTGCCCATTTCATCGATTGCTTGGTAACAACCAATTGCCATGGCATCATTGCCACAAAACACCGCCGTCACATCTTTGTGCCGTAACAAGCGTTTACTTGCTTCGTACCCTCCTTGAACAGTCAGATCTCCTTCTTCTACAAACTTACCGTTGAACGCTAATCCATGATCTTTTAAGGCATGACGATAACCATTGAATCGCTCTTCTAACTGATAATAGCCAGTTGTCTCTTTTAGCATACCAATTTTAGTATGACCATTTTTGATCAATAACGAGACAGCTTGATAAGCGCCTTCATATTCCTTCACGATCAAGCGACCGTTATCCCGACGATTCAACCCACGATCGATTAGGATGATCGGCATGTTGTTATAAAAACCACTATCAAGGGCATACTCTTGAGGCAATACATTCGGCGTCGCTAACAATAAACCATCCACGGATCGATGAGAAAGCTCCCTTAAATACTTCAGTTCATTGTCTTGACTATGTCTGGAGTTACAAAGAATGATGACATATCCTAAGGGATTTAAATAACTTTCAACCCCTTCGATCACTTTTGAAAAGAAGAAATCCGTCACATCTGGCACGATCATACCAATCGTTTTTGAGTGACGATTGATCACATTAGAAGCAAAATAATCTGGCTTGTAATGATGTTCATTTACGATCGACAACACTTTTTTTCGTGTCTTTTCACTAAAACGGCTGCCTTTATTATTTAAAATCTGTGACACAGTCGTCACTGAAACACCCGCCATCTCAGCAATATCTCGAATTGTCAGTTTCACTTTTGTTCCCCCTTTATATATGTAAATTCCCTAACAGTGTACCAAATGGTTTTCAAAATGGATAGAGGAAATGAGGCTTGGTCAAAAGTAAATGAGTCTCATATAGAGATTCACTAGATAAATTTTATAACAATGTCTTATGTTTCGTGGTTCACTCTCACTTCCCCTTATCCTACTTTATTTACCTATCACCGATGACTATCCGTTTATTTGGTGTAGTAACATCTATACTCTACAACTCGACCGACCCACGCTAGTATATTTAAATTGCTCTGATTTTAAAGACTTTTAAAAAAACTCGATGTGCTTTTTTACTGTTATTTTAGATATGTAAAAGCATTAAATAATATGTTATTTTTCTATCTTGCATTACTTATTTATTACTTTATTGGCACTATCATTTTCCTTTCACATCCATTGATCAACTTCTTGTACAAACAAAAACAGTTAAAGAAATCCTTACTCATTTCTTCAACTGTTTCGTTGCTTATATTCAGTTGTTTTTAGTCTTCCTTCACACTTCGGATAATATAATAGCCTTTATCTTTGATCACGATTTCTGCGTTTCCAAATGTTTCTTGCATTTTCTTTTGTGCGCTAGGTGCCCCTTGTTTTTTCTGAATGACGATCGTTAAAGTACCGCCCGTACGTAAACGAGGATACGCACCTGTCAAGATTTCATGTACGACTTTTTTGCCTGCTCGAATCGGCGGATTGCTGACGATTGCAGCGTAATCTGTTTCTGTCACCTCTTCATAAATGTTTGACTGATGAATCGCTACATTCTTGATTTGATTTCGCTTCGCATTTCCTTGCGCTAAATCAACCGCTCTGGCATTGATGTCTACCATTTCCACGAAACGTTCACTCGCATAGGCAAGCGAAAGCCCGATTGGACCATAGCCACAGCCAACATCCAAAATTTTGCCTTCTGGTAACTGTGTCCATTCAAAGGCATCGATCAATACACGTGAGCCATAATCAACTGTTTCACGTGAAAACACGCCGGAGTCCGTCACGAACTGAAAGGTTTTCCCTCTTAGCTCAAATGACCATTCGTCAAACTCATGAGCTGTCTCTGGGTGTTCGGAATAATAATGATTCGTCATAGTTTCCATCCTTCTTATCTGTTAGTTGTTCATAGTCTAACGTGTTCCATGAGAAGGTGCAAGTGAAACTGTATGTCTTCGGTTTTCTTTTACAGAATCAAGCGATTTAATGCACTACAGAAAGAAAAATCGCATTCCTTAGTATTTCTCTATTTACCCTTTTCGGTATTTGCGTAATCTGTTTCGTGAAAGTAGGAACAGGGTAAATAGGACGAGCATAACCTTTGATATCACCGCCTTTATGATGACAAATCGCGAGATGATCACCCGATTAGAAGAAGGAGTATTATTGACTCTTACTTCCGCTGACCTTTATGATGTGGATGAAAAAATAATCATATTAGGTGAGGTTACTCTGAAGAACATAGGTTATCGCTCGGAAATGTCGAGAGACAGTAACGAGTAAAGCAGGGATTGTCGAATTAAGGCTTTTCCAAGATAACTAGAACTTGTTTCTTACGTCTCAGAAAGCCAAAGCTCAATTAACGTGATTACAATTGCGCACCACAATTGCAAATTACACTTTCCAATGTTTATTTGAGTACGCCGCCCTTTATGTATTAAGGAGGCTTTTTTATGTTGTCAGCAAAAATTGCACCACCAAGAAACCGGTGAACATTGCTTTAGGTAAACATGGCTGTCTTGGTACCCTATTGCTATTTCAACTATTTCGATTTCCTTACTTGGTTGAGATTCGCTTCATCCACTACAACAAAGCAATGACTGTCTTTCCAGAAAAAAATTTATTAATGACCAACTCACATCCAATTCCATCAGCAAACAATAAATTGTACGGATTCATTTACTATTCAATTATATAGTGATTTATTTCACAATTTATTAAGGATTGTTTAATCTCTACGTGCGCCTCAACATAACTATTGTTTTTTTAAGAGGCTCATGAGAAATTTAAGAGGAGAATAGAATGATAAAGGAGGCATAGCTGTATGTCGATCGAAAAATTAGAATATTTCTATATGATTGCCCGTTTCAATAGTCTCTCACAAGCTTCAAAAGAGCTCCATGTTAGTATTTCTTCGTTAAGTAGTTCGTTAAAAAGTTTAGAACAAGAAATCGGGACAGATCTGTTTGAGCGTCACGGGAAAAAGATCATATTGAGTACCCATGGAAAAGCAATCCTTCCTTCCGTAGAATTGATTTTGGCGGAAGCGAAGAAATTGAATATCTCATTAAATGAATCAGTAGACTATCCTTCTTTGCGTGTCGGCACAAGCGATGCTTCGTTTATCTTTGAAGCAAACAAATATCAAAGCCGGCATCAAAACTTTACGATCGACTACCGTTATATTCCTTCATTGGATCTGCTAAATAAACTAAGTCAGAAAGAAATCGACTTTGCCATTACTTCTGCTACCTTAGATCACCCCAAATTCATTCAAACAAGGTTAGCCACTTTGGAACTTAAAGTTGCAATCAGTAGCTATTTTGTAAAACCAGATGGGATATTATCCGCGGAAGTACTAGAAGAGTTACCTTTTATCTTTTTACTCGACCATGTCGAACATCAAGTGATTACAAAAAAAGTAGTCAAACAGCTGACCAATGAACCAAAATATATCGTCTGTCCAGATAGTTTAGGAGCAACGAAAATGATTACAGAAGGAAAAGGAATGCTATTAGCCAATACCTTTGCGCAAGAACTTTTAGCTATTGAACCTGTTTGTTTTGTCTCGCTGCCAACATTTCCAACCATTCATTTTTATCTTTATAAAAACAGTGAATCAGAAAACTTTTACTTCTATCCAGAGGTTGAAAAAGAAATCCAAGCGATTTTCAATCAAACATGTCACACTACACAAATGATGGGCTCTGCTGATACTGGCACCTATTACTTGCCAAAACGATAAATACTGAAATCAAAATAAAACAAGTATTTCAATGTCGTAAATGAACACCGATAAGAGATCCCAGAGAGATTTATCTTCGAAAAGTAAGGCGGCATCCACTGAATTTGTTCTTCAATTTTTGGTGGGTGTCGTTTTATTTCCCAGAATGTTACTTCTATTCCTACTATTTCAGCTAACTTTGAGTTAAACTGTTACTTTTTTCTTATACAATCCTCTATTCTCTTCGCCTCTTTTCAGTTATCAAAAAAGAAAGAACGCCTATTCTTCCATCCTTTGATATGAGAAAAAACCATTTAGTTTCTCGCCTAAGTGGTAGGGTTTGACACGCATTTATGTTAAAATAGGTCCATTGATGGGAGAATCCAGGAGGCTATGTATGAATGATCCAATGAATTATTACCGTGTGGCAAGAGAAGAGTGGCGCGAATTTTACCGAAATGGTCAAGCTCCATTGACACAAGATGAACTAGATAGTATAAAAAGTTTGAATGACCGTATTTCCATGCAAGATGTTCGCGACATTTATGTACCACTTGCGCACTTGATTTTTCTGCATATGAAAGAGTTTGAATCCCTCTCTCTGAGCAAAGGGTTATTCCTTCATAAATACACTCAAGTCCCACCGTTTATTATCGGGATTGCCGGAAGTGTCGCAGTCGGTAAAAGCACCACCGCGCGCTTATTGCAAATGATTTTGTCTCGGACATTCAAACGAAGAAATGTCCAGCTAATCACCACAGATGGTTTTTTATATCCGAATAAAGTCTTAAAAGAACGTGGTATCATGGACCGGAAAGGATTTCCGGAAAGTTATGACATGGAAAGGTTGATCGATTTTCTTAATCAAGTGAAATCCGGTCAAGAAACAACCAAAGTTCCAGTCTACTCTCACGATGTCTATGATATTATTCCCGATGAATATGAACTGATCCAACAACCGGACATTTTGATCGTCGAAGGAATCAACACGCTTCAACTACCAGCTAATCAACAAATTTACGTCAGTGACTTTTTTGATTTCTCTGTGTACGTTGATGCAGATTCTGAATTGATCGAAAAATGGTATTTGGATCGCTTTGGCGCGTTACTTGATACAGCTTTTCAACATCCACAAAACTATTACTACCAATTTGCCATTGGTAATCGTGAAGATGCGTTTAAAATGGCAAGAGATGTATGGAAAAATGTGAATTTGAAGAATTTAAACGAATATATCTTGCCTACTCGTGGAAGAGCCGATATAATTCTCCATAAAACTGAAAATCATATTATCGATTCGATTTTCATGCGAAAATATTAGCATTTTAAAATAGTTCAACTATTTTGAGATAAATTTTAAAGGGATAGGGGTAATAAATGTGACGAACGTTGCCGATATGACAAACGTTGAAAAAATCATCGTACTAGATTACGGTAGTCAATATAATCAATTGATTACACGACGCATCCGTGATTTAGGTGTTTTTTCTGAATTATTGAGCCACCGTATTACAGCTGAAGAAGTGAAAGCCATGAATCCGAAAGGGATCATCCTTTCTGGAGGACCAAACAGTGTCTATGATGAGAATGCTTTTGGCATTGATCCTGAAATCTTCAATTTAGGAATTCCAGTGTTGGGTATTTGTTATGGTATGCAATTGATCACGTACAAACTTGGCGGTTCTGTTGAGCCTGCGAAAAACCGTGAATACGGCAAAGCATTGCTTGAAGTAACAGCCGATGATGCGGCACTATTCAGCCAAACACCAAAACAACAAACCGTTTGGATGAGCCATGGGGATCTAGTAACCAAAGTACCAGAAGGTTTTGAAACTGTTGCTACAAGTAGCGATTGCCCAATTGCATCGATCCAAGACAAAGAACGTAACTTCTACGGTATCCAATTCCACGCAGAAGTCCGTCATTCAGAATACGGAATCGAATTATTACGTCATTTTGCTTTTGACATCTGTCACTGTGAAGGCAATTGGACAATGAACAATTTCATCGACATGCAGATCGAAAAAATCCGTGAACAAGTTGGCGATAAAAAAGTCTTACTTGGTTTATCTGGCGGAGTGGATTCAAGCGTCGTTGGTGTCCTTTTACAAAAAGCGATCGGTGATCAATTAACATCGATTTTCGTTGACCATGGTCTATTGCGTAAAGGCGAAGCGGATCAAGTCATGGAAAGCTTAGGCGGAAAATTCGGCTTGAACATCATCAAAGTAGATGCAAGAGAACGTTTCTTAAATAAACTTGCAGGTGTCTCTGATCCTGAACAAAAACGTAAAATCATCGGTAACGAGTTCGTCTACTTGTTTGACGACGAAGCAACAAAGCTTGCCGGCGAAGAAGGTGTGTCTTTCTTAGCACAAGGAACACTTTACACCGACGTAATCGAAAGTGGAACAGAAACTGCCCAAACGATCAAATCACACCACAACGTAGGTGGCTTGCCTGAGGACATGCAATTTGAATTGATCGAACCATTGAACACATTATTCAAAGACGAAGTCCGCGAACTAGGGACACAGCTTGGTATGCCTGACTCAATCGTTTGGCGCCAACCATTCCCTGGACCAGGTCTTGGTATCCGTGTCTTAGGTGAAATCACTGAAGAAAAATTGGAGATCGTCCGTGAATCAGATATGATCTTACGCGAAGAAATCGCCGCTGCCGGTCTTGACCGTGACATCTGGCAATACTTCACGGTTTTACCTGGTATCCGTTCTGTTGGTGTCATGGGCGACGGTCGTACGTATGACTACACAGTCGGTATCCGTGCGGTCACATCGATCGATGGTATGACAGCTGACTTTGCACGTATCCCATGGGATGTGCTACAAAAAATCTCTGTACGTATCGTCAATGAAGTCGCACACGTGAACCGTATCGTGTACGATATTACCTCTAAACCACCAGCAACTGTGGAGTGGGAATAGAATAATCAAAATAACCGTGAATCCTTTGTTAATGAAGGGATCCACGGTTTTTTTGTTTTGTAACTAAAGGAATACAAAAAGAGGTACATTTAATAACTTTGTTTCTTTGATGTACTATTTATAGTTGTGTCATAGCTAAATTTCTGAACAAGAAGTTTATACCATAAAGATATGTCTTTATAGCTTTTGTCTTGCTTTATTTTATGGGAAAGGTTCTACTCAACACACAAATTGAAGTCCATTGAAAAATGAGACCAATAATCTATCTTTTTAAAACACTGTTTTTATTGAAAAATATAGCTTTGTAAAAAAGTAAGGCTAATTCATTCACCTATTTTTTTAATACAATGACATCTTTACCATCAATTTGGACATTTAATACACCTTGCTCATCGTATCCAATAAAATCAAAATACCAAAGTACTTTACCCTCATTAGATAAACGACTTTCCAATAAGTTAGATTCTTTCAGTTTACCTTCACTTTCATAGGTGAGTTTTATGTCCATACTATTTTTTGCACCATTCAACTGATCAGCTTCTACAACAAACATTGTAGGATAAGCTTTGCCAAAGGCTTTATTGCCAGTTTCTATTACATTACCTGTAAAACCAATTGGTTGAAAATTTTTCATTTCTTGTACATTTACAGGTAAAGGCCAATTACCTTCCGTAGTTAATATTTCAACCTTAGAAAATCCTTTCCCAGCTCCTTTTTCACCTTGATTTACTCCACTTATTTTGTTAATTTCAACTGACAGTTCCTCCATAGTATCAAAATCATTTTCGAAACTATTTATTAGATAAGAAATTTCTAAAGTATTTGTGGAATCATCGAAATATTGATTAAATGTATACGAGTCAACTTGAGAATCTTCTGTAGAGTTGTTTGTAAACAGTACTTTACCATCTTCTTTGATCGAAAATCCTAGGTTATAGTAATCTATTCTTGAGGACACAAGCTTGGATTTTTTAGGAAGATTGATAATGAAATATAGTCCTAATTGTTTCTGGTCTATGTAAGCTTTTTCTAATTTGATTTCAATTTCGTTGTCTTTAACAACACTATTTAGTTGATGAACAAATTCTTCTTCCACTAACTTTTTTGATGTAAATTGCCCAAATTTCAAATAATTTCCAACAGCTTGTGTTATTGGGGAGATGCAAACAACTATCAAAACCAACGCAGCTATACTAGCTATTAGTATTGTTCCAAGTCTTCTTTTCTTATTTCTACTTGTTTTGATTTTTTGGTACGCGACATCTATTTTTTCTTTTACTTCCCTAGGTATTTTTTCTTCATTATTTTTTAGATTAGCTAATTCTTTTTCAAAATCTTCATTCATATTTTTAATCACCTTTCGTGTATTCTTTTTTCAACCAGGCTTTACCTCTAAAAATTCTTGATTTCACAGTCCCTAATGGTTCTCCAATAATAATACTAATCTCTTTGTATGAAAAACCGCTGTAATAATAAAGTAAAATCGGTACTCTATACACCGGATCTAGCTTTGAAATAAGGTTTTCAAGTTCCAATCCTTCTTCACAATCTTCTACTAATAATTTTTGATGATTGTCAGAATAGTTATAGGAAAATTTATTATTTTTCTTAATCAGGTTATAACTCTGATTAATTAATATTTTTGTTATCCACGTATGAAAATATTGAGGCTGTTTCAAATTCCCAATTTCTTCAAAAGCAATTAAAATAGTATCTTGTAAAACATCGGCTGCATCTTCTATACCTAAATATCTTTTGGCTATCCCATAAAGAACATTTTCATACTGCTCTATTAACTTTACAAAGGCTTCCCCATCCCCTTTTTGAGCTCTTTTAACTAGCCATTTTTCACTTGACAATAGAAATTCACCACCTTTATCTACTCTATTAGAGCAAAAAAACATGCAAAAAGTTCCCTTTCAAAAAATTTTTCTTAAACAATGGATACCTTGTCAAATCAGCTGAATAAAAGTTGGATCGAATAACAAAAAGACTGAGAGGTATCTAAGCTCTCAGTCTTCAATCATATTTAAAGTTTCTCACTAAGCATCTCAATCACTTCAACTACCTAATTTTTACATAAAAGGTGAATCTATACATATCAGAACCACTTAATCAGCTCAACAAATTTTGATTTTTTCTAACAAAATTCATTTTCATGCTGGTATTTTTTGATCAAAAAATAGAAATCAACTTTAGTCTATTAGCAGCTGATTGAATATTCTATCTACTTAGATCATCTTATTGGACTTTCTTTCTTCTTGTTAAATAGATTAATGAAACAAGAAATGTTACTACTCCAACCAGTTGTCATATGTGGTTTGTTTGCTCTCCAGTGTGGAGTAAGTTTTTATTATTATTTTTGTTGCTTGTTTTATTGTTTGTATTTTGAGAATGTGCAACATTATTATCCTTGCTTGTAGTTCCATTTTTTTCTTTCTCTCTAACAGTGATCGCGGCGGTACTCGTTACTCCAGCTCTATTGTTGATGATCTAATAAAGGTGCCTCTGGAGCAATAATCATTTTATGCCATCAAAACCGAATATATACTATTCCAGAAACAGCTATTTTTTATAACATCTTTGACTAGTTCGCTCTAAAATTAGTTAAAATTTTTGCTCTGCTTTACAAAGTAATTCCTTAGATAATAGAAACACATCCCTAAAGAGGCTGCGAACATTATCCATAGATACTCATGAAGCGGTATACTGATTTTTATACTATCCAGGTATTCCAATGTCTTTTCAAATGTATATGACAGAAGAAACATCAGTAAAAACACTTTGAGCTTGCCAAGTTTTTGTTCAATACTTCGTTCACCTAATGTAGCTAGTCCTAAAATCAATCCAATAGTACTTGGGTACAATATAACAAATTCTTGTTTTGAAAATATTTTTGCAATTCCAACAGCAATTAAACTCACATATGAAGCAAGTAACACGTTTCTTAATATATTACTTAATATGATTTTCATGTTCGCATCAACTCCAAAATAGATGTTTTGCATAGGCTAACTATTTAACTTTCTTACAAGTGGATATACATCACTTATACCATTTTCTGTCGATGGTTTTCGATATTAGTCAAAAAATACCTTTTTGAAGTCATAATTGTACATGAGGTTGTGACAAAAGTTCTTAACTTCGAGAAATAACCTAAAAAAAGAATTGTTCGTCATATTCCCCATTCACTTTAAAAAAAATGAAAAATCAATGTTTTTACTTTTTGAATTATTGTATAATACTCATATCAATTGAAAAATGGGAGGTTTTATGAACGTATTCCAGTTAAATGAAGGCATTTATCAAGCAATCGTCGATGGCACTTTGAAAGGATAATTACACTATCTTGATGAACGTAAAGCAAAGAAGAAGGAAATGTTGGTTAGCGGTGCATACGCTTGGACGAAAGGGAATCATATTGATGATCAAGTAGCAAAAATCGGACAAAGTGTTGGCATTGATTTTACAGTTGAAAAAGCTGGCTATACCTGGGAATATTTACAGTTCACCCTAAATGAAGAAGCCGATACTTTTATGTTGATCGTCAAGAACTCTCGGCGAATCCGCCAAACATTTGATGGCGTGATAAAAAAAGAAAAAAACTACCTAACAGACTTAGCCGATCTTAATCTTCCCGCATTCAAAGAAACAGGATTGACGCTTTTAGAAAAAACCGAGCAAATCGAATTAGAATTAAATTATCCCGAAGAAATAAAAGCGATCCAAGAAGGTCGCTCTTTAGCGGTTGAACATGCTTGTTCTCGTTTTTACATAGTTACATACGAAATCAATGACGACACCAAAATAATTGACTCTATCCACTTAATGATGCCCAATAGTGAAACAATGAGTTTGGTTTCGATAAAAGATTTATCCACTTATATGGCTACTAGCCCTTATGAGATTACATATGAAGATGTAGCGATCATCAAAGAAGAAAAAACGACCGATCAAACAATCTTTTCCGGAGAACCAAATGCTTTTGGGCTCTCTGTCGCTGTAGAGATAGAGGAAAAAGAAAATTAATGAAATTAAAAAGTTAGGATGTGTTAACCATGTTTTTCGGAGAGAAATTACAAGCTGTTCGAGAGTTAAAAGGTCTCTCCAGAAAAGAGCTCGCTGATTTGGTCAATGTCAGCGAGCAAGCGATATGGCAGTATGAAAATGGATATACGGTTCCTAAATTTGAGATCGTAAATAAATTTAAACAAATTTTTTTTGTGAAACCGCAATTCTTTTATACTGAAGCTTTTATCAAAAACATAGCCACAATTGAACGGATCGCCTATAGAGCAGAAGATCGTGAAGCTAGAAAAAAAGCAAAGATGGAAACAACGTATTTAGATTTTGTTAGCCATTTTATTTTAGTATTTGAAGCGAATGTGGAAGAACCGCCAAAAACAATCTATCACTTAAGACAAGCATCTGAAAAGGATTATTATAACGCTTCTAAAACTACTGATAAAAAAATGATCATTCAACATCTAGCAGAAAAAGCTAGAATTGAATTAAATATAAAGAACAATAAAGAATTATTGTATAAATTAGAAATGTCTGGAATTTCGATTCTTGAAAAAAATATGGGCGCAGAGATTGATGCCTATAGTGTTTGGACGAAAGAAAACCGCCCCTTTATTATTTTAGGAAATCGAAAAAAATCCTCTGTCAGAAGAAATTTTGATTTAGCACATGAACTAGGACACCTTTTAATGCATCGATTGATTGATATGGATAGTCTTTCTAAAGAGGAACATAAGGGCATTGAAAAAGAAGCAAATGACTTCGCCTCTTATTTCTTACTTCCAGAACAAGAATTTATCAATGATTTTAAGCAAATCAAGAAGAAATCGAACCCATACTCTTATGTGGAAATGAAAATGAAATATATGGTTTCAATCATTGCTTTAGAGTACCGTGCGTATAAGTTGGGCTTACTTAGTTTCGAGGAAAACAGATATTTTTATGCTTCACTCAATAAATACAATATGCGCGATAAAGAACCTCTAGATGAAGATATTCCAATAGTCCAACCTGGTAAGATTCGAGCACTTCTTCATTTTGTTTTTGAAAATCAACTTCTTTTATTAAGTGATTTTTTGGATAAATACAATATTGAGCTTTCTTTTCTAGCTAACCTACTCAGTGTTGATGAAGACTTTCTAACAAAATTCAATGATACGGTTCGAACAGACTATTATCATTCGAATATCATCCATTTTTCACCTAATCGAAAATAAGTACAGTTAAACTTTCTAGCAATTTTTTACCTCATGAAATTTACCAAAAGTAATTTTTTCAATAATAAGCCATCAAAGCCAAAAATACTTTTTAGCTTTGATGGCTTATTTTGAATGCTCACTTCAATTCTAAATAGGTCATCTAGACTATTTTTTATGCTACTTTAAGTACCAATTCTATTAAATATCTCTTTGATTCCAACTATTACATTGATTCTTCCCAAACTTTGACACTGATAACTGTCTCTTTTAGCAACTCCCCGCTGATTTCTTTATCATTCATAAAAAGACCACTACTTCTGTACGGATAATCACTCTCTAAAATAATAGCTATCTCCTCTTTATGTTTTCTAGCTCCGCTCGCATAGCTTTAGGTATGAAATAAGAACGCTCAAAATAAAATCCACTTGAATAAGTACATCGATTTGTCCAAATTCTCTTAGTAAAAATTAGTACTAATTTTCTCACTTTGCCGATTCTCTTTTTCATTCTAAAGCCTTTGTTTTTCATACACTTGAATTCTATTAGCATTTATTTAAGCCAAACAATGACAACTAAAAATCAATATTGAAACAATACCTTCTCTTTTACTCACTCCTCCCTTTTAAACATTCTGCTAAACATTAAACTTTAATTAGTACCCTTTTATCATTACCTTGTTTCACTCATAAACTGTCTGTTGAAACCGAAAAAACATTGTTATACCAAGGACTACCACATTAATGTGGTAATTAATTATCATTTACTACATAACAAAATTTCATTAAGATAGAATTAAGGAAGCGCTTCCGGAGGTGGGTTCGATGAGTTTAAGCAAAAGGGAAAAGTTGTTGCTACGTCTACTTTTAGACCAAGAAAAGTATCAACCAGCAGCATTTTTCCAAAAACAGTTGTATGTCTCTCCTAAGACAGTTTACAACGACTTAACAAGTTTGGAAGAAAAAATAAAAGAAACTGGTACCGTGATCACTAAGCTACCTCGCAAGGGTATTCGCTTAGAAGGTACTGAATCAGCGAAACAAAATGCACGTTCTTTGTTGGTATATGAGCAACTCATTCTTGATGAATACTCCCCAGAATACCGACGCTTGTTTATATTCGGGAACTATTTTTTTTCAGAAAAAGCCATGCGTTATCATGAGTTTGCTGAATACTTTTTTGTGAGCCAGCAATCAATCAAAAATGATGTAGATGACATCGTAAGATTTTGCCAATCCAAACAGATCACAGGAAAAGTAACGTCACATGGATTGCAATTGATCGCAGATGAGTCTGTTCAACAAAATGTTTTCAAATCATTCTTAGAACCATATATGGAAACTGAAGGAAGTCAACATACTTCTATTCCTTCGCTGTTTGATGAGCGAATTATTGACCTGACAGAACAGTTTATTTATGGGATGATCCAGCAAATTGGACGGCAAATTAATAACTATTTTGTAGAATCATTATCTTTATCCTTACAGATTTTTTTATCTAGGCTTCTTTTAGATCATCACATCGAAAAGCAAGAACAGCTAGTCTTTGATGAATTGAAACGAATGAAACTGTATATGATTGCCCGTTCATTTGCCGAAATGGTTAATGAATCCTTGTCTATTTCATTACAGGAGTCAGATATCCAATATATCTGTTCGCTCTTACTTGCTCACGGGATCGAACCTTATGTCCAAAGTACGGATAAGCCTGATTCAGTCATCACTGTTTCCACAAAACAAATCATTGATAAAATGTCGACTTTATTGAAAATTGATCTGACACAAGATGAACTGTTGTTACAAGCCTTGCTCTCACATATCGTACCCATGATCCATCGTCTGAAAACTGGTATGTTGATCAAGAACCCTTTGCTTAAAAGTATCAAAACACAATATTCGACGATGTTCACATTGACCAAGTATGCGATTAGCGAGTTAGAGAAAGAATTCCGCTGTTCTTTAACAGAGGATGAAGTCTCTTTTCTCACGATTCATTTCCAACTGGCTTTTGAAAAGCGAAAGATGACAAATCATATCCTCATCGTTTGTCGCTCTGGCCTTGCCACTTCAGAATTGATTTTCAATCGGATCAAGCAGACCATTTCGGCGAATACTGTTTTAGAAATCATTCAATCAAACAAACTCTCTCATACTTCTTTGGAAATGGTTGATCTAATCATTTCAACAATCCCTTTAGAAGAAGTAGAACCGCCTGTTATGTACGTGTCTGCTTTACCAACTACCGAGGAAATCACAAACATTTCAGCAAGAATTTCTAATTTGAATGAAAATGAAAAAAAATTCCATTCAAAAAAATATCAATCGCCCACTTTACTAAAAAAATATCTTGACCCAGATTTCATTTATATACAAAAGCCCTTTTCAACAAAAGAAGCGATCTTGTCTTTTTTAGCCGATGATTACTTGGAAAAAGACTTAGTTAGCCACGGTTTTAAACGCTCTTTATTTGATCGAGAAGAATTAGGTAGTACAGGACTAAAAACCGGGGTGGCCATCCCTCATGCTGATCCACATACAGTGAAAGAAACAAAATTGGCATTTGTCACACTTGCTTCACCGATTGCTTGGGGAGATACGAAGATCCAATTGATCGTCTTATTAGCGATCGCCGAAAAGAATATGACCGAAGCAAAAGAATTGATCGCTTCAATTTATGACTTGTTCAATTCCTCAGAAGAAATCCAGTGGATTGTAGCGAGTCAAACACCAGATGAACTTTATCACAGACTTATAAGAGGAGGGAATGAGCTTGTTTTTTGATCATCAACTTGCGTTATTGAATCAATCATTCGCAACGAAAGAAGAAGCGTTGCAAAAGCTATCAGAAGAACTACGAAAGAAACAATGTGTCACGGATGATTTCTATCAAAATATTATTCGACGTGAGGAAGTATTTCCGACAGGTTTAGCCATTAACGGTATAGGCGTTGCGATTCCACATACAGATAGCCAGTATGTCAATGAATCACAAGTGGCGTTCATGTCACTCAAAAAACCATTACCATTTATTGAAATGGGCACAAACGACAAAGAAATAGATGTTTCATTGTTGTTCATGCTTGCGTTGAAAGAACCTCATGAACAGTTGGAAATGTTGCAACAATTGATTGAGATGTTCCAGAAACCTGGCGTTTTAGAGGAACTCTTAACACTCACTACAGAAACAGAATATCTAGCGATTATCAAAAAATATGGCTTACATTAAGGAGGAACATTTATGTTAGACGCATTACAGTGGTTTGTTGATTTAGGTTCGATTGTTGTCCTTCCTATCCTTATCTTTATTTTCGGAATCATTTTAGGAACAAAACCAGGAAAAGCATTTACTTCGGCGTTGACAGTTGGTGTTGGTTTTGTCGGATTGAATCTAGTAATTGACTTACTAGGAAACAGCTTGGGACCAGCGGCACAGCACATGGTTGAGCGTTTAGGGTTAAACTTGACCACGATCGATGTCGGTTGGCCAGCAGCCGCAGCGATTTCTTATGGAACGATTTTGGGGAGTCTCGCTATTCCAATCGGTGTGGTATTGAATATCGTACTGATTTTACTCGGCTTGACGAAAGTATTGAATGTTGATATCTGGAATATCTGGCATGCTGCATTTATTTCTTCACTTATTTTTGCTTTGACCGGTGATTTCGCTATGGGAATCGCTGCAACGGTGATTTATTTGATGATGATCCTTTTGATGGGCGATATTTTAGGTCCGATTATCAACAAATTTTATGGATTCCCGAATATTACGTTCCCTCATGGAACAGCAGCTCCAGGATTTGTCTTTGCATTACCAATGAACTGGATTTTTGACCGTATTCCAGGATTGAAAGATTGGAAAGCTGACCCAGAAACGATTCAAAAGAAATTCGGTGTTTTTGGTGATTCAACTGTAATGGGCTTTCTGATTGGTTTGGTGATGGGGATTTTAGCTGGCTATGATGTTGCAGGTACTGGTCAATTGGCGGTTCAAACTGGAGCAGTTATGGTGATCATGCCTAAAATGGTTGCTTTATTAATGGAAGGGCTTACTCCAATATCAGAAGCTGCCAATGAATTTGTCAAAAAACGTTTCCCAGGAAGAGAACTTTATATCGGAATGGATGCTGCGTTATCTGTAGGTCATCCAGCTGTTCTTTCTTCTTCCTTATTACTCGTGCCGATTACGATCTTATTAGCGGTTATCCTACCCGGCAATACAACTTTGCCTTTTGGTGACTTAGCAACGATTCCATTCTTGATCTGTTTGATGGCTGCAGTCTTTGCAGGAAACATTATTCGAACAGTAATCGCTGGAACACTCTATATGGTAAGTATTCTTTACATCACATCTTGGGTTGCCCCACTAGTCACAACAGCTGCTCGTTCGGCAAACTTTGATTTACAAGGAAACTCAACGATTACTGCGATGGCAGAAGGCGGTCTTTGGACCACTTGGATGTATGTCGGACTAACAAAAGTTTTAAGCTGGGGTGGTTTAGCGATCATCGGTGCAGTTGTTCTTTTCGGATTGATCTACGTCAACAAAATTTTACCAAAAAAACAAGCAGCTAAAACAGCTGAATAGGAGGAAACTAGAATGAAAAAATTATTGATTATGTGTGGTACAGGTGTTGCAACTTCTACCGTTGTAACGAACAAAGTAAAAGAATGGTTAAAAGAAAAAGGGCTAACGGAGCAAGTAAAGTTGTATCAATCAAAAGTAGCCGACGAAATGAATAAAATCGATGAATATGACATTGTTGTCAGTACGACAGTCGTGCCAGATTCAATCAAAGATCGTGTCATTATGGGTCTGCCTTTGTTGACAGGTATCGGTACCGAAGCGATGTATGCTGAAATCGAGAAGAAAATCAACGAATAAAGGAGAATCCACATGCTGGTTACCACAAAAGAATTATTTGAACAGGCAGATAAAAACAATTACGCGATCCCTGCTGCCAATTTCTTCGATTTAGATAGCGCAAGAACGTACGTAAAAACAGCTGAACGATTAAAGAAACCATTGATCTTGGCGTTTGCCCAGTCTCATATGAATATGATGTCGTTAGAAGAAGCCGCTTTGATTGGTAAATTCTTAGCAGAAAAAAGTACTTCACCTGTCGCCTTACATTTAGATCATGGTCAAGACGAAGCAATCATCAAGCAAGCAATCGATCTAGGATTTACTTCGGTCATGATCGACGCATCAGAAGATTCATTCGAAGAGAACGTTCGCCGATCAAAAGCGATCGCTGATTATGCTCATCCTTTCGGTGTGGTTGTTGAGGCAGAAATCGGTCACGTCGGCGCTGGAGATAGCTTGGAATCAGAGGAAAGTGACTCCATCTATACAGAATTTAGTGAAGCTGTGAAATTTGCAGAAGCAACTGGCATAGACTCATTGGCAGTATCTATCGGTACCGCCCATGGTCACTATACAGGTACACCTAAAATCAATTTCGATGTTCTACAACAGCTGTATGAGGCATTAGCTATTCCTTTAGTGTTACACGGTGGTTCTTCTTCTGGGGATGAAAATCTTGAGAAATGTGCGCTCAACGGGATTCGTAAAATCAATATCTTTACCGACTTTATCACAGCATCAATGGATAAGATCCGTGAAAAGCAACCAGAAAATTACTTTGACTTGATCCATGATGCAAACGAAGCAATCGCTAAAACTCTAGAGCATTATTTTAATGTCTTCCACACAGCTTCTCATGAATAAAGGAGTGTAATTATGCAAAAAAGAACCTTACGTACCCCATTCTTTGTTGTTAATCCAAAAGCTTATTTATATGGCGACCAAGCACTTGCCTTAGCCAAGGTAGCAGATGAACTATCTGCTAAACACGATATTGACATTTTATTCACTGTCCAGCATGTCGATGCTGCCCGAATCAAAAACGAAACTGATCATTTATTCATTACTGTTCAACATTTAGACGGGCTTCAAGTAGGACGTGGCATGGGATATATTCTTCCTGAAGCAGTTGCTAAAGCTGGGGTTACTGCTACGTTTTTAAATCATGCGGAACATCCAATGACTGTGAACGAACTGACAAAAGCAGTAAAACGTGCAGATGAATTAGGCATCCTTACGATCGTTTGTGCAGATTCCATTGAAGAAGCACAAGCAGTGGCAACACTTCATCCTGATGTGATGGTCTGTGAACCGACGGAGTTGATTGGCACTGGTCAATCCAGTGATATTTCTTACATGAAAGCAACCAATGATGCGGTTCGCGCAATCAATCCAGACATCCAGCTCTTACAAGCAGCGGGGATTTCTACTGTTGAAGATGTAGAAAAAGCGTTATTATCCGGTGCAGATGGTACTGGGGGAACAAGCGGTATAGTGGCGGCTGACGACCCTGCTCAAACATTGACGAATATGATCCAGAAAGTAGCAGAACTAAAAAAGGAGCTTAAATAGATGAAATTCGCAAAAGATCAATTAACTTTGACTTCAAATGGTAATCGTGTGTCTTATCATAATATTACTGAACAGGTCAAAGCAATCGTTGAGAAAAGTCAAATCACGAATGGTATTTGTCTCGTTCAATCTCCTCATACGACTTGCTCAGTGATTTTTGAAGAGTATATGCACGATACCGATTTTAATGGCGATGAATTTCTACAAGTAGACCTAAATCGTATTTTAGATAAAATCATTCCGAGAGAGCTATCTGAGAACACGAATTATCGTTATCCAGGACCGAAGCATTTAGAATTCCTGATGGGTCTGGATGATCCTAACTATCCAACCGATCCTGCAACGATTTTAAATGGCGATGCTCACATCCGCTCTTCCTTTTTCGGTGCAAGCGAAAGTTTTATTTTGAGCGAAGGAAAATTAGAGATTGGCTCTGTTGGCTATATTTACTTCGTCGACTTTGACCAAAACCGTGTACGAAACCGAACCTGTCACGTCATGGTGATGGGAGAGTAACTTCTCGCTTTCGATTTCCCATTCATTCGGAAACCACCATTGATGGCTAAACAAAACAGACGAAACAGCACGCACATCCTACCTACTCCCATTGGTTGATGTGAAGGTGTCGTTTCGTCTTTTTTGTTGTCTGAAATCAAACGACTCTTCTAGTGTTCAACCAGGATGGAACAGCCTAGTGGATGTTCCGTCCATCCTTGTACTTTCCGATTTCTAAGCACGACTTGAACATGTGATAACCCTTCTATCTTGACCTGATAGCTCTCATCTTCGGGTATGACAGTGATCGTACCAACTGAAAGCCCCTGTTGATCTACCACTTGTTGCGTCACTTTTTCAGTCAGTTCAAAAACGTGCACAGTCAAGTCTTTCGTGTAGTCGTATGCAGCGGTCGTATCCACGGAACCTTCGATGATCAATGAATTAGGACGGACCATGAGGGGTAAGTGGAAGTAATCATAGGTCTGTGTGTACCATTGTTGTCCTTCATATACATGATTATCTAAATAATTCGTCCAACGTCCCTCTGGTAAATAAAAAGTGACCTTTCCCTGCCCATTGAAAATCGGTGCAATCAACAGCCGTTCACCGAACATATACTGTTTATCGATCGTATGCGTCGTATAGTCTTCTGGAAATTCCAGCATCACTGGACGCATCATCGGGATACCTGTTTGCGCTGTTTCTACCGCTTGCTCATAGATATAAGGCATCAAGCGATTTTTTAATTTTGAAAATCGTTGGCTGACCAATACCGCTTCTTCCCCAAAGTTCCACGGTACTCGGTATTCAATATTACCATGGTAGCGACTATGAGTAGATAATAATCCGAATTGTGTCCAACGTTTATAAATATCCGCTGTCGCATTCTCTTCAAATCCACCAATGTCATGGCTCCAGAAGCCAAAGCCGGATAACACAAATGAGAGTCCACCCCTTAATGATTCTGCCATGGACGGGTATTCCGATAAGTTGTCCCCACCCCAATGGACTGGGAATTTTTGTGAACCAACCGAAGCAGAACGAGCAAATACGACCGCTTCATCTGGGCGTAATTCTGCTAATAATTCAAAGACGACTTCGTTATAAAGATACGCATAATAGTTGTGCATTTTTTGCGGATCAGAACCATCGTGGTAATTCACATCCGTAGGTATACGTTCACCAAAATCCGTCTTGAAGGAATCGACACCAATTTCTATGAGTTCTTTCAGCCTTTCTTTGTACCAATGACGCGCTTCTGGATTTGTAAAGTCAATGATTCCTTGACCCGCTTGCCAAAGATCCCATTGCCAAACTTCGCCATGTTTATCTTTGATGAAATAGCCTTTCTCTTTACACTCTTGAAAGGCTGCCGCTTTTTGTCCGATATACGGGTTGATCCATACGCAGACCTTCAAGCCCTTCTGATGGATTTTTTCAATCAGTTGTTGCGGATCTGGAAACAGCTCGCGATTCCATTCAAAACCACACCACTCGAATTCTTTCATCCAAAAACAATCAAAATGAAAGACATCAAACGGAATCTCTCGTGTCTGCATTTCTTCAATAAATCCCATGACTGTTTCTTCACGATAGTCCGTCGTAAAGGAAGTTGATAACCACAAACCAAACGACCATGCAGGTGGCAATGCGGGTTTGCCCGTTAAATCAGTGTATTTTCTTAAGATCGTTTTCATATCGGGTCCATAGATGATATAGTATTCCAATCGTTCACCTACTACACTGAATTGTGTGCGTGAAACATTCTCCGAACCAACTTCAAATGAGACATTTTCAGGATGATTGACAAAGACACCATACCCTTGGTTCGTTAAATAAAATGGGATATTTTTATACGCTTGTTCACTACCAGTACCGCCATCTTGATTCCAACAATCAATGATTTGCCCATTTTTGATGAACGGGGTGAATCGTTCACCTAAGCCATAGACATATTCATACGGATCTAATGATAACTGTTCTCGCATGTAATACAGGCCGTCACTACTTTTGACCAACGCCTGTGCTTTTGGCAAAGAAGAAGTCAAACATTTCCCTTCCGCGAGAAAATCAATTTGGAATGCGGCGTTTTTCGGCACTCGTGCGACTAATTGTCCTGATTGGAACGTATAAAATTTTTCATTTTCTGTATCGATCATGACCGAAGATGATTGCTTGTTGAGTTGAAAATGAGGACCGGTTTGTGCTTTGTCATGATGCACCAGTTGTACTTTGATAATATCTTCTCTTGGTGATTCAAAAGACAAGGTCGTCATCCCTAGATTCAAGGTATCCCCTCTTGTCTGGATCGGTTTATAAGGCAAGAAAAGAGTTAACTTATCCTCCTTCACTTGAGCTTCATAGACATGGTTCGGGTGTTCAAGATGAAACCCTTCTTTTGCCAACCAATAGCCGTTTGTAAACTTCATTTATTTTCCTCCTACTTCACTGCGCCATCTGAAATGCCTTTTACGACATGTTTTTGCAAGACAACAAATAAAATAATAATCGGTAAGACGACGATCACTAGCGCAGCCAGTGCCAAGTGCCACTGCTTATTGAATTCGCCGAAGAAATAAAACATCTGTAAAGGAATTGTATACATCCCTGCTTTGTTGATGCTTAATGAAGGCAACAGATAATCATTCCAAAACCATAAGGCATTCAACACGATGACTGTCACTGTCGTAGGCTTCAGCAAAGGAAAAATGACTTGCCAATAGATTTGGAAGGTATTTGCCCCATCGATCAATGCCGCTTCATCTAATGATTTCGGAATCCCTCGTAAAGCACCGTAATATAAAAAGGTCGACATACTTGTCGCTAATCCTAGATACATCACCATCAAACCTGGCTGATTCAGCATACTGACTTGCCCAAAAAGTGAAATTAAGGGAATCATGATTCCCTGAAAAGGAATCAATAAGCCAATTGCGACAATAAAATAAAGAAATGAACTTAAGCGACTCGTGTTTCTCGATAACGCATAGGCCGCCATGGAAGAAACAAACACAATCAATACTAAAGATCCGATCGTTATCAGTAACGAATTAGCTGCACTTTTGAAAAAATCCAATCGCTCGAACGACTCGATATAGTTGTCAAGTGTTAGCCCAGTTGGTAAAGTGAGTGTGTTTTGGAATATCTCTGCTTTGGTTTTGAATGAATTGATCACCACTAAGAAAAACGGATAAAACCACAGACTAGCAAGCACCAATCCGCTAAAAATCAGTAGCGCCTTCTTAATCTGTCGTGGATGTTTCACTTTTGATTGCTTCATGCACTGACCTCCTTTTTTCGTGTCAGCGAGATTTGAACCACTGAGATGATCACAATAATAACCAGAAAAATCACCGCTTTTGCCTGTGCATAGCCCATCTTTCGCATCCCGAATGCTTCATTGTAGATATTCATCGCCACCATTTGTGTGGAATTGAACGGACCACCTTGTGTCAGTGCTAAGTTTTGATCATAGATTTTAAATGCGTTGGACAACGTCAAGAACAAAGTGACGGTGAAAGCTGGCATCAACATGGGTAATTTGATACGGAAAAAGACTTGCAAAGGATTCGCCCCATCCATATCTGCCGCTTCCAAAATCTCTTCTGGAATATTGTTGAGAAATGAGATATAGATCAGCATCATATAGCCACTCATTTGCCAAACAAATAAAATAATGAGCCCCCAAAACCCCGTTTCCGGCGTGTTCAGCCAACCGGCAAAAAAATCAATGCCCGTCATAGTCGCCAGACTTTCAAATGCTTTATTGAAAATAAACTGCCAAATAAATCCTAGGATGATCCCTCCAATCAAATTTGGCATGAAAAAGATCGTACGGAAAAAAGTCGTCCATCTACCTAATTTTTGTGTCACGAACATCGCTAGACCTAAAGCCACGATGTTGATCAAAATCACACTGAAAAATGAGAATTTTGCGGTAAACAGTAAACTGTCGATAAATCCTTGATCATTAAATGCCCGAAGATAGTTTTCAAATCCAACGAATTCACCTACTGTATTGCCATTCCAGTTTGTCAGTGAATAATAACTACCTGTCAGTAATGGAATGAACAAAACGATCGCTAACGCCAATAACGCTGGTGCAAGTAATAACCAAAAAGCTTTTGTGCGATTTGTTAACATGAGAACCCTCCTTGTATCTCACTAGATAAAAACCAACCGTTCACCGCTTACTTCCTTTCTTGTGCCCAATTGGTTTGCAAGGTATCAATAAATTCCTCCCAAGAGATTCGATCGGCTGCATACGCTTGGATCTGGACACCAAATATATTTTGTCCAAACCCATCTGGATAGGAATTATGGACCCATGGAACGGTTTTACCTTCGCTTAAATACGTATAGATTTCCTTAGATAACGGATCATTGATCGCTTCGCTCGAAAAGTTGGTATACGCCGGAATGAATTGAAACTCATCGATGATTGCTGTCATCGCCTGCTCATCCGTATACATCCACGTTAAAAATTCGATCGACGCATCAATGACTTCTTGGTCTTTGTCTTTATTGACCCCCCAATACCAAGCTGGCCCCGCCACGATGTTGCTTTCTCCCGATGCTTCGATCTGCATAGGAAGAATCCCTAGTTTTTCTTTCGTGAACGTCTCATCTAAGCTATCCAATGTCGGTACGATCCAATTTCCTTGATGGATGATAGCCACCTTTTCACTGGCAAATAATTCTTCAACAGATGTACTGTAATCCATTGCCTCCATTGGTTGTGCATTGTACTTAATGACCAAGTCGGTGTAGTTTTTCATTTGCTCGGCATAATCTACGCTTAATTCCAGTGCCTCATAGGTCATTTCTAAGCTGTTATCAAACTCCGGAGCAAGAAAATTTGAACTATATTGACTGGATACCCACGTTTCTGCCCCGCTAAAACCAAATACGCCTTGTAGCCCAAGTTCATCTTTTTTACTATCCAATAATTGAACGGCTTCTTCAAATGCCTCAAATGAGTTGATCGATCCACTATCGATGCCAGCTTGTTTAAAAATCTTCTGGTTGATCAACCAGCCATATCCCTCGATATTCATCGGCACCCCATAGACCGTATCGTCGAGTGTAGCCCCCTCTAATGTTCCCTCAATTGCTTGTTTAGCTAACGTCGTTTCCCCAAGATCATAGAGTTTATGTTGCCAAATCTGCGTATCTGCTAATCCACCCAACATAAAGATATCTGGTTCATCCCCTGAGGAAAACTTTGATTGCAACGCTGCTGTCGCATCGGTTCCCCCGCCAACCGTCGTCAAGTTGATCTTGATCTGCGGATGGTCTTTTTCAAAATCCTCTACCAAAGCATCCATTTGCTCGGCTGTTTCTGTCTTGATATTGAAAATCTCTAATGTTACACTACCATCATCTGAAGACCCGCTTTGTGCCGTACCGCAGCCAGTAATTCCTAACACCATGATAAAAGCAAGTATTAAAAATCCTCGTTGTTTCTTCATGATTATTCCTCCTCCTCTTATTAACAAATTGATTATATTGATATTTACAACGGTATGTAATCGCTATCTTAATCAAAATACCTTGTAATATTGATCAAAATGGAGGAAATGTGATGTTTAGTCCAAACGATATTTTTACCCCCAATCCTAGTCAACAAGATATTGATACCACGCTAAAGGAAATGACCGAACATGGGGATAGTTTGTTTCCAATTGCCGTTCACTATACGAATCATCCAGCCCATCAGGAAAATATGATCCACCCCCATTGGCATCGAGAACTAGAGATTCTTTATGTCTATCAAGGACTCATGGAAGTCAAAATAGAAGGAGTACCTTACGTTGTTCACGAAGGAGAGGTTATGTTTATTCCTGCGAATCAATTACATGAAGCACTCAATCATCAAATGAATGCCTGTGCATTTTTTGCCATCGTGTTTGATGCTTCATTCATTGAAAGTCGCGTTTCCGATCATATCCAGCAAACTTATCTTGATCCATTGCTCCATTCACCAGAACAAGTAGCGATCCATTTTACAAATGATTGCTCAAGTATTTCTGAGATCCAACAACTAGTGATCACGATCATTGATACATTTGCCTTGAAAGAATCTCGCTTTGAACTGACGATCAAAGCACAATTGTTCTTACTGATCAAACATTTTTCGCGCTACAGTACTCAAGTGAATCCTGCAAAGTTAGTTGCTAGTAAAAACAAACTCAACACGTATCGCTGTAAAAAAATCATTCTATATCTTGAAGAAAATTACCAAAGCACGATCACTCTTGAAGCAATCAGTCGTCATATTGGCTATAGCAAAGAGCATTTCTGTCGTTTTTTTAAAAAACATTTTCGTATGACTTTTTTCACGTATTTAAATCAAATGCGCATCAAAAAAGCAGAGTACCTGTTACTGCATACAGATTTGAAAATCATCGATATTGCCTTGGAAGCCGGTTTTGAAGACCCTAATTACTTCACTAGCCTGTTTAAACGCGAAACGCAAATGACTCCGACAGGTTATCGGAAAAAAATGTGCGATTTCACCAATATATGAGTCTATCTCTTGATTGTTACCAGCAGCTTTTTCACCTCATACATTAACGATAGTGGAAAAGACTAGGACAACTCTCATAGATAGTTACTGAATATAAAGAAATATCGACTTAAAACTTGGAGAAAGTTTTTTAGTCGATATTTCTTTTATAGATAATCTAGGATAATACTTATTTATTTCTCTTCATTTACCAGATGTGAGCATCCTAGTTTATTCTTTACTTTAAATTATTGATGTTATAATAATATGTATTCAAACTATATCTATCACTTAGGAGTTCACGAGTATATGAAAAACAAGTTTTTTTTAGCAATGATTAGTTTATTTTTTTTGTTTATATTAATAAGCTGCAAATCAACAAGTACCATAAATACAAACTCTTCGGTAATCGCTAGTACAGTATCTACAGCAGATAAATCATCCGCAACACCCTCTGATCACTCAGATTCAGAGAGTGAATCGACAAACGATACGACAACACTTCACGGTCTAAACGATCCGGCCACAATCTACTTAAATGGAGAACCTGCAGTTACTATCGAAATTATTAAAGCTAGTGCGCAACCTAATGATATCATTCAAGAACAAGAGTACTTGGCTTACCCTATAGATACTATCATTAGACTTGATATTCGCATGACAAACCATTCAATAAAAGATTTTAATAATGGATCGAAGTTCTACAGAAACTTTGAGATTACTACAGAAGATAACATCCATGTCGATCCCACAATGCAGAACCAACCAGGCAATCAACCGGGAACTGATCCATTAGAAGTTGGCGCAACAGGTGTTGTCGAGGCCTACTTTGTGCTAGATGAAGATATGAAAAACACTAATGTCCAAACAATTGATATCGAATACTATTATCTACGTGATTTACTTAACCCAAATAGCCAAGATTTTCGTTCGATAAAATTTAAACTTCCAGTTACGCATTGATATTATGAATAAAATCTCACTTAAGCTAACAAACAATAAACAAGTACCTTGTTCTTTAACAAGGTACTTGTTTATATTATTGTCTTTAGACCAAGTTGAGCTCGCAAAGCGAGTGAAACAGAAAACCACCTGCTATGCGGGTGGGGAATAAAAGGTTCTACCAAAAAGCCCTTCCTATCGTTAAAATATGATTGTTCAGGTCATATTGATAACGAAAGGAAGGGAAAAGAAATGGCTAATAAAGCAAATAGTTTAGCCCATACAAAGTGGCTGTGCAAATACCACATTGTATTCACACCAAAGTATAGAAGAAAAATCATCTATAATCAATATCGAGCAAGTATTCAAGAAATTATCAAACGACTATGTAAGTATAAGGGAGTAGAAATCTTGGAAGGACATATGATGCCAGATCACGTCCATCTATTATTGAGTATCCCACCAAAAATAAGCGTGTCAAGTTTTATGGGTTATCTTAAAGGAAAGAGTGCATTGATGATTTTTGATAAACATGCAAATTTAAAATATAAATTTGGCAATCGACATTTTTGGGCAGAAGGATATTATGTAAGCACAGTGGGATTGAATGAAGCGACCATAAGGAAATACATTCAAGAACAAGAGAAACATGATATAGCGCTAGATAAATTGAGCGTTCGAGAATACGAGGACCCTTTTAAGGGTTAGAGAGTAGAACAAACACCTTTTTAAAGGTAGGCAAAAGTGACAAAGGCAATATGGCTTGAACATGAAATGAGAAAGCCAGCGTCTTTAGGCGCTGGCCGGTGTTAAGGGCTTATAGCCCTAGAGCAAACCACCCTTTTGAAGGGTGGTTATGATTTATATATATTATTTTTTAATATATCAGTAAAGCTAGTATAGGATATTTTTTAATTAGTTAAAGATGTTCATCGCACTAATCAACATCTGGATATCTTCTGTATTTCCCGTAGGTATATTTATTCTTTGCGCATTATCGAGTATTTTCTGTTCTTCCTGCTTCATAGTAACTGGATCATCTGACTGTTGAAAGTGACTTGGTACAGGATAATACATTATTGAACCATCATGGTTACTAGAGTAAACAACTAAACCTTGATACCCATATTTTCCGGTTAAGGTTACTGTCTCTTGAGGATAAACTATGCTATTTTCGTCATAAGGATTGATTTTTATACCCGCTGGAGAATGGTTAACATTTAATGTAAAACCTGCATTACCTAAATCATTTTTATAAGCTGTACCATTAGTAGTTAACCAGACGCGTGCATATTCAATTTGTTCGTCTGAGTAAACACTTAACGGATCATTTATGGATTCCGAGGGTACTGTTGAGGATGTTGCTGAATCCTCTGGAATCGTTGTTGACTGTTCGCTTTCAGTTATTTCACTCTCTGAGACAGTAGACTCTATTGTCTTGCTTTCTGAAAGAGTAGAAGTTGTTTCTTCTGATTTTTGAACAGTTGATTGTTGTGAATGATTCTCACTTGTATTAGATGAAGATTCTTTTTTATTCCTACTTTCAATTATTTGACCATTGGTGGATTGAGCTGTTTCAGTATTTTTTGAGCCACATCCGGTAAGAAGAATTAATAATAAAATACTGATTGGTACTATTTTTTTCATATTGAACACCTCTATTTAATTTATCAGTATTATTATAACGCATATTATTAATAACTTTTCAGTTTAACTAATCGAAGAAATTTACATGTACACTTAACTATTTTGTAATGAAATGAAAAGGCCCAAAGTGAACTTTTGTTCATTTCGGAAAATTTTTACACTATCAATTACTTATTCCAAGGTTTCGTCTCTTTTAACTCCACAAATCCATTCTCGTTATATTTATCCTCCTAAATTTCTATTGTTCCATTGAAAAGAGAATATTTCTTCATGATACAACAACCATCCAACACCTTTGAAATGACCTAATATGTTTCTTCTGGAGAATAAAGGCTTCTCTTAGACATACAAAAAACTCTCTATAAAGTAGATTTGGAATTTTTTTCCTTGCCTACTTTATAGGGAGCATATCATCACAAGAAATAGCAGTTTTTTTATTAAATTTTTAAAGCTACTTTCAAGTTTTGTCTGCTATAATTAAAAAAAGGCTTTAAGGAGAACTAAATAATGCTTTTAATTAAATTTATGTTTACTTTAATATATTATGGTAGTTTTATTTATACAATCTACAAAGTCAGCCAGATCCAACAGGAGTATTCAGATATCATGGCTGTATATAAACAAGAAGGAGAGCGTGCTTTTCCAAACCTGACTGCACAAGAACAAAAGAGACGAAAAAAAGCAATCTCACAATATTATGAAAAAAAGGACCCTTCTTTTGCTCTAAAAAGAAAATTTTCATTTATCGTTTACGTTATTGTCTTTTTTATTTTGGAACGTGTCATTCGATACTTTTTCCCTATTGAAGACGTTCCTAAAAATTTGAATTACATAGTTCCCTATTTGGGAGTAGCCCTTACCATCAGTGCTATTACAGGCTTTTACTTAATTAAATCCAAAAAAAATGAACGCGAAATATTTAAACAGTATTTAATAGACCATCCCAAAAACGAATTACAATTTGTTTGGGTTTCAGTAAAACTTCAGGCAAGTTTTATGCAAAATACAAATAAAAGATTTATAGTCCACCTTACACTAGGTATATTAATGATATTGTATCCTCTTTTTTCTTAGATGGGGTTATACCTTAAAATCATAACCACATTTTCGTTCAATAAAATTTAAACTTCCAGTTACGCATTAGTCTTCGATTGACCCCCTTATCTTTTATTTTGGTTTGCGTCATTGATTGATTTTCCGACAAAATAATGACAGTAAATCCCTTGGATACTTTTTATAAGTTACCTATATCATTACAATTGTTCACATTTCCCGAGAAATAAGGCGACAACTACAAAGATTTTGTAGTTGCCGCCTATTGTTTGGAGGATACCTCCTATTGTTTCAGCTTCTGATCGATTTATTCTACTTCATACGTTGCTAATACTTGCAACACATTCGATGAACCACCAGGTGTTCCACTGCTTAATTCAACTGAGATTACATCGCCAGATTTATAATCAATTGTTTTACTAACTTTTACGCTGTCCTCTGCTCTTTCACGAACTGATCCATAATAAACTTTACCTTTATAGATTTCTGCGACATAGGCACCATTTTTACGAATGAACATTCGGTTGTTCCCTTCGAAACTTGCACGATCAAAATCAACGTCTAATCTGTTTCCTGTTAATTGAATATTCTTCACCGCATGTTCTAATAAAGAAGTGTCCACTGCTAAATCTTCTTCTAATGTGATCGATTCTAACAAGCGCTTGCCTGTTGAGCTGTGACCAGGTGAATTTGGTGCGGTATAGACTTCGATTACTTGTCCTTTGACACCGGAAATGCTACGACGTACTTGAGTACCTTCATCGGTTTTGCTTGTAAATGAATAGTAAGTTTTACCTTTATAGGTTTCAAAATGATAACGACCATCAACATAGACCATCAATCGTTCTGAACTGTTGAAACGTTCTGCATCTAGATTTAAATACGCATAAGCTTCACGATCTTGTGTTCCTACAGTCAATAAACTCGTTTCTGTTTTTTCTGGTTCTACTTGAATATTGTCAAATTTCGCCCAACCATTTCCTGTCGAAGAAAAACGAATGATGTATGTATTCTCTGTATCAGGGGTAGTAAATGTAAATTCTCTACGTGTCCAGTTTTCATTGTTGTGTGATGTTTCTTCTAACGAAATAAAACCTTCATCATGATTCATCGTACCAAATTCAACTTTTGCTGGAAAATCAGCGCTACCTGCTACATCATAGCCGAATGTATAGGTCGTGTTTGGTTTCAGTGCCAAATATTGATGAATGTTTTCTCCATAAGTAGCAACTGCATATTTATTTCCGCTTAACTCTTCGATTGTTGGATTCTGTGTACCTGGACTAGACACGATCCAATGGTTCAAACCATCATTGAAGTCACCGTTTTTGATTGTTAACTGTTCTTCTACCTGATTACTGACATTCGCCGAATCGCCTGTTGATTGGCTTGTCGCAGATGTCACGACCGGTCCTCCTAACGTAAGAAGTAACATGCTTGTTGCTGCAATTTTTTTCAAGTTGTTTTTTTTCATCTCAAGCTCCTTATTTATTTTTTTAGCGGATAATTCGTTATACAGTGAACCATAAAACATAATCTATCTCGCTCTCTAAAAAGAATAACTGATAAATATCTCAACAAGAAAACATTTTTTTCCGGAAAAATATTTTTATGGAAACATAACACTGAACAAAAATATGTAATGGATAATAATTGCAAAAAAATCAATAGCCCAATAGATTTATCGAATGATTTCAATTATTCTTTTTCTTGGATAAAATAAAAAAATACAGCACAAAGCTGTATTTTTTTGAATTTTATTTTAGAGATCATTCAAGAAGGTCATCTATCAGAACATAACGCATGAAGGTGTCACTCATAATATTATTTGTTATGGTTAGTACGTTGTTTAAAATGCTGGGATATTTGAGCCTTTTGAATTATTTTTGATGTAGTCAGCGACTTCTGGTGTAGTCATCGCTTCTTTCAACACCTTGATTTTCTCGCTATCTTTTTCTTCCTCTCGAGTAACTAATTGCAACGCATAATGTTTGCTTGCTGCTTCGTCTTCGAGTAACAAGGCATCTTCTGTCGTCAAGTTTGCTGGTTCCAAATATGCTGGATAACAAAAGACCATCGCAATGTCACTTTCATCATAAGCTTTTACTAGATTCAAAAGATCAATACTTTCAAAGGTAAGATTTTTAGGATTCTCTACAATATCTGCGACTGTACCATCAAAACCGATTCCGTCTTTCAATTGAATGATCCCATTCTCATTCAAAATCGCTAACGCACGACCTTCATTTGTTGGATCACTAGGAATGCCCACTTTAGCGTTTTCTGGCAAATCATTGACATCATCATATTCTTTTGAATAAAATCCGCCAGCAAAATAATAGATTGGTTGGACAGCTACTAAATCAGCGTCTTTTTCTTGATTGAATCGTTCCATAAAGGGTTCGTGTTGCGCAAAGTTTGCATCTGCTTCCTTATGTTGGACGGCATCATTATAAGCAACATTATCACTGACTTCCATGATATTGATCGTGTAGCCTGATTTTTCTACTTCTTTTTTAGCAATTTCTAGAATATCTTTTGAGGATTCCAATTGAACCGCTACAGTGATTTCTTTTTTACTTTCTGCGGTTTCATTACTTCCACCACAGGCTGCTAAGACTAGAACACCAACTACAGCAAATGCAAATAAATAAAACTTTTTCATAACTTTTCTCCTACTTTCGTTTATCTAATGATTGTGCGACAAAGTTTCCAAACATTTGTAAAATAAAGACCAAAGCGATCATGATCACAATAGCAACATACATGACTCCATACTCATACCGTTGATAGCCGACACGGACAGCAAAATCACCGATCCCGCCCCCACCTACGACGCCCATGACGGTAGAATAAGAGATCATACTAACTGTTGTCGTGGTATAAGCCAACACTAAGCCACTTCGCGCTTCAACAAATAAGAAGTGCCAGATGTATTGAAATCTTGAAGCGCCTAATGAATTCGATAAGGCATAGATCTCTTCAGGTACATCTAACAACACTTGCTCCACTAAACGAGCAAAAATTGCGACTGCCACAATACTAAGTGGTATAGATGAAGGAACAGGTCCAAAGGCCTTTCCTAAAATCGATCGCGTCACTGGGATCAACGCAATCACTAATAAAAGATATGGAAACGAGCGAACGACCGTCACGATGAAGTTGAGCAACCAGTATAACCAAGGATGGGTCCCTCTAACCTTAGGATTTGTCAAATATAGACCTAATCCTACTGGCAAACCTCCCAACACACAAACGAACATGGAAATCGCCATCATGATGCCCGTTTCTTTCAAACTATTGATTAGAGACGGCCAATATTCAATCAATGCTGTGGGTAAGTTCATCAGTCAAACTCCTTTTTATTTTTTCAAAATAGGTTAGTTCCTCTTCCGCGTACTGTTTTGGGTCATTCGTCAATTCACCGATCAGATGCCCATTTTCCATGACTAAGATCCTTTTACATAAGCGTTTGACGGTTTCCAGTTCATGACTAACAAAAAAAATAGTCGGTTGAAACTCGGCATGTGTTTTATGTAATAAACGAACTACACTTTCTGTATTTTCTTCGTCTAAAGAACTCGTTGCTTCATCACAAAGTAACAAATGTGGATCCCTACTTAACGCTCTTGCAATAGAAACCCGTTGTCTTTCCCCTCCAGAAAGTTTGACTGGATAGCTTTCTGCTTTATGACTCATGCCAACAAAATCGAGTAGATCATTGATTTTTTTAGGCTCTTTCTTCCTTTGTAACTTTAAAGGTAATGCAATATTTTCGTAAACACGTAAATTTTCAAGTAGGTTATGATGTTGAAAAATCATACCTATTTTCTGTTGTTGCTGTTGGCGCTCTTTTTTTGATAATGACTGAACATCTACACCATTTAGTTTGATCGTACCTTCAGTAGGCGTTTCCATCAAATTCAATAAACGTAACAAGGTCGATTTCCCAGAACCACTTTTCCCAACGATCCCGATCACTTCCCCTTGTTTCACCGTAAAACTAATCTTATGCAACGACTTGGTCTTTTCATACTGCTTCGACACATTTACTAGCTCGATCACATTTTTCCTCCAGTCTATAAATGCAATTAAAAGATTAACACAAAGAAAAAAACTGTATTAATTTTATTGTTAACCAAAGATTTATCTGAATTTTTTAAAGAGTAAATAAAGTACAAAAACTTCTATTTTTATAATCTATTAAAAGAAAGCAAAAAGCAACTTTTTTACTCACCAATAAATATGCACTGTTTTTATTTCTGTACTAGTAAGCTCATAAAAGATAGCTTACTTATTCATTTTCGACCAGTCTATCTTGAGATTAAAATATATTTTTTATGGGTGAACTCCATAATTTATCAAATCTAAAAACAAATTGATTTAGTATACTATTTTTTTTAATTTGAGAAAAAATAATAAATAGAGCGAAAGTAAAAAGATGTTATAATCTGGATATTGGATGGCTCATTTAATGATACACTATAGATTGGTTCGTTATCTTATATGGTATCAAAAATTAGATTATTGATACATGAACGAATGACAGCTATCCTGGATACAATTATTATGGATGAAATAATCGGGACTGAAAATTGTTTGGGGAAGTAGTTTTTAGTACTTTTCGTCCATACAGTGTTAATGATGTGCCACTTTTAGCAACACTAAAAACGAGAGCAGAACAAAACTGTTTACTCTCGAAAAAAAAGCAGCGGCCCGTCAAATTTGATAGGCTGCTGCTTATTTTGCTAGATTCAACGATCGTCAAGATCCAGTCATAATTCCATTAATTTTAAGTACGGTCAAAAATTCCTCTACATAAGCATCTTTTTCTTCATCTGTAAATTCTTTATCTAAACGATACTTGTTTCGCACAAAGGCTTTTATGTTTTCTTTCGTCGATTCAGCCTTTAACAAATCAAATATATCAATTGCTACGTCATTGTCTAAAACAAAACGTTCACTCTCAACCATGATGTATAAGTCATTCCCCATTTTTTCATAAGTAATGTTCTCATTGAGTTTCATGTCTTCCACTCTTTTCGTTATTCATTTGTACAGCTACGAACCATTTGATGCTTTAGGATTTCCTTGATCAAATTACACTCGGCTTCGTCTACACCTTGGGTATCATTGGTTGCATAATAATGATGTGCACGACATCCTCCACCGCATAAGTAGCGGAATGAACAATCGTTACATTTTGTTAAATGATTGATGCTTTGAGAGCGAATAAAAGCAATATTCTCTTCGCCAAAAACCTTGCTAAGTTGCTCTTCTCTAATATTTCCCAGTTTGTAGTCAGCAGTTTCTAACAGTTTACAGGCAAATATATCACCAACAGGATTGATTGCAAATTCTCCAACACCAAGTCCACAGGATTCTTTGATGGCAAAGGGTTTTAAAAATGGCGACCGATTTTTGTTCTTTTGTTTTAACTCAATTTCCGTTCTCTCACTCTCAGTTAAAGAAATCTCTGCCATTTTTGCACGTCCTAGTTCACTGAATCCGCCTAATTTATAATTGATGTTATTCTTCTTTAAAAATGCCACCGTTTCATCAATATTATTGAAATTATTATTGGTAATAATCGTATTGACTGCAATATTTGGATAATTCAAGTCTAATAGATTTTGAATCCCTCTCATTGCTATGCGATAACAACCTTTTCCTCTATTTTTATCATTTGCGACTTGGTCGATCGAATCTAAGCTGATGGTGATCGAATCACATCTTTCAGCTAGAAATGCTGCATCTTTTGCATTCCGTACTAAAGTCCCATTCGTGATCAAACCAATAGTTAAACCAATTTTTTTGGCATAATCGATATATTTTAACGCATCCTTACTTAACCCAACCTCGCCGCCAGTAAAGATAATTTTCTTTACACCACAATCCTTTAATTGATTGAGAACGTCAATCCATTCGACAAAGTTTAAACTATCCTCATATTCCTTTTCAGGACTGGCTTCTGCATAGCAGTAAACACACTTCAAATTACATTGATGGGTCATAACCAAATAAGCTGTCTCTGGTATTCCATGCTCCGCTTTTTCTACTTCAATCGGGTCCTCTAAAAGGATTTGAAACAGATCCATTTTTTTCTGGGTCGCCATTGGTAGATGCTTGTAATCTTGCTTTTTTATTTTGTTTAATTCTTCTTGATCAACTAATATCCATGTACTACGTAGGACATTATGTACGATAAATTGTTCATTGAATCGATAGGCATGAAGATTCTCTTTGATTCGGATAAAATCACCTCATTTTTTAAACCCACAAGTTCGTTTTCGCAGAGTAAACCGAAGGGAGCGCCCATTTTCTGCACCAAAAATAAGTAGGAAGCGTTGATAAAAGCCCTTTCAAAAAGCTGAAATCCACAAAAAATTTCGCAGACCTCAGCTTGCTTGTCGGGAAGTGACATCACTGTCATGTTCTCTTTTTCACTTATGATCCTTGACCAGAAATAACACCACAAGCACATGGAGCTGTATATGCTCCCACAATTTTTTTCAATTCAGGTTTTTTAAACATTTGCACCCCTCCTTTATGTTATGAACTAGTGACATACAATAAACACAAGAATAAGGAGTAACAGAAACTATCTTCTTTTTCAGATTAAATTTCTAATCTACCACTTACCTTCTGCTTTAAGAAAAAAAATGAAAATATAGTTCACTTTTTTTCCTAACTAAAGTATAATATGTTTTATAAAATTTTGTCAAACATTTACTTAAGGGGCGGAAAAAAATGAACTTCCTTACAAAGAAAAGCTATATTTATATCTTTATATCAACGTTGTTAGTCTTAGTAACTGTGCTAACCACCTTGATTGCACCATTTATACTGAACAGTATCCAAAGCTACCAAGCTTCCTCTATATTTTCTATTATTTTCCTAATAATCGGTGCTATGACACTTTCATATATTTTCCAAGTCTGTCTGATTATTTATCGGGAAAACTTTGCAGAAAAGTTCAATTTAACTTCCTTTTCCACTCTATTATCTAAAATATATACATTAAAATTTGAGAAATATATCAATTTAGAATCCGGGAATTTAGTTTCTCGAATTTTTCGAATCGTGGATACAACCTACACATTTATGACAACTAGCTTCTTTTTAGTACTAAAATCGACCATCTCTATTCTCATCGTCTTAAGTATATTTTTTTCACTTAATTCAGTAATTTTTTTAATCACACTCATCCTGATCCCAATCAATCTTTTTTCTTATATTTTTATCAATAAAACACTTAATTTAAGAATCAAGACAATGCAAGACGAAAATGCTCAAGCTCAGAAAGACTTGATTCTACTACTAGGAAACCCAGAACAATTTAAAATGTTGCCGAATTTTGATTTCGTGAAGCAGTTAACTTTCTCAACCATCAAAAATATGTATTCAAGTTTGGCATCAACAAATAAATTTGCCCAGATCACTAGTTATACTGTCTCATTCATCAACCAACTTTCTCAAAATATTATTTTTATAACGATCAGCTACTTGGTGTATAATCAACAGCTCCAGTTGAATAATATGATGGTAGTCAGTATACTAATGCCTATTTTCTTCACTTCCCTTTCTGATTTATCCAAAATCAATGTCGATTATCGAACGGTCGTGGCAAACCAGCAATTTGTTCAAGAAAACTTAGAACTACATCAAGAAGATTTATCTGGCACACCAATTGGCCAAATCACTAGCATTAAATTTGAAGATCCGCAAATCACGATGACATCAAATGCAAAAAGAATCCATCTATCATTGACTGAAACATTGAATTTAGGGGATATTTGTTACATCGAAGGTCCTTCTGGTTCTGGAAAATCAACCTTGATAAAATCAATATTGGGGTTTTATGAAAGCAATGGTCTATATATCAATGATCTTCCTATTGAACAATTAGACACAAGGTTAGTCAGGGAACAGATGACTTATCTCTCTCAAGCGACTCTACTCTTTTCAAATACTCTTGAATACAATATCACTCTCGGTCAGACGATTTCTGACGAGAAAAAAGAAGCGTTGAAACAATCATCACTTCTTGCACCGATTTTTAAAAACAAAAACTGGGATTCTTTGATCGTTGACAATGGCGCCAATCTCTCAGGAGGAGAAAAGCAACGTGTGTTTATTGCTCGCATGATGCTCCAAGACAGCAAGATATGGATTCTAGATGAAAGTACTAGTAGTATCGACAAAGACTCTGCGGATGCCATATTTAATACACTTATTAAGATGCACCAAAATAAAATTATTTTATTCACCTCCCATGATAAAGAGAATAAAGCTTTTGCGAATAAAATCATTCAACTGTCCTCTCATGTAGAGACGATAGATTAACGTTTAAGGAAGGTATTTTCAATGGAAAATTATTACTCTGTCAATGAGGTCGCTGATATGTTAGATGTTACCACACGTTCTATCCGCAACTACATTAAGTCTGGAAAACTGACAGGTTTGAAAATAGGAGGAAAATGGTATTTTTCAACGGATAATATTTTAGACTTTATTGCGGGCCATCAACTTGTTTTTTTTATGGACAAGAATGATTCTGCTATCAACAAATTACCTTATACGCTAAGATTCAATCTGTATTTTGAACATGTTAGCTCTATACAAACATTCAAAGATAACATTCTTGACTACCATCAAGATGTTTATGCTAATGATCAAGACCGATTATTTTATTACCAAATATATAAGGAAAAACATGCAGAATTACTTTTAAGTGGAAGTTTTGACTATGTCATCAATTTTGGCAAATGGATCAATCATTTGTTGCAACAACAAACGGACATCTATGAAGTAACTTATACAGACGATTAAATTGTGTATCTGATCCTATCTTCTTAAAAATTAAGTAGACAGACGTAATCACACAATATGTAAAATCAAAAAACAAGAAAAGAGCCACAAAACCTAGCAACAGGTTCTTGTAGCTCTATTCTTATCTTTTAAGGTTGAACACCTTTACTTCAAATTCAAGAAGCAATTATTACTCTTTTTTTGTTAACCAGACAGCTATTGTTGGCGAGTTCTCATCATAAGGACTTCCTTTTACATCCCCGTAAAACCCACTAACAACAAAACCAGCCGCTTCCATTTCTTTTTGCAGAGTTGCTTTTGTAAAATACGTCATCCATAAATAATAAGTTTTGGTTTCGTTCGCAGTAAGGATCGTCGTTTGTTCTAAAGTTACACGTTCGTTGTATTTTGTATTATATTGCAAGGCCACATGGGGTTCATCTGTCCAAAATCCTCCATCTGGACAAGTATCCCAAACTCGCTTTTCTTCAAATGATTGATGACTTGCCATCGAAAAAACATCCAATAGAACTTTTCCTGTTGGTTTTAGATGCTGATAAATTTTTTCCAATAATCGTTTTCTATCACTCGCTGATAACGCCCCAAAGTCACAATAGATCATCGTGATGATATCGTATTGTTTATCTAGATCCATTGTCAGATAATCTGCATAATGGTACGTAATCGGTAACTGTTGGTCTTCCGCAGATTTTTTGGCATATGCTATCGAACGCTTAGAAAAATCAAGCCCCGTTACTTCATACCCCAATCGACTAAATTTTTCTGCATAGATTCCCGGACCACAGCCAATATCTAATACCATTGGATAGGTTTTCGGCGGGATTACTGTATTGATCCAACGAACAGATTCATCAATAAACCCAGCTTTTCGACTTGCACCTTCAAATTCAGGGTCAAGATGTGCTTGTAACATTTGTTTTGAGATGTGACGATCATCCCAAAATGCGCCTTTCGTTTGTTGATAAAGTGTTGGTTGGTTTAAAAGTGTTTCAATCATTGTTTTCCATCTCCTCATTTTCTTTTTATAAATTTGAACAAAAGAAAAAAGCCGTAGATTTTACTCTACGGCTTCCCTACATAAGGCGAAGATGCGAGTAAAATAAAATCAAATACATAGGTACGCTAAATAAAGCTGTGTCTCAGCTAATTTTTTAACCTATTGAATTGATTTTATTTACTCGCTTCCAATCATACCCATGTTACTGATTATATAACATCTGATATGCCGGATTCATCACCTTTTTCTGTTAAATTTATAGTTTCATTCTATAGAGAATACCTGTAATTGTCAATTTTTTCTCTGGTGACTATAAAACGATCGTAAAAGAAGCGTATCTATAAAATAATAGTATGCCAAAGCATTTTTTTCCTAAAGGTGATCAATGTGTCCAAATGGCTCAGGCAACTATATTAGTCGTTATGAAAGGGGTGCGTTCAAGTAATGGCTTTATTTATACTCCCTGATTTTAGGCGGGATATACTGTTCAACAAAAGGCTGGATCTCTGTCAGTGCATCCGCAAACAAAATTTTATCGAAGTCTTCTCTTGTTAAAAAGCCTTGATCGACCATGGCTTGATACTGCTGCTTTAATGGATCAAAGAATCCTTGGTGATTCATTAACACACATGGATTGACATGCTGGCCGATTCTTCCCCAAGAAATTACTTCAGTAATTTCTTCGATGGTTCCAGGACCGCCGGGCAGTGCAATATAGACATCTGATAATTCAATCATTTTTTGTTTCCGTTCGTGCATCGACGACACGATCATCAAAGAGGTGACATCTTTTTTTGCTAGTTCTCGTTTTGCCAAAAAGTCAGGCATGATACCTGTCACTTTCCCTCCAGATCCTAGTACTGAATCAGCAATAATCCCCATCAAACCAGCATTTCCACCACCATAAACCAACTGATATTCATTCTTCCCGATCCACTCACCTAAGCTTCTCGTTACTTGTTCAAATTCTGGAGAATTCCCTTTGCTTGCTCCGCAATAGACTGCAATGTTCATTTCCGCAACCCCTTCCAAATTTTTTTCAGCTTATGCAATTATATAATTGAAAGGTGGTTAACCTCAACATGAACATGAAAGAATACAATGACTGGGTAGTTGATTTTTATAAAAAAAGAAAGTGGTACGACTACGATCCATTTATCCGTATCGGCTTTTTAACTAAAGAAGTTGGCGAAGTTTCAAGAGCGGTTCGAAGTCTCGAAATCGGTCGGGATCGTCCGGATGAATCTATACAAACAATTGATTTTTACAAAGAAAATCTGATGGAGGAATTGGGTGATGTCTTAGATAATGTTCTGATTCTTGCTGATAAATATGACTTAACATTCGAAGAAATCATTCATCACCACAAACAAAAACTAGAGAACCGGTTCAATATGTAGTCTTCTCACGATGCCATTTCCAATTTTTTTAGAAAAATCCTTTCCATCGTGCTATACTCTAAAGAAAAAGAATCTTGAGGTAAACACATGGCTATCTTTGAAAGTCTTAACTTAAATAAATTGTCTGCCGTTGAACAAGAGATTTACCGGTTTATCGTTAACAACCTTGAGAAAATACCTTATATGCGGGTACGAGATATAGCGACGGATGCGCATGTTTCTTCAACTTCTGTCTTTCGTTTTATCCAAAAAGTCGGCTTTGATTCATTTCCGGAATTTCGTTTTTATATTAAAAACCATTTGGAAAAAGCCCATTACGAAACAGATGACAAGCAATTAATGTTAGAAGAACGAATCAATCAGTTGAACATGACTATTTTTCATCCCGATATTGAATATCAAATAAAAAAAATGGCAAAAACATTACGTCAAGCTGATTTTATTCTATTTATGGGGATGGGAGCTTCGGGAGCATTAGCGCAATATGTGGCACGAAAATTAGCGAATATCGGTTATTTTTGTATTAGCTTAGACGAACTGACTTATCCGATTCGTAGTTTTTTGCGTCCAGATCAAAAAAATGCGTTAGTCTTTTTGAGTGTTTCAGGTGAAACAAAAGAACTAATCGAAGTAATTTCAGGTTTAGCTCATGCGGATAGCGTGCATAAGTATTGTATTACCGCTCATAAAGAAAGTTCATTGGCCCAATTGTGTGATTACTCAATTGACTATGCCATTAAAGAAGAACGGAAAGACATCTTTCTTGATTTGACTAGTCAGCTACCTTCCATGGCGATCCTTGAAACACTGATCGGTTATTTAGAGGATGAATGATTCACCACTCAATTTGGAACACTATGTTCCTACCACGAAATAATTTTCATTGTTCCAAATTTTTATCCTAAATAAGAATGCGCTTACTTTTCTTTCACACCTTTCGCTATAATGAATCCATCATATAGCGAAAGGTGTTATTCTTATGCAAAAATTCAATGATTTATTAGATCGAAGTCTTGTTCCTATTGCAACACGGTTAAACAACCAACGACATATTGCAGCCGTTCGAGATGCATTCATGCTTATTTTTCCATTAACGATTTCTTCTTCATTAGTCATCCTAGTCAATAATATTTTATTTTCAAAAGACAGTTTTATCGTGCAATTATTTCAACTTTCACGTATCTTTCCAAATTTAGAAAGTGCACAACAAGTCCTTGCTTCTGTAGCAAATGGCACAATCAATATCATGAGTTTGTTTATTGCTTTTTTAGTCGCTCAGCTTTTGGCAAAACATTTCGAAGCTGATGCAACCTTAGTTGGGCTAACTAGTGTCGCTTGCTTTATGATCTTTTACCCTACTTCTTTTGCAGTCGATGAAATGAATGTCATCTCGACGCAATATTTGGGTGCTCAAGGGTTATTCGTTGCGATGATTGTCGCTTGCTTGGTTGGCGAATTCCTACCGAAATTATTCAAAGTCAAGAAATTACAAATCAAGATGCCTGAACTCGTTCCACCAGCTGTTTCTCGCTCTTTTTCTGGGATGATCCCAATCATTATCGTTGTTTCTATGTCAGCTTTGATCAACTTCTTCGTCTTGATGATCGCGCCTGAAGGAATCAACGAGTTGATTTATGCCGGTATCCAAGCACCTTTACGTGACTTAGGTGGAAATGTGTTTGGTGTCCTACTCTTAGCTTTTATTCAGACACTGCTATTTTCTATTGGTATTCATGGGCCAAACACATTGAATGCTGTTCGTTCAGCGATTTTTACCGAGCAGGACTTAGCCAATCTCCAATTCATCAATGATGGTGGTTCGCTGTGGGATGTCCCTTACAAAGAAACCTGGGGCATCTTGAATGATATGTTTGCAAACATGGGTGGAACGGGTATGACCTTAGGCTTGATCATTGCGATTTTTATTGCTTCACGACGACCTGAATATCGCGAAATTGCCAAACTATCTTTTGTACCAGGTATTTTCCAAATCAATGAACCGATGATTTTTGGACTACCGATCGTCTTAAATCCAATTATGATCATTCCTTTTGTTTTAACACCGATGGTCAATATTCTGGTCGGTTACTTCGTCACAGTCGTCTGGCCAATCATGCCATCACCAGCGATTGGTTTACCTTGGACCACCCCAGGGATCATCAATTTGTTTTTAGGAACTGGTGGGAATATCATGGGAATTGTAATAGGCGTACTTTGTTTAGCGATTTCCGTTTTGATTTACCTACCTTTTGTCATGGCTTCCAACCGCGCACAACGCACAGAGATATAACTTAAGAATCAATGAAACTTAGGAGGAATTTGTATGAATAGAGAGTTACCCAAAGATTTTTTATGGGGAGGCGCAATTGCTGCTCATCAAGCAGAAGGTGCTTGGAATATTGATGGACGAGGTCCAAGTATCGCTGACGTTATGACTGCTGGCGGAAATGGGATTCCGCGGAAGATCACTAAAGGAGTCGTCGAAGGGGAATATTACCCAAACCACGAAGCCATTGATTTTTACCATCGTTACAAAGAAGACATCCAATTATTTAAAGAACTAGGCTTAAAATGTCTACGCACATCCATTTCATGGAGTCGGATCTTTCCTACTGGTCAAGAAGAAACACCGAATGAACAGGGATTAAAATTTTACGATGATCTTTTTGACGAATGCTTAAAAAACGGGATCGAACCGGTAGTCACGTTGTCTCATTTTGAGATTCCTTATGCCATTTATGAAGATTTTGGTGGCTTTGCCAATAAAGCGGTCATTCCTTTATTTGTTAAATTTGCTCAGTGCGTATTTGACCGTTACAAAGACAAAGTAACTTACTGGATGACCTTCAATGAAATCAATAATCAGGCGGACGGACAAGAGCCCGTTCATGTTTGGACCAATTCAGCCATGATCATTGAAGATGACCAAGATAAAGAGGCCTTAGTATTCCAAGCAGGGGTCAACGAACTGATTGCCAGTGCTTGGGCTGTCAATGAAGGGAAAAAGATCAATCCCGATTTTCAGATTGGTTGTATGATGGCTTACGTTCCAATCTATCCCTACTCCTGTGCGCCAGAAGATATGATCGCTTCAGTCAAAGCAAATGAACGTCGTTTCTTCTACAGTGACGTCCATGTACGCGGAGAAATCCCTACCTACACAGAAAAGTATTGGGAACAAAAAGGGCTCACAATCGAGATCAGCGAGAAAGAACGACAAATTTTACGTCAAGGAACTGTTGACTATATCGGTTTTAGCTATTATATGTCGGGAACGATCACAACCCTTCCCGATGTTGAGGGCAGACAAACAGAAGATATTCCTTCAGCCAAACTAGTTAAAAATCCTTATATTACTGCTTCTGACTGGGGCTGGCCGATTGATCCTGTTGGGTTGCGTTATGTATTGAATACGGTGTACCAGCGTTATGATCTCCCACTGTTTATCGTTGAAAATGGTTTTGGTGCCTACGATCAGTTAACTGATTCAAATGAGATCCATGATGACTACCGGATCAATTATTTAAGAGAACACATCGAACAAATGAAAAAAGCAGTAGTTGAAGATGGCGTACCATTAATTGGTTATACACCTTGGGGAATCATCGATATCGTCAGCTTTGGCAGTGGTGAAATGGAAAAACGCTATGGCATGATCTATGTCGATAAAGATAATACCGGTAACGGAACCTTACAACGTTTGAAAAAAGATTCCTTTGCTTGGTACCAACAAGTGATTGAAACAAATGGTGAACAGCTTTAGTAACGAACAAAGAAAGAAAGGCGATCCGACTTCATTGTCGTGACCGCCTTTCTTTGTTATGTTTCATATTTTTCTTTCACAACTGCTAAGTAATGTTGCAGACCGATATTCATTACCCAGGCTACGCCTAGACCAATGAAACTACCGATGACGATACCAATAAAACGATACTCGATCAATGAGATCAAGTACGTGTTCCTGACCAGTGTCGAAAGCATCAATGCCATGGGATTCAAGAAAATATTCGCCACTGCATAATTTCGAGCCACTAAAAACTGAGAAATACCATAAAGAAACGTAATTAAAAAAATCGTTTCAAGTTGGGAAAAAGGAATCAGTGATAAGACAGCCGATAAACACAACCCTAACATCGAACCAATCAAATATTGCACTTGCCGATGTTTCATCGCATCTAAATTCTCAGCCAATAAAATCGAGGCACAAGACAGTGTCAGCCAATAAGGATTTTTCATGTTCAAGCCATGGCTAACATAAACGGAAAGGAATAATGCAGCGCTGTAAAAAATTGAATCAATGATCACTAAAGGTTCTTGGTGAAAACGCTCCTTCAAGGATACCTTTATCACTTCCTGTTCTGGGCGTGAATCCATTTTTTTCGTTAGAAATGCAGCAATCAAAGCAAACACAACACCCATAAAGAAAAAAGAAGCTACTGTCGGCAAATGGGAAAATGGAACGGACATACTCGTTCCCATAGCCGCTAACATCGCAAAGAATAAGCCCCCTGGTTTAGAAATATGGAACAAACGCAAAATAAATCGACTGAAAAAAGCAACTGCTCCAACAGCAAATGGTTCAAGCCAGATGACATACGTCGACAATAGCCCTAATGTAAAAGCCAGTAATAGACCGCAACCAATCAAAAATAGGCGCTTTAATAATTGCTTCATCGGAATGTTCTGGTAGTAAAAGAAGGTAAAGATACCTAGAGAAGAGAAACTTGAAATCAAAAAATTATGATTGATGTAACCGATCCATAAAACGAGAAAGATCATCACCATCAGATTCATGATGCGAAATGGATTTTCTTGAATTTTGTTAAATGTAAAATAAGATTTAACCATAAAAAACCTCCTTATTTTGAAATGTATATAAAAATCGTTTTCGCCTTAAGGATGTCTTGTCTATTTATAAGAAGTATCAAAGAAATCAACTATTAGAAGTAAAAGGAGAGTTTTCCAGAGAAAAATTTAAACGAATTTACTTTATCTAGTATAACACCATTTTTCATCGCTTAAACAGCCAGAAATTCCCACCAATCATTAAATAACTAATTAAATATTATAATTAATTAATAATAACCACCATTATTTGTAATAATATAGATAGTTTTAGCTATCTAAAATTAAAAGCTTTTCATCTAGTCAAAGAATTTGTGAAATCTGCTTTATTTTTTTGTATTTTAAATTTATACTATGAAAGAAATCATTTTTAATAACAAAAAAAAATTAAAATTTATTGTTACATAAAGTTTTTTTGATTTTAACATCAGACATATACGTTGGAGAACACAGAAAGGACAAAAAGTAAGGAAAATGAAGAAAATTATTTTAATTATCAGTAGCTTGTTTGCATGTGTCGGTTTATTTTCTTTTATTCATTTTTTGAATTCTCCTGTTCGAGATGTTACCTCCAAAGCTGAAATGATCCAAACAGACGAAATTAAAATGGAATATGTTCCTACAAAAAATCAATTATTGAAAAGCATTGGTGACTCGGTCGATTTTTTAGGCATCTACGAAGTAACAGAAATCAATTTTAATGATACACCCCATATCGTACTAACAAAAGAAGATGAAAATGAACTATCGTTTGAAATCAGAGTGAATGATCCAAAAGAGCAATCGTTCTCGATTCCAGCAATAAAATTCTCTCCACAAAACATTCATGTTTCTGATACATTTGGCATTGCGAAAAAAAATGATCGCTACTTTGCCTACAAAAACAATGTATCCATTGAAGGAGAACCTTACAACACACGCTGATATACCCTGCGGGGGTAAATATAAATTTACATTTAGACTATAAAAAAGCAAACTGAAACGAAGAAATTCCTCTTCCTTTCAGTTTGCTTTTTTTTTGAGTTCCAACGAATATCTGTCCATCCTTTAGTATCGTTTGATCTATGTTATTTAAAATAACAATAACAAATAAAAGTAATTGTTATCTAAAGTTTTGATCTAATAACGAGTTATCCACAGTGGATAACTCGTTAGCTCTTTCTATTTGTCCACAAAATCCGTCATCTTTAACTTGGTGACCGATCGAGCTCAGGTTTGTTTACTTCTTTGTATCGCCTATCCTTTAAGCGTAACGATGGCAGTAAGTAAAACTGACAACAGGAGAACGAGCAAATTACACCTCGATTGCTCTACATAAATAAGTACGGTAATAAAACTTGTAATGATTGCTGGATAAAATTTTTTTCGTTTTCTCATATGCATCCCTCTTTAACTATCATTGTGCCTAAAAAATTCGATTGTTTTTTTATTTTTTACTTATGTTTCTGTTAAATTTTTTTATAATCGTTAAACGAGTCAAGAGCATACAAAAAAACACAGAACAGGAAAGGAGTATTCCCTAACTATTCTGTGTCTTTTGATTGACTATGTTATTCAAGTATCTAGCGATAGTACGCTTCAATTTTACGACTTGGGATCAACCAAGTAACCAAAATCAAGACATTGACTATTAACACGGCGATGGGCGCAATCAAATATCCCAAAATCAATCCCACGACATTCAAACCAATAGATACGTAGGATTTACGATAATTGCCAAACAACTCTTTGATAGATGCATTCTCGTCTTCTTCTGAGGCAACTAATGTCCTTGCTAACAAATAATACGTGAGATTCGCTCCTAATATCACTATACCATAGGTCATTTCAGGGACAAGACTGTTACTGTATTCGCTGATCCATGAAGTAACGAAAGGAAACAGCGACAGGAAAAAAATAAAAAAGCTATTCACCCAGAGCACTCGCCCATTCACTTTGTGGACGGCTTGAAACAAATGATGGTGGTTATTCCAATAAATGCCTAGGGTAAAGAAACTAATGATATAAATAAGAAAACGTGGCGCAAGTGCAACTAGCGCTTCCAAGGTATCTGAGTGTGGTTCATGTAGCTCCAACACTAAAATCGTCATAATAATAGCGATCACGGCGTCTGTAAAGGCTTCTAGTCGATTTTTCGGCATGACTTTCCTCTCCTTTCGCTTCATTTTATTCGTAATAAGGGCAAAAAAGCAACCTTTTCACACCAAAGTAGCAAGTAGAAATCGGGCTCTGGGTGGAGGTTAAGTCAATCAATCCTTGCTATACTTACTATATAGAAAACAGCAAGCGTAACTTCTATTGAGAAGTTTATCAAACGAGAAAAGAGGCGATCATCATGCAAAAAAGAAATACGTTTCAAACAATCATCCTATTAGTGGTAGGTTTCGTCGTAGCTAGCTTTGTCCTCAATCTATTCGTTGGCGTGATCAGTGGTTTATTATGGTTAGGTATTAAATTGTTGATTCCAGCAGCCATTGCGATTTGGTTAGTCCGTTGGATCACTCGCACCACGCAACAAAGAAAATACTACTAATACTATTTTCCTAAATGAAAAACAAAAAGAGGCAGAAAATTTCTGCCTCTTTTTTTACTTCTTTTAAATGATATATCATTTAACCTAATGCTACATCTAAGATCATCATGATAATAAAACCAGTCATAACACCAAAAACTGCATAGTGTCGTTTACTTGAAAGTGTTTGTTGCGCTTCAGGAATCAGTTCCTCCACGACGACGTAAATCATTGCACCCGCAGCAAAAGCTAAGGCATAAGGTAGTAAGACTGCAACTTTTGTCACTAAGATTGCCCCGATGACTCCAGCAATCGGTTCAACCACTCCTGAAGCTTGCCCATAGACAAAAGCTTTTGTTCGACTTAATCCTTCTTGTCGGAGAGGAATCGAAACAGCCGCACCTTCTGGAAAGTTTTGAATACCAATACCTAGCGCAACAGAGATCGCTGCTAGCACCGCAGTCGTTGGATTATCTGCAGTTGCCGCTGCACCAAATGCAACACCTACTGCTAATCCTTCTGGAATATTATGCAAGGTAATGGAAAAGACAAGCAAAATCGTGCGTTTTAAATGTGTTGGTAAGCCTTCTTTTTCATGTGCTGGACCAAAATGCATGTGTGGTAAGGTTTTGTCGGCAATGTATAAAAATAATCCCCCTAGCCCAAAACCAATACTCACCACAAGCCAAGCAATATCACCATTTTCTTCTGCTTTTGTGATTGCCGGATCTAATAAAGACCAAAAACTGGCGGCGATCATCACACCCGAAGCGAAACCTAACATCAAATTGAGTACATCTTTTTTGATTTCTTTAAAGAAAAATACTAAGCCAGCCCCAAGCGCAGTCATAAAATAAGTAAATGCCGTACCCGTCAACGCTTGCTGCCAAGGTTCTAGCTTCAGTAACCAATCAACCATACAATTCCCCTTTCACCTTTTTATTCTTACTCTAGCATATTGCCAAAAATGTGACTACTATTCTACTATTAATCTGATGATCCTTTATTCTAAGCGGTTATCCTCTCACGCTTTTCCAATCATTCCCAAACCACTTATGGTAAAGATCATCAACGACTTGAACATTTGTAATCGTCATGTTTGGATCGACCACCGTATCTTGCTTCTTACCTGAGGAAAGTAAATTGGCGACATGACGGATCTCAAAGACAAATTCACTATCCATTGGAAAATCTTTTGTTAACACTTCTCCGTTGTTCATCTGGATCGTATAATGGTCTGTTTTCCAATAGTTAGGGATAATGATCGTCCCTTTTTCTCCAATGATGGTATACGTACTAGTAAAATCCATTTTTGTCGTAAGGAATAAACTGATGAAAAGGTCTTTCTTCTTCAGGTTGACCATACACTCTTCGTCCGTCAGACCTTCTCCATGTTCTACACATAAGCCGTTATATTCATCAAATCCTGTGCCAAATAAATATTGACTGACACTTAATGGGTACGAGGCGTTGGAAATCAATACGCCACCTCCTTGTTCCATCTTCCAGAACCAAGGAATCTTCTCTGAACCTGGTCTTGCATCACGTATCTCCACTAATTGAACGTTTCCGATTTTTCCGGTCTCAATGGTTTTTTTCACATCTTCGATCGCAGGTAGAAATAGGGCTTTTTGTGCTTCCATGAGAAAAACCTTGTGTTCCTTAGCCAAGGCATAGAGTTCTTGTGCTTGCTCCGAATGTAGCGTAAAAGGCTTCTCCAAAAGCACATGTTTCTTTGCTTGGATCGCGTCTTTCGCAGCTGAAAAATGCAAGTGATTGAACAATGGAATATAAATCAGTTCTATCTCGTTATCAGAAAGTAACGCTGCGTAACTGCCATACGCTTTTGGAATACCTAACTCTGTGGCTAACTGTTGCGCCTTTTCTAAGCGACGTGTCGCAATCGCTACAGCTTGTGCCACGCCACTTTCTTTGATTCCCTCCACAAAACGAGGTACGATCGAGGCACCGCTCATAATCCCGATTTTCAGCATACTCTTCCTCCTAACATTTTGAATCCACTATAACATAGTTTCACACATTACTGGCAATTCACTCTACTTGGTTGAAAGTCGCTTTAGTTGGGCTTTTGATAAGGAAGATTTATACTTTAGACAATAAATATAATTTGTTTTTTTAAGGAGTGGATCAAAATGTCAACGATAAATGCCGGTATTGCCATGGTAAAAGTGCTTGAAAGCTGGGGAGTTGATCATATTTATGGGATTCCGGGTGGTTCGTTCAATTCCATTATGGATGCGTTGTACCATGAAAAAGACCAAATCGATTATATCCAAGTACGTCATGAAGAAGTGGGCGCGTTAGCTGCCGCAGCGGATGCCAAATTAACAGGAAAAGTCGGAGCTGTCTTTGGCTCAGCTGGTCCTGGAGCCACCCATTTGATCAACGGACTTTATGATGCCCAAATGGATCACGTCCCAGTTGTCGCCCTTTTAGGACAAGTGGCTTCGACTTCTATGAATTATACTGCCTTTCAAGAATTAAATGAAAATCCAATTTTCGCTGATGTTAGTGTTTATAATCGGACAGTCATGACACCAGAAAGTTTACCTTATGTCGTTGACGAAGCGATCAAGGCAGCTTATGCACATCAAGGAGTCGCTGTTGTGACGATCCCAGTTGATTTTGGTTTTGAAGAAATCGAGTGGCAGGATGTTTCTAATGCTTCTACGTACAAAACAGGGGTGATCCTCCCTGAGATGGAAGACGTGAAAGCAGCCCTTCCTTATCTCGAACAAGCTCAAAAGCCTGTCTTGTTCATCGGTCAAGGTGTTCGTCATGGCTATGATCAGATCAAGAAATTTACCGAATATTTCAAAATGCCAGTGGTTGCCTCTGTTTTAGCAAAAGGGATCGTGCCAGATGAAGACAAAAATTTTCTTGGATTTGCAGGTCGGGTAGCGACAAAACCTGCGAATGAAGCGTTGGCAGAAGCCGATTTGATTTTATTTGTAGGAAGTGACTTCCCTTTTGGGCGGACGTTCTTCAATCCAGAAGCTGCCTTTATCCAAGTCGATATTGATGCCGCCAAATTCGGCCGCCGCCACCACACCGATTTAGCTATCTTAGGTGATGGTAAAACAACGTTAGAAAACCTAGTTGAATTGGGGAAAGAGCGCTCAGAAGATGCTTGGTATCTAGCCAATCAAGAAAATCTTCGCAATTGGCGGCGTTGGTTAACATCGTTTGAAGAACCCACAGAGCAATCGATTCGACCAGAAGCAATCTATAAAGAAATCAACCGGATTGCTGAGCGTGATGCTATTTTTGTGACAGATGTTGGAAATACGACCATTCATTCGATCCGTTTGCTGAACATGACTGGTGAGCAGTTACACACTACTTCTGGTTGGTTTGCAACGATGGGCAACGGTGTACCAGGAGGCATTGCTGCTAAATTAAGTTTTCCGGAGAGACAAGTCTTTACTTTAAGCGGAGACGGCGGTTTTGCCATGGTGATGCAAGATATCTTGACCCAAGTCAGCTATCAGTTGCCAATCATCAATGTCGTTTTCTCAAATTATTCATTCGGATTTATCGAAGCAGAACAAGAAGATACTGAACAACAAAAATTTGGTGTTTCCCTTGAACAAGCTGATTTTGGGAAAGCCTGCGAAGCCTTAGGTGCCGATGGCTTCACGATCACACACTACGAACAATTACGCCCTGCCTTCGATGCTGCGGCGAAATCTGATCGACCAGTCGTGATCGACGTCAAGATCCCCAACAAACGGCCCTTACCTGTCGAAGACTTACACTTAGACCCAAGAAAGTATAGCGAAGAAGAAATTGAGCGCTTCAAAGAAAAATACGAAGTACATGATATGCCGGTGCTTCATGAAATATATACGCATCATCTTTCTAAACAGTTGTAAAAATCCAGTAAACCACAACTTAGTGAGAAAAGATCCACCTCAAATTGATAGGATTTGAGGTGGATCTTTTTCAAATTTCATACACTTATTTTATTACTAATCATCTAAACGCATAAACGATCTGATTGATCCCAACCACCATAAAGTAAAAACCAACTAAAAAACTTAGCGTCAACGCAGAGGATAAAGGATTGAATAATAAAATGATACCTAGTAAGATACCCAATATATTGATGACTACGGTGAACCAGTAATGACCTTCACTTATTCCTCTGAATAAATCAGCAGTAAATAAAGCCAAAACAGAATCAATAATAAACCAAACAGCGAAGACAAATGGTAGTGCAACTACCCCAGCACCAATATTGAAAATGAAAAAGATCCCAATCAATAAATCAATGATCCCAATCACTATCGGCATCTTCCCTTTATATCCTGTCAGTTCTTTTACTCGACTACGTAGAAATAACTCAAATAATCCTTTTAGGATCGCAAAAATAGCAAATACAATAACGATAGCAACTAAGTTACCTACTGGATCGCGAAAAGAAATCAAGGAAACTAAAACAAATAATATCCCTAAAACGAGTGAACCCCAATCAATTTTTCTACTTTCTTTCATTTTAATCCCTACTTTCTTTTAATCTATTTCTATCTTACGCCCCCATTTAAATAACTTCAAAAATTTAGCATTTATGAAAATGCTTTAGTTGTAAAAAAACGGTTTATCTCTTTTCTTCTTTTGATTGTTTCACGTGAAACGTAAAGAATTACTGATTTCCTTGAAACTTTCAACATTCCCCTATATAATTCTAGAAGACTTGGCAAATATTATAAACATAAAGTGAGGAAAAAAATTGATTACTGTAAATGATGTAAGTTTGCACTTTTCAGATCGCAAACTATTTGATGATGTTAATATAAAATTCACTCCCGGCAATTGTTATGGCTTAATTGGAGCAAATGGCGCAGGTAAATCAACATTCCTTAAAGTGTTATCAGGTGACTTGCAACCTTCAACAGGCTCTGTCACATTAGGTCCAGATGAACGTATGGCTGTTTTGAAACAAAACCACTATGACTATGAAGAATATACTGTGATGGAAACAGTAATCATGGGCCATAAACGTTTATATGAAGTAATGAAAGAAAAAGATGCCATCTATATGAAAGAAGATTTCACAGATGAAGATGGGATTCGTGCGGCAGAATTAGAAGGCGAATTTGCAGAATTAAACGGTTGGGAAGCAGAGCCAGAAGCAGCAGTTCTACTTCAAGGATTGAACATTCCTGAAGAATTACATCATCAATTGATGAGCGAACTAACTGGTGGACAAAAAGTGAAAGTGTTGCTTGCGCAAACGCTATTCGGTAAACCAGATGTTTTACTTCTAGATGAGCCGACAAACGGACTAGATATCCAATCGATCAACTGGTTAGAAGAATTTTTGATCGAATTTGAGAATACAGTGATCGTTGTTTCCCATGACCGTCATTTCTTAAATAAAGTTTGTACCCACATGGCAGATTTAGACTTTGGAAAAATAAAGCTTTATGTAGGAAACTACGATTTCTGGTTAGAATCAAGCCAATTAGCAACTAAGTTACAAGCAAACGCCAATGCGAAAAAAGAAGAACAAATCAAAGAATTACAAGACTTTATCGCACGTTTCAGTGCAAATGCGTCAAAATCAAAACAAGCAACATCCCGTAAAAAAATGTTAGAAAAAATCACATTGGATGATATCCAACCTTCTTCACGTCGCTATCCTTTCGTTGGATTCAAACCAGAACGTGAAATTGGAAATGACTTACTACAAGTAGAAAACGTTAGTGTCACAATAGATGGTAAAAAGATTTTAGATGATATATCATTTACATTGAACAAAGAAGACAAGGTAGCATTCGTTGCTGAAAACGATATAACAACTACAACCCTGTTTAAAGTTATCATGGGCGATCTAACACCAGATACCGGTACTGTCCGTTGGGGTGTAACAACTAGCAATGCTTATCTACCAAAGGATACAACGAAGGAATTCGATACGGACTTAACGATTCTTGATTGGTTACGTCAATATGCAAGTAAAGAAGAAGACGACAATACGTTCTTACGTAGCTTCTTAGGTCGTATGTTGTTTTCTGGTGAGGAAGTATTAAAACCTGTGAATGTTCTTTCTGGGGGCGAAAAAGTTCGTTGCATGCTTTCTAAATTGATGCTTTCAAAAGCAAACGTCCTTGTCTTAGACGACCCAACGAATCATTTAGATTTAGAATCAATTACTGCATTGAATGATGGTTTGATGGCATTTTCAGGTTCGATCCTATTTGCTTCTCATGACCACCAATTCATCCAAACGTTAGCAAATCGTATCATTGCTGTTTCTGATAAAGGCGTGATCGATCGTGCAGATACGACATATGATGAATTCTTAGAGAACAAAGACATCCAAAAACAATTAGAACAATTGTGGAACTAAATATTCCAAAATAACTATAAAAACAGCTGTACAACGTGAGTACTCTTACGTTGTACAGCTGTTTTTCTTTTTTATCGACTCACACCCATTGAAAAGATGGCGATACACCCGTAGCCTGTATGACTGGCGATCGTTGGTCCTAAGGGATAGAGTTTGATTTCTTTTGTTTTGATATTTTCTTCTAATAATTTTTTGGCTTTCTCAGCACTTTCTAGGTCTCCGGCATAAGCGATATACACCGTTTGTTCCAATGGAGCTACGATCGTTTTGACCGTTTCCTCCACGATTTTCTGAATGGATTTGTTTCTGCCACGCACTTTATCGACATTCTTCAAATGACCACTTGGTTCAACGGTAATGATCGGTTTCACGCTTAACAGACTACCAATAGCAGCACTTGCTTTAGAGATGCGTCCTCCTCGTTCTAAATGCTTTAAATCATCAACGGTTACCCAAGAATGAACTTTGAGGTAATTATTTTGTAACCAAGCCAATGTTTCTTCCAAAGAATAACCCGATTCTTTCAAACGAACCGCTTCTAATACAAGTAGTCCTTCCCCGATACTTGCGGCTTTCGTATCAAACACATGAACTTGCGGGTCCTCATAGGTTTCTTTCAATAATTCGACTGCTTGTAAGGCACTGCTGTAAGAACCACTCATGCCACTCGAAAAAGCAACGTACAAGACTGGGATGCCTTTCTCCACATAGCTACGGAAGAATTCCAAATAGCGACCCACATTGATTTGTGAGGTCGTAGGCATTGCTCCTTCACGTAACTGTTGGATGTACCCTTCATAATCAAATGTTTTTCCCAGATCATCGATTCGTATTTCCTCACCAATCTGGATCTCCATGGATAAAAAATCAACATTTGCATTTGCCAACACTTGATAGGGCAGATCGCAACATGAATCTGTGACTATTTGATACATTCGTTCCAACTCCTTTTTTTCTCCACTTTTCATCGCAGTCTATTATAGCAAACTCCTTTAATTTTAAATAACTTCAGCTCTTATATTCGTTGTACTTGGTACAAGCCAATCAAGCGAACGCTTAAATGAACACGATCAGTCTAAAACAAAAGTCACATTCATTTTTGTGTGTCGCCCTAAAACCGATAAATAATGGCAACAGGAGTAATCTCTTGGAAAATAAAGCGACAACCACAAAAATTAGAAAAACAATTTTCGTGGTTGTCGCCGTATTTCTCGAGGCTAAACACTTCTGTCCCGATTTCATTTATTTCACGTGATTTCAGTGGTCCACTCATTCTTAAAAGAATGTTCCTGTTAGCGAATCATCACTGAAAGGCTTAGATTTGCGCCCACACGCTTTCTAAGATATTTGTTTGGTTTCGGTCAGGACCTACTGAAAATGTTGAAATACGCACGCCTACAAGCTCTGAGATACGTCTTACATAGTTACGTGCATTTTCTGGTAATTCAGCTAGTGTACGACAAGCAGTAATGTCTTCTGACCAACCTGGCAATTCTTCGTAGATTGGTTTGCAACGGTTCAATTCTTTCAAACTCGCTGGATAATGATAGATTCGTTCGCCGTCTAATTCGTATGCTGTACAGATTTTCACTGTTTCTAAACCGCTCAAGACATCGATCGAATTCAATGATAGATTCGTGATACCTGACACACGTTTTGAGTGACGCATCACGACTGTATCAAACCAGCCGACACGACGTGGACGTCCAGTCGTTGTACCATATTCGCGACCGACTTCACGAATTTGTTGACCTGTTTCATCAAACAATTCAGTAGGGAATGGGCCATCTCCCACACGTGATGTGTAAGCTTTACATACACCGACCACTTTATTGATTTTAGAAGGTCCGACCCCACTACCGATCGTTACACCACCAGCCACTGGATTCGATGAGGTAACAAATGGATACGTTCCTTGATCGATATCCAACATCACACCTTGTGCGCCTTCAAATAAAACACGTTTTCCTGCATCTAACGCATCATTTAAGATAACTGATGTATCCGTCACGTACTGTTTGATTTGTTGGCCATATTCGTAGTATTCTTCAAAGATTTCTTCAAAGTCGATTGGCTCTGAATCAAACATTTTCACAAATTGACGGTTTTTATCGTCTAAATTCACTCGTAAACGCTCTTCAAAAATTTCTTTATCCAATAAATCGGCTACACGGATACCGACACGAGCGGCTTTGTCCATATAAGCAGGTCCGATCCCTTTGATGGTCGTACCGATTTTATTTTCTCCTTTTGCATCTTCTTGCAATTGGTCTAATTTGATATGATACGGTAAAATCACATGCGCACGATCAGAAATACGTAAATTATCTGTCGTCACATTTTTTTCATGTAAATAAGCCAATTCTTTGACTAAAGATTTCGGATTGACTACCACACCGTTCCCGATCACGCTGATTTTATCTTTGTAAAAAATCCCCGAAGGAATCAAGTGCAGTTTATACGTAACACCATCGAATTTAATTGTGTGTCCCGCATTGTCGCCACCTTGGTACCGTGCGATCACTTCAGCATTTTCACTAAGAAAGTCAGTAATTTTTCCTTTCCCTTCGTCGCCCCATTGTGTACCCACTACTACTACAGATGACATTTGAACACCTCATTTAATATTATTTAATCCTGAATTATTGTAACAATACTTCAAACTTTATTCAACTAAAATCGAATGATATTTAATATATTTTAGAGAAAACGTTTAAAAAGCGAACATTATAATTTGCTACGTTCCATTGGTTACTAACAAGTAGGCGCCTGACCTGACTGAGTTTGAAAAAAACATGTCCGGACATTCGTCCTCTCGCACCACCTAAAATCGAATAAACGGCGGGAACTGAAGTAACCACTTCAAAAAATAAGGCGCCAGCCACAAAAATTTGAAGAACAATTTTCGTGGCTGGCACCTTATTTCTCGAGGCTAAACACTTCTGTCCCGACCTCGATGTTTGATTTATTCAGATTTATTCGTCCTAATATTCTTCTCGCGGAGAAAGCGAGGAAAATTTATTGTATTCTTTGATAAAGAGCAATTCGACCGTTCCCCTTGCTCCACTCCGGTTTTTTTCAATGATGACTTCGATCACATTATCATTTTGTGGTTCTGGCGCATCGCCATCTTCGCCACCTTCGCGTTCATAGTAATCATCACGATATAAGAATGCTACGATATCTGCATCCTGCTCGATCGAACCAGACTCACGGATATCACTTAAAACAGGTCGTTTATCTTGGCGTTGTTCCACTCCACGAGAAAGCTGGGAAAGAGCAATGACGGGAACTTTTAATTCTTTCGCTAGCTTTTTCAATTGACGTGAGATATCGGATACTTCTTGTTGGCGGTTTTCTTTCCCATTTCCTTCGATCAACTGCAAGTAATCGATGAGTATCAAACCTAGATTCCCTTTTTCTTGTGCAAGTTTCCGACATTTTGCTCGTATCTCAGAGATTTTGATCCCTGGTGTATCATCAATGAAGATATTTGCTTTGGATAAACTACCCATCGCAACGATCAAATTGGACCATTCTTCTTCTGAAAGCTGTCCCGTACGTAAGTGACTCGCTTCAATCGAACCTTCCGCACAAAGCATCCGGTTGACTAATGATTCTGCCCCCATCTCTAGACTGAAGATCGCTACGGAACGATCTGTCTTTGTACCGACATTTTGGGCAATATTCAAGGCAAAGGCGGTTTTCCCTACCGCCGGACGTGCAGCCAAAATAATCAGCTCTTCTGCTTGGAAGCCAGCAGTCATTTTATCTAATCCTTGGTAACCAGTTGGCAAACCTGTGATCTCTTCATTGTTTTGCGCGAGTTGGTCAATATTTTCAATCGTAGAATTCAAGACTTCCGCAATGGATAAGAACCCGCTACGATTACGTTTTTCTGATACTTCAAGAATACTACGTTCCGCATCATCTAAGATGGATTGGACTTCTTCTCCTTGTTCAAAACCTCTAGTCACGATCCCTGTTGCTGTTTGGATCAAATTACGGAGTAATGATTTTTCTTCCACGATTTTTGCGTAGTAGACAATGTTTGCTGCCGTTGGTACAGCTAAAGCTAAATCAGATAAGTAACTGACTCCACCAGCATCTTCCAAGAGATTTCGTTGCTCCAAACGATCTTTGACGGTCACTACATCAATCGCTTCACTACGGTCATTCAATTCGATCATGATTTCAAAAATGATTTGATGTCCCCGACGATAAAAATCTTTCGGTTCTATGTACTCCATGGCATCGATGATCGTTTCAGCGTCTAGAAAAACAGAACCTAGAACCGCTTGCTCAGCTTCAATATTTTGCGGTGGAATTCGATCCTGCCACACTTCACTCATATTCTATCGCTCCTTGCTTTCAATTGCTTCATTTTACAAGAAAATGGCAGAAAAGTCATCCCTAAAATGAACATCTGTTCCAAAAGCTCTTCCTTCGAAAATAGACCGCAAAAGTCAAAAATAATCGAAAGCGATTTTTGTCCTCTGCGGCTGATTTATCGAAGTGATTTCGTCACATGTTCTTTTCGTTTATTCAGAGACAACGTGTACCTTGATCGTTGCAGTTACTTCATGGTGTAGTTTCACAGGTACGTTAGTATAGCCTAGCGTACGAATTGGGTTATTCAACTCGATTTTACGTTTGTCTAATTTTACTTTGTATTGCTTATTCAAGCCTTCAGCGATTTGTTTTGATGGAATCGAGCCAAACAAACGGCTATCTTCTCCTGCTTTGGCTTTTAATTCCACGACTGTTTCTTCTTTTTCAAGAAACTCTTTTAATTTTTTGGCTTCTTCAAGAATTTCTGCTTCTTGCTTTTCTTGGGCTTTTTTCTGTCCTTCTAACTGACTGATACTGCTTTTATTTGCTTCTTTTGCCAGATTGTTTTTGATCAAATAATTTTGCGCATAGCCTGTAGGAACTTCCTTGACATCGCCTTTTTTGCCTTTGCCTTTAACATCTTGTAAGAAAATGACTTTCATCTCATCTACTCCTTTTTATATAATTGATTCATATTTTCTTGGATAGCAGCGAGCAGTTGTTGTTTTGCTTCTTCTACAGTCACATTTTCCAGTTGTGTTGCCGCATTGGTGAAATGTCCGCCACCACCTAGGGATTCCATGATCAATTGGACATTGATCGTTCCTGTGCTGCGGGCACTGATACCAACTAAGCCATCCGTCCGTTTCGTAATGACGAAAGCGCCGTTGATATTGACCATTGAGAGCAACGTATCTGCTGTTTTTGCTGCAATAACACTATTATACTCTTTTTCATCCGTCCCTGCTGCCACCACAATATCCTCTGTCACTTGTTCATTGTGGGCGATCAAGTGGCTGATTTCTAAATAAGTGGCTAAATCAGAGCTCAATAAATATTGTACTAAGGATGCGTCCGCACTACAAGTCTTTAAATAGCTTGCAACATCAAACGTACGTGCTGTCGTTCGCACGTTGAAGTTATTTGTATCAACGGTCATGCCAGCTAACAACAATGTCGCCTCTAAACGACTGATCCGATTGGTTCGGCTACTTTGATATTGGATCAATTCTGTGACCAACTCAGAAGCAGAAGACGCAGATGATTCAATATAGGTTAAAAGCGGTTTGCTTGGAAACTCTTCGCCTCGACGATGATGGTCAATGATCACGATCTTATCAAATTGCTCGTAAAGGCTCTGAGAGATCGATAGCGATGGTTTATGGTAATCGACCATTACGAGTAAGTCTTTGGCTTTCTTAAGCTCCATTGCACGCTCTGGCGTAATCAATTGCATCTCCAACTCTGGTTCTTTATGGATTTCTGTTAAACAGCGTTCCACATCTGGAATGATCTCTTTTTCATCGATGACGATATAGGCTTTTTTCTGATTGAAGCGTGCCAGACAACTGACTCCAACGGCTGAACCAATGGCGTCCATATCAGGGAAGCGATGCCCCATAATAAATACATCGCCTGTTTCATCAAAAATTTTGCGTAAAGCAGTACTCATCGCCCGTGAACGAACGCGCGTACGTTTGATCGTCGTCGCTGATTTTCCCCCGTAATAAGTGGGTTTCGCTCCTTCGCGAACTTCTTTCACTACAACTTGATCACCACCACGAACCAAGGCAATATCTAAATTATTTTGAGCTTCACTACCGATTTCTTCGAGGGTCTTTTGCCCATAGGCGATGCCCATACTAAGTGTCAACGGATGGTTTTGTCTTTCAGCTTCTGCTCGTAAGCGATCTAAAAGATCAAATTTCTTATCCATCATTTTCTTTAAGTCACTCATCTGTCCAAAAAAGAAAAAGCGCTCTGAATTGATTCGTTTAAAAAACACATGATATTCATTCATCCAGTCAGAAATCAGTGTCGTAATGAAGGAGTTCAAATAAGAAACTTCTTTTTCATCCAATTTATCGACCGTATCTGCATAGTTATCGATTGAAAGAATCCCGATGATTGGCTGGCTATTCACTTGATGGATCTTCAGTAATTGGTTCTGGGTCACGTCAATAAAGTAAACGACCCCTTTCACCGTATCCAATTCAAATTGAAACGTTTTGTCAGCTAAATAGACTTGATTTTTCTTTTTTTCTTTTGCTGAAAAAAAAGTTTCTAACAAGTCTGCTTCCAATAAAGAGCTTTGGTCTTTCACATTCAATGCGAAAGGATTCAGCCAATCAATGGTTTGTGTCGCTGGTTGGTAAGAGATGATTCCGACTGGCATGATCTCAGAAACATAATTCAAATTGGATTCCGCAACTGTGGAAGCTTGTTGGATCTTGTCACGATTCCTTAGAGTCAACCACCGTTTCATCTTTAAACCATAACGAATACAAAATAGATTCACGATCAGGATGAACAACGCACTGATCAATCGAAATGGCATCAATAATACAACCAAAACTTCTGCAAGGATCAATAAAAGAATGAGCAGAGGGCTCGGGCTTACTTTTATTTTTTCTTTATCCATGTCTTTCCTCCCGTAACTGATTAGCCTAATTTTACCATAACTCATGTCATGTAAGCGACTAAACACCTAAATGGAACAAAAAGAGGAAGTCACGACAGTAGTCATAACTTCCTCTGTAATGGTTTGAAACGATTGGGTATTCCTACAGAATCATTCCTAAAGCGAATTATTCTTCGCCAACGAATGGTAGTAATCCCATGATACGTGCGCGTTTGATTGCAATCGTAATTTTACGTTGGTTTTTAGCGCCTGTACCTGTTACACGACGTGGCAAAATTTTACCGCGTTCTGAGATAAATCTTTTTAGTAATTCGATATCTTTATAATCGATATATTCAATATGGTTAGCAGCGATGTAGTCTACTTTACGACGTTTACGTCCGCCTCTTCTTTGTTGTGCCATTCTATTTCCCTCCTATCAAATTCGTTTAGAATGGTAAATCATCGTCTGAAATGTCGATCGTTGAGCTTGATCCAAATGGATCAGAAGAATCACGATCAAAATCAGGCATACCGTTGGATGATTGAGATGTTTGATTATAGTTATTGTTTCCGCCGTTTCCGCCAAAATTATTTGTCGATTGACCAGTGTCTTGGTAGCCACCGCTTTGTTGACGGTTTTCAGATGCTGCACGACTTTCCAATAATTGGAAGTTTTCAGCAACTACTTCTGTTACGTACACACGTTGTCCTTGTTGATTATCATAAGAACGCGTTTGAATACGACCAGTTACACCTAAAAGAGTTCCTTTATGTGCATAGTTTGCTAGTGTTTCTGCTGATTTTCGCCAAATCACACAATTAATAAAATCCGCCTCACGGTTGCCGTTTTGGCTCGTGAAGTTACGATTGACAGCTAAAGTGAACGTTGCTACAGCAGTGCCACTTGATGTATATCGTAAATCTGGATCTTTTGTCAGACGTCCAACTAGTACAACGTTATTAATCAAAATGGTCATCTCCTCTCATCGTTTGATTGTTCCATGTGAAACAATAATTAAGCTTCTTCTTTTACGATCATGTGACGAACGATATCGTCATTGATTTTAGCAAGACGATCAAACTCGTTGATTGCATCTGCTGATGATGGAGAAGATACTTTAACGATGTGATAGATACCTTCACGGTAACCGTTCATTTCGTATGCTAAACGGCGTTTTTCCCAATCTTTTGATTCGATAACTTCAGCTCCGTTATCTTTCAAGATTGAATCGAAACGTTCGATTAAAGCAGTTTTTGCTTCTTCATCAATGTTTGGACGAATAATATACATGATTTCATATTTCGTGTTTTCCATTGATTTTTCACCTCCCTATGGACTTTCGGCTCTCAGCTTTCCCAAGAGCAAGGAGAGTTTTCTAATAAATTAGACTACTCACAATCCTCAATTATACACGCAATACACTAAAAAAGCAAGCTGCTGTTCTTTGTTTTCCAAATTTTTCTTTTGAGACGACCAAAAACTCCCAAAGATAGTTTTACCTATTCTTGGGAGTTTTGATTTTAGACGTTCACTTTTGTTTTACGCCTATTTTCTATTCTTCTGTATGATCTGTTTCCACATCAACTGTCTCTGCTTCGACAGTCGTTTCTTCCGCAGGTTCTGGTTCTACTGCTGCCATGGTCACCACTTTCGTTTCTGCTTCCATCTTGATCAAGCGCACGCCTAGCGTTGCCCGACCTGTCTGAGAAACCGTTGAAACGTTGAAGCGGATGATGACACCTTTGTCTGTGATCAACATAATATCTTCTTCGCCTGTCACCGTCGTCAATCCAGCTAATGGACCATTTTTCTCAGTGATATTCGCAGTTTTGATCCCTTTACCCCCACGTCCTTTGACAGGGTACTCAGAAACCTTGGTACGTTTTCCATAACCTTTTTCTGTGATGATCAAGACTTCATGATCCTCATTCATCAAGGCTGCTCCAACGACGTAATCGTCTTCTCTCAAACGAACCCCACGAACCCCAGAGGCTGTACGTCCCATATCACGAACGGCATCTTCTGCAAAAGTCACAGAATATCCATCGTGTGTACCAATAATGATGTTTGATTTGCCATCAGTCAATAAGACGTTGACCAATTCATCATTTTCTTTCAAACCAATCGCAATCAACCCATTGCTACGGATATTGGCAAAAGCAGTGACAGTCGTACGTTTGACTGTTCCTTGTCGCGTAGTAAAGAACAAGTAATGTCCTTCCTCTGCTTCACCAGTTACTGCGATGATTGCTTGGATCTTCTCACTTGAATCAATGCCAAGTAAGTTGATGATCGGAATACCTTTTGCTGTACGTCCGTACTCTGGGATCTCGTATCCTTTCGCACGATACACTTTTCCGTTATTGGTAAAGAACAGCAATGTATCATGTGTGGAGCAAGAAACAAGATTTTTCACGAAATCATCGTTATGAACACCCATTCCTTGGATGCCTCGACCCCCACGACGTTGTGCGCGGAATTCGTTGTTGGCTAAACGTTTGATATAGCCATTATTCGTCAATGTGATCACGATTTCTTCTTCTTCGATTAAATCTTCGTCTTCTAAACTCAAGACTTCACCGACCAGTAATTCTGTACGACGTTTGTCGCCAAATCGTTGACTCAATTCAGCAAGTTCGGTTTGGATGATTTCTGTTACCCGTTCAGGTCGAGCAAGAATATCAGCTAAATCTTCAATGAGTTTCAATAATTCTTGGTATTCATTTTCGATTTTTTCTCTTTCCAAACCAGTCAAACGGCGCAAACGCATATCTAAGATTGCTTGCGATTGACGGTCAGAAAGATCGAAGCGTTCGATCATCGCGTTTTTCGCTTCCTCATCTGATTTGGACCCACGAATGATCGCAATGATTTCATCAATATGATCTAAGGCGATTCGTAGTCCTTCTAAGATATGTGCTCTTGCTTCTGCTTTATCCTTTTCAAAGACCGTACGACGTGTAATAACTTCGCGTTGGTGTTCGATATAATTTTCAAGGATCTGCTTCAAGCTTAGAACTTTCGGTACGCCTTTTTCGATCGCTAACATATTGAAACCAAATGAGTTTTGTAAGGATGTCAATTTGTAGAGATTGTTCAAAATAACAGAGGCACTCGCGTCACGACGCACATCGATCACGATACGCATTCCTTCACGAGAAGATTCATCTCTTAGATCCGTGATACCTTCAATTCGTTTGTCACGGTGCAATTCTGAAATTCGCTCAATCAATTTCGCTTTATTGACCATGTATGGCAATTCAGTGACTAAGATCCGCTCTTTTCCATTTGGCATTTCCGTGATTTCTACTTTTGCTCGAACAGTGATTGAACCTTTTCCTGTTTCATACGCTCGACGAATGCCGGATTTCCCCATGACTAATCCGCCTGTAGGAAAATCAGGCCCAGGTAAGACTTCCATCAATTCATTGGTTGTCACATCTGGATTTTCCATCAATAGATCAATCGCTGCTACAACTTCTGTCAGATTATGTGGCGGGATATTCGTCGCCATTCCGACTGCGATCCCTGTCGTACCATTGACTAGCAAGTTAGGAAAACGTGCCGGTAAGACAACTGGTTCTTTTTCCGTATCATCGTAGTTGCTTTGGAAATCAACCGTATTTTTATTGATATCACGTAACATTTCTGTCGCGATTTTACTCATTCTGGCTTCAGTATAACGCATCGCAGCTGCGCCATCTCCATCAACTGACCCAAAGTTTCCATGACCATCTACTAACATGTAGCGATAGCTAAAAGGTTGCGCCATCCGAACCATTGACTCATAGATCGCACTATCACCATGGGGATGGTATTTACCCATAACGTCCCCCACGATTCTGGCTGATTTCTTGTGTGCTTTGTCTGGTGTGACACCTAGCTCATTCATCCCGTATAAAATACGGCGGTGAACTGGTTTTAATCCATCTCTAACATCTGGTAAAGCCCGAGCGACAATGACACTCATGGCGTAATCTATGAAGGAGTCTTTCATTTCGCTAGTTAGATTGACATCATGGATGTTTTCTCTGATTTCTTCACTCATTTTTCTTCCTCCTTCATGATTAAATATCTAGATTTTTAACATAGTGAGCATTTTCTTCAATGAATGCCCGACGAGGTTCCACTCGATCACCCATCAACATTTCAAACACTTCATCGGCAGCAATCGCATCATCTACACTGACACGAGCCATCATACGTTTGCTTGGGTCCATCGTAGTTTCCCATAGTTGATGATCATCCATCTCACCAAGCCCTTTGTATCGTTGAACACTTGGTTTTGGTGTTGCTGGTAGTGATTCGATGACTTTTCTCAACTCTTCTTCGGCATTTTTCCCTGGTTGGACATACGTGATTTTCTTTCCTTGTTTAACGCCATATAGCGGTGGTTGCGCGATATAAACATAACCAGCTTCCACGATTGGGCGCATATAACGATAAAAGAGCGTCAATAGCAACGTACGAATGTGGGCACCATCGACATCGGCATCGGTCATGATGACTAATTTATGGTAACGTGCTTTGGACACGTCGAAATCTTCACCAAACCCTGTACCCATCGCTGTAAACAGTGAGCGAATTTCTTCGTTGGCTAAAATTTTATCCATACTTGCTTTTTCAACGTTCAAGATTTTCCCACGGATCGGTAAAATCGCTTGAAATTCACGGCTTCGTCCTTGTTTTGCTGAACCACCAGCTGAATCTCCTTCGACGATGAACAATTCGCTTTTTTCAGGATCATTGCTGGAACAATCGGCTAATTTACCAGGTAGATTACTGATTTCCAATGCCCCTTTTCTCCGCGTCACTTCACGCGCGCGTTTAGCCGCTAAGCGGGCTCTAGAGGCAAGTAGTCCTTTTTCGATAATCTGACGGCCCACACTTGGGTTTTCCAATAAGAATTTCATGAAATGCTCACTGAACAAACGATCAGTGACCGTACGTACTTCTGAGTTTCCTAATTTTGTTTTCGTTTGTCCTTCAAACTGAGGATCTGGATGCTTGATCGAAATGACTGCTGTCAAGCCTTCACGCACATCTTCACCTGTCAAATTATCATCATTTTCTTTCATCAATTTTTGCTTGCGTGCATAATCATTGATGACCCGTGTCAAAGCTGTCTTAAATCCTGATTCATGTGTTCCGCCTTCATACGTATGGATATTGTTGGCAAAACTCATGATATTAGAATGATAACCGTCTGTATATTGCATCGAAACTTCGACAGTGATTTCTTGTTGTTCCCCTTCTAAATAAACAGGTTCTGGGAAAATCACTGTTTTGCTCGCATTTAAATATTCGACGTAGCTTTTGATTCCACCGTCATAATGGTATTCTTTCACGACAGGCTTTTCTTCGCGACGATCTTCAATTGAGATTTTCATCCCACGATTCAAGAAAGCCAGCTCACGAATACGAGTCGCTAATTTATTAAAGTCGAAAGTTGTCGTTTCTGTAAAAATTTCTGGGTCTGGGATGAAGTGAACGGTCGTTCCACTTAAATCAGTGTCACCGATGACTTTCAAATCATCGACTACCGCCCCACGACGATATTCTTGGTAATAGATCTTACCATCTTTGTACACTTTGACATCTAATAGTGTCGATAGTGCATTCACAACGGACGAACCAACCCCATGAAGACCACCGGATACTTTGTAGCCGCCTCCGCCAAATTTACCACCCGCATGCAAGACAGTAAAAACTGTTTCTACAGCTGGACGACCGGTCTTCGCTTGGATATCGACCGGAATCCCACGACCATCATCGATGACAGTGATACTGTTGTCTTCCTCAATGATGACTTGGATCTTTGTCGCAAATCCTGCCAAGACTTCATCGATCGAATTATCGACGATTTCCCATACTAAGTGGTGAAGTCCTTCTGAACTTGTTGAACCAATGTACATCCCCGGACGTTTCCGAACGGCTTCAAGACCTTCAAGCACTTGAATCTGACTGGCATCATATTCTTTTGCGCGCTCGACTAAACTTCTTTCTTCTGTCATGTATGTTTATTCTCCTTTTATTTCTCCCTGCTGAACATAAAAAATCTCAGGTTCAACAGTCATTTTATTTTTAACGTGATCTAGAGAGGTAGTAGTTAAGAATGTCTGTACTTTCCCTTCAATCGTTTCAAGTAAATGGAGTTGACGTTGGTCGTCTAACTCACTCATTACATCATCCAGTAATAGGATCGGATACTCGCCTGTTTCTTCTTTGATCAAATCGATCTCTGCTAATTTGACACTTAATGCCGTTGTTCGCTGTTGACCTTGAGAACCAAAATTTTGCACGTTTTTTTCATTGACAAAAAAAGAAAGGTCATCTCGATGGGGACCTACAGTCGTTGTCCCTCGAAAGAGATCTTTCTTTTTGTTTTGTTCGAGCAACGTTAAAAATTGTGACTGGATCTCTTGAACTGTCATAGTGTCTAAAGAAGAGAGGGCGGTCACATATTCGATTGCCAACTGTTCTCTTTGATGCGTGATTTGTTGATGTAAAGAATTTGCCCAATATTCTAAACGCTTGATAAACTGCGCTCTTGCCTTTAGTACTTTGCTACCAAATTCTGCTAGTTGTTCAGATAAAATATCAAGATAAAGTAAATCCGTTTGTTTTTTCTCATTCAATTGCTTCAAATATTGATTTCTCTGCTTTAGGACTGCTTGATATTGGACAAGATCGTAAAGATAGATTGGATTGATCTGACCTAATTCCATATCTAAAAATTTGCGTCGGATCTGTGGGCTTCCTTTCACTAAAGAAAGATCTTCAGGAGCAAATAAAATGACATTCAATTGTCCAACATAACTACTCAACTTCTTTTGTTCGATATGATTGATCTTTGTTTTTCGTCCTTTTTTAGACAGTTGGATCTCTAACGGAATCTTAGAGGTTCCTCTGGTGATCTCCCCTTGGATCATCGACTGCTCATCGTTCCATCCAATCAACTCTTGTTCACTATTTGTACGATGACTTCTTGTCATTGCAAGCACATAAATACTTTCCAAAAGATTCGTTTTTCCTTGGGCATTTTCTCCTAAAAAAATCACGAGGTTTTTGGAAAAATCAATTTGCAATTCTTGATAGTTTCGATAATTTTTGAGGTGCAGCTTATTCAGCCTCATTATCGTTATTCCCTTTTTTTACCATAAAAAAAGTTCCTGCTTCTGGAACTTCGATCATCATACCGGGATAAAGCTTTCGTCCACGACGATTTTCTGGCTCGCCATCAACCAAAACCGTGTTTTCTGCTAAATACCATTTTGCTTGTCCACCACTGCCGATGACTGTGACTTCTTTCAGCATTTGACCCAACGTCATAAACTCAGTTTTTAGAATGACTTGTTGTTTCACTCTTCATCCCTCATTTTCATTATTAAAAGTATACTTTATTATACCCTTTTTTTCGCAAGAAAACAAATTTATCCATATATTTTTCCATATGAGCGGATTTAAATGAAAAAAGGTGATTTGAACAAAAAGAAACAGAAAGCCTTAAAATTGATTTTAGGGCCTTCTGTTTAAAATGGTTTATTTTTCAGTTTATTTTCAATTAGTATTTTAGTTTGTGCGTACTGGAGTGATCAATTGGATGAATTGTACCCCATCTTCCGTTGGTTCTAACGTAAATGGACGAATGGCAGAAATGAATTTTACTTTGATACTCATATCGCCAAATGCACGCAAAGCAGCTTTCATATAGTCCGGATTAAAGGAAATATCCAGCGGATCACCGGTGCTAGTCGTATAGTTCAAGCTTTCTTCTACTTTTCCGATTTCAGGAGAATTACCGTATAGAACAACAGAATCAGGCTGGATCGACAAACGAACGATATTGTTGCGTCCTTCATGTGAGAGCAAAGAGGCACGCTCGATCGCTGCTAAAAAGCTTGGGACAGAAAATTCAACTTCGGTATTGAAACTTGAAGGAATCAAACGATTCGTATCGGGATAATTCCCTTCTAATAAGCGTGAATAAAAATACATATTTTCAGTTTTGAACAATACTTGGTTTTCCATAATACTGATTTCTACGATTTCTTCTTCATTTGTCAATGAACGTGATAATTCAGTCAAACTTTTTCCAGGAATCACGATATCGAATTGATCAGCTGATTGTTCGATCGGGATCACTCGTTGACTCAAACGATGTGAGTCAGTTGCTACTGCTAATAAAGAGTTGTCTTTCAAAATGAAATGAACACCTGTAAGGATTGGGCGACTTTCATGTTGAGAAACAGCAAACACTGTTTCATTGATCAATTTGGTCAATACATGTACAGGCAATTTCATCTGGTTGTGACTCTCTACAACAGGAAGATGAGGGTAATTATCCGCATCTAACCCATTCACTAAGAAATTCGCTTTCCCTGAAGTAATGGCCACTTGTTTGTTTTCTAACACTTCTAGCGTAAAGGTTTCTTCGGGCAATCGACGAATGATTTCACTGAAGAAGCGAGCTTGTAGAACAATGGCTCCTGTTGCTTCAATTTGCATTTGCGCTTTTTCATTTTCAACAGATAGAAACGTCTCAATTGAAATATCTGCATTACTACCTGTTAAAGTCAGTCCTTCTTGATTAAGGGTGATTTTAACCCCTGTCAAAATAGGAATTGTCGTTTTACTTGAAATCGCACGCTGAACAGTTTGCAATTCTTGCATAAATGTTGCGCGGTTTAAGGTTACTTTCATTGTAGATCTCCTTTGCCATATATTTATTTTATTATTAGTAAATAAAGTAATAAAAGTATTAGGTACTGTTGATACTGTGGAAAACTATAAAAATGCTAGAAGAGAAAAGAAAAAACAGCTGTGGAAAATATGTGTATAACTTTTGAATGATTTCTAATTTTATCCACAAGGTGTTTTTCTTTCTATCAAGCATCTTTTTAGTTTAATAGGAAATTTTTGATTTCTGATACTTCATTTTGCATGCTGACACTTGAATCGATCAGCTGCTGGATTTTTTCGTGCGCATGGATGACGGTTGTGTGATCTTTTCCACCAAATTCAGCGCCGATTTTAGGAAGAGAGCTATCGGTTAATTCCCGCGCCAAGTACATAGCGATTTGACGAGGAACAACGATCGATTTGACGCGTTTCTTTCCTTTTAGATCCTTTAATTGAATATGGTAATACTTTGCAACTTCTTCTTGGATCTGCAAAATCGAGAGTTGCGGGTGACCTTTGCCAGATTTCAATGTCTTTAAAGCATCAGCAGCTAAACTAGTTGATATATCTTCACTGTTCATCGTAGCAAATGCTTGAACACGTACAAGAGCGCCTTCTAGTTCACGAATGTTGGAATCGATTTGTCCCGCAATATAACTTAAGGTATCATCAGGAATTTCTAAGCGTTCTGCTGCGGCTTTTTTTCTCAAAATAGCTGTTCTTGTTTCAAGGTCAGGTGGCGTGATATCTACTGAAAGTCCCCAAGCAAAGCGAGAAACGAGACGTTCCTGCAATTTAGGGATTTCGTTTGGTAAACGATCACTCGTTAGGACGATTTGTTTGCCTTCATTGTAGAGCGCATTGAAGGTATGGAAAAATTCTTCTTGAGTTGCTTCTTTTTCAGCAAAAAATTGAATATCATCGACTAATAGTAAGTCGACATTTCGATATTCTTGGCGAAATTCTTCGGCCGTTTTATTTTGGATCGAATTGATAAAATCATTGGCAAACGTCTCACTGCTTACATATTTGACCTTCGCATTTGGCTGACTTAACAACATTTGATGACCAATCGCGTGCATCAAGTGAGTCTTACCAAGTCCGACACCACCATAGAAGAACAATGGATTATAAATCGAACCAGGATCTTCAGCAACGACCAAGGCAGCGGCATGAGCCATCTGATTACCTTTTCCGATCACAAATGTATCGAAGGTATACTTAGGATTCAACATCGCTTTTTTGATTGGTGTGATTGGGGGAACTTTCATTGTTTTGATTTCTTCTACTTCTTCTTGTTCCGCTTCTTCACCGGTCACAAAACGTGGAATGATCTCTTTTCCCGTTAACATGTAGCCGACCTCAACAATCTTTGTTGCGAGATTTTTTTCCCAATATTCCTTATGGATCTTACTTGGAACAGTCACCACTAATTGGCTTTGTTCTAAGGATTTAGGTTGTGCTGTCTCAATCCAAGTATTGTAACTTGCTGGAGACAGTTCTTTTTGATAAGTCGTTTTTAATTCAGTCCATAAAGCATCGAGGGATACCATACAAGGCCTCCTCCTTCATTAAAAGTAAATAGCTAGTACTAATTTAGCATTTTTTACAAAAGTTTTCCACAGAAAGAAAAGAAAAAAATTTTTTATAACAATTATCCACATTATCCAGAAGAAAAAAAAAGAAGAAAAACACAGAGAGGAAAAAAAGATATCCACAAGAGTAATCAACAGGTGGATAAGTGGTGTAAAACTAGAGATTTACCCAGTGGGTTGTGGATAAAAAAAGTAATAATGACAATACTTACAGAAATCAATACACAGGAATTTATGAAGTTGTGGATTACTTATTTTCAGGTGTTTATTCTGTGTAAAAACTAAGGGTAAATTACTGTGGAAAACTTCTGTGTATAACTTTATCCACATTGAAAACACAGCGCGAAAAATACCGTTGTGGATAAAATGAGAGAATTATTTTCGAATAAAAGCTTTTTTTTATATTGACAAATCACCTAAGTACTCGTTATACTATCAAAGTATGTCTGTGTTTAATTCATGTACATGTAGATAAGAATTTCTGGAGGTGGAACAAGATGAAAAGAACATACCAACCAAATAAACGTAAACGTCAAAAAGTTCACGGATTCCGTAAACGTATGAGTACTAAAAATGGACGTCGTGTTTTAGCTAGCCGTCGTCGTAAAGGAAGAAAAGTTCTTTCAGCTTAGACCACTGGGGTTACAGTGGTTTTTTTTATGCCCTTTTTTAGAGGAAAAGGTGAAAGACTTATAGGAAATATGGTATGATTGGGAGCGTAAGTGAGAGATAGAAAAGGAAAGAAAACGAATGAAAAAAGCGTATCGAGTGAAAAAAGAACGAGAGTTCCAAGCGGTGTTTCAAACCGGCGCTTCCTTTGCTAACCGTAAGTTTGTCGTGTACCGTTTAGAAAAGAAGGAACAACCGCATTTTCGTGTTGGCTTATCTGTAGGTAAGAAAGTCGGAAACGCTGTATGTCGCAATGAAGTAAAACGAAAAATCCGTGCGGCGATCTATTCATTGAAAGAAGAGATCGAGCCGGAATTAGATTTTATTGTGATTGCTAGACCAAGCATCAAAGGACTGACTTACGATGAGATTCGCTCCAACTTAGTCCATGTCTTAAAGCTTGCAAAAATAATCGACAGAGAGGAAAAGAGTAAGTGAAGAAATACAAACGTTTACTTTTGATGGCCGGACTTGTCGGTCTGATCATCGTCTTATCCGGTTGTGGAACTGGAGAAGTCAGCGCACAAAGTACAGGAATTTGGGATCGCTACATTGTTTATTATTTTGCAGAAGCGATTAAAGCATTGTCATTTGGAAATGTTGGGATCGGGATCATTTTATTCACGATCATCATTCGCGTAATTTTATTACCATTAATGCATTTCCAAACAAAAAGTATGCGTAAGACCCAAGAACTTCAACCAAAACTAAAAGCGATCCAACAAGAATATAGTTCAAAAGATCCTGAAACACAAAGTAAGTTAAGAGAAGCACAACAACGGTTATATGCTGAAAATGGTGTAAATCCATATGCAGGTTGTTTGCCTTTATTAGTACAAATGCCAATCTTAATGGCTTTATGGCAATCAATTTCTCGTGTTCCTGCGTTGAGTCAAGGTCACTTCTTATGGTTGAACCTAGGGAACGCTGACCCAACCTTTATTTTACCAGTGTTGGCTGCCATCTTTACATTTGCAAGTACGTATTTATCAAGCATGAGCCAAGTGGAATCGAATGCTTCATTGAAAGTCATGAATTTTGCGATGCCAGTGATGATCTTAGTTATGGGGGTCAATTTAGCCAGTGGACTTTCACTATACTGGGTAGTATCAAATGCTTTCCAAGTGTTCCAAACACTATTGATCAATAATCCATTTAAAATCAAACGTGAGCGTGAAGAAGAAGCACAACGTATCCGTGAAAAAGAACGTGCTTTGCGTAAGGCACAAAGTCCTAAGAAAAAACGTAAAAAATAAGGGAGGGAATGCAAATGCCGATTTATGAAGCTGCAACCGTAGATGAAGCTGTTGAAATTGGATTGAATGAGTTAGGACTAGCAAAAGAGCAAGTCGCTATTGAGATACTTGATGAAGGAAAAAAAGGATTTCTCGGAATGGGAAAAAGAAATGCCAAACTTTCAATCGAACCGAATATCAGCGAAGTTGTCTCTGAAACGATTGAAGAAACCGTAGAAGAAGTGTTGGAAGAAACATCTGTTCAAACAGAAAATACGGGTGAAATCGAACCTGAGGACTTGATTGAAGAAAAAAGTGAATTAGGTGACGACGCAGCTTTATCGGAATTAGCAACCTATCTCACTGAGATCTCCCAGCAACTAAATGCACCAGCTGTAGTAAAAATGACAAGAGAAGCGAATTTGATCGTCTTCCATTTAGAAACGGATAAACAAGGTCTGTTGATCGGCAAACATGGAAAAACGTTAAATGCTTTGCAATATTTGGCGCAAGTGTTCATTCATCGAGTAGCCGGTAATAAACTCTCTGTCGTGGTAAACGTAGGCAACTATCGTGAAAAACGACAAGAGATCATCCAACGTTTAGCTGAGCGCACCGCAGAAAAAGTCTTGCGTACAGGACAGCCTGTATTTTTAGAACCGATGCCTGCGTTTGAACGCAAACAAATTCACGCGGCGTTAAGTAAACATGACGGAGTACAAACCCACTCAGAAGGTGATGAACCATATCGTTACTTAGTTGTCGAACCAGCCAAATAGCGATTACGAAGAGAAGAACCCAAAATCTTGCGATCAGATTGACAAACTTTTCCAAACAAAGTATATTTTATTAGAAATCATTCTTATCGGAGTATACGATGGTAGTCTTTACTTTGGTAGAAAAAACGTGCAGGGCGAAAGCTCTGCACGTTTTTTTGTGATTAGCCAATCGTTGTCTGGACAAATTGGATCACGGTACCGTAAGCAAAAAGTTCGATGATCTGTTTGCCATCTCGGGGTTTTTGTTGATATTCAAAGTGACAATTGATGACTGCATTTGCGCCATAATCTAGCACTTTCTTTTTTAATTTTTGTTTTGTTGTCAAGAACATGTCATCACTATTGAATGTAGGGTCGAATAAGTCCCCTTCGATACATTCTGCGACAAATACGATATCTCTGACGATATATTTTTGATTGATATTCCCTGTCGATAACACCACTTCATTGATTCGTGGATCATCTACTCCGTCTACTGCACTAGGCTTAAATTGGGCCATAATTTTTGCTCCTTTCGGTAAAGAAAAAGTATGTAGGTACCGCTACCATTTAAGTGTAACGTTTTTTGCCACAAAGATAAAGGTATAAGAGTAGATTTACTTCTATAGAGTGTTATCTGATGGGACATCCAGTCAAAAGGCACCTGTGCAGAAAAAGTTTAAGAATGATTCGTTACTCTCTTAAAAATAAACAAAAAAGCTTGATTACTAGAATTAGATATGATAGTCTATGACCAGAATTTAAACAGAACAAGCAGTCAAAGTGCGAAGTTCACCATTTATTGCAAAGGGTGAAGTGGGCACTTTTTTTGTGCGTAAAATGAAAAAGGAAGTGAAAAAATGGCTGAAATAACCTTAGAATTTGATACGATTGCAGCAATCTCTACACCACCGGGTGAAGGGGCGATAAGTATTGTGCGATTAAGCGGTGATCAAGCGCTGACCATTGCCAATAAAGTCTATCAAAGTGGCAATAAACAGTTGTTAGATGTTCCTAGTCATACGATTCACTATGGGCATATCGTCGATCCCAAAAGTGAACAATTAGTCGATGAAGTCATGGTATCCGTCATGCGCGCACCACGAACATTTACCCGAGAAGATGTTGTAGAAATCAATTGTCATGGGGGCATCGTTGTCGTCAATCAAATTTTACAGCTTCTATTAAGAGAAGGCGCACGTTTAGCAGAGCCAGGAGAATTTACAAAGCGTGCCTTTCTAAATGGACGTGTTGATTTATCCCAAGCTGAAGCAGTCATGGATCTGATCCGTGCGAAAACAGACAAGGCGATGGGTGTCGCGTTGAACCAATTAGATGGGAATCTGTCTGCATTGATCCGTTCCCTTCGACAAGAGATTTTAGAGACATTAGCACAAGTGGAAGTGAATATCGACTACCCTGAATATGATGATGTTGAAGAATTGACGACAAAACTTCTATTAGAAAAAGCGCAGATGATCCAACAACGTATTGAAGTTCTTTTAGCGACATCACAACAAGGCAAGGTCTTGCGAGAAGGGTTAAGTACGGCGATTATTGGTCGCCCCAATGTTGGGAAATCAAGCTTACTGAACCATTTATTACGAGAAGAAAAAGCCATCGTAACGGATATTGCGGGAACGACAAGAGATGTGATTGAAGAATACGTCAATGTTCGTGGCGTACCGTTGAAACTAATCGACACAGCTGGTATTCGGGAAACAGAAGATATCGTGGAACAAATCGGTGTGGCTCGTAGTCGTAAAGCCTTGGCAGAATCTGAATTGATCTTACTTGTCTTGAATCAAAGCGAGCCGCTGACGATTGAAGATGAACAGTTGTTGGAAGCAACAAAAGGATTGAAACGGATTATTCTATTGAATAAAACTGATTTACCGAAACAATTAGAGGAAGACAAGCTTTTATCATTGATCGAGGATGAACCAGTATTCGCTGTTTCGGTTGCCAATAATGAAGGATTGGACCGATTAGAAACGGCCATCTCTGAGTTGTTCTTTGGTGGGCAAACTGGTGAAAGAGATGCAACTTATGTATCCAATACCCGTCATATTGCCTTGCTCGAAAAAGCGGCCATCTCTTTACAAGAAGTGATCGCAGGAATCGATGCGGGTATGCCTGTTGATCTCGTTCAAATGGATATGACTCGCTGCTGGGATTACCTTGGTGAAGTTGTAGGAGATAGTGTTCAAGATGAATTGATCACACAATTGTTTAGTCAATTTTGTCTTGGAAAATAAAGGAGGAACAGTTCTTGAATCAATATCAAGCAGAAGAATATGATGTGATCGTTGTCGGTGCAGGACATGCTGGTTCAGAAGCCGCTTTGGCTGCTGCACGCATGGGGACAAAAACGTTACTGTTAACGATCAATTTAGATATGGTAGCATTTATGCCATGTAACCCTTCCGTCGGTGGTCCAGCCAAAGGCGTTGTCGTACGTGAAATTGATGCACTAGGCGGCGAAATGGGTAAAAATATTGATAAGACATACATTCAAATGAGAATGTTGAACACTGGGAAGGGACCTGCTGTTCGAGCGTTACGTGCGCAAGCAGATAAGCATGCCTACGCCAGTGAAATGAAACATACGATTGAAAAAGAAGAGAATTTGACATTAAGACAAGGAATCGTTGAAGAATTGATCGTTGAAGATGGGGTTTGTCGTGGTGTAGTGACTTCAACTGGTGCAAGTTATCGTTCAAAAGCAGTCGTTATCACTGCGGGTACCGCATTACGTGGTGAGATTATTATCGGTGAATTAAAATATTCGTCTGGTCCGAATAACTCACAACCATCAATTGGTTTAGCCAATCACTTAAAAGAATTAGGTTTTGCCATTGATCGTTTTAAAACCGGAACGCCTCCACGTGTGAAATCAAGTACGATCGATTACTCTGTCACAGAAGAACAACCGGGAGACAAGGAGCCAAATCATTTTAGCTTTGCCACACCGGACAGTGCCTATAACTTAGAACAAGAACCTTGTTGGTTGACTTATACAGGTGAAACGACCCATCAAATCATTCGTGATAATCTTCACCGCGCACCAATGTTTACAGGAATCGTTGAAGGCGTCGGCGCACGTTACTGTCCTTCAATTGAAGACAAAATCGTCCGTTTTGCAGACAAACCACGTCATCAACTCTTTTTAGAACCAGAAGGATTGAATACAGAAGAAGTGTATGTTCAAGGGCTTTCAACTTCACTTCCAGAAGACGTCCAAGTGGATATGTTGCATTCGATTGCTGGATTAGAAAAAGCAGAAATGATGCGTACGGGCTATGCCATTGAGTACGATGTGGTCGAACCACACCAGTTGCGTCCAACATTAGAAACGAAAGTCGTAGAAAATCTTTATACGGCCGGTCAAACCAATGGGACAAGTGGATATGAAGAAGCAGCGGGACAAGGGCTGATTGCAGGAATCAATGCAGCGTTGAAGGTTCAAGGAAAAGAGCCATTAGTCATCAAACGTAGTGACGGCTATATCGGTGTCATGATCGATGATTTAGTCACAAAAGGAACGAATGAACCTTATCGCTTACTGACATCCCGGGCAGAATATCGTTTACTTCTTCGTCATGATAATGCTGATCTACGTTTAACGGAAATGGGTCACCAGATCGGTTTAGTAAAAGAAGATCAATACGCTGCTTACTTGAAAAAGAAAGCAGCAGTTGAACAAGAAATCAAACGTTTGATGAACGTTCGTATCAAACCGACAGCAGAAGTCCAAGCCTTTTTAGCAGAATTAAATGCTGCACCATTAAAAGATGGTGTGCTAGCAAGTGATTTCTTGCGTCGTCCAGAAATCACCTATGCCGATCTATTACGATTTATTCCAGAAAATGCGGAGTTAACACGTAAAGAAATCGAACAAGTTGAAATTCAACTAAAATACGAAGGATACATCAAAAAAGCATTAGAAAAAGTAGAAAAACTAAAACGGATGGAAGCCAAACGCATCCCAGAAAACATTGACTACGCTGCGATCAACGGATTAGCAACGGAAGCAAAACAAAAGCTTCAAAAAATCCGTCCAGAAACCATCGCACAAGCAAGCCGCATCAGCGGTGTCAATCCAGCAGACCTAAGCATCTTGATGGTCTACATCGAACAAGGGAAGATTGCGAAAGTGGAAGTGTAGAACCTTGGTACTAAAGGATTTGTGTGAATAAACGAATCCTTTAAATACCAACTGACTACGTTTTTGACTACGTTTCTCAACCGTTCATGTAAGAAAAGAACAAATTAATCGTTTCTTCTTGCCGATTTTTCGATACTTGAATATAGATGTCCATGGTTGTTTTAGAAGAAGAATGTCCTAGTCTATCTTGTACATCTTTTATCTGTGCACCAGCCTCAAAGAGCAAGGTAGCATGGGTCTTTCTAAAACCGTGGACTTTGATTATTTTCATATTTAAGGAACTTCCTAGCTACTTTATCAAGGTAACCTTTGTAGTGGAAGTTCCTTTTTTTGTTAGCTTTTATTGCATATTCACATTTCTATTAACTGTGAATGAGCTAATTGGGTGTATTTTTATGAGTTTTCAGATACGCCTTAATAAATAAAAAAATAATGATGGATAATTTTACAATACAGGTGCTAACTGACCAATGATGACATGACTACATTGTAAAGGAGTAAAGCCGAATGCTATAATATTCTAACAATTTAAATCTAAAGGAGTTGTAGTGAGTGGTAGAAAAAGGAAAAAGTACTGATGGTTTAATGAGACATATTAGAAATTCACATGGAGTAGAGATCAATGGAAGCACTGAGAAACAAGCACTATTAAACATGGGATATTATCATGGCTACAAGGCGAGTAGATACATAAAAAAGAGTTCTAATTTACAAAATTATAATAATTTTCAGGAAGTGAAAGCTATCTATGATTTTGATATAGAAGTAAAAACGATATTTTATCCATTACTAGTACGAATTGAAACCTCATTAAAAAATCGTTTAATTGATTATTTAGTTAAGGATAACAATTCTGATATGGAAAGTATTTATCAAAATAAATTAAATGATTATGAGGCAAAACCTGTAGGGAATAAAGAATATAAAAAATATTTAAATAAAAAATTGGAGTTACGTAACAAAATAGACAGTACTATTGCGTATAACTACTCTAAAGGACATCCATGTATTCAGCATTTTTTCCATAGCAGTAAACCACTTCCATTATGGGCATACTTTGAAGTAATAACTATGGGTGAGTTTGGAAATTTTATCTCTTGTATGAATATTTCATATAGAATTGAATTTACTCAAGATATGAATATGCATCATACTGGTTTTAATCAGAATGGTAGAATGTTAGAAAATATAATTTTCTGTTTAACAGGTATTAGAAATGCAACAATGCATAATTCTATGATTTTTGATTGCAGATTTAACAACAGCAACTTTTCTTCTCAACTTATAAAATATTTAGAAAATTCTACAGGGATTAAAAACATTGATTTTGAAAGCATAGTAGATTTTTTAGTGTTGCTTATATTTTTAATGAAGAAGCAATATACAACAAAAACAGAACTGAGCCGTGTGGTATCACAGTTTGATAAAAAGAGAGAACTTCTATATGCCTCTATTCCAATGAAAGCCTACAGTGAAATACTAGGAACAGATGCTAGAAAGAAAATAGCGGGGCTAAAAGAGTATATTTCAAATGGTTAGAATTTTTTTGCTTTACTCTGTATATTGCTCGTGGTATCATGAGTATACTAAATAGCGGTGTATTACTTCGGTATGCACCTAAAAAAGTCGGATGCGTCCGGCTTTTTTGTTTGACCTAGGCAAAATCGTGAAAGTGGAAATATCTGCTTAAATAAAGCACTAAATAAAAAAACAGCTGACGAATGATTAATTCGTCGGCTGTTTTTTCATTAGCAAGAACATAGAGTAAATCACTTATGTAAAAAAGAAGAAACCTGAATATCCCATCGACTGATCAGCCACCTATTTATACATGCACCAATAAGAAACCCACAAGTATTTACAAAAACATCCCCTAAATCAAAGATGCCTAGGTAAAAGAAATATTGAATCCATTCAATGCCTATGACAGATGAAATGACTAAGATAGTATTCTTCCAACTTAATGGTAAAAACCAGCCTAGAGGTAGAAACAATAAAATATTAAACAGAACAATCATTGGATCACCATAAATCAAATCCTTCACCCATGAAAATAATTGAAATTCTACACCTCGTATCCCGATATTTTTTAAGAAAAGTAAATAAATGAGAAAGGTGATGTAGAGTAAAGAAAAAAAGATCAGCCATTCCCAATAAATGTTTCTTGTGAAAGCACAGTGAAGACTGACATAAAGGAATAACGTAATGATTATCACTAAGAAGAAAGGAAACCAGAAGTCGACAGGGCCAGATGGTGGAAAAAGCGTAATAGAATAATAATAGAGATAACGCATGAAAAACCATCGAGAAAAAAGTAGGCAAGAAAGTAGCATTAAAAATTTAAAAAATAACAATTTTATTTTTATTTCGATCTAAAAAACCTCCTTATTTTTGTTATAATAAATTGAGATGAGCTGTATAGATGAACATACGTCACAACACTTGTCTTTCTCTCTATAAGTATACATAAAATAACTTGATATTGAAATGTGATCGCAGAATAAAATGAAGTATACGTATCTTATTGTGAAGCATTGACAAAAATAGTAGCTAACTGAAAGGAGGATCTATGAAAAAACGGCATTGGTTAGGTGTGTTAGTAATCATTATTTTAGGAGGAGTCGGAGGGAAGATGCATATGGATAAAAGGGAAGAAGATCACCAAGAATTGCTGGAAATACAGAAAGATCTGGCGAATTATGTGTACAATAACTATCGAATTTATACGAGAGATAGTGAGAAACAAAAGGAAATCGTAGAAGAATATCAAAAAGAAGAAGGAATAACAACGGAAGAATATTTAGAAAAAATGTTGAGTATCAGAGAGTATTCGGATATTGAGAAGATAGAATTTACTGGATATTCGGTTAGTCCGATGAATTCATTAGTCATCTATTTCACAGTTAATGATGTTTATCAAGAAGAAGTATTGTTAAACACAAGATCTGCAGAAACAGATAAGTTTATTTACAGAATAACTAGTGGCAGAGGTCAAGGACCTTATTTTATTAATGAAAGAAAGGAAGAAAAAGGGATTGATATCTCAGATGATCAAATTGTTTATTATACAGGAGGAATAAATTAATGGATCAAAATAGATACTTATCTGAATTTATATATCAATTAGAAAGTGGCAAGGTAAATTATGGCGATAAACCTCTTGGAACAAACCATATCGTTATAGGAACTTTAAATACAGATAAAGATAAAATAGGTAATGAATCTAAACCAAAGAAAAACAGTACGCAGGCAATGGTTGTTGCTGAACTTAAGGATCGGTATAAGACATTTGATGATGAAGAGCTAAAGAAAGTCAATGGCTTCCCCGACTCCGTCATCACCAAAAACCTGACGATTGCCTATGCTGGCACGACTTCGCTCAAAGATTGGCATACTAACCTTGAGGAAATTGGTCGAAGTAATAAACATCCAGATGGCGCATTTGTCTCCGCTTTAAACTATGCCCGTGAAATTGAAAAGCAGTATCCCAAATCAGCTGGCTATACGATCTCAACGACAGGGCACTCATTAGGTGGCGCTAAAGCTCTTTTTGTCGCAGGGCTCAATGGTTATGACAGTGTGACGTACGGCGCGGCCGGACCAGGGCTTGCACAAGCATTATTTGATAATCACAACGGTACCCTGATCAATATCTACGACACTTCGGATGTCGTCACGAGTGGGCTTTTCACTGGTGGGAAAGGGATGCTTCCAATCAATAGTTTTGGAATCGACAATTCGGGCTGGGAAACATTTGGACATTCGCTGGATCAATTCAGAACAGATGAAGAGGGAAATTATATCGATAAGCATGGCCAGATCATTGTATACGTAGATGGTAAAGGTTCAAATCAAAGAATTCTTGACATTAAAAGAGTTACGGCAGAAGCTGACTGCAAGTGGCGACGGACTTTCTCGGTCAGAAAAAATTTATTTAGAGGATAGCCAAGCATTAACTGTAGTACAGACAGTAGCAAGTAAATTTGATGAGGCAATGGGAAATGTTCGTGTGATTTACCAAAACGGGATCACCGAGTTGGAAGACTTATGGAATGACTGGTTGGGGAGAATACGTAATTATACGCCCCATTTGACCTATAACGAGGTGATTGAAACATTAGCCGAAGTTGGTTGTACGAAATGGGAGATCGTCGATGAACCGACACAGGAATTTAGAGATAAGATCCGCCAAATTGATCAGATGTCAGAACAGTTTCAAACACTCGCCGATGAAATTACCCAAAAAATCAATGAAATGGTGGCACGTGACAAAGAATTAGCGAATCAATTGTTCTAACACTTGCTATAAAAGTGAACGATCGATAAAAGCCCAATTGAGAAGTGACTGTTGTCTAACTAAATAATAGAAAATAAAGGAGTGTGAGCAATGGGCAGAACACTCTTTTTGTGTTGTCCGGGGGTTGATTATTTTTTTATTTTAGAAGTAGGATTTACATACTTCCAAATTTGGCATAACCTCCTTTAAATTTATATATAGAAAGATTGCAACTCGACTCATTTTGCGTTAAAGTAGGAAGAGATTCTGTGAAACAATTAGCTGTTTCACAATGAAAGGACAAATTATGACACCAGAAGAATTTCGCCAAGTCTTGGCAGAAAAAGACATTCATTTATCGGATAAGCAAATGGCGCAGTTTGACCGTTATTTTCATTTATTAGTGGAGTGGAATGAAAAAATGAATTTGACGGCGATCACTGATCGAGAAGAAGTTTACTTAAAACACTTTTATGATTCATTGACGTTGGCATTTGATGTTGATTTTTCAAATGGCCTGACTTTATGTGACGTCGGCTCAGGAGCTGGGTTCCCAAGTATTCCTTTAAAAATTGCTTTTCCTGAGTTACAAATAACGATTGTTGATTCCTTGAATAAGCGAATCACTTTTTTAACTGAGTTAACGAATCAATTAGAAATCGATGCGTCTCTTTACCATGATCGTGCAGAAACATTTGGACAAAATCCGCAATTCCGTGCATCATTTGATTTTGTGACTGCTCGTGCAGTGGCACGTTTGAATGTATTGACGGAACTGTGTTTACCATTAGTGAAACAAGAGGGTTATTTCTATGCACTGAAAGCTGCGAAAAGTGAAGAAGAATTGGCAGAAGCGAAACCAGCGATTGCGCAATTAGGTGGTAAATTTATTGGTGAGCAAGCAATCGAACTACCTAAAATCTCGGACAAACGCCACATTCTGATCATACAGAAAAAGAAACCAACACCGAAGAAGTATCCAAGAAAACCTGGGTTGCCGAATAAGCAACCAATCAAGTAGGAGGAGAAGAGATGGCACAAATTATATCCGTTGCAAATCAAAAAGGCGGCGTTGGTAAAACAACGACAACTGTAAATCTAGGTGCTTGTTTAGCAAGTTTAGGTAAACAAGTGTTGCTAGTAGATATGGATGCACAAGGAAATGCCACTAGCGGAGTAGGCATTCGTAAACCTGATGTGACACAAGATATTTATGATGTATTAGTCAATGAGTTACCAATTGCTGAAGCGACAATTGCTACTGAACATGAAAACTTGAGTATTGTGCCTGCCACTCTTCAATTAGCGGGAGCGGAGATTGAATTAACCTCAATGATGGCAAGAGAATCACGTTTAAAAAGTTCACTGGCTGAAGTCAACGATCAGTATGACTACATTTTAATTGATTGCCCGCCATCTTTAGGTCATCTAACCATCAACTCATTTACTGCAAGTGATTCGATTTTAATCCCTGTGCAGTGTGAGTACTATGCGTTAGAAGGGTTAAGTCAACTACTGAATACTGTTCGCTTGGTACAAAAACACTTCAACCCTGAATTGGAAATCGAAGGGGTATTATTGACGATGTATGACGCTCGAACGAATCTAGGGAATGAAGTGGTAGAAGAAGTACGGAAGTATTTCCGTGAAAAAGTGTATGACACAGTGATTCCTCGAAACATTCGTTTGTCAGAAGCACCAAGTCATGGAAAACCTATCATTGATTATGATCCGCGTTCCAGAGGCGCTGAAGTGTATCAAGCATTAGCAAAGGAAGTGGTCGATCGTGAAGAAAAGTAAAGGACTAGGTCGGGGAATCGACGCGCTGTTTCAAGATTTGGAAAATTTAGAAACAGTCAACGTGAAAGATGAAACTGTTATTCAGTTGCCACTAAACGAATTGCGTCCTAATCCGTATCAACCACGTAAAACATTTGAAGAAGTATCATTGCAAGAATTAGCGAACTCGATCGAGTACTCCGGTGTCTTTCAACCGATCATTGTTCGTCGTTCGTCGGTGAAAGGGTATGAGATCATCGCAGGTGAACGTCGTTTCCGAGCGTCTAAGTTAGCTGGCAAAGAAACAATTCCTGCAATTGTCAGGGATTTCGACGAAGAAGCGATGATGCAAGTTGCAGTTTTAGAAAACTTACAACGTGAAGACTTGAATCCTTTAGAAGAAGCAGAAGCTTATGAGATGTTGATGAAGAACTTAAAGTTGACACAAGCTGAAGTCGCAAGTCGTTTAGGGAAAAGTCGTCCTTATATCGCAAACTATTTGCGTTTATTGACATTGCCTGATTTAGTGAAAGAAATGGTCCAAGATCAACGATTATCTATGGGACAAGCTCGTACGTTACTTGGATTAAAAAATAAACAATTGATATTAAAATTAGCCAATCGTGTCGTCACAGAAAATCTAACGGTTCGACAATTAGAGCAGATCGTTTCCGAGCTGAATCAAAATGATGGGCAAGAAAAGAAAAAAATTCCACGTTTAGCGAAGGAAAAACCGTATTATATCCGTGAGAGTGAAGATCGCTTGATGGATAAATTTGGAACAAGTGTCGCCATCCAAGAAAAGAATGGGAAAGGTAAAATCGAAATCGAATATCTTTCACAAAATGATTTAACTAGAATTCTTGATATTCTAAATATTCAATTTGATGAAGAATAAACAGAGGGAGGCTATGTTATGTACGACTTACATGATATCGTAGAAATGAAAAAACCTCATGCTTGTCAAACGAACCGTTGGGAAATCATCCGAATGGGCGCTGATATCAAAATCAAATGTATGAATTGCGGTCATATCGTGATGATGACCCGTCGAGAATTTGAGAAAAAAATGAAAAAAGTACTTGAAAAAAATGTAGAGAAAGAGTGAATGAATTTATGGCATTAACTGCTGGAATTGTGGGTTTACCCAACGTAGGAAAATCAACTTTGTTCAATGCAATTACAAAGGCGGGAGCAGAGGCTGCCAACTATCCTTTTGCGACTATTGATCCAAATATTGGAATGGTTGAAGTACCTGATTGGCGTTTACAACGTTTAACAGAATTAGTAAAACCAAAGAAAACTGTACCAACAACCTTTGAATTTACAGACATTGCTGGAATCGTTAAGGGTGCAAGTAAAGGTGAAGGATTAGGAAACCAATTTTTAAGTCATATTCGCCAAGTAGATGCAATCTGTCATGTCGTTCGTTGTTTTGATGATGACAACATCACACACGTAGAAGGACGCGTCGATCCTTTAGCAGATATTGATACGATCAATTTAGAGCTTGTCTTAGCAGATTTAGAGTCAGTGACGAAGCGCTATACACGTGTGGCAAAAATTGCAAAAACAAAAGATAAAGATGCAGTCGCTGAATTAGCGGTGTTGGAGAAAATCAAACCAGTATTAGAAGATGGACGTTCAGCACGTTCGATCGAATTTACAGAAGAAGAACAAAAAATCGTTAAATCTTTATTCTTGTTAACAACTAAACCGATCTTGTATGTTGCGAATGTGGCAGAAGATGAAGTAGCAAATGCAGATGCGAATGAATATGTTCAAGCAGTCCGCAATTTTGCTGCAGAAGAAAACGCAGAAGTTATTGTCGTTAGCGCCAGAGCAGAAGAAGAAATTGCTGAGCTGGACGACGAAGATAAAGCAGAGTTTCTTGAAGCATTAGGCATTGAAGAGTCAGGGTTGGATCAATTGATTCGTGCGGCGTATGACCTATTAGGATTAGCAACATACTTTACAGCAGGTGAACAAGAAGTTCGTGCGTGGACGTTCAAAAAAGGAATCAAAGCGCCACAAGCTGCAGGAATCATCCATACCGATTTTGAACGTGGCTTTATCCGTGCAGAAACAGTCTCATTTGAAGATTTAGACCAATACGGAACGATGCACGCAGCGAAAGAAGCAGGACGTGTACGATTAGAAGGGAAAGACTATGTCGTTCAAGATGGCGACGTTATGTTATTCCGTTTTAATGTATAAAAAGGCTATCATACGGTGTATGTGATATGTTAAAATGTCTTTTGTGACAACCGTCAGCGTCTAAGGAGGACTGTAAAATAATGGAAGCAGAACAGTTACGCGAAATCGTAAAAGAAAATGCGCAGTTAGAAGAACAACTAACAAAACGTAATCAACAATATATTTTTGACTTAAAGAAGTCGCTAGAAGCAGCGAATTTATCAGAAGAAGAAAAAGTAACGGCTTTGCATGAGATGTTACCCGTTTTAGTATCCGAACAAAAAGGTGGGAAAACAGCCCGCCAATTATTTGGAACGGTATCTGAAAGAACAGAAGCAATCATCAATAAACCGGTCGAAGTAAAAACTTCTTCGACGCCAACGTTGATGTGGTTGGACAATACATTGCTCTTACTGGGATTATTGAGTGTCATGATCGCAATCACTGGATTGTTTTCACGTGAAACAACGCCTGCTTATGGAATCACCACACTTGTACTAGGTTCAGCTATTGGTGGATGGGTCTTTTACTTGATGTACAAGTATATTTACCAGTACGAGTATCCAGGTGCTGATCGCAGTAAAAAACCAGGAATGGGTAAAACCTTGTTGATTCTAGGTGGAACGACATTGATCTGGGTCATTGCTTTTTCAGCAACAACCTTATTGCCACCAATTGTTAACCCATTATTAGATCCAGTGGTGATCATCATCATCGGTGCAGCGGCTCTTGCGTTGCGTTACTACTTAAAGAAAAAATATGGCATCGTTGGGAGTCTTTCTGTTCCAAGAAGATAGTTCATTGGACCTAGAAATTATGTGACTTACGAGAAGATAAATAAAAAAAGAATGTGCAGCGTCATGCTGGCACATTCTTTTTTTTATCTTCTATCCATCTCACAAAGGCAATCATGAGATTGAAAGATTATTTTTTATTATTATAAAAAATAGTGTTACTATCAAAGAAAAGAGACAATCACTGATATTAAAAAACATGTGGAGCAAGATAGTTAAACGAGGAGGGGTGAATGAATATGAAAAAAGTCAAATGGATATTTACTATCAATGCTGACGGAGTGCCTCTGTTTGGTTATGCCGGAATCAAAACTGGACAATTTATTCTTGGGCATGGAAGAAAGTTTCAAAAAGAAATGCGGTCTGTTTTAGGGCCAGAAATCGAGCTGGATTTCATTAGCTATAATACAAGAAAGCCGGAGACACTAACTGCTGATTTATTTGTGTATACAGATGTCGATGAAAAGTATCTTGACGAAGAGACGAAGAAAAAAGGCTTAAGCATTCCCTATAAACTATATTATTTGAATGAGATTGAAAAGATCAAAGAATCGATCGAAGCAAATGTTTAAAAAGTGAATCGCATCTTTTCTTTCTTGAAGTGTACTCGTTTCAGTTTAGTAAAAATATTGAGTAAGAAAAAAGAACGTGCAGTGTAAGACGAAAGCGCTAACTAACATTTGATTTTGATCAAATATTAGGAGACGCTTCATTATACTAGTACGCTCTTTTTTTAGGATTCACTGAGTAGTTCCTTAGAAAAAACAAGGGATTAGTAGAAGTTGTTGACTTACAAAAGAAAATCGATTATTTTAGTAGATAAACTAAACAAGAGGAGTGGTACTAAAAATGTCCAACTGGGAAACAAAGTTCACGAAAAAAGGATTTACTTTTGATGATGTCTTATTGATACCAGCAGAAAGTCACGTGTTACCAAACGAAGTGGATATGAGTGTACAATTAGCAAAAAATATCAAATTGAATATTCCTATCATCAGTGCAAGTATGGATACAGTTACTGACAGCAAAATGGCGATTGCTATGGCAAGACAGGGTGGCCTAGGTGTCATCCATAAAAACATGACAATCAGCGAACAAGCAGATGAAGTACGTAAAGTGAAACGTTCTGAAAGTGGCGTAATCATTGACCCATTCTTCTTGACACCACAACACTTGGTCGCAGACGCTGAAGAATTGATGAGCAGATACCGTATCAGTGGTGTGCCAATCGTTGAAACATTGGAAAACCGCAAATTAGTAGGAATCATTACAAACCGTGATATGCGTTTTGTTACAGACTTCCATATCGAAATCAGTGAAGTCATGACAAAAGAAAACTTAGTAACAGCCCCAGTAGGCACTTCTCTAAAAGATGCAGAAAAAATCTTACAACAACATAAAATCGAAAAACTACCGATCGTTGATGATGCAGGCCGATTAAGTGGTTTGATCACGATCAAAGATATCGAAAAAGTGATCGAGTTTCCAAATGCAGCAAAAGATGAACATGGTCGTTTGTTGGTAGCTGCCGCAGTTGGTGTCACTAGCGACACATTTGAACGTGCACAAGCTTTACTTGATGCTGGCGCAGATGCCATTGTCATTGATACGGCGCATGGACATAGCGCAGGTGTGATCCGTAAAATCCAAGAAATTCGTACCACATTTAAAGATGCAACATTGATTGCTGGTAATGTAGCAACAGCAGAAGCAACAAAAGCTTTATACGATGTAGGTGTTGACGTGGTGAAAGTAGGTATCGGACCAGGTTCGATTTGTACGACACGTGTGGTTGCTGGTGTGGGTGTTCCTCAATTAACAGCTATTTACGATGCAGCTTCAGTTGCACGCCAATATGGAAAAACCATTATTGCAGATGGTGGGATTAAATATTCTGGTGATATCGTCAAAGCTTTAGCAGCGGGTGGACATGCGGTCATGTTAGGTAGTATGTTGGCAGGTACTGATGAATCTCCAGGTGAATTTGAAATCTATCAAGGTCGTCGTTTCAAGACGTACCGTGGAATGGGCTCATTAGGCGCCATGGAAAAAGGCTCAAAAGACCGTTACTTCCAAGGTGGCACGAATGAAGCCAATAAGTTAGTGCCAGAAGGTATTGAAGGCCGCGTAGCGTACAAAGGAAGCGTGGCAGACATTCTCTTCCAAATGATTGGTGGTTTAAAATCAGGGATGGGTTATGTTGGATCAGCAAACCTAAAACAATTAAGAGATGATGCACAGTTCATTCAAATGAGTGGCAGTGGGCTGAAAGAATCTCATCCGCATGATGTACAAATTACGAAAGAAGCACCAAACTATTCTGTAGAATCATAATCAAACTTTTTGATCATAAAAAAGCAGCTAAGCAATTCGTGCCAACGAATCACTTAGCTGCTTTATTGTTTATTTGATTACTTTTAGGTTCCCCATGTAAGGCACGAGTACTTCTGGAACTGTGACTGAACCATCTTCATTTTGATAGTTTTCAAGGATGGCAGCAACCGTACGGCCAACTGCTAAACCAGAACCATTTAATGTATGTGCATAATGGATTTTTCCATCAGCATCTCGGTAACGGATCATCGCACGGCGCGCTTGGAAATCTTCACAGTTTGAGCAAGAACTGATTTCACGATACGTATCTTGTGCAGGGATCCATACTTCTAAATCGTACGTTTTCGCTGCTGAGAAGCCCATATCTCCAGTTGATAATGTCATAACACGGTAAGGTAAATGTAGTTTCTTCAAAATGTCCTCTGCGTCAGCGGTCATTTTTTCAAGTTCTTCATATGAATGTTCTGCATCAGCGAATTTCACCATTTCTACTTTATTGAACTGATGAAGACGAATCAATCCACGAGTATCACGACCGGCACTACCTGCTTCTGAACGGAATGCTGGGCTAAGTGCAGTGAAGTAAACAGGTAAATCTTCTTTTGCTAAGATTTCATTGCTGTAGTAGTTTGTTAAAGGAACTTCGGCTGTTGGGATCAAGGTTAAATCTGTATCAGCTAATTGGAAAACATCTTCTTTAAATTTAGGAAATTGACCAGTACCAAACATGGCTTGGCTGTTGACAGCATAAGGTGTCATCATTTCAGTATAGCCATGTTCATAGACGTGTTGATCTAACATAAAATTATAAAGGGCACGTTCTAAGCGAGCACCTAATCCTTTATAGTAAACAAAGCGGCTTCCTGATACTTTTGCCCCACGTTCAAAATCAAGAATACCTAGATTTTCAGCAATTTCCCAGTGAGGTTTTGGTTCAAAAGCAAATTGACGAGGTTCACTCCAACGACGAGCTTCCACGTTATCCTCTTCATCTTTACCCACCGGCACAGTGTCATGAGGCAAATTTGGGAGAGTTGTAGCGATTTGTTGTAATTTTTCATCAACTTGTGCAACTTCTTCATCTAGTGCTTTGATTTTCCCACCGACTTCTTTCATTTCAGCGATCTTCGCAGTTGCATCTTCTTTATTACGCTTTAATTGGGCAATTTCAGCAGATACATCATTACGATATTTTTTCAATTCTTCACTTTCAACCAACAATTTTCTACGAGATTCATCTAACTCCACAAACTCCGCTAAGATTTCTTTTTTAACGCCACGTGACGTTAATTTTTCTTGTACATAATCAACATTTTGACGGATCATTTTAATATCTAACATTTCTTTTCCTCCTTTTTTGTATAAAAAAAACCAGCTCATCCAAAGAAATATCTTGGGACGAACTGGTTTGAGTTTCGCGGTACCACCCAAGTTCAGTCTACTGAGACTGCACTTGTAAACAGATAACGGCTGTTACCGACCTTTCTTATTTCGAAAGGCACAATAGGTGAACTGGAACTTCGAAATTATTTTTTACTGATTTGCACCAACCATCAGCTCTCTTGAAAAAAATAAAATGTACTGGGTTCACTGTTTTCTTTTATTTGTATCCTAAGAATAGCGAAAAATTTAGTTTCCGTCAATATGTTCTGTCAGATTGCCGACTAACTTTTCATTTTTTTTAAGCGGGAAATGCATGATAAAAGACGTCCAATCTTGATCTGACTTCGCATAGATATAGCCACCATGTAATGCTACGATACTTTGTGCAATGGCTAGACCAAGCCCTGTTCCGCCAGTTTCTTGTGAACGGGATTCTTCCACGCGGTAAAATCGATCAAATAGATTGTCAATGGCTTGTTGGGGAATCATGGTACCATTGTTTTTGACAACAACTATGACTTCTGAACCAAGTTGTTCAATTTCAATGATGATTTTAGTAGCTCCTTTGCCATATTTTAGGGCATTCGTTAATAAATTATTGAATACGCGAACTAACTTTTCGGTATCACCATCCATGATCAGTGAATTGATTGGAGATTCAACAAAAATTTGGATATCCTTTTTAGAAGCTTCTAGTTCAAAATCAGCTGCTAATTGTTCAATCAATTGGATCAAATCAAATGCAGAAAAATTCACAGGAACCGCCGGCTGACGTACCTTGGTATACTCGAACAGATCTTCTACCAATGATTTCATTTGTTTCGCTTTGACATAAGCAGTATGGGTATATTTCAACAGATCTTCTTCTGTTTGGTACTGACCATCTTCAATAAGACCTAAATAGCCAATAATTGATGTTAAAGGTGTGCGAATATCATGACTGACGTTTGTAATCAGTTCGTCTTTTGATTTTTCAATTTTACGTTCATCTTCAATCGCCGCCACCGTACTATCCACTAAGCCATTGATACTTTTGACTACACGACTAAGATCGCCACTTAATTCGAAAGGGATACGATGGTCATAATTGCCATTAGCGATATAATGCAATTCGCTAATGATATGTCGTAATTGCATTTGTCGGTAGCGACGAATCAATCGCCAGTATAATACACCAACATCTAATAGAAAGAAAACAGGAAAAATAAAGTTTCGACCATTCCAAAACAAATCACTATCTAAACGCTGGGCAAAAATATTTTTAGAATCCCAAATAGCATTTGTCAAAGAAGGTGAACTACTGATGATCGAACTGATAATGACCAACATCGCTACATTCAATAGAAGCAGAAGGATGATCGTAATGATTCCTTCTGCTAATAATTCACTGATTTCTTTAGATGTCAGATTGATCCGGCGTCGTTTTTCGATCACTTTTTTATCTTGCATCAATTTTATAGCCCACTCCCCAAACGGTTTGAATGACTTTTTCTCCACCTGTTGCTTCTTCGATCTTGTCTCTTAAATGACTAACATGAACCATTACTGTTTTAGCAGAGACAATACTTTCTTGTTTCCAGACACGCTCAAAGATTTCATCTGCACTGAATACATGGTTAGGATGACTTGCAAGAAGATATAGAATACCAAATTCTAAGGCAGTCAGTTGGATTTCTTTTCCATCGATTGTTTTGACTTCATGTGAGTCTTTATTGATGATCAAGGCATTTACTTCTAGGACATCCGGTTGATCCGGCGTCACTTGCATTTTTGTGCGACGTAACAAAGATTTTACACGAGCCATTACCTCAAGAGGATTAAATGGTTTCGTCACATAATCATCTGCACCAGCAACTAACCCTTTGATTTTATCCATATCAGTCGTTTTCGCTGTTAACATAATGATAGGGATTTGTGATTCTTTTCTTAATTCTTTGACCACTTGCATGCCATCCATTTCAGGCATCATGATGTCTAGAATAAGTAATTCAATATCAGGGATTGTTCGTACTTTTGATAATGCTTCTTTTCCATCATAGGCTTTTACTGCTTCGTAGCCTTCATTGTGTACGTAGATACTAAGTAATTCAACAATTTCCTTGTCGTCATCTGCGATTAATATTTTCATAAATAGATCCTCCATCGATTAATGTGTTTACTCTTAATATTTTAGCAAAAAAAAAGATAAATAGATAAAAGCAGCGCTTTGTTAAGGAAAATTTTAGAAGAAGAGGGGGGAGAAGGGGGGAAATCTAAGATAAAAGAGGAGTCAAAAATAGAAAGTGATTTAAATCAAGGAGAAACATCATTTAAACGAAGTAATAAATTGAGAACACTTACACAATAATAGTAAGAAAAAAGAAATTTGATCAAACAAATGAAAAGATGAACATTATCATAGTGAAACTAGTTTAAATAGGAGAAAAAACACGTAAAAAACGAATGATTTTGTGCTTCCTGTTTTTAATGATCGACTCTCTTAAAAATGTTGATAAATCAGCCTTTTTTTAGTTGACTTTCAAAATTGATGTTGGTATATTATTATTTGTTCGAAAGAACGGAAAACAAACAAATCGATTCTTAAAATTAGTGATTGACATGTTTGTTGACACATGATAAGATAACGAAGTTGCTTTTGGGTGATTCACTGATTGAAGTTAGTTTCGCAAAGAAAAAGATAAAAAAAGTGATTGACAAATAACAAACAACAAGTTATTATAAGTGAGTTGCTAAAACGACCTCGTGAAAAAAGAGTTCGAAAAACTTTTAAAAAATAGTTGACAATCATTTGAGAGTTTGCTAAGATATAAAAGTTGCTACGGCAATCACAAACGATAAGTCGAGACAGTTGTGTTTCACTTATCACGTAGACCTTTGAAAACTGAACAAAGTAAGACAAACCAAATGTGTAGGGCGTCTTGATTCAATTCAAGACAACAAACATTTTTAACAAGCAAGCAATATGCTAGCAAACAATTGAGCTTAACAATCGAAAGATTGTTCTAACTTTTATTTATGAGAGTTTGATCCTGGCTCAGGACGAACGCTGGCGGCGTGCCTAATACATGCAAGTCGAACGCTTCTTTTCCCACCGGAGCTTGCTCCACCGGGAAAAGAGGAGTGGCGAACGGGTGAGTAACACGTGGGTAACCTGCCCATCAGAAGGGGATAACACTTGGAAACAGGTGCTAATACCGTATAACAATCGAAACCGCATGGTTTCGTTTTGAAAGGCGCTTTACGGTGCCGCTGATGGATGGACCCGCGGTGCATTAGCTAGTTGGTGAGGTAACGGCTCACCAAGGCCACGATGCATAGCCGACCTGAGAGGGTGATCGGCCACATTGGGACTGAGACACGGCCCAAACTCCTACGGGAGGCAGCAGTAGGGAATCTTCGGCAATGGACGAAAGTCTGACCGAGCAACGCCGCGTGAGTGAAGAAGGTTTTCGGATCGTAAAACTCTGTTGTTAGAGAAGAACAAGGGTGAGAGTAACTGTTCACCCCTTGACGGTATCTAACCAGAAAGCCACGGCTAACTACGTGCCAGCAGCCGCGGTAATACGTAGGTGGCAAGCGTTGTCCGGATTTATTGGGCGTAAAGCGAGCGCAGGCGGTTTCTTAAGTCTGATGTGAAAGCCCCCGGCTCAACCGGGGAGGGTCATTGGAAACTGGGAGACTTGAGTGCAGAAGAGGAGAGTGGAATTCCATGTGTAGCGGTGAAATGCGTAGATATATGGAGGAACACCAGTGGCGAAGGCGGCTCTCTGGTCTGTAACTGACGCTGAGGCTCGAAAGCGTGGGGAGCAAACAGGATTAGATACCCTGGTAGTCCACGCCGTAAACGATGAGTGCTAAGTGTTGGAGGGTTTCCGCCCTTCAGTGCTGCAGCTAACGCATTAAGCACTCCGCCTGGGGAGTACGACCGCAAGGTTGAAACTCAAAGGAATTGACGGGGGCCCGCACAAGCGGTGGAGCATGTGGTTTAATTCGAAGCAACGCGAAGAACCTTACCAGGTCTTGACATCCTTTGACCACTCTAGAGATAGAGCTTCCCCTTCGGGGGCAAAGTGACAGGTGGTGCATGGTTGTCGTCAGCTCGTGTCGTGAGATGTTGGGTTAAGTCCCGCAACGAGCGCAACCCTTATTGTTAGTTGCCATCATTTAGTTGGGCACTCTAGCAAGACTGCCGGTGACAAACCGGAGGAAGGTGGGGATGACGTCAAATCATCATGCCCCTTATGACCTGGGCTACACACGTGCTACAATGGGAAGTACAACGAGTCGCGAAGTCGCGAGGCTAAGCTAATCTCTTAAAGCTTCTCTCAGTTCGGATTGTAGGCTGCAACTCGCCTACATGAAGCCGGAATCGCTAGTAATCGCGGATCAGCACGCCGCGGTGAATACGTTCCCGGGCCTTGTACACACCGCCCGTCACACCACGAGAGTTTGTAACACCCGAAGTCGGTGAGGTAACCTTTTTGGAGCCAGCCGCCTAAGGTGGGATAGATGATTGGGGTGAAGTCGTAACAAGGTAGCCGTATCGGAAGGTGCGGCTGGATCACCTCCTTTCTAAGGAATATTACGGAGACTACACACGTTTGTCGATACTTTGTTCAGTTTTGAGAGGTCTACTCAAAATGTAACCCGGGGCCTTAGCTCAGCTGGGAGAGCGCCTGCTTTGCACGCAGGAGGTCAGCGGTTCGATCCCGCTAGGCTCCATTAACAACGTATGTTGTTATATACTTGTTCATTGAAAACTGGATATTGAAGTAAAAATGTAAGTAATACAAACCGAGAACACCGCGTTGAATGAGTTTTTTAATAAGTTCAATTGCTTATTTTTCTTGATTGGACTTCTATCGCTAGAAGAAAGATCAAAACCCAACCGCAAGGTTGATAAGGTTAAGTGAATAAGGGCGCACGGTGGATGCCTTGGCACTAGGAGCCGATGAAGGACGGGACTAACACCGATATGCTTTGGGGAGCTGTACGTAAGCTATGATCCAGAGATTTCCGAATGGGGGAACTCAGCATCTTTTATAGGATGTTACGTATACGTGAATACATAGCGTATACGAGGTAGACGCAGAGAACTGAAACATCTAAGTACCTGCAGGAAGAGAAAGAAAATTCGATTCCCTGAGTAGCGGCGAGCGAAACGGGAAAAGCCCAAACCAATGAGCTTGCTCATTGGGGTTGTAGGACTCCGATATGGTAGTTCTTTCAGATAGTCGAATGACTTGGAAAAGTCAGTCAAAGAGGGTGAAAGCCCCGTAGATGAAATTTGGAAGGCACCTAGGAGGATCCTGAGTACGGCGGAACACGAGGAATTCCGTCGGAATCCGGGAGGACCATCTCCCAAGGCTAAATACTCCCTAGTGACCGATAGTGAACCAGTACCGTGAGGGAAAGGTGAAAAGCACCCCGGAAGGGGAGTGAAATAGAACCTGAAACCGTGTGCCTACAACAAGTCAAAGCCCGTTAATGGGTGATGGCGTGCCTTTTGTAGAATGAACCGGCGAGTTACGATTGCATGCGAGGTTAAGTTGAAGAGACGGAGCCGCAGCGAAAGCGAGTCTGAATAGGGCGTTTGAGTATGTAGTCGTAGACCCGAAACCATGTGATCTACCCATGTCCAGGTTGAAGGTGCGGTAAAACGCACTGGAGGACCGAACCCACGTACGTTGAAAAGTGCGGGGATGAGGTGTGGGTAGCGGAGAAATTCCAAACGAACTTGGAGATAGCTGGTTCTCTCCGAAATAGCTTTAGGGCTAGCCTCGGAATTGAGAATGATGGAGGTAGAGCACTGTTTGGACTAGGGGCCCATCTCGGGTTACCGAATTCAGATAAACTCCGAATGCCATTCATTCATATCCGGGAGTCAGACTGTGAGTGATAAGATCCATAGTCGAAAGGGAAACAGCCCAGACCACCAGCTAAGGTCCCAAAATATATGTTAAGTGGAAAAGGATGTGGGGTTGCACAGACAACTAGGATGTTGGCTTAGAAGCAGCCACCATTTAAAGAGTGCGTAATAGCTCACTAGTCGAGTGACCCTGCGCCGAAAATGTACCGGGGCTAAACATATTACCGAAGCTGTGGAGTACACCTTTAGGTGTATTGGTAGGAGAGCGTTCTAAGGGCGTTGAAGGTAGATCGTGAGGACTGCTGGAGCGCTTAGAAGTGAGAATGCCGGTATGAGTAGCGAAAGACAGGTGAGAATCCTGTCCACCGAATGACTAAGGTTTCCTGGGGAAGGCTCGTCCGCCCAGGGTTAGTCGGGACCTAAGCCGAGGCCGACAGGCGTAGGCGATGGACAACAGGTTGATATTCCTGTACTCGTTGTTTTTGTTTGAGCAATGGAGGGACGCAGGAGGCTAAGGAATGCAGACGATCGGAAATGTCTGTCCAAGCAGTAAGTCTTGATAGGAGTCAAATGCTTCTAACTTTAAGGACAAGCTGTGATGGGGAGGGAAATAATAGTACCGAAGTTCCTGACGTCACACTGCCGAGAAAAGCTTCTAGTGAGAAAACAACGACCCGTACCGCAAACCGACACAGGTAGTCGAGGAGAGAATCCTAAGGTGAGCGAGAGAACTCTCGTTAAGGAACTCGGCAAAATGACCCCGTAACTTCGGGAGAAGGGGTGCTGATCGTCAGATCAGCCGCAGTGAATAGGCCCAAGCGACTGTTTATCAAAAACACAGGTCTCTGCAAAATCGTAAGATGAAGTATAGGGGCTGACGCCTGCCCGGTGCTGGAAGGTTAAGAGGAGTGCTTAGCGTAAGCGAAGGTACGAATTGAAGCCCCAGTAAACGGCGGCCGTAACTATAACGGTCCTAAGGTAGCGAAATTCCTTGTCGGGTAAGTTCCGACCCGCACGAAAGGCGTAACGATTTGGGCACTGTCTCAACGAGAGACTCGGTGAAATTTTAGTACCTGTGAAGATGCAGGTTACCCGCGACAGGACGGAAAGACCCCATGGAGCTTTACTGTAGTTTGATATTGAGTGTCTGTACCGCATGTACAGGATAGGTAGGAGCCGTAGAAATCGGAACGCTAGTTTCGATGGAGGCGCTGGTGGGATACTACCCCTGCGTTATGGCCACTCTAACCCGCACCACTTATCGTGGTGGGAGACAGTGTCAGATGGGCAGTTTGACTGGGGCGGTCGCCTCCTAAAGAGTAACGGAGGCGCCCAAAGGTTCCCTCAGAATGGTTGGAAATCATTCGAAGAGTGTAAAGGCAGAAGGGAGCTTGACTGCGAGACCTACAAGTCGAGCAGGGACGAAAGTCGGGCTTAGTGATCCGGTGGTTCCGCATGGAAGGGCCATCGCTCAACGGATAAAAGCTACCCTGGGGATAACAGGCTTATCTCCCCCAAGAGTCCACATCGACGGGGAGGTTTGGCACCTCGATGTCGGCTCGTCGCATCCTGGGGCTGTAGTCGGTCCCAAGGGTTGGGCTGTTCGCCCATTAAAGCGGCACGCGAGCTGGGTTCAGAACGTCGTGAGACAGTTCGGTCCCTATCCGTCGCGGGCGTTGGAAATTTGAGAGGAGCTGTCCTTAGTACGAGAGGACCGGGATGGACTTACCGCTGGTGTACCAGTTGTTCTGCCAAGGGCATTGCTGGGTAGCTATGTAGGGAAGGGATAAACGCTGAAAGCATCTAAGTGTGAAGCCCACCTCAAGATGAGATTTCCCATTTCTTTAAGAAAGTAAGATCCCTGAGAGATGATCAGGTAGATAGGTCAGGAGTGGAAGTACAGTGATGTATGGAGCGGACTGATACTAATCGATCGAGGACTTAACCAAAATAAAATGAAAAACTCGGAGAGTTTCTTACTGATACTTCAAATCCAGTTTTGAGTGAACAAGATTTACTCAATATAGATAACACCAAGTGTGGTGGCGATGGCGAGAAGGATACACCTGTAACCATGCCGAACACAGAAGTTAAGCTTCTTAGCGCCGATTGTAGTGAGGGGTTGCCCCTTGTGAGAGTAGGACGCCGCCACGCTTTGTTATCTTTGGAGGTTTAGCTCAGCTGGGAGAGCATCTGCCTTACAAGCAGAGGGTCAGCGGTTCGATCCCGTTAACCTCCATATGAGCCGTTAGCTCAGTTGGTAGAGCATCTGACTTTTAATCAGAGGGTCACAGGTTCGAGCCCTGTACGGCTCATATTTTTGCGGGTGTGGCGGAATTGGCAGACGCACTAGATTTAGGATCTAGCGCCTTACGGCGTGGGGGTTCAAGTCCCTTCACCCGCATCATATGATTTATTCTATTTTTTTACGCCGGCTTAGCTCAGTTGGTAGAGCATCTGATTTGTAATCAGAGGGTCGAGGGTTCAAGTCCTTTAGCCGGCATCGTAAATACGCGGAAATAGCTCAGTGGTAGAGCACCACCTTGCCAAGGTGGGGGTCGCGGGTTCGAACCCCGTTTTCCGCTTTGCCAATGTACTACGCGCCGGGGTGGCGGAACTGGCAGACGCACAGGACTTAAAATCCTGCGGTGAGTGATCACCGTACCGGTTCGATTCCGGTCCTCGGCATTACAAATATGCGCCCATAGCTCAATTGGATAGAGTGTTTGACTACGGATCAAAAGGTTAGGGGTTCGACTCCTCTTGGGCGCGTAGTCTTTTTATTTTTTCGGGAAGTAGCTCAGCTTGGTAGAGCACTTGGTTTGGGACCAAGGGGTCGCAGGTTCGAATCCTGTCTTCCCGATTTTTTTATTTGTTGCAAAGTCATACGTTCTATTGTATGATTATTTTTAATTAATTGAATATGCGCCCATAGCTCAATTGGATAGAGTGTTTGACTACGGATCAAAAGGTTAGGGGTTCGACTCCTCTTGGGCGCGTTGGAAAAACTGGGACTTCATTGAATTCCTAGTTTTTTTTATTTACATAAATAAATGGTCTTTTATCGTTATTCTTCGAATCAAATATCTAACAAGCGTTCTCCTTTCATTCTACCTATAAATTCGCTATAATTAAGGTCAATATTAGTCAAAGGAATGAGTGGGATGGCACAACAAAATACTTCGGATCTAATTGAATCATATATAAAAAAGATCCTGGAAAAAAACGAGATGATCGAGCTTCGAAGGATTGAATTGGCAGATCTATTTAACTGCGTTCCTTCACAAATCAATTATGTGATCAATACACGATTTACGATTCAACGCGGCTATCTGGTTGAGAGTAAACGTGGTGGTGGTGGGTATATCCGCATTGCAAAAGTGAGAATGTCGGATAAAAAACAAATGCTTGAACGAATCAACTTGCTATTTGGCGAAACGATTAATGAAAAAAATGCCTACGCCATTATTCAGAAACTATATGAAGACCAAATCATTACCAAAAAAGAAGGAAACTTGATGTTGAGTGCGATTGCTAAAAATACGTTGAACATCAATGAGACAGAAGATTATACACGTGCTCGAATTCTACGAGCCTTTTTAGAACGATTAAGCTATGAAGATGGGGAGTGAAATTTAAATGGCAGAAATATTTACAGAAAGAGCACAACGTGTGTTAGAAATTGCCCAAGAAGAAGCAAAACGCTTCAAACATCAAGCGGTAAGTTCAGAACATATATTATTGGCTTTAGTGATCGAACCCAACGGGATTGCTGGGAAAGTATTACGAGATATGAAATTGAATGAAAAAGATATTTATGAAGAAATCGAGCATTTAGTCGGTTATGGTACAGTGAAAACTTATGCAAAAGGTGTATTTCTCCCTTATTCTCCTCGAATGAAACAAATTTTTGCTTTGGCAAATAGTGAAGTGAATAAAATGGGTACACAAAAGGTAGGAACTGAGCATATTTTACTTAGTCTATTAAAAGATGAGAGTATCATGGCTACTCGTATCATGATCAACTTGGGGATTAGTTTGAGCAAAGTTCGTCAGTCATTGAAGCGTACGATGGGTACGGAAAGTAGTACCGGTGGTATTCGCCGTCGCAATCCACAAGAAAAGCGAGCAATGACACAAGGTACTCCTACGTTAGATTCTTTAGCTAGAGACTTAACTAAGTTAGCAAAAGAAAACAGGTTAGATCCAGTCGTAGGTCGTTCAAGAGAAGTCAAACGGTTGATCCAGATACTTAGTCGCCGAACAAAAAACAATCCTGTTTTAGTTGGAGAACCCGGTGTCGGTAAAACTGCGATTGCAGAAGGATTGGCTCAAAAAATCATTTTAGGTGAAGTACCTGAAGAAATGAAAGCAAAACGTTTGATGATGTTAGACATGGGGGCGTTAGTCGCTGGGACGAAGTATCGGGGAGAATTTGAAGATCGAATGAAAAAAGTCATTGATGAAATTTATCATGATGGTCAAGTTATTCTCTTTATTGATGAATTACACACATTGATTGGTGCTGGTGGTGCAGAAGGTGCCATCGATGCATCGAATATTTTGAAACCAGCGTTAGCACGTGGAGAATTACAAACGATTGGCGCGACAACATTAGACGAATACCAAAAATACATTGAAAAAGACTCGGCATTGGAACGACGCTTTGCACGTATCCAAGTAGATGAGCCGACAGCAGATGAAGCGGAAGAAATCTTACGTGGTTTACGTTCACGCTATGAGGAACATCATCATGTGGAGATCACCGATGAAGCAGTACGAGCGGCAGTCAATCTTTCTGTTCGATATATCACTTCCAGACAGTTACCAGATAAAGCGATCGACTTGATTGATGAATCAGCAGCGAAAGTTCGATTGGAACAAGCGGACGATTTGTCAGAAACGACGATACTGAAACAAGAGATCGATCAAGTGAATAAAGAAAAAGAACAGGCGATTCAAAAACAAGATTTTGAAACAGCTGCGCATTTACGTAGACAAGAAAAAAGCTTAATGAAAAAACTAGAAAAACGTTTAGCGATTGAAGCAAAACATCAAAATGGCTTTGCGGATCGGGTGACTGAAGAAGATGTAGCTACTGTTGTTTCGGAGTGGACAGGTGTACCATTGCAACAGTTAGAAAAGAAAGAAAGTCAACGATTACTGGAACTAGAAGCACTACTTCACGAACGTGTTGTAGGACAAGATGAAGCGGTCAAAGCTGTTTCTCGTGCGATCAGACGGGCGCGTAGTGGCTTAAAAGATCCAAATCGCCCGATTGGTTCCTTCATGTTTTTAGGTCCAACAGGAGTCGGAAAAACAGAACTTGCGAAAGCATTGTCAGAAGTGATGTTTGGTGAAGAGGACGCATTGATTCGTGTCGACATGTCTGAATTCATGGAGAAGTATAGTACGAGTCGTTTGATCGGTTCGCCTCCAGGCTATGTGGGTTATGATGAAGGTGGACAATTGACAGAAAAAATTCGTCAAAAACCTTACTCAGTTATCTTGCTAGATGAAGTGGAAAAAGCTCATCCAGATGTCTTCAATTTATTATTACAAGTGTTAGATGATGGTCATTTAACAGATGCTAAAGGAAGAAAAGTAGACTTTAGAAATACGATCATGATCATGACTTCTAATATTGGCGCTACTCAAATCCGTGAGGAAAAAAATGTTGGATTCAACGTCCAAGATATTACTAAAGATCATCAAGCGATGCAAAAACGGATACTTGAAGAGCTGAAGAAAGCTTTCCGCCCTGAATTCTTGAACCGTATCGATGAGACAGTCGTTTTCCATTCATTAACAAAAGATGAAGTCCATGCGATTGTTCAAATCATGAGTCAATCGATCGTCAAACGATTGAAAGAACAAGATATCTTAGTGAAAATCACACCAGCAGCAGTTGATGTGATTGGAAAAGTCGGTTTTGATCCAGAGTATGGTGCACGGCCACTAAGAAGGGCATTACAAAAAGAAGTAGAAGATCGTTTGAGCGAAGCTTTGCTTGGAGGAGAAATCCATTTAGGCGATCAAATCACTGTTGGCGCTTCGAAGGGCAAAATCACAGTAAATGTGCGTGAACCTAAGAAAATAACTACTAAAGTATAATGACAGAGTGAGATTCCAACAGAAATAGCTAAGCCAGAAACCCAAAAATCATTTGATTTTTTGGGTTTTTTGTTTTCCTAAAGAGCTACTTCTAAATCAATAGGGACATATTGTATAAAACAGAAATTATTTTACAGTATCGTTACAATCAATAATAAATGTAAGAAGTATTGGAAAGTTTTCAGAGCTGTGCTACTATTATGGAGTTGTAGGAGGAGGAAATGATGATCGAAATCATAACTACTATAGAATCAATGAAACAAGCAGAAGAATTGCTTGAAGCAGGAGTGGATACCTTATATTTTGGGGAAGAACGCTTCGGTCTACGCTTACCAGCTTCTTTTACAAGAGAAGAACAACGCGAATTAGTTGCGCTGGCACATCGGTACGGTAAAAAAGTAAATATAGCTGTCAATGGGATCATTCATCCTGAAAAAATGAAAAAAGTCCCAGAGTATCTGCAATTTTTAAAAGAAATCAATGTGGACATGATCACAGTTGGTGATACTGGGATTATCTATACCATGAGAAAAAATCCAGAGTTGAACATTCCTTATGTTTTTGATGCAGAAACATTAGTGACGAGTGCACGTCAAATCAATTTTTGGGCAAAAAAAGGGGCGATTTCTGCTGTTTTAGCACGTGAAGTGCCATTTGATGAGATGAAAGAAATGGAAAATAAGTTACAGATTCCTGTGGAAACACTTGTGTATGGAGCTACATGCATCCATCAATCGAAACGTCCACTGTTACAGAATTACTATAACTACACGCAACAGGACGAAAAAAAAGATCGTGAAAGAGGACTCTTTCTCGCTGAACCTAAAAAAGAAGATACACATTATTCGATTTATGAAGATTCACATGGTACGCATATTTTTGCGAATAATGACATCAATTTAAGTAATGAACTCCCACAGCTTTATGCCCATCATTTCCGTACCTGGAAATTAGATGGCGTTTTTACGCCTGGTGAAGCATTTGTTGAGATCACTAAATTATTTGTTGAGGCAAAAAAAGCATTATTAGCAGACACATGGACAGAAACGTTAGCACAAGAAATGACGAATAAGATCAATGGATTACATCCAACGAATCGAGGACTTGATACAGGTTTCTTTTATATTGATCCTGAATCTATCAAGTAAGGAGTATGGTGAAATAAAATGACAACAAAAAGAAAATTAAAACGTCCGGAAGTTTTAGCACCAGCCGGCACGCTTGAAAAACTAAAAACAGCTATCCATTATGGCGCAGATGCTGTGTATATTGGTGGTAATGCTTATGGGTTACGTAGTCGCGCAGGAAACTTTACCTATGAAGAAATGGCAGAAGGCGTTGCATTCGCAAAAGAACATCAAGCGAAAGTGTATGTAGCAGCAAATATGGTCACACATGAAGGAAATGACGAAGGAGCCGGTGAATTTTTCCGTAACCTGCGCGATGTGGGGATTTCAGCAGTGATCGTCTCTGATCCAGCACTTATTGAGATCTGTGCGACCGAAGCCCCTGGCTTACCTATCCATCTATCAACTCAAGCTTCTGCTACCAACTATGAAACATTAGAATTTTGGAAAGAAGAAGGCTTGGAACGTGTAGTTTTAGCTCGGGAAGTTTCGATGGAAGAAGTCGCTGAGATCCGTCGACATACTGATGTAGAGATTGAAGCATTCATCCATGGAGCAATGTGTATCTCTTATTCAGGACGTTGTACGTTGTCGAATCATATGTCGATGCGGGATGCCAATCGTGGAGGCTGTTCACAATCTTGTCGTTGGAAATATGAATTGTATGATTTGCCATTTGGACAAGAGAGAAACTCTTTGACAGATGCTGGCGAGATCGAAGAAGAGTTTTCGATGAGTGCAGTAGATATGTCGATGATCGAACATATTCCTGACTTGATTGAAAATGGCGTAGATAGTTTTAAAATCGAAGGTCGAATGAAGTCGATCCATTATGTATCAACTGTCGCAAATGTCTATAAAGCAGCTGTAGATAGTTATATGGAAGATCCTGAAAACTATGTGTGCAAACAAGAATGGATCGATGAGTTATGGAAAGTGGCTCAACGAGAATTGGCAACAGGATTTTATTACGATACACCTAGCGAAAATGAACAATTATTTGGTGAACGTCGTAAGATCCCTGTATACAAATTTGTCGGAGAAGTTTTATCTTATGACGAGGAGACGAAACAAGCGACAATCCGTCAGAGAAACCTCTTTTCTGTAGGGGATGAAATCGAATTTTATGGGCCTGGATTTACTCACTTCAGTCAAATGGTTGAGATGATGCACAATGAAGAAGGAGAATCCATTGATCGCGCACCAAATCCTATGATGATTTTGACCATGCCAGTCGCACAACCAGTTAAACCTGGAGATATGATTAGAAAAAGAAAATAATTTTTTAAGCAATCAAGCGAAATGAGCATCTCGTCAACAGAATGACTAGAAACGTGCTACACTTATTTTTTGTAAGAGCTGATAAAAAGTTTATTGAAAAATAAGCGGTAGGATGTTGCATCAGCTGCTAAAAGGAGGAACAAGATGAAAACATATGATTATATTGTCATTGGCGGAGGATCTGGAGGCATTGCTTCAGCGAATCGAGCTGGTATGCATGGAGCAAAAGTATTATTGATTGAAGGCAATGAACTAGGTGGAACGTGCGTCAATGTCGGATGTGTTCCAAAAAAAGTGATGTGGCAAGCAAGCACGATATTAGAAACAATCGAACGTGATGCTTCAAGCTATGGTATCCAAGCGGACGTTAAACATGTTGACTTTAAAGAACTAGTAGAGAAACGCGAGAAATACATTGATTTCCTTCATGGCGCTTATCAAAGAGGTTTAGATAGTAATAACGTTGAAGCAATCAAAGGCTATGCTCGCTTTGTAGATAGTCAAACCGTTGAAGTAAACGGTGAAAGCTATCAAGCAAATCATATTTTGATTGCTACCGGTGGCAAGCCAAGCAAGATGACGATTCCTGGCGGAGAATATGCCATTGATTCAAACGGCTTTTTTGCATTGACAGAATTACCAAAATCGACGATCGTATTAGGTGCGGGTTATATTGCAGCTGAACTTTCAGGTGTGTTAAATGGCTTGGGAAGTGAAGTGATGTGGGCTTATCGTAAAGAACGTCCATTACGTACGTTTGATAAAATGTTATCTGATAACTTGATTGAGATGTATCAAGAAGCAGGAATCCACACTTATGCAAACTTTACGGCTCGTGAAATAACAAAGAACGGGGATGTCTACACCGTTACCTTTGAAAATGGGGAAACACTAATGGCAGAGTGTGTGTTATTTGCTGGCGGACGTGTACCGAATACAGATGCATTAGGAATCGAAAAAACGAACGTTGGATTAGATGAAAAAGGATTTATCAAAGTGGATAAATTCCAAAATACAACCGATTCACACATCTATGCCATTGGTGATGTAATTGGTAAAATCGACTTGACGCCAGTAGCGATTGCCGCAGGTCGTCGTTTGTCAGAAAGACTGTTCAATGGAAAAGAAAATTCGTATTTAGACTATGATTTAGTTCCAACAGTCGTCTTTACTCATCCACCGATTGCAACCATCGGCTTGACAGAAGAGCAAGCGTTGACGACATACGGTGAAGGACAATTGAAAGTCTATCGTTCACGATTCACGCCAATGTATTTTGCTTTAAACGATTATCGACAAAAATGTGAAATGAAATTGATCTGTGTGGGTGAAGAAGAAAAAATTGTTGGGCTGCATGCCATTGGTGTAGGTGTCGATGAAATGTTACAAGGTTTTGCAGTAGCGATCAAAATGGGGGCAACCAAAGCAGATTTTGACAATACAGTAGCTATCCATCCAACAGGCGCAGAAGAATTTGTTACAATGCGTTAAGTCGTTAGTATGTTGAGGAAATACTCATACAGAAAAAGCAGACGGAATATGCGTCTGCTTTTTCTGATTTATGCAGATAAACCTATGTATAAAGAACTGTTTCAATGTTATTCCAAAAAGAGGTTGTTGGTATTTTAGAAATTTTAATCGTTTTAGCTTTCGTTTTAGCTTGGTTCAGTTCGATGTCTGTTAAAACTAAATCATATTGATTGACTGTATCGTAGTTTACTTGAAAAATATTATCAGTATATGTATGGATACTATGAATCGCAGGAATTTTTTTGAATAACAGTTGCTTATACAGTGCAAGTGTCCTTTCTTCCTGATAAGAAACAATCAAAATAGACACCTTTTTCTTGTAAGGAAAAACGGCCGTCAGTAAGGAAGGTGACAATGAAATCAATTCTAATAGTAACTCTTCATAGAGTAATTGATTCCGTTTGATCATCATTAATCCAGCATGGTCAATAGCTTGATTGTATGCTTTTAGTATCTGGGGCGAATGTGTAAATAGGATTTCTGATAAAATCTGTAGATACGTTGTTTTAAAGAATTGTCGGTTTTTATTGTAATTAATCAACTCACTCAATTTCTGAATACCATCTTGATTCAAAGAGAAGTCTTGAGATAATGAACGATAAAAGTATTCTGAAAATTGTCGAATCCGTTGATATTCCCCATGATTGCTAGGTGCTGACTGAATACAAGGGAAATAGATTTTTTTATCTAATAGATTTGATACAGTTGTGGTTGTCACATTAAAACCGTATTCTTTTTCAATGATTGAACAAAACACTGTATTATTTTTTATGATTTCAAAAAAAGAAGGATCGCTGATTGGCTTTTCTTTATTCGCTGATAACAAATGACCTTGTCCAATCCGAATGATTGCTGTGTAAAGATAAAAACTATTTATAATAACTTTATATGTACTAATTGTTTGATGTGTTGCTTGCTTTTTATAGTAACGTTGTAACACATCGAATATGTGATAAAAATGGGGCAATTGCTGTGGCATATATTGCTCACGAAACATACTACAGAAGAATTGCCTGATGTAACTTTCATCCCCAATGATTTTGAGTTTTGAGGAGATATGTATGGATAATGGCGCATTGATCTCGCTGAAATAAGTATTGATATTTGCAATGATCCGGCGAATACTTGTTTCACTTAAATATAGTTTATTTGCTAATTTAGATAACGTTGGCTCTACTTCAAAAATCATCTGTAGTATTTGTACATTCGTTGATTGATTGAGTATTTGTTTGATTAAATCTTCCAAATTGATCTCTGGTGGTAATAGTAAAGAAGCTACTTGATATTTATCGGTGCTGATACAAACTGGTGCATATGTATGGTTAAAAAACACAATATCGGTCAATAATGTTTTTTTTGTTACCCCAAGTTGTTCCGCTAAAGTCGAACAGTCAATGGCGGCCATACCTAAGAGTAAAGCTAGTTTGATCTGCCTTTCAGAAGTCTTTTCAAGCATATTTGTTCGTTTTATCATACTTTTCAGATCTCCTAAAAAATAGAAAATCTGTTTTTTCACATCCTTTATTCATATTATAAACATTATTTTATCATACTTTTCTAATTATTCGAGTTTTTCTTTTTATTCTAATCGGTGGTTATTTAAAAGTGAGATTGCCTTCATTATTTAATAAGTATTATTTTAAAAAAAACAGTATATGATAATCTAAATAACTAGAAGTAGTCAATTGACACACGCAAAAGTAAAATTTTCTGATACATGTTTTTTTATTTCTATGATTTAAATTTTTTTATCTAGCAAAAAAAAATTAAGAATAACATCTATCGATGGACTAAATGGTCTATTTCACTTACAAATCTTTAACTATAACATTCAAGCGATGTGATCATTGAACTTGTTTTTAATAAAACAGAAAAACTAATATTAAGAAATTATCGAAAAAGCTGTACGATACATTATAGGTTTTTTAAAAAGAAAGGAGCTTGTTGACTATGGGTGTACTTGAGAAACAATTAGAGAGACAAATTTCATTGCTTTATTTGCTAAATATTGAGTCATCGAATATTAGTAATCTGGCCAAAGAATTGAGTATTACAGATAAAACGATTGCGGCAGATATCGATAGTTTCAATACCACTTGTTTTCCTGCTCGTATTGAAACCAATCAATACAAAGAGGTATCGCTTTCGATACCGAAGAAATTGAATTTGGATGATATATTTGTCAGGATACTTAATAATTCAACAAATGTGAAAATTTTAAAGTACATATTCATTACAGAACCTTCTCTATCTGAGATTGCGACAAAATTATTTTTAAGTAAAACGAGTATTCGTAGAATTGTCGCGAAAATCAATACATATTTCTTGAAAGAAAAAATCAATGTCCAAATTAATTTAGAGAACAAATTAACGATTACTGGAAATGAAATTGAGATTCGACGTTTATTTGCTAGTATGTTCAAGGAAATTTATAAAGTAAAAGAATTTCCTTACTTCGATACGATTTATCAGATGCTCAGACGTTGTTTGAAGGCACAAAAAAGAATGGTTAGCACACCTAAAGTGATTTATTCGGTGTATTATATTTATTCATCAATTATTCGAATTGGCAATAAACATCTTATTCCCGAGAAAGAATTGATCGACAATGAGCAAATCGTAGGTACCATCTTGGAGATCATCCAAAGTGATACAGTCTTTTGTACGTTGATGAGTCAAAAATATAAATTCAATGTCACACAAAAAAATGTTTCCAATATTCTCACTTCCTATTTTGGTCTAATGTTTACAGAGGTCCAACATCGTGATCAGAGATTAGAGCAGAATATTGAAAAATTTCTTCAAAGCTTTTACAGTCTCTTAGCGATTGACATGCCGATCAACACTACGGAAATCGAATATTTTTTTGATTTCATCAATTTTTATAAAGAATTAGCCATCTTCAAAGTAAGCTATGCAGATATATTTTATAAAAAAATGATGGAGAACAACCCTAAGATCTGGCAAGCCTATCAAAAATCTTTGCAAATTGCTCAATTAAATTTTGTCGAACAAAGCGAACTATTACATAAAGAACTATTACTCGAATTAATCATTTCTTCAAATGATTTGTTACGGATGATTGAACCAAAAATACAAGAGAAATCGATTTTATTATTAAGTTCTCAAGAAATTGGCTTATCTCTTTTATATAAAAATTTGATTTTACATAAGCATCCATTTTTAAAAAATATTGATATCTATGAGAAGGACGTTTTTTCTATCGATTATCAATTAATTAATCAATATGATTTGATCTTGACTGATCTATCCTTAAATTTTGATCGGATCACGTCCGAAATTTTGAAAATCTCTAAAGTTCCTACTTCTATTTTTTGGAATAATTTTGAGCAGTGTCTTTACTCTTCTTAATAAAAATCGTTATGTGGGACGTTTTTTTCATCTTTTTATCAATTTTGAAAAAATAGATAGTAGTGGCAGTCGAAACTCAGGTACGCTTAAAGCACCCACTAGTTAGTATTGATTAGGATAGGTATATTATGGAGAAAGTGAGCTGGAAAGTTAGTTGAATAAGTTAGCGATTTTATTATTGTTTGGGGTATATAGTGCAGCATTCAAAGTGTTATCTTTAGTTTTTAAAGTACTTTGGTTAGTCACCAAAGTACTTGGTAATTTCATTGGAAAAATGATCAAAAAAGGCTGGGAAAAAAGGGCACAAAAGAGAGCACTTGCACGTTCACATAAATTAGCTTCACAGCAAAGAGAAAACAATCTAGATCGTACGTCTGTTCATTCAAGCATGTCAAAAGATAGTCGATTGAACACGCGGGTGTCACAAGCACAAAAACAAACGAATCGTCTTGGTACCTATTCTGGTCAATCTCTAATGACAGGACATTCGAGATAATGTAAATCAAGATGAGAAGGGAGTGAGACAGATATGTCTATAGAAGATAAGCCTCTAGAAGATATGTCTACAGAAAGAAAGCTTAGAGAAGATAAGCTTAAAGAAAATAATCAAAGTAACATCAATGAATCATTTCTGTCTATATTTTCATATAACAACGAAGCGACTATCAAAAGGATCATTGGATCGCCAATTGATGAAAAAATAAGAAATGAAAGCAAAGAAATAAATTATGATACGACTTCTAAGGAATTGGTCAATGAGAAGAAAGAAAATATTGCCAAAGAGTTGAAAAATAATGATTTACAACAAGAAATTATTCGTCTGACACGGGACATAGCCACGATCAAGGGGATTGGAACTATCACTTCTTCTGACCAACAGAATATCGATGCTAAGTATATTGAAGATCAAGCGAAATTAAAAAAAGTGCAAGCAACTCTGGAAAGTCATCAAAAAGAATTAAATCAATATGGAGATGGTCAAAGTGTTTTAAAAGTGAATACAAAAGACCAACAAGTTGATGCAGCAATCTTTCTCGCATTAATCAAAAAAGATGAATTTAAAAAAGAATTGACCGTCCATAGAACAGGACTAATAGCAAAAGAAGACGAGGTCAATAAGTTAAGGGCTGAAATTGGTAAAATAAAGAGAAGTAAAAAGACAGTTCTTGAACAAAAGGTCCAATCAGCCGAGGATAAGGTTAAAAAAATTGAGATCGTCCAAAAAGAATTAAAGGATAAGTTAGAGAAGGTCGCGATCAACACAGATCAACTAGAACCTTTGCCTGAGAAACCACTGCGACGTTCCAATTCTTTTTCTGAATTTACGGCAAATAAAAATGATTCGGAACAAATGTTAGTATCAAAATTTCAAGCAATTAGTGCAATAAAAGAAGGATTTCAGAATGAAATTGCTGAAACAAAAGGGCTGATTGATTATACCGATAAGGTGGAAATAGAAGTTGTTCGTTCGGTAGAAGTAAAAGCGGAGCAAGCAAAGGAAGCAGTGGTCCTAAGTAAGGCTGATCGCGAAGCGACTGTTGTTACACCTACGATTGAACGCGAACCAACTCCAGTGATTGCGGAAGAACCAAAAAAAGATCAAGTCGATCGTGCTAATGTTGAAAAAAACCCGCCTCCGATCGAGGTCAATGTGATCGTGAACGAGGCGCCAGAAAAAACGAAGCTACAGAAACCAATAGTGGAAGAACCTAAAAAAGAACCTGTTGTAAGCGAAAATCTGGAAAGTAAAAAAGCCGAGCTTATCAAAGCATATGTCGAAAATCTTCAAGCAAAAGTTGGCTTGATTGAAGCTAAAAACAAGAATACCGATGTTTTATTGAAGCGGATCAAGCAGAGCAATACGACCGAGGATGTGCAGTTTTTAAAGGAACTTAAAGCGGTTTTAGCTGATCCTGAAAAACTGCAAAAAATGACCAAAGATTTATCTGCTGAAAGTATCAAGCAGATGGATAAAGATATCAAAGGCTTACAAGAAGAAACTCGTGGAATAAAAGAACAAACGAAGAAGTTGAGTGAATTAGATCATTCAAAATTAAAACAATCATTTTTCAGAAATTCTCGAAAAATCCGTGCAGCTAGATGGTTGCTGAATCTATGGCCGATTGCCATGTTACCACTAGGTATGTCATGGGTAGGTTCCATATTACCGTCTACAGCTATGGCTGTTTTTGGGCAACAGTTTGTGAACGCTGCAGTTGGTTTTGTCGCTGCTAGTTTTTTTGGGTCAAAAGCAATTATTTATGCGAAGAAGAAAATCCCGCAAGCATTCAATAAGTTAGTACAGAAGTTCCCAAGAGTATTTGGTCCAATTGCTCGTGGATTGTCGAAAGTACGCGAAAAATTACCTTTTGGAAAACAAAAACAGCCAGCGGAACAAATGAAAGAAGCAACGCCGGTAAATGAAAAATTAGCAGAAGGAATAGCGAAATCTGAAGTAACAAAAGAAGGGTTAACTTCTAAGGATCTCAAAGGCAAAGACAAAGTTGTAGCGATGGAAGCACCAACCAAAGAAGGTGCAAACACAGCTGAAATAGAAGAAAAACAATCAAGAGCCAAACGTGCGTGGGAAACAGTCCGTCATGCGCCGAAGCGGATGTTTGATTATGTCATGAAGAATAAATTATCCTTGTTTATCATGTTGGCTGTGCCACTGGCTCTAGGGATAGGTGGAATGTTTGCCCTATCTGCGCTAGTGCCAATGCTTGCAACCTCTATGGCTGCCCCATTCTTGATGCAGTTAGGTGCCGTGGCTTTGATTGGTGTCAGTATTGGAATCGGTATCCAATTATTAGACAAGTTTGTGTTCAAACGAATTGAAAGCCGTGTAGCCAAAAGAGAGGATTTGGCATTTGAAAAAAAAGTTAACGAAAAAATTCTAGAATGCCAAGAGCTAGGGAAGTGTCAATCGTTAGATTCAAAAGAATTTAGGGAGAAAGTATCTGTAATCGCAGGTCTTGATGAAAAAGCGAAAGCGCCTGAGCATGTTCAGTCCAATGAGCAACAAAAAATGACAGAAAGATCTGAACGAACCTCTGAGACGGCGAAAGAATCGAAAGTCATTGAGATGAAACCGAGAGATAGTACACAGTCTCAACCAAGCACCTCACAAACGAAAGTAGAACCAACACCATCGGGCTCGAAAGAACCAGTCGCATTGACAAACAGAGCAAATCCGGCGATCGAACGTCGCGCAAGTTTTTCCGGTACGAGTCCGGATATCGGGCGACAAGTAAGTTTTGAGTCATTAAGAAGAAACTCATTGCAATTATCAAATGAGCGAAATAACCGAGCACGTAGTCAGCAAGCACAGGCACAAATTCAAAATAATAACAAGAAAGCTAAAACGACACAATTATAAAAAATAACTTTGACTGAAAGGAAATAAAAAAATTTGAAAAATTCCCGGCAGCTTATGGTAGTGCATGTGTTAGTAATTGGTATTCTGCTTTATGTGGGTAATCGTATTGGTTATTTATTTTTAGCAGAGAATACTGGGAATTTATCATTTGCAGATAATTTACTAACAGCATTCAACCGAACATTTGAAGAACTTTCTAGATTTGCCCCTCAATTTTCTTATGAACCGACGTCGTTAGGGATAGCAGCGGTTGCTGCTATCTCCTATGTACTTTTTGTCTTATATAAGACGTTTGATGAGAAGAATACACGCCCCAATGAAGAATATGGAAGTGCACGATGGGGAAAGTACAGCGACATCCGTGCATTTCTTGATAAGAAAAAAGACTTCAATATCTTGTTGACGAAGAGCGAAAGCTTATCATTATCAGGACGTATGAAGATTACACGAAACGATAATTTCAACCGAAATAAAAATGTCGTTGTGGTTGGAGGAGCCGGTAGTGGTAAGACACGATTTTATGTAAAACCTAACTTGATGCAAATGCATTCCTCCTATGTCGTCAGTGATTCTAAAGGCTTATTATTAGCCGAAACAGGCAAAATGTTTGAAGAAGCGGGTTATCAAATCAAGATTTTTGACTTGATCAACCGAAGAGACACGCATCAATACAACCCGTTTCAGTATATCCAAACAGAGGATGATATCTTAAAAATCGTGAACAATCTAATCAAAAATACGACTAACCCCGATAAAAAAGGTGGAGATGATTTTTGGGAAAAAGCTGAGACAGCCTTATTGATGGCCATTTTTAGCTATTTGATCCAAGAAGTAACTGCAGAAGATCGGACGTTAGGAAACGTAATTGAATTAGTCCGTTTAGCAGATATTGAAGAAGATGTGCCTGGCTATGTCAGCCCACTAGATATTTTATTCAATGAGTTAGAACAAAAAGATCCGACAAATTTTGCGGTATCACAGTACAAGATTTTTAAACTTTCTGGTGATAAAACGACGAAAAGTATCTTAGTCAGTCTAGGCGTGCGATTGTCACCATTTGATATTCCAAGTATCAAGGAACTTGTTTCACAAGATACACTTGAGCTAGATACAGTTGGTGATGTCAAAACGATCCTATATATCTTATTGCCTGATACAGATACCAGTTTCAACTTTTTAGCGAGTATGATGTATCAGCAATTGTTTGACATGTTAGTTTATAAAGCAGATAACGTGTATAAGGGAAGATTACCTTGTCATGTCCGTTGTATCTTGGATGAGTTTGCTAATATTGGACAAATTCCTGATTTTGAAAAAGTGATTTCGGTTATTCGAAGTCGTGAAATCTCTACGAATGTCATTTTACAAAATATTAGCCAGTTAAAAACCTTGTATAAAGATACGTGGGAAACGATCATTGGGACCAGTGATGTCTTTTTATATTTAGGCGGAATGGAACAAAGTACGCACGAATATATCTCAAAATTGCTAGGGAAACAAACGATTGAACAAAGAAATACAAGTGTCACCAAAGGGAGCAATGGTTCCTTTAGTGAGAACTTCCAGAAGTTAGGAAGGAACTTGATGGACCCCGATGAAGTGGCAAGTCTCAAAGGACAGGAATGTATTTTAAAAATTCGCGGAGTCCATCCGTTTTTATCAAAGAAATATGATATTGTGAAACACAAAAACTATAAGAAGTTAGGCGATGTGACAGATTCCTATATGTATGAACGAAATCTATCTGCTTAGCTAGCTCGATCAATGAGTCACTCATAATAAATAGAAAGCACCTTCATTCGAATGTTAGACTGAGAATGTGGTGCTTTTTATTAGCTAAAAAGGATGGAGCACTGAAAAGAACAATAAAATTTGTCCATCTCATTCATCGTATGTTGAGGCAATATAGAAATAGCAGTAAGAATAATAACATGTAGGCGGTTTATTATCGAAGGTTAATTGTAAATGATAGTTCTGGTCCTAAAACAAAATTCATTTGCTAATAGGCGATTATCCAGTTTATCTACTAAAGGAACGGACCGTATTTATTCTAAAATTTCTAATGGAAGAAATAACTGATACATGGAAACAGAGAATTTCGCATATACTAAATTTAAGAAATAAAATAAAAAATTATTTTTACAAAAAAAGGAGATTAGCAAAATTATGAATGCACAATTATTAGAACAAGTATTTGGATTAGTTTCACAGTTTACATTAATTGGTGGTGGACTATGGTTGATTTGGGGAACAATTATCCTAGCTGGTGCGTTAAAAGATAAAAATGGCCCTCAATTACAACAAGGGATTTGGCAGATTGTTGGTGGTGGATTGATTCTAGTCGCTGCAGGTTGGTTTGCTACTTCATTCAACATTGGATCGTTTTTACCATAATCGTTAAGCAAAGGAAAGAGTAGGAGTATAGCATATGGAATCTGCAATTATGACTATCTTTGAGCAAATCATGACCTTTCTTAATGGGGACGATCTAAAAAATGTTTTAGGAATGGATTTACGAAGTTACATATATGATGCCTACAGTTTAGTGGAACGACTACAGCAACACGTAGTTGGGCCACTTGCTTTATCCATTCTAGCAATTTTTATTCTTTTAGAGTTTCAGAAAATCTCAACGAAAGTTGAAGGTGCAGGCGGAGCTCCCATGTTAGGATTTGAGATGATTATCAAAGCATTGATCAAATTTGTCATTTGTTACATAGTTATTTTAAGAATTCAAAATATTTTAGATGGTATGGTTATCATTGCCGGCAATTTAACCACTAGGATTTTAACAATTGGAAATGCTTCAGCTGTAAGAGATACAGCAGATGCAGTGAGACAAGCGGTCTCTCAATTAAGTTGGTGGTCACAATTAGTCGTATTACTCGTGATGTGTATCCTATTTTTAGCATCACTTGTTGTTCGTGTATTGGTCCAAGTCACCATTTATCTTCGCTTTTTGGAGATGTATATATTTTGTGCAATGGCGCCAATTCCGATGAGTGCCTTACCAAGCCAAGAGTTTTCAGTGATGAGCAAGGGTTTCTTCAAAAATTTCGCTGCACTCGGTCTACAGGGAACATTCATCGCGTTAGTATTGGTGATTTATCCGACGATCTTCCATCGTATCATGGAAGAAGTTGGTTCAGGAATTTTTGGGATTATTTTAGGTTTGACAGTTTACATGATTGCTTTATTGCTTTCTGTAAATAAAACTAAAGGATGGGCAAAAACATTGATGTCAGCATCGTAAGGAGGAACTATGGCAGTTGAGGTAAAGGTACCAAAGGATATTAAAGAATATAAAGAAAAGGTCATTGCAGGAATGAATTTAAAGCAGCTGCTTTGTTTAGCTATTGCAGCTGGAGTAAACGTCATGATTAGTTTGATTTTCATTGCCGGATTAAAGATTCCTATGGAAATCACAAGTTGGTTTATGATTCTTGCATCCATTCCAATCGTTTCATTTGGCTGGTTTAAGAGAAATGGCTTGACATTTGATATCTATCTTAAACAATTTTTCAAATACCACGTGGCACCAGGTACACGAAAAAAGAAGCCTAAGGAAGAAATAAATAAAGAAATCGAAGATGTAGGCGGGCAAGAAACATGATGAAGTTAAAAGCGCTCAAAGCGTTAAAACCAACTAAAAAACCAAAAGATGAGGAGAAAGAATTTATTAGTAAACCTAAATCAAAGAAGAAAGAGGATATTGATCCTTTTAGGGATACATTTAGGTTTGAAGAGATTTATGAAAGTGGTATTTGTAAAATCGATGAATTCACCTATTCATTGACGCTTGAATTACAAGATATCAATTATCAATTATCTTCTGACGATCATCAAATTGAAATTTTCTCTCAATACTGCGACTTTTTAAATTCATTGAGTAGTAAAACAAAATTACAACTAACTGTTTATAAAAAGAAACGACCGCTTGCTGATTTGCAATCGGTTCTTTATTACAAAGCAAAAAATGATTTCCTCGATTCATATCGTGAAGAAATGAATCAAGTCATTTCAAGAAAATTAGATGAAGAAAAAAATGGTTTCAAAAAAACGATCTTATTTACCTTTGTACAGAAGCATCCTACATTGGAGATTGCGCAAAAAGAATTAGATATGGTAGCAGATCGTTTTGAAATGTTTGCTAGTCGCTTAGGCAGTCAAGCAAAAAAGGTAGAAAAAACAAAATTATTACATATGATTTCCGAAATATTATTAACGAATGACAAGACGGTTAAAACAGAAGTCGATGAGGTACTACCTGAAGTCATGGAATTTAAAGAAAACAAAAACCACGTAAAAATTGATGATCACTATGCAAAAACATTATATTTACAAGAATTTCCTTCTGAATTATCAGATACTTTTCTTTTTGAAATGTTAGAAATTCCTCGTGAAATTGTTGTATCTTTACATATTGAACCAATGGATCAAGATGAAGCATTTGATTTAGTGAAGACGAAATTGGCTTTTATGGAACAACAAAAAGTGGATGAGCAGAAGAAGGCGTTACAAAGTGGGTATGACTTTGAGATGCTCTCTTATGAACTTTCTTACTCACTAACAGAAGCCAAAGGTCTGGTAGATGATCTGCAAAATAGGGGACAAAAATTATATGCGCTAACAGGATCTGTCTATTTCCATTCACCAACGAAAGAAAAGTTAGCTGAAGTCCATGATGAAATAAACTCAGTGTCTCGTCGCTTCGGTTTTAAACTCATTGAATTAGAGTTCATGCAAGAAAATGGCTTGAATGCGACATTACCGTTGGGAATCAATGCGATTCCATTAGATCGAACACTTTCAACAGCGAGTACCGCCATTTTTATCCCATTCACGATTTCGGATTTGATTCAAGAAAATGGGAAGTATTATGGTGTCAATGCGATTTCAAAAAATATCCTTTCACTCGATCGAAAATTATTAAAAGCACCGAATGGATTTGTTCTAGGAACACCTGGTTCTGGTAAAAGTTTCTCAGTCAAGCGTGAAATCGTCAATGTACTACTACGCGATGCAGATGATGAAGTTATCATTATTGACCCTGAGCGAGAATATTCTGTCATTGGTCAAAATTTCAACGGTGAGATCATCAAAATCTCTAGTGATTCACCGACAACGATCAATCCCATGGATATCAATGAGAACTATGGAGATGATACTGATCCAGTCGTGCTAAAATCCGAGTTTTTGATTTCGTTATTTGACCTGATCATCGGTGGCGCCTTGGGGCTAAGTTCGGCACAAAAAACATTGATTGACCGTGTGTGTCGTCGAACGTATGAAGTGTTGAATGATCGTACACCAACATTCATTGACTTTTATAATATCTTGAAAGAACAAGAAGAAGAAGAAGCCAAGCAATTAGTCATGGATCTAGAAATCTATATTGAAGGAAGTTTGTCGGTCTTTTCTGCAGAAACGAATGTCGACATTACCAAGCGTTTAGTGATCTATGATATCAAGGACCTAGGAAAACAATTGAAAACGATGGGGATGCTGATTGTATTAGACCAAGTATGGAATCGAATCACGACCAACCGTGAACGAGGTGTTCGCACGTGGTTATATATTGATGAGATGCAGCTTTTGTTTACGAATGAATATTCTGAGAATTACTTCTTTGAGCTATGGAGTCGTGCACGAAAATGGGGAGCGATCCCGACTGGCATTACTCAGAACGTCGAAACCTTACTATTGTCCGATTTAGCTCGACGGATGTTGTCAAATAGCGATTTTATCATGATGTTGAATCAAGCGAAATCAGACCGTACACAGCTAGTTAGACTGTTTGATATTTCAGAAGAACAAGAAAAATACGTAGTGAACTCTCCAGAAGGGTATGGTCTTATGGTGTTTGGGGATACAACGTTACCCTTTTATGATCATTTCCCTAAAGATACACAGCTCTATAAGATGATGTCAACGAAACCTGGAGAAACTTGATAGGCATACGGGAAAGGAAACAGGAAAGTGGCTGATTCAAAAATTTTAGACAAGAACAGGGCAGGTAAGAACGCTACAACTACTAGCAAAAATAACAAAAAAATGGTAGTGAAAGGTAGTAAACTATCTTTAAAAAAAGGTAATTCCATTAGTACTTCTCGAAGAAAAAAGCTGTTGAAGTTATTAAAGGGGAACAATCCTCATATCAAAAGAAAATCGCAACAAGCAATTTTTCAGAGAAAACAAAGTAAAAACGATAAAAATAATGTGAATAAGGAATCTTTCGATAGCATCGATAAAGGTAAAACGGTCAACACCCAGAGCATCAGTCGCCGACAAAGAATTCGAGAGAGTCGAAGAGATGAGCTAAAGCAACAGCAACATGACTTAATGATGCGCCCTAATAAAGTCGATACAACCATCGCTCCTGCTTCTGTTACTAATAACAACACAGAACAAAAAAAAGAAAAAGCGAATACTCAAGCAATTTTTAATCAAAAGAAGCGTCATCAAAAGATTCGTGACCGACAAAAGAAAAATGCTATCTATAAAGGATACATCAGTAAAGTAAAGCTAGAAAACCAAGCAGGCCAACAAGAAAAAATTAGCTCTACTACATCGAAGATACGTCATAAAAATCAAAAAAGAGCGTTACATCTGTCTAAAAATGAACAGCTTGAAAAAAAGAAAAGAAACAATAAGCGAAAAGAAGGAAAAAAGAACGTTGCAGCTAAAAGGAATATGCGGGCCAAATTAGATAATATGTTGAAAGATCAAATTTCGCCTAAAAATCCTTTTAAAAATAAAATCAAAGACTTGATTATTGATAAAGTTGGGCGAGATGAAGAGGGTAATTTAAATTTGGTTGGTATGCTTATCACCATACTTATTATTCTAAAGTTACCTATCTTATTGAAATTGATCGTAGTCATCTTGATTGTTGCAGTGGTTATTGCGATCATTTCGATCTTCGTTTCTTTTTGGACAACGATTTTAAGTTTATTTGTCGTAAAAACAGAGTCGATGATGATTACCGAAGCATACAACTATGTCACGTGGTTAGATACTTATAAAAACAAAGAGGTATATGATACGTACAATCGACTAGTTGATGACCCGGAGCATGATGAGGTTTATTTTGAAGTGAACGGGATAGAATCGGACCCAGAGCAATTTATGTATATATCCAACGGAGATAACTATATCTACTATTTGAATGCAAAATTTGAAGATTATGATATCGATAATATTGCCATTGCTACCTATCGAAAAAGAGTAGCAGAAAAAACGGGTGTCTGGATTCCGTGGTCATTGAGGGATAGCACATATGCCGTTTTTCATGAGGCACCACATCCATTATCACCTGAACCAATCAAAGTATTCACTGTAAAAGATGAAATCCACGCGTTACATGACATGGTCTACAACTACACGACCGTTATTGAAAAGGACAAAGAAGTTGAAACCGTTGTGATAACGGTCGATAAAGAAACAGGTGAAGAGCATACAGAAGTAAAACGTGAGAGAAAAGATGTTGCTACCGTCAAAATTAATGTACAAACGATTGGTGAAATGTTCGATTCGGATCCTGAAGTAGATATCTATGTGGATATACGTTATTCAGGTGAGGATGATTACTATGGACGAGTCATTGCTTTTGATGAAGATGAAGTAGATAAATATTACCCAATCATGGAGAAAGATCGCTTTGAAGATAAAATTTTCATGGCTAATCCATTTGGTAAGATGAGCTATGCAAATGTGGTGGATAATTTTGGCTATCGTGGACGTGATCCCAATACGCAACATTACCAAATCGCTTTGGAAGCAGAACCTGGAACCCCTGTTTATGCCACCACCTTTGAGACAGTGGAAAGTATCAACTATAGTTATCAGGCTGGTCATACAGATGGTTCAGCGCCTGTAACGACAGCGATAGAAACGGATACAGGTCTATATTATGCGTATTATGTCAATATTGATCCGGTAGTGAGGCCAGGAAGAACCTTAGAAGCAGGTGATTTGATTGGCTATACAAGAAATCAGTTTGATGGGAATTTATTAGTTGCAATGAAAGAATATCGCTTCTGGCATAAAGATCCTGACGTTTATCCAGCGATTTATATCAATAATTTAGTTTTTAGTACGGATACCAACTTAGCATATATGCGTAATGGTGGCGGACTACGAGGGAATCTAATCAATCCCCCATTAGCCGTTACTAAATGGCAAAATAGAGTTGCGGAACAAACGAGTAAACATGGCATTGAAGCATATACGAATGCGATTTTATCCATGATATGGGTGGAATCTGGTGGAAATGAAGCCATTCAGCCAGATATCATGAATGCGCAACTGGCACTATCATCTCCAGAACGAATCACTACACCAGAGGAATCAATTGAAAAAGGCGTCGAATATTTTGCTTATCTGCTCAAAAAAGCACAAAGCAATAATCTCAATGGTCTGGCAGCGGTCCAAGCCTATAATTATGGCGAAGCGTATCTTGATGATCTGATCAATCGAAATGCACCGTATTCCTTTGAAGATGCGCGCTTATATGCACAAATGAAAAGTAATAATCAGACCATTCCTTTCAACCATATCGTCGCACAAGGATTGGGCTATAACTGGCGCTACGTTTTTGGCAATATGTTCTATACCGCAATGGTTACAAGAAATATCATGGCAGATACAGGCAGATTAGCTGAGCTCGCTAGAAGAGAATTGGGAAATCCGAATGGTGAGAAGTATTGGCGATGGGCTGGATTCAACAATCGAATAGAGTGGTCAGCCGTATTCGTTTCTTGGATAGCGAATGAAGCGGGATACTTGGAACAAGGCCGAGTATTGAATACAGCAAATGTTCTTGATATGAAAGAATGGTTTGAAACGAATGATAAGTTCAAAACACATGATGAAAACTATGTTCCTCAATCTGGCGACCTTGTATTTTTTGACTGGTCTGGTGGAAGAACAGGAAAAGATCATGTAGGGATCGTTGAATATTCTGGCGGAAATATTATTCAGGTCATCGAAGGTAACTCTGACAATCTAGTAAGAAGAAGAACTTACGCTATTGGGAGTAATGTTATTTCAGGATATGGCCTGCCTTAAGAAGATAACACTGAAAATAATTGATAGATGGTTGAGAGGATATCTTGAAAGGAGGAAGTATGTTAAAAAATTTTTTAGAAACAGAGTCAGGTAAAAAAATAATTATCGGACTTGGATTATTTGTTGTTGTCGTTGCTGGGCTCGTGGGGTATTCATTAATGAATACTACACAAGCAAATACAGATCAATCAGCAGACTCAACGACAGAAGAACAAGCAACGACAGAGTCAAGAGATCGTTTTAACGCGACGATCTACAGTGGTACCTGGTATTCTAATCTACCAGATGATACAGAAATCGAATTAGCAACTGATGGAACATATAAAGTCTCCAGTGATTGGTTTGAATCAGGGATCTATTATTTAAATACAAGTGGACAGGTAGTTTTAGAAAACGATAATAAGCAAACCAAAGAATTTGCCCTACAAACCAAGATGGGCAACACGATCTTATATCGAGAAGAGGATGGGGAGGATTTGTATCTTTATCCTACAGAAGAAGTAAAAGCGCAGTTAGAAGCAGAAATTTCTGAACAGATTGAAGCCGCGCAACGAGCAGTTTCACAAATGTGGATGGATATCTTGATGCAAGGAACATGGGAAAATACGAACAACAATCGTTCCTTTACGTTAGTGTTTGGAGAAGACACATTTACTCAGAAAAAAATTGAAGAAGGGAGATCAGATGAAGAAGTAACGTTTGAGTATCGAATTGTTTCATTTGATACTGATCATGAGGGTGCCAACTTTATCGTCAATCGAACAGACAGTGGGAATCTACAAAAAACAATCACTTTTAGAATCACTGAAGAAGCGAATCAATACAGGTTACTCGGAAATGAAGGAAGCTTCCAATGGAACACTCTATTTGAAAAGCCCTATGAGTCTGTACAAATGACACAAGATGGGACGAGTCGTTCAGACACCTCAAGAACACAAGAAACCACAGATGAAGAGGGCAATACAGTCACTATAACAGAAAGAGATGTGACCTAAATGCATAATAACACAGATAAAGATCCAGAAATCGATAAGCTCGAGAATATTTTTAAAAGAATGTTTCAAAAAGGCCCAATTTGGCTCTATAGATTCGTAAAAAAAGTTTTACAATTAGGAATAAAAGTATATCGAAAAGTCCAAGTATTTCGAAAAAACCGTAAAGAAGCACGAGAAAATCCGAAAAATAAAGATCTAAAAGAAAAAGGTCAAAAAGAAAAAGGAATTTTAGCCAGAGCTTGGAATTTTTTAAGGCAAAAATTCAGAACATTTCAGCAAAATCGCGCAGATGGGCGAGAAAAATTAATAGACAAAGGTTCAAAAGAAAAAGGAAACTTATCCAAAGCCTGGAACTTTGTCAAACGTAAACTTGTCATTAGTAGAGACCACCTGACAAGGGAGCAAGGGACTGCCTCAATGTCCCATGGCCGAAATTCAGCTGAAAAGCCCTTACTGTCTAGAAGTAATTCAGCTGAAAAAGGAGGCACTCCAGATGGAAAGCCGAGACTTTCCGCAATGACGAGTAGAGCGAGTAGCCAAGCAAAACTACACAATGATTCATTAAGAAGTCATGGCTTGGCAAGAAACCCACTAGCAAAAGGGGCACCATTACCAACGAGATAGACCGTAGATCCATAGACCAAAAAACAGGTGGAGAATTTCCACCTGTTTTTTATGTCTACAGTTGATTGAGAAGAATCGTTGCGAATAAACCAAGTGCATAACTACTGTTGAACAAAATCATATTTTTGATCGAATAGCTAAAACTGATAGGCTGCGGTAGACTCTCTTTGAATAGTTGGAGATTAAGATGGATTTTTGGTAAAGTCAAGAAAGCCAGAAGAATCGGCCATTGAAATATACCACTGATCAGTCCTATTAAAAGAATCAGGTAGCACGCATACATCAAAAGTTGAAACAGCATGATCCCGATTGGACGACCAATGTAGAAAACTAACGTATACCGATGATTTTCAATATCTCGCTCCAAATCGCGTAAATTATTCGCTAACATAATATTTGCTATCGTAAAAACAAGTGGGAGTGCTGCAAGAAAGATGGCGGCTACTGCCCAGATATTGCCAGATAAATTGAAGGTGCCAGTTGTTAAAGATAGGGTTAAATCAAATAGATCGCTACGATGAGTGTTGATATAGATGACCATCGTAAATATCCCTAAACCCATGGTAAAACCGCTGAAAATCTCTCCTAATGGCATACGTGATAAAGGGATAGGACCAAAAGTATAAAAGATTCCGATAAAACAACAAATCATACCCATCAGCAACAATAACCAACCGGTCCTCAATGTCAGTAATATACCGATGACTAAGACAAAAGCAATCATGGCCAAAATCATGTTTCGTACAAGCTTTGGTGAAATACCAGTCCGTCCAATGACGTTCTCTTCATATTTATAAATTTCCGAATGTGCTTTTTCATAATCCATATAGTTATTGATTGCGGTAGTTGCTAAGTCAAAGACAAGCATACCAATAAAAAACAGTAAAGTGTTCAACCACTGTATTTCGTGAAAAAAAGCGATAGAGAATAAAACCCCTATCGCAAAAGGAAATACACTAGCGACTTTCGTACGTAGTTCAACTACTTCTAAAAAGATTTTTAGTGTCATATCAGTTACTCCTTAGTTTAATTCAGAACGATTGCCCATGGTATATTTTGAATCTTCAGCGAGTTTGAAAGTGTCTTTGATTGGGTCTGTCACATAGACCTTATCATCTTTTGTAACAAAAATCGCCTCCGTTCCGTCATTCAGTTTATCCTCGATGTAAGCCAATCCATCTTTTACACCCATGGCGAAGACGGCAGTAGATAGTCCGTCACCATCGATCGATTGGTCTGTGATGATCGTGACACCAGCAATGTCATTGTCAAATGGATAACCAGTTTTTGGATCAAACAAGTGATGATATTTCACGCCATCGACTTCTAAATAGCGCTCATAAATTCCAGATGTGACTAATGTTTTATTTCTTTCTTTGATCGAGCCGAGGATCGATCCACGGGCAAGATTCGGATCTTGGATACCGACTGTCCAATCTTGATCTTCTCCTCTAGGACTGTGTCCAAGAACATAGACATTCCCACCTAGATCGACGATCGCAGTCGTTACATCATTGTCTTTCAAGACTTTGACGACTTCATCGGTAATGAACCCTTTCGCAATTGCCCCTAGATCAAGGATCATGCCTTTTTCTTGCAAGTAAACAGTCTTTTCCTCATCATTGAATTGGACTTTATGGTAGTCGACTAACTTCAATGCTTCATCAATTTCTGCTTGTGATGGCTTACGGGCATCATCGAAACCGATACGCCAGAGTTGTGTGATTGGACCGATTGCCATATCAAAGCCTCCATGTGAGTCTTCGCTATACTCATATGCTCGTTTTAATAAACGGTACACATCATCGGACACTTTGACTGGTTGGATTCCTGCTTGTTGATTGATTTCATCAACTTCGGAGCCGCTTTGATTGATCGTGATTTTATCGCCCAACTCTTTGACACGGTCAAAAGCAGGTTTTAATACGTCTTCTTTCCCTTCATCGTAGATACGGATACGCACGTAAGTACCAAGTAAAAATTGTTCATCTGTGTAAGGGTCAGAAAGCAGTGAAGTGTTGTTCTCTTGTTTTCCTTCCGTTGTTTGATCTGTGCTACAGCCCGCAATAGTCAGTAGGCACAAGAGCAAGACGAAAGGGAGTAATCGTTTCTTCAACATCTATTCCTCATTTCTTTTTATCTATTGCTTATTTCACATAAAAGAACTCTCTTAGTGAAATCAAAAAGTAAGCTCATGCTTTGTATTCTAATATAATCTGGCAGGAATGAACATCTTTTTTTCGGGGGATGTACGTTTATATAGAATAGAATAGAAAAAGAGATGTGACAGTTGCCACATCTCCAAAAGTATTATCGTAAAGGCAGATGAGCCTTTTGTAGGACAAAGTTTATTTTGTCACAATGTTGTCGACTTCAATTGTTTGTGTGTCACCTTTTTCAGCGGCATTCACTAATTGTTGTGCGTACATGATGAATGAATGTGCACTGTGTGTTGCACCAGTAATCACTTCAACATCTGCTGGAGAACCATCTTCTTCGCCCATTGCTGAAACAAGTTCATCGTTTAATTCTGGGATGTAAGTTTGAGGGTCAGTACCAGATTTTTCTTTCATCTTTTCGTTGTACTCTGTATCATCTTGTTTTGATTTGCCATCTGCATCGATGTAATCAAAGTTTGAGTCAGTAACTTTGCCATCTGCAACTGTCAATTCAAATTGTACACGGTAGCCATTTGAATAGTTTTTCTCTTCTAATTTGTATGTGCCGTCTTTAAGTTCAGCACCATTGTCGATTTCAATCGTTTCTGTGTTGCCTGCTTGAGCCGCTTGGATCAATTGTTGTGCATAGTTTTGGAAACTTTCTGATGAATGTGTCGCACCAGTAACAACTTCTACACCACTTGCGCTTTGTGCACTTAGCAATTGCTCATTTAATTCAGGAATGAACATTTCTGGATTTGTACCAGATTTCTCTTCCATTTTTTCGTTGTATTCTGTGTCATCTTGTTTTGATTTGCCATCTGCATCGATGTAATCAAAATTTGATTCAGTGATCTTACCGTCTTTCACGACCATTTCAAAGACTGAACGGTAACCATTAGAGTAGTTTTTCTCTTCTAACTTATATGTACCGTCTTGTAATTCTCCACCAGCAACGATTTCCTTAGATGATTCTGTTGTACTAGTTTCTGTTGTAGAAGATTGTGCAGTAGAAGTAGAAGAAGATGTACTACTTGAACTATCATTGTTATCTGATCCACAAGCTCCTAGCAATAATGTTGAGAATGCTAATACCGCAAACCCCGTAACAAACCGATTTTTCTTCATTTTTTAACCCCGCCATTTCATTTTTTGTCCACAAATTCCTTGTGATTCATTATACATTCTAATGGATATCATCAATAAGTCAACCGTTTTACAAAAATAACGGAAGTGATTTAATTGAGCGTTTTCTTTCTGGAATTTTCGTGAAAAACAGGCGTTTTTATTGTAACAAAAAAAACATAAAAAGGTGTTAGACAAATATATAAAACATCTATATAATGTATAAAGATTGTGTAATCATTATCAAATTGAAAAAACGATCAACTATTAATAATTTATATAGATGAAAAATAAGGAGCGGATATTCAATGACAAAGCAAAATATTGTCGTTGTGGGTGCTGGTTATGCAGGTGTTTCAGCTACAAAACACTTAGCAAAGAAACTGAAAAAAGAAGACGTAACAATCACATTGATTGATCGTCATTCGTACCACACGATGATGACAGAACTTCACGAAGTTGCAGGCGGACGTGTGGAACCAGAGGCGATCCAGTACGATTTACAACGATTATTTGCAAGACAAAAAAATGTAGATCTAGTTACTGATACAGTAATCGGCATCGACAAAGAGAAAAAAATCGTCAAAACCAAATTAGGCGCTTATCCATTCGACCAATTGATTTTAGGTATGGGTGGTGAACCAAATGATTTTGGTACGCCAGGTGTGAAAGAAAACGGCTTTACTCTTTGGTCATTTGAAGATTCCGTTAAGATTCGTAAGCACATTGAGAAAACAGTCGAAAAAGCAGCATTAGAACCAGACGAAAAATTGCGTAAAGCAATGTTGACGTTTGTTGTGTGTGGTTCTGGGTTTACGGGAATCGAAATGATCGGTGAGCTAGTAGATTGGAAAGATCGTTTAGCCAAAGACTACAAACTAGATCCAAATGAGATTACACTAATGGTTGTTGAAGCAATGCCAACGATTTTGAATATGTTGGACCGTAACGATGCAGCCAAAGCAGAACGTTATTTAAATAAAAAGAATGTTGAGCTATTATTGAATGCGCCAATCGTTGAAGTCGCTCCTGACCATATCAAATTAAAAGACGGTCGTGAAGTGCCTACGCATACATTGATTTGGACAGCAGGTGTCAAAGGAACAACAGATGCGGCTGATTTCGGATTAGAGACTGCACGCGGTCAACGTTTAGTAGCAAACGAATATATGCAAGCAAAAGGCTATGAAGAACAAAATATCTATATCATTGGTGACTTAGTGTATTACGAAGAATTCCCTAATACACCAACACCACAGATCGTTCAAGCCGCAGAACAAACTGGTCATACAGCTGCAGCGAATATCGTGGCTTCGATCAAAGGTGGCGAGAAACATAAATTCAAAGGCAATTATCAAGGATTCATGGTTTCAGTTGGCGCAAAATGGGGTGTAGCGAACCTTTTTGACAAAATCCATTTAAGTGGCTTTTTAGCAATCATCATGAAGCATATCGTCAACTTGAAATATTTCTTTGATATCCGTTCAGGTTATTATATGTTCCAATATATGATGCACGAATTCTTCCATATCAAAGATGATCGCAATGTGACTCGTGGTCATTCTTCTCGTTACGGCAATGTTTTATGGAGCGTCCCATTACGAATCTTCTACGGTCTCGTTTGGTTAGTCGAAGCTTCTAAGAAAATGATCGGTAATGGTGAAGTATTAAAACCAAGCACTTGGTTTGGTGAAGGTTCATGGTTTACTGGTAACAGTGTGTTCCCTTGGACTTGGGAGTACAATGTAGCAGATGTAGCAAGTGGGGCTTCAGCAGCAGGTGATGCAACAACAGCTGCGAGTGGCGCAGGTGCGACAACTGGAGAAGCAGCAACGCAAGCGGCACATTTTGGGTTGAGCTATGCGTATGGTGAAGAACCAATGGCAGTGCTTGATAAATCACCAGACTGGTTCAATAGCATCATGCAAGTCATCATGCCAAATAACGATGTAGCGATGTTCTTCCAAAAATTCATGGTCTTCTTTGAAATCGCGTTAGCGTTAGCATTGATTGCCGGTTTATTCACTTGGTTATGTAGTGCAACAACGATTGTCTTAGTCATCACTTTCTGTATTTCTGGTATGTTCTATTGGGTAAACATCTGGTTCATCTTTGTGGCTTTTGCATTGATGAATGGTTCAGGTCGTGCGATCGGTTTGGATCGTTGGGTGATTCCTTGGTTACAAAAAACACTCGGTAATTGGTGGTACGGGAAACCAAAGGCACGTTACGGCGAATAGAGAAAGTTAACAATTCAAACAATCAAAATGATTTTAGCAACTAAAATCATGACATGAGAAGAAATAAGGAGGAGCTTGGGGTGTGCAAACATTCCAAGCTCGTCTTTTTCTTAAATAGGTTCGTATAGAAATGATGAATGGATCAAATCCTTCGATTAGCTGAGTTGTGCCTCTCATTCACAACCTTCGTTATTCATGGTAAAATTGGAGCAATCAAATGAGGAGAAAAAGGGAGTGAGTACTTGAAAGAATTTATTCAAAAAAGTTTATTAAAACCTTGGGATATCATCATTATTCTTTTGTTAGTCATGCTCTCATTCTTACCGGTTGTCATCTTTAGTTATCAACAAGTGGATGCAACACCAAATAAAGAAGCGGTGCTACGAGTCGATGGAACAGAAATCAAGACTTTTCCGTTGGTAACTGAAACCAAAGCTTATACCTATTTATACGAAGATGATCATGGTGATAAAAACGTGATTGAGATTGATGGGGAACGAATTCGGATCAAAGAAGCAGACTGCGACGACCAGATTTGCGTTCGCCGAGGCTGGGCAACGAATAATGGTGAAACAATCGTTTGTTTGCCTCACAAATTAGTGATCGAAGTGCGATCAACAGACGGGAGTGGGGAAGACAGTCTGATTTATTAGACGGTTCACGTCATGAGTAAATTACAAAAAATGATCTATATATCTTTATTAGTTGCCCAAGGTGTGATCATCGGTTTATTGGAAAATATGATTCCTTATCCTTTCGCTTTTGCGCCAGGTGCAAAACTAGGATTGGCTAATTTGATTACGATTGTGGCAATTTTTACAATGAAAAAACGAGATAGCTTCTTATTACTTTGGTTGCGTTTATTTTTAACCACGTTATTAGGCGGCACGATTTCGACGTTTCTTTACAGTATGAGTGGTGCGTTATTGAGTTATGTAGGTATGTTGATAGTCAAACAACTGGGTCCTAAAAGGGTTAGCATTATTGGCATCAGCGCGACAGGTGGATTTATGCATAATGTCGGTCAGTTATTGACCGCGTCATTTATCGCTCAATCATGGACAGTCATGCTCTACTTACCGATTTTGTCATTCCTAGGTATTCTATCAGGATTGGCCATAGGGATAGCTGCTAATTATCTGCTGAAACATGTGAGAACACTTCAGCGTTTCCAAGCAGACTATGATCGACAGACCAATAGTCAATGGCAATCGGTATTTCTGAAAAAATAAGCGTTATACAAGGAGTTTTTTTATGAAGTTACATCAAATGTGGGTGGACTATCCAACGATCCAAGTGGAATTGAACCAAACACTAAAAAAAATGGAAAGTGTTGTTCGGCTGAAAAACAAACCAGTAGAAGAAGCGATAAAAGAAACGATTCATGCAGGTGGAAAGTTACTGCGTCCGGCGTATCAACTATTATTTGCTCAATTTGGCCCGGAGCAAGATCGCGATAAAGCCATTTCGTTGGCAGCATCTATTGAGATGCTACACATTGCGACGTTGATCCATGATGATATCGTTGATGAAGCTGACTTACGCAGAGGACAGCCAAACTTACGTAGCCGTTTTGGCAATAGTGTCGCTGTTTATGCCGGAGATTATTTATTTGTTTGCTGTTTCAAACTCTTGTCCGAATATACCTCCTCCTTAAAGAGTATGCAATTAAATGCACGAAGTATGGAAAAAGTATTGAATGGCGAGCTCGGGCAAATGGATGATAGATACAATACCCAGTTGACGGTTGAAGAATACTTACAGAATATTTCTGGTAAAACCGCTGAACTGTTTCAACTGAGTTGTTTTGTAGGTGCATACGAAAGTGGCACGAGCGAACGTTTTGCAAAAAAAGCCGGGGATATCGGGTTAGCGATCGGCATGGCGTTTCAAATCATTGATGACATTTTAGATTATACAAAACAAAGCGAAGACATCGGCAAGCCTGTATTGGAAGACATTCGTCAAGGGGTGTATTCTTTACCTTTGATCTATGCGTTACAAACAGACAAAAAAGCAGAATTACTTGAATATTTGTCCAAAGAAAAACAAATGACACAAGCAGAAGCTGAGAAGGTTCAACAATTAGTTATTGAAGCACAAGGAGTCGAAAGCGCCCAGAAGTTGGCAGAATCCTATACGAAACAAGCACTAAAAGAAATCAAAAAATTGCCAAATACCTCGGTACAAACAAAAGAAACATTAGAAACTTTGACGTCATTGATTCTAAGACGAGTAGACTAAGTTATATAAAATGAGGTTGTGACAGAAGTGTTCACCTCCGAGAAATATGCGTGAAACCCCGAAAATTGTTTTTCAAATTTTTTGGGGTTTCACGCTTATTTCTGAAGGAGTTACTTCTGGAACACCGTTTATTCGGTTCTAGGGGATGCAAGGTGACTAATGTCCCAAGCTCATTTTTTTCTTTGCACAGAAAAAGTGGTTTTGCACCCTCTGAAAGAAAGAGGTATGCTAAATAATAGGTATCGCATGGTTACTGATTTCCATTTAGTAGTTCCATACGTATCAGTAATTTGTTGCTCTTAAAAACATGAACCATTAATAGAATGGACATGGATCGTTTATCGAACAGGAGCTTACATCGTTTTATTTATGGACGTAAGTACATAAAATGACGGAGGAAGAATAAAGGAGGGAAATCAAAGCACATAAGAAATAATACATAATATTGAGTGAACCATGGACAAAACAAGTAGTTAAAACATTCATTTTTTTGTTTATTCTGACAATCAGTAGTGTTAACATTTTGGGGGAAATGTCGCTGAATGACAAGAATAAATGAGTCGATAAAAACCAGAGAAAGCCTTATGCAGTCTTGACTGATAAGGATTTCTCTGGTTTTTTATTTTTTATCTTCCAAGGCTCGGGCTAGTTTGTGGTCGATTGCTTAGTGTTTGGTTTAGACGATTGTTTTCCTTTTGGTGGTGTGCATGATTGATCCTATCTTTCAATGTAAGTTTCTGAGTCTCAGGTAAACTCTTTTTTTGTAATGATGTGGCCTGTAACTTATGACTAGACTTCCCAATTGCTTTATCTGTGTGGTCACGTTTTCTGGGAGGTTCAGTCCCTTTCGCATTACTTTTAGCATTTTCAGGAATCGTTTCGTAGATCGGTTCATCTCTCCTGTGAGAATTTTTATTGGAATCCACTTTTCTATCTATTCCATTTGCTAGTTTTTTTGTATCAAACATTACTTTTTGCTGTCGATTCGCATAAGGTTCTTTAGAAATACTTTTATGTATTTCATTGAACTTACGATTCGCTTCCACAACAGCATCAGGCACTTCTTTTTTTATGCGGTCACGTATTTCAGGGAGTGGCACATCTTTTTCTCTGCTTTTCGTATCATCAGACATCGTTTTGTAGACCGGTTCAGCAGAGTCTGTATATCGTTCTACCAGTTTATCCACTTGTTTTGGTGACACCTTGTCGATTTTATCAAGTAAATCCTGCGCTCTTTGTTCATTATTTTTGATGCCAGTGGTTAGTTCTCTATATTTTTTTGAAGATGTGGAACGATCGGTAAGCTGTTCTCTTTCTCCCTTTAGCTCGTGAATCCGAGCTACTGTATTCATCAGGCTTTTTGTCAGTTGTTTGATTTCTGTACCTGGACTTTTTGGTAGGTGCTTACTTAATTCCCTTGAGCGCTGTCTCATCTTTTCTACTGACATATTGTTTTCTTTACGATTATCCATAATTAGTTCCTCATCTCTTGTCTTGGTTACATAAACAAAAATAGCATTTTAATCTTCTTGATTTATACCGATAATTTCTAAGTAAGGAAAATTAGTGTGACCATTTCTTGCTCTTGAAACATGAGCGAGAAAACAAAGAAGGGAAAAGCTTGTTTGGTAGCATAAAAAAGGATATTGACCATTATTTTTTGGTCAATATCCTAGATTATTTAGTTTAAAGTTGTTTTACTTTGAAAGAGCAGGATTAGTTTTTGGTCGATTATTTAGTGTTGGATTTGCTTTTTCTTGGGCGTTAGCTTTGACCTTTTCCTGTGCGTTAGCTAACTTCTCAGTCAACGGCGGTTTCAGAATTCCTTTTACAGGTTCTCCTTTTAAAATTTTAATTTGATCAATCAATAATTTTTTTTGGTTCATTAATTCTTCTTTATTTTTCCCACCAAATAAATTCATGATTTTGCCAGTTAACGTCTTATTTCTTTTTTTGAAAGTAGCTAGGTTTTTTTCCGTTTGGTGTAACTTTTTGTTGGCTTTATCTAGCGTAAGTTTTTGACTCCTATCATCCTTAATAGGTTGTTTTTTGATTTCGATTGTTCTCTCTCTTTTATCATATGATTTTGAAGATATATCTTTATGGGCTTCATTGAATTTATCATTAGCAGATTTAACAGCCGACTGAATTTCTTCTTTTGATCGAGCCCTTTTTGATGTGATTGGGACATCGACCTCTTTCATCCTATTTTTCCTATCTCCAGGAATGGTTTCATAGATAGGTTCATTAACGATTTTCTCATTGCTCTTCGTGACGTTTTTGTCTTGGCTGAAATGGTTATCTATGTATTTCTCCAATCTGTCGGCATGTGGGGGTGAAATTTTTTCGATTTTTTCATACAAAACATGAACTCTTTTTCTATGGGTTCTGATAGCTTCTGTTAGTTCTTGATATTTTTCTGAAGATTTCGAAATGTCCCCAAGTGCCTCTCGTTTTCCTTTTAACTCTTCGATCTTATTTTCAGAGTTGATAATTTGATTCGACAGTTGAGTGATTGCTGTTTTCTCCCCCTGTGTGATAGGTTGTTTATCTTGCTCATTCTTAGCCATATCTATCTCCTTTTCTTATTGGTTATATATAAACAAACATAACATTTTCTCATTGATATACAGTGCCGATAATTTCTATTAAGAAAAATTTTTGATATAAAACGTGTAATTGTAAAACGTTGTAAAATGAATGATAAAACATGTATATTGATCGAATGATAGAACTTCCTCTTTGGGATTTCGTGTATCTTTTTGTAATGAAACAAAGTAAATAAAATAACTAACTATAAATATATGGATTACTTGAACCACTTTAGCTAGAAAATCTTTATCTGTGTGGGCGATGATCATGATCTGCTAAAACCAGGGGATTGTGTTCGATCTCCACGCTGTTTTTGATTTTTCATTTGTTGTTCTTGTTTATTATGAGCGTCAGTTACTTGTTCTTTAAATGTTGGTTTTAGGATACCTTTTTGCGGTTTTTTTTGCGGTTGTTCGAGAGTGTTTATCAAATCAGTTTTCTTATCTTTTAAACTTTGGATTTTTTTTCTTTGAAAGGCATTCGCAATCAGACCGAAAATATTTTTTTTACGATTTTGGTACTTTTGTAATTTTTTCTCGATTTTCTGCAAATTATGTTTAGTTGCTTGCATCAACTTCTTCTTCTCAGCTATTTTTTCGCTTTCGGACAGGGTTTTTCCCGTGTCTATTCTTAGCTTTTTGTTCATTTTAGGTTCAGGAGATGAGTTGCGGTAAGATTGATTGAACTTTTCATTGGCCTTCGCTACTTTGATTGCAGAAATTTCTTTAGGTGTTAGTGGACAAGCGACTTTGCCATAAGGGGAATCAGCAAATTTTTTTTCTAACTTCGTTGCAATTTTTGAATCAATAGTCCCCAGTTGATGGTAAAGATTATCTGCTTGTTTTCGATGAAGTTGGATACCTTCAGTGTATATAGCGAATTCTTCTTTTACGTTAGGATTGCTAACGAGACCATCTCTTTCTTTTGCAAGCGCCTGTATTATTTTTTCTGTATTCATGATCTTTTCTGTCAGGCTGTCTATTTTTTCTGTTCGTTTTTCCTGTTGCTGTGCGAGTGATTGCCGGGGCGTAGAAAGCTTTTGTACAACGGACTGACGAGGTTCAGATTTTACTTGAGAAACGGATTGTCGTTTCGGCGACTGATCAACGGATTCTCGACGATTGCTTTTTACTTGTTGGCGTTCTTGTTCTTTTAGGACAAGTTTCATTGCGCGATGACTGTAGATGTTATTTCGATTATTGTTTAGTTCTTTATTTACGTTATTGAGTTTTGTTGTTGCCTTGTTATATTGATCCGGATTGGCTGTTCTGCTCGAATATTTTTTTACTTCACTTTTAATTTCCTTGATTTGTTCATTCAACTCGCTGTCTTTTTCGTTTAAACGTTCAATTTTCTGGTCGATTTGTTTAGCAGACAACTGGATATTTTCAGCTGTGATCGATGTTGTCTGTTGTGAGAATCTTTTCACAATATCTAATTGTTTACTGATCCTATGAAAGGCGTTGTCAGAAAGATTCGGCGCTTTTAAATTTATAGTTAACGATTGCTCTTTTATCAATATGTGTAATCTCAAGCGAGATAAACTTTCTTGACCGATTGCTTGTGGGTTTAAAACACCATCTCTAATGGCTGTATTTAAAAATCTTGTCACCTCTATATTTTTTTTAAGTTTCTCCATTGTTTCTCCTCAGTTATCTTTATTAATATATAAAAAAAATATCATTTTTCAACTGTTGGTATGTACCGATTATTTCTATAATATGTAAATTTTTAGTATTGATCTTTTGCTAAAAGATGTTATTTTGGATGGATTGCAGAGCAGAGGTGACTTTCGTTCATGTTATGGATTAAATTACTCAAATGGATCGATTCGTTTATTTAAAACAATCTTTTTTTGTTTTTGGAAAAAAATTGTCCCCAACAAGAAAAATTCCATGCTATATTCTGGATTAAAGAACGCTATGAATAAAGGAGAGCAGCTGTGAGAAAAGAATATACATCAGAATTAACGCAATTAACGGTGATTGAAATCGTAACAAAATTAAGTGAGAAGAAAAGAAATTTTTCATTTCGTGATATTGAAGAAGAGTATCAGCAACCTTTGTCTGCGGCAGATAAATTTTTGATCCGCTGTTTGATTGTAAAAAAATTCAACTTGAAGATCGAATATTTTTCTTCTTCTAAAGCAAATCAATTACAATTTTGCAAAATTTGAGAATAGTTAATTGAGGTTGGGATTAGCCAGTAAGAGATCGTTGAATTTAATGTGGAAATAAAAAATGTTGTAATTCAATACAAAACAATTCATTCATTTTCTTGTGCGTTATGATACAAACAGAACGACAGCAAAACAAAAAAGGGGGCGTTAAATGGAAGAGGGTTCTGTATAGGAAGAAGCTGAGAAAGCGATCGTTGGTCTTCAATAGATACGCTTATGAATGAATTAGAAGTAGTAAATAGAGGAAACAACACACACATAGAACACCACTTGATTGCCGAAAACTATTTCGGGGAAAAATAGTTACTCGGTCTTAATTGCTTGACGACGTGCATCACAGATTGCGACAGAGCATCTAGATAAAAGCGTAGGCAAATGTTATCAGGTGTCCATTAGTATTGACAGGCAGTAGTTTGATTGTTCTACTGCTACTGACAATAGCACATAGTACTATCCTATTTAAAATAGGGAATCGAACATAGAACAAACATATAGAACTAAAACATAGAACTAAAACATAGAACTAAAACATAGAACAAACATATAGAACTAAAACATATAGTTAAAACATAGAACAAACATAGAACAAACATAGAAATTAGATGTAGACTCAGAAGTAAAATGAAACACATCATGTAGGACCTCAAACATAGAACCAAGCACATAGTAGAAAAAATATAGTACATCGTAAAGAAGCTTGCATGTTTTCTCGCGACATCAAGCTTATGAAAATAAAGCGAGCATGACAAATCCACCATTGATAAAAAAGAGGCTAGGAAACGAACTAGCCTCTTTTTGCTGATGGTAGCCCATCGATTTCTGTTAAGCTGACTTCACCAGAGAGTAGTTGGAAGCGCTGGTTTGGCGTATCTACGATCAGTTCTCCTTTTGGACCGATTGCTTGGGCAATTCCTTGATAAGATTTTCCTTGTCGGGTAAAGCTGACAGACTTACCTAGGACAAATGACCGTTCTGTGTAAAGATCAAAATAGGTGTGCGAAGGGTCGGCTAAATACCTAAAGAAATGTTTCCAAATCGCGCAGATCAATTGATTTCTAGTCATCGATGCTTCACCATCAGGAAACAAGGAGGTCGCTTTTTGCTGGATCTCATCAGGAAATTGCGTTTGAGGGATCGAAAAATTCAAGCCCACACCAATAATCACCGAACGAATTTCACCACTTTCCATATCGCTTACCGCTTCAGATAAAATTCCACAAACCTTTTTCCCTTCAAGGTAGATATCGTTGACCCATTTGATCATGGCATGTTTTCCTGTCGTTTCTTGAATCGCTTTGACACATGCACTGGCAGCAATCAACGTATATTGTGGCAATTCCTCAAAATGCTTTTGTGGATGCAATAATAGGCTCATGTAGACTCCTTGACCTGGTTGAGCGAAAAAGGAACGTCCAAAACGTCCATGGGCTTGTTCTTGTGTATCCGCGATAAATAAACTAGGTTTCGTAGTATCCATATTAGATGCCGATTTAGCATCTTTCATGGTGGATTCAGATTGTGATAATACCTTCACTTGAACATCAAAAGAGGATAATGCTTGGGAAATCTCTACAGGATCTAATACATCGGAGGGGAGATAACGATACCCTTTCGCTTGGTGGTCAAAGCGAAAACCTTCTTTTTCTAATTCTTTGATGGCTTTCCAAATACTCGTTCGGGAGACATTCAGTTGTTGGGCGATTTTTTCACCAGATAGAAATGTTGGAGTATTTTTTAAAAGGTGTAGTACCTTGGCTTTTGTCGTCATCGATCAAGCTCCTTTCTACTATTTATATATTAGCAGATTTACGATCGAATGAGGACAGCGCGTCATACTTTTTGTTTGAGTCGCTATAAAGACGGAAAGACTTTGTGAGGGAGAGTCACTCAATTAGGAATGGACAAAATTGGAACAAAAAAGAAAGATTAAGAAACAATTACGAAAATTTACAGGAAACGCCAGGAAGTGTTGACTTTTACGTTTAAACAGTGTATTATATGAAGTTGCAAAAACTATCTGATGAAGCGAAGGCAGAAACGAAATATTGTCCGTTTCGGCTTTAATATAAGGAAACAAAAGTAGAAGCTCACGTAGGCAAGTACTCAAGAGAACGTTCTATTTTTGGTTTTTTTTTGCCTAAAAGCCGCAAAAAATGTCTGTTGTTACCTAAATATAATATTTTTAATATTATTGTAACAATTGATCGGGTAGTCTTTTTGAATGACATTTTAGAGGGGTGAAGAGCTTGGCTGGACACGTAGTAAAATACGGAAAACATCGCGAACGTAGAAGTTTCGCACGAATCAGTGAAGTGTTGGAATTACCAAATTTGATCGAAATTCAAACAGACTCGTACCAATGGTTCTTGGATGAAGGACTAAGAGAAATGTTTGAAGATATTTTGCCAATCGATGACTTCAATGGCAATCTTTCTTTGGAATTTGTAGATTATGAATTGAAAGAACCAAAGTACACAGTAGCAGAAGCACGCGCACATGACGCAAATTACTCTGCACCATTACATGTGACTTTACGTTTAACAAACCGTGAGACAGGTGAAATCAAAGCGCAAGAAGTATTCTTCGGTGATTTCCCATTGATGACAGAGCAAGGTACATTCATCATCAACGGTGCGGAACGTGTTATCGTTTCCCAATTAGTCCGTTCACCAGGTGTTTACTTCCATGGGAAAGTAGACAAAAACGGTAAAGAAGGATTCGGTTCAACTGTGATCCCTAACCGTGGCGCATGGTTAGAAATGGAAACTGATGCAAAAGACATCTCTTATGTACGTATCGACCGCACACGTAAGATTCCATTGACTGTGTTAGTTCGTGCATTAGGTTTCGGTTCAGATGACACGATTTTTGAAATCTTTGGGGATAGTGAAACATTACGTAACACGATCGAAAAAGATTTACACAAAAATGCAAGTGATTCTAGAACAGAAGAAGGATTAAAAGATATCTACGAGCGTCTTCGCCCAGGCGAACCAAAAACAGCAGATAGTTCACGTAACTTGCTGAATGCCCGCTTCTTTGATCCAAAACGTTACGACTTAGCAAATGTTGGTCGTTACAAAGTAAACAAAAAACTAGACTTGAAAACACGTCTATTGAACTTAACGTTAGCTGAAACATTGGTTGATCCTGAAACAGGCGAGATCATTGTTGAAAAAGGAACAGCTTTGACCCATCAAGTGATGGAAACATTAGCACCGTTCATCGACAATGGTTTGAACTCTGTGACTTACTACCCAACAGAAGATGGCGTAGTCACTGATCCAATGACTGTCCAAGTGATCAAAGTCTTTTCACCAAAAGACCCAGAACGTGAAGTCAACGTGATCGGTAACGGCTATCCAGACACAACAGTGAAAACTGTTCGTCCAGCGGATATCGTTGCTTCAATGAGCTATTTCTTGAACTTGATGGAAGGCATCGGCAACGTGGACGATATCGACCACTTAGGAAATCGTCGTATCCGTTCTGTCGGAGAACTTTTACAAAATCAATTCCGTATCGGATTAGCACGTATGGAACGTGTCGTACGTGAAAGAATGTCGATCCAAGATACAGAAACATTGACACCACAACAATTGATCAATATCCGTCCAGTTGTTGCAAGTATCAAAGAATTCTTTGGTTCTTCACAATTGTCTCAGTTCATGGACCAAACCAATCCATTGGGCGAATTGACACACAAACGTCGTCTTTCTGCCTTAGGACCTGGTGGTTTGACTCGTGACCGTGCCGGCTATGAAGTACGTGACGTTCACTACTCCCACTATGGCCGTATGTGTCCGATCGAAACGCCTGAGGGACCAAATATCGGGTTGATCAATAGTTTATCTAGTTACGCGAAAGTAAACAAATTTGGTTTTATCGAAACGCCTTATCGTCGTGTTGATCGTGAAACAGGACGTGTGACAGAGCAAATCGATTATTTAACAGCTGACATCGAGGACCATTATATCGTTGCCCAAGCAAACAGTAAGTTGAATGATGACGGTACATTTGCTGAAGAAATCGTCATGGCTCGTGCCCAAAGTGAAAACTTAGAAGTATCGATCGATAAAGTCGATTATATGGACGTTTCACCGAAACAAGTAGTTGCGGTAGCGACAGCATGTATTCCTTTCTTGGAAAACGATGACTCCAACCGTGCCTTGATGGGTGCCAACATGCAGCGTCAAGCAGTGCCATTGATCAATCCACAAGCACCTTGGGTTGGTACTGGTATGGAATATAAATCAGCTCATGACTCAGGAGCTGCGTTACTATGTAAACACGATGGTGTAGTTGAATTTGTTGATGCTTCTGAGATCCGCGTACGTCGCGACAATGGCGCATTAGACAAATACTCAGTGACAAAATTCCGTCGTTCAAACTCTGGAACAAGTTACAACCAACGCCCAATCGTTCATTTAGGTGAGAAAGTCGAAAAAGGGGATACCTTGGCAGACGGCCCATCAATGGAACAAGGTGAAATGGCTCTAGGACAAAACGTCTTAGTCGGTTTCATGACTTGGGAAGGATACAACTACGAAGATGCGATCATCATGAGTCGTCGTCTTGTCAAAGACGATGTGTACACATCGATCCATATTGAAGAATATGAATCAGAAGCTCGTGATACAAAATTAGGACCTGAAGAAATCACTCGCGAAATCCCGAACGTCGGTGAAGACGCATTGAAAGACTTAGACGAAATGGGGATCATTCGTATTGGGGCAGAAGTCCAAGACGGTGACTTATTAGTCGGTAAAGTAACACCAAAAGGGGTAACTGAACTTTCAGCAGAAGAAAGATTATTGCATGCGATCTTCGGTGAAAAAGCACGTGAAGTACGTGATACTTCTCTACGTGTACCGCATGGTGGAGGCGGGATCGTTCACGATGTGAAGATCTTTACTCGTGAAGCTGGCGATGAATTATCACCAGGTGTCAACATGTTAGTTCGTGTGTATATCGTTCAAAAACGTAAAATCCATGAAGGGGATAAAATGGCCGGACGTCACGGTAATAAAGGGGTTGTTTCCCGTATTATGCCGGAAGAAGATATGCCATTCTTACCTGATGGAACACCGATCGACATCATGTTGAACCCACTAGGGGTACCATCACGTATGAACATCGGACAAGTATTGGAATTGCATTTAGGGATGGCTGCACGTCAATTAGGCATCCACGTTGCAACACCAGTATTTGATGGTGCAAGTGATGAAGACGTATGGGAAACAGTTCGTGAAGCTGGTATGGCTAGCGATGCGAAAACTGTTCTTTATGACGGACGTACAGGTGAACCATTTGACGGACGTGTGTCTGTCGGTGTGATGTACATGATCAAACTTGCTCACATGGTTGACGACAAGTTACATGCACGTTCAATTGGACCTTACTCACTAGTTACGCAACAACCATTAGGTGGTAAAGCGCAATTTGGTGGACAACGTTTTGGGGAAATGGAAGTTTGGGCACTGGAAGCATACGGTGCGGCTTATACCTTACAAGAAATCTTGACATACAAATCAGATGACGTAGTCGGACGTGTGAAAACATACGAAGCAATCGTCAAAGGTGAACCAATTCCAAAACCAGGTGTACCTGAATCCTTCCGCGTATTAGTCAAAGAATTACAATCACTAGGATTAGACATGCGTGTCCTAGACATCCAAGACAGCGAGATCGAACTTCGCGACATGGATGACGAAGACGATGATTTGATCACAGTGGATGCTTTGACAAAATTCGCTGAACAACAAACAGCAAAAGAACTAGAAAAACAAGCTGCTGAACAAGTCGAAGATGAAAGACAAGATATCATCCAAAACTTTGAAACCGCAGAAGATAATTTAGACTAATCCGGTCTGAGATACTGTGAGGCGGTCGAAGATCAGCCGCCTTACGGTTTTGCCATTAAACGAAATGGAGGGAACCCCTTTTGATCGATGTAAATAAATTCGAAAGTATGCAAATAGGTTTGGCTTCTCCCGAAAAAATCAGAAGCTGGTCTTACGGTGAAGTAAAAAAACCTGAGACGATTAACTATCGTACCTTAAAACCTGAGCGCGAAGGGTTGTTCTGTGAGCGGATTTTTGGTCCTACAAAAGACTGGGAATGTGCCTGCGGAAAATATAAACGTATCCGTTATAAAGGAATCGTTTGTGATCGCTGCGGTGTGGAAGTGACTCGTTCAAAAGTTCGTCGTGAACGTATGGGTCATATCGAATTAGCAGCACCTGTTTCACATATCTGGTATTTCAAAGGTATTCCTTCTCGTATGGGTCTTGTATTAGACATGAGCCCACGCGCATTAGAAGAAATCATTTACTTTGCCTCATATGTTGTCATTGAACCAGGAAACACAAGCTTAGAGAAAAAACAATTGTTGACTGAACGCGAATACCGCGAAAAACGTGAACAATATGGTCAAGAATTCCAAGCAGCAATGGGCGCGGAAGCAATCAAACAATTACTTGATAACGTTGATTTGGATGGCGAAGCGGCTGAATTGAAAGAAGAGTTGAAATCTGCACAAGGACAAAAACGTACACGCGCGATCCGTCGTTTGGACATTTTAGAAGCATTCCGTGCTTCTGGCAATGAACCAAGCTGGATGGTCATGGACGTTATCCCTGTCATCCCACCAGATCTACGACCAATGGTCCAATTAGAAGGTGGACGTTTTGCAACAAGTGACTTGAACGATCTATATCGTCGTGTGATCAACCGTAACAATCGTTTGAAACGTTTGTTAGACTTGAATGCACCAGGAATCATCGTTCAAAATGAAAAACGGATGTTACAAGAAGCGGTAGATGCGTTGATCGATAACGGTCGTCGTGGCCGTCCTGTTACAGGACCAGGTAACCGCCCATTGAAATCTCTTTCTCATATGTTGAAAGGGAAACAAGGTCGTTTCCGTCAAAACTTACTTGGTAAACGTGTCGACTACTCTGGTCGTTCAGTTATCGTCGTAGGTCCTTTCTTGAAAATGTACCAATGTGGATTACCAAAAGAAATGGCGATCGAATTGTTCAAACCATTCGTGATGCGCGAATTAGTTCAACGTGAACTTGCTTCAAACATCAAAAATGCGAAACGCAAAATCGAACGTCAAGAAGATGAAGTTTGGGATGTCTTAGAAGACGTCATCAAAGAACATCCAGTTCTATTGAACCGGGCACCTACGCTTCACAGATTAGGTATCCAAGCATTTGAACCAGTTCTTGTCCAAGGTCGTGCGATCCGTTTGCATCCATTGGTATGTGAAGCATACAATGCCGATTTCGATGGAGACCAAATGGCCGTTCACGTACCGTTGAACGAAGAAGCACAAGCAGAAGCACGTATGCTGATGTTAGCTGCTCAAAACATCTTGAATCCAAAAGATGGTAAACCAGTTGTTACACCTTCTCAGGATATGGTTTTAGGAAACTACTACCTAACAATGGAAGAAGAAGGTCGTGAAGGCGAAGGAATGGTCTTTAGAGACCAAAACGAAGCAGTCATCGCATGGCGTAATGGCTACGTTCATTTACATTCACGTATTGGTGTGAACCCAACGACATTAGGGGACAAACCATTTACAGAATGGCAGAAAGAACGCACGATGATCACGACTGTTGGTAAGATCATCTTCAATGAGATCATGCCACCAGAATTCCCTTACTTGAATGAACCAACTGACTTCAACTTGACTGTCCAAACACCGGACAAATACTTTGTTGAAGCTGGAACAGATATTCCTGCTCACATCAAAGAACAAGAACTAGTTTTACCATTCAAGAAGAAAAACTTAGGAAACATCATCGCCGAAGTCTTCAAACGTTTCAAAGTAACTGAAACATCTAAGATGCTTGACCGTATGAAAGACTTAGGATACAAACATTCAACACATGCAGGTATCACTGTAGGGATTGCCGACATCAGTGTCTTGAATGAAAAACAAGTGATCATTGACGAAGCACATAAACAAGTAGAGTCGATCACGAAGCAATTCCGTCGTGGTTTGATCACTGACGACGAGCGTTATGAACGAGTAATCGCTGTTTGGAACTCTGCGAAAGACAGCATCCAACAAAAACTGATGGAAGGTTTGGAAGCGAAAAACCCAATCTTCATGATGTCAGATTCTGGTGCCCGTGGTAACATCTCCAACTTTACTCAGCTTGCTGGTATGCGTGGATTGATGGCCGCACCGAATGGACGTATCATGGAATTGCCGATCATTTCGAACTTCCGCGAAGGACTTTCTGTCTTGGAAATGTTTATCTCAACTCACGGGGCTCGTAAAGGAATGACCGATACAGCCTTGAAGACAGCCGATTCTGGTTACTTGACACGTCGTTTAGTTGACGTTGCCCAAGATGTCATCATTCGTGAAGAAGATTGTGGCACTGACCGCGGTCTTGAGATCCAAGCAATCCGTGAAGGAAATGAAATCATCGAATCTCTTGAAGATCGTTTGATTGGACGTTACACTCGTAAAGAAGTTCGTCATCCTGAAACCAACGAAATGATCATCGCCGGAAATCAATTGATCTCTGAAGATGTCGCAAAACAAATCGTTGATGCAGGTGTTGAAACTGTAACGATCCGTTCTGTCTTCACATGTAACACAAAACATGGTGTCTGCAAACATTGTTACGGACGTAACTTGGCAACTGGTTCTGACGTTGAAGTCGGAGAAGCAGTTGGTACGATCGCCGCTCAATCAATCGGTGAACCAGGTACTCAGTTAACAATGCGTACGTTCCATACGGGTGGGGTTGCCGGAGATGATATCACTCAAGGTCTTCCTCGTGTCCAAGAAATCTTTGAAGCACGTAATCCGAAAGGGCAAGCAGTGATCACTGAAGTAACAGGGGATGTCATCGATATCTCTGAAGATCCTGCTACACGTACCAAAGAAGTAACAATCAAAGGGAAAACAGATACACGTACGTATACAGTGCCTTACACTGCACGTATGAAAGTCGCTGAAGGCGATATGATCCATCGTGGTGCACCATTGACAGAAGGATCAATCGATCCAAAACAATTGTTGCAAGTACGTGACGTTCTATCTGTTGAAAACTATCTATTACGTGAAGTACAACGCGTTTACCGTATGCAAGGGGTAGAAATCGGCGACAAACATATCGAAGTAATGGTTCGCCAAATGCTTCGTAAAGTGCGCGTCATGGACCCAGGCGATACAGAAATCTTGCCAGGTACACTGTTAGATATCGCAGACTTCAAAGACCAAAACTACAATACGTTAGTTGCTGGTGGCGTTCCTGCGACATCTCGTCCAGTCTTGCTAGGTATCACAAAAGCATCATTAGAAACAAACAGCTTCTTATCAGCTGCATCCTTCCAAGAAACAACTCGTGTCTTGACTGATGCTGCGATTCGAGGCAAAAAAGATCCACTTCTTGGTTTGAAAGAAAATGTTATCATCGGTAAGATCATTCCAGCTGGTACTGGTATGCCACGTTACCGCAACATGGAACCAAAAGAAGTTGGCGTTGCAAGTGAAAACGTGTATAGCATTTCTGACATCGAAGCACAAATGGCTGCTGAAGATGCGATGAACGAGCAAACGCGATAAACCATGAGTTCACATAAAGAAGGTCAAGTTCCTGTTTGAGGGACTTGACCTTTTTTTTTGTGGATAAACTAGAATCAAGAAAGTAAAAGGTAACTGTGGATAAAAGAAATGGCAATAGATATCCACAGGGGATAATTATTATGTGTACCAAAATTTATCCACAAGTTTTCAAATAATAAAAGAAAAACAATAAAAATAGGCTAAAAATACCGGTAGGGGGTAAAACAAGCATATTACTATTTATTTCAATGAAAACGAGTATGATAAAACCAAAGGAGCTGATAAGAAATGGCAGTGAAAAAAGCTGTATTTGCAGGTGGCTGTTTTTGGTGTATGGTCAAACCTTTTGAAACACAACCAGGTATCCTCTCCGTTACTTCCGGTTATACTGGAGGACATGTACCAAATCCAACCTACGAACAAGTGACGACTGGAACAACTGGTCATACTGAAGCGGTAGAAATCGAATATGATCCTGAAATCATCACCTATGCACAATTGGTCGAGATTTATTGGCAACAGACCGATCCGACAGATGCTTTAGGGCAGTTTGCTGATCGTGGGGACTCTTATCGTCCGGTCATTTATTATAGTGATGAAGCAGAACGTGAAGCCGCAGAAAACTCAAAACAACAGTTACAAGCAAGTGGCCGTTTCGATCAACCGATCGTCACAAAGATCGAACCTCGTACGACCTTTTATCCCGCAGAGGAGTATCATCAAGATTACTACAAGAAAAACAAGATCCATTATCAGTTGTATCGTGAAGGCTCTGGTCGGGCGGGATTCCTTAGAAAAAACTGGAAAGACTAGCAGTATAAGTTACTAGAAAATATGAATTTTAAGTAATAAGAAAAGAGGAAGGTCGGACATTTTGTTCTAGATGCTTCTTCTTTTTTGTGTACTAGCGGAAATAGAGGACCAACCATAAGGCAATACTCAGAAAAGGAACAAAAGGGAGATGCTTTCTTTTCTTATGGAGTAAAGCAGTGACACAAAAATAACTTAAACCAAGACAACTGGCGATAAACATAAGCATGAGAAAATGTGTGGAGGCTAACCCACCACTCCAACTAAGTAAGAGTAACGTATCACCTGCCCCTAAATAAGCTTGCCCATAACGCAGCAAACCGTAACTGATCAAGCCGAACGCAAAGCTGGTTTCTAAGTGAAACTGCTCAGTCAGCACCCAGTAGGCCCATAAGAAAGTCCATGAGAAGTAAAGAATGCGAGTGTCGATCGCAAGGTAAAAAATATCCATCAACGAAAATAAAAAAGCAGTGAATAGCCAAATCAAATGAACTGTATCTGGCGAATAGCATCCTGCATACATAAATAGCGTACCGCTGATCAACTCGGCCAGTGGATACATGGGTGAAAGTTTGGTCTGACAAGAGCGGCAACGAAATCGTTGCATGAGGATCGAAAGTAATGGAATCAACTCATACCAACGCAATGTTTGGTGACAGTTGACACAATGTGAACGAGGGGAAATAATAGAAAGGTCTTGAGGAACGCGTTGTGCGACCAAGCACAAAAAAGAACCAAAGCAACAACCAATGATAAAATAAAGAAACATCAGACCAACCTCCTTTTGATTAAGATACGCAAAAAAGGAGAAGAGAGGTGGAAAAAATAATGATTGCAGTCGGGGTCGATATCGGTACTACGCAAACGAAAGCAGTTGCATTCAATGAACAAGCAGAAGAAGTAGCTACAGCCTACTTTCATTACCCGCTGATCCAAGAAATCCAAGGGATGGCTGAACAAGATCAGGAATTGATCGTCCATGCAGTGTATACGGTCATCAATGAAGTGATCCAACAATTGCCAGCACAGACAATCCAATTCATTTCATTTTCAACAGCCATGCACAGCTTGATTTTATTAGATAAAAATAAAAAACCTTTAACTCGTATGTTTACTTGGGCAGACACTCGTGCCGTCAATGAAGCAGAAAAATTAAAAGCAACTGAAAAAGGTCGAGTGATCTATGAACGGACGGGTACGCCGATCCATCCAATGACACCATTGATCAAAATCAATTGGTTGAAAAACGAGTTTCCTGATTTATTTGAGCAAGCGGTTTATTTTGTAGGGATCAAAGACTATCTTTTTTATGAGCTGTTTGCTGAATTAGTCAGTGATTATAGTACTGCTTCTGGCACAGGGTACTTCGATATCCACCGTTTCCAATGGTCAGAGCCTATTCTTGAAGAGTTAGGGATACAAGAAGAGCAATTACCGAGAGTAGCACCTGCGACTACCCAGTTCACGAAATTAACAGAACAAGCTCGTACGAGATTTCATTTTGATCAAGAAATTCCATTTATTTTAGGTGGAGCCGATGGGCCATTATCCAATTTAGGCTTAGGTGCATTTGGTGAGACGACGGCAGCGCTGACTGTCGGTACCAGTGGCGCATTACGATTTATTTCGAATCGCCCAAAGCTCCATCCAACAATGGAAACCTTTTGTTACGTTTTGGATCAAACACACTGGGTCATCGGAGGAGCAACAAGTAATGGCGCAGGGATCTTTGATTGGGCGGTCCATACATTGATGCAAGATGTCGTTCAACGAGCTAAGGAACAAGGAGAAGATCCGTATCAAGCAGTCCTTTCAGAAATCGCTTTTGTCCCGCCTGGCGCCAATGGGCTGATTTTTCAACCGTATTTATTGGGTGAACGAGCACCTTTGTGGGATGCGGAGGCATTTGGAAGTTTTATTGGTCTGCAACGATGGCATACAGAAAAAGACATGATGCGAGCGGTCCTGGAAGGGGTTTGTTTTAATCTCAAACGAATTTTGCGAGGTATCTGTCCACCCGATCAAGTGATTGAGTTACGTGCAACTGGTGGCTTTGCTCAATCAGTGTTATTTCGGCAGATCATGGCAGATGTATTGGGACAACCTATCCGTTTTCCAAAAGTTAAAGAAGCCTCAGCGTTAGGGGCAGTCATATTAGGTTGGCAGAGTCAAGGCAGAATCGAAACATTAGGTGAAGCTTCCGCATATATTGAATTAGCACAACAAGTGGCTGTTCAGAAAAAAGCCAGCCGCATATACAACAAAATATATCCTTTGTTTGTTTCGACACAACAAGAATTAAGCCGCTATTCTCAGTTATTTGCGGAACTACGAGAGGATCTATCAATAGAGATGATAGATGAAGAAGGCGAATCGTAAATGATGACATTAGTTATATTTTCTATTTGGTTGGCGGATTTTTTGCTATTTAAAAAAAGCATTACTCTGGGGATGAAAATCGTTCTCATCTAAAGGATTTTAGTGTACTTTTCCCTCAAAGTTTACTATGATTTTAATATAGGCAAATGCGAGGAGGCAGAATTACATGAAATTTCAACAAACAAAAGAAGTATTGAATCAATTAGTAGCAGATTTAAGCCAAATGTCGGTGATCGTCCACCAAACTCATTGGTATATGAGAGGTCCTGGATTCTTGACATTGCATCCAATGATGGACAGCTTCATGGACGACTTGAATGAACAATTAGATGAAATCTCAGAACGTTTGATCACATTAGATGGTTCACCTTATTCAACGTTACGTGAATTTGCAGACAACACAAAAATCCCTGATGAAGTTGGTCGTTGGGATCGCACGATGGAAGAACGTTTAGAAACATTAGTCGCAGGTTACCGCTATTTAGCAGATCTTTTCCAAAAAGGAATTGAAGCTGCTGGTGAAGAAGGCGACGATCCAACACAAGATATCTTCATTGATTTTAAAGCAGCAACAGAAAAACGCATCTGGATGATACAAGCACATCTAGGTAAAGCACCAGGAATTGACGCATAAACAAGCGAATCACAACTATAAGAGACACCCTGTTGACACACATCCTTTGAGACGTGTTTCGACAGGGTGTTATTTTTTCTATTAATTACAGCAGAAATTTATTTTCTGAGAATGGGAAAAAGAAATGGTTCTCGTTGTTGATGGTTGTAATGTTGTTGTCGTCGGTTTTCCAACCGACACTCTTAGCCTTTGCGAGTGATCGATCCTTCAAAGAAGCAACCTCACGTCCGGCTGTTGAGATTGATTTAAGTGGCACATCGCCAGCAAAAGATGAAAAAACATGGAACGAATGGGTAAAACTCCGAGGATTTACGGATACCCTTACAAGAGTCTTTCTGTCATTTTTTTGTAATTGACTGAGCATTGAGTACACCCTTTTGAATATTCAGGAGTGGATTTGTCGTAGCCCGCGTTCTTTGGAATCAAGGGCTTCAGATTGGAATTTTTCAGTGGAATAATGATCACGCCAGTAATATAGATTATGTAACTGATATTGATGAATAATAGCTAAAGTAGGGTTATTCAATCGCTCTCTTAAATCAAGATAATCAATATTCAACATCCATTTACTGTAAAAATCTCCATATATACCAAAGCTTATGTTATAGGGAGAACAACCAAATAGAGGAATATCTTCATAGCAAATCTCATATTCTTCCTCCGATAGACCACGTCTATCGTCGTCTAGGTCGTCTTCCTCTGGATCATAAGGACACTCAGCAAGAAAATATCCATCACTTGGACCAAAATCAATAAATGAATCATCATGGGTCACAGTTAGTCGAGAATCTAATTGATTTAACTGAGTTTCTAGAAATTCCGTATTCTTTTCTACAGCGGCCAAAGGTCGATGCTTAGGGTCAGTGAAGGTGATTAGTCGACTACTTTTTCTACCTTCACCGATCATCTGTGAAGTTCTTTGATAATGAGATGCGATTGTTTGTTGGAATTGTTCTTCTGGAAATAAATCCTTCCAGTAAGATAAGTTTTTTGCTTGATAAGTGTGAATAACAGTTAATATCATATCGTCAATTGCTTGTAGCGTTTTTCGATCCGAATGATTTACTTTTCCGTAATGTTCATCAATTTGTTCGCCATAAGGTGTAAAACAATAGAGCGTATAAAATTGATATTTCAATCGATACTCCGAATACACAAAATGTTCCATCGGATGATTTGGCACACGAGGATCCCAGTAAATCGACGAAAGTTGTGGAAAGACCTCTGGACCATAATCAATAAAGTTATCATTATGTATCAAAGTCAAATCTGGATCGATTGCATGAAATTTTTGTGTAAGTTCTTCTGTCATTTTTTTGATCGCTGCTTGTGGTCGACGGTTGGGATCGACAAAGGGGAAGAAATGCATAATAGTTTTTCCTTTCTGTATGAAAAAGTTTTTTAAAATAAAGTATGACATGTTTATTCTTGAAAGACTGAACTTTTTTTACATATTTTTGAAAAATGTAAACTAAAAAAGAACATCTTGAGACAACGTGTGGAAACATTGTCTCAAGATGTTCTTTTAGTTCTTGTCTATTTTCAACTGATGTAGTGCTTGTTCAATTTGTCTTTCTACTTGGTCAAAACCTGTACCACCTAATGAATTGCGACGTTTTACGGCAGTTTCCGGAAGTAAGGTGTCGTAAATATCGGCTTTGATCAGCGGGCTGATTGCTTGGAATTCTGTTAGTGGGATGTCTTGTAATGAACAACCTTGTTGCGTACAATGTAAGACGAGTTTACCGACAATCTCATGGGCCTGACGGAAGGGGATGCCTTTTGCAGCCAAGTAATCGGCTAACTCAGTCGCATTGGAGAAATCTTTTTGAGTGGCTGCATACATTCGGGCTTTGTTCACTTCCATGGTTTTGACCATGCCTTCCATGATCGAGAGACTAGCTAAAATCGTTTCACTCGTATCGAACATGCCTTCTTTATCTTCTTGGAAATCTTTGTTATAGGCTAAGGGCAAGCCCTTCATCAACGTGAGTAAACCAAATAAATTACCATATACTCGACCTGTTTTTCCACGAATCAATTCTGCCATATCTGGGTTTTTCTTTTGGGGCATGATCGAACTGCCTGTTGAAAAAGTATCCGAAAGTTCAATATATTGGCATTCATAACTACACCAAAAAATGATTTCTTCGCAAAAACGTGACAAGTGCATCATCAACAAAGAAGCATTACTTAAAAACTCTAGAATAAAATCACGATCACTGACGGCATCAAGACTGTTTGCATAGACAGCAGAAAAGCCTAATTCAGTCGCGGTGAATGAACGATCGATAGGGAATGTCGTACCTGCTAATGCCGCACTGCCTAACGGGGAAATATCGATTCGTTTCAGGCTTTCTGTGAAGCGTTCATGGTCACGAGTAAACATCTGATAGTACGCTAAGAGATGATGGCCAAAGGAAATCGGTTGGGCGTGTTGCAGATGAGTATATCCTGGCATGATCGTAGCCGTATGCTCCGCTGCTTTTTCCACGAACGTTTGGCGCAACGAATGAAGTTTGTCGATCAGTTCAAGTACCGTTTCTTTTAGATACAAGTGCATGTCTGTTGCGACTTGGTCATTACGGCTACGAGCAGTATGTAGTTTCCCGGCAACAGGTCCGATTTCCTCATGCAGGCATTTTTCAATATTCAAGTGGATGTCTTCATTTTCCACCGAAAAATGCAAAGTGCCATTCGTTAAGCGTGTTTGCAGTTTTTCCAAACCAGTGATGATCTGTTGCGCTTCTTCCTCGGACAAAATCCCAGTATGGACCAACATTTTCACATGGGCGAGACTACCTAAAATATCTTGTTCAGCTAATTTTTGATCAAAGGAGATCGAGGCGCCGAATGTATCGATCCATTGTTCACTTTTTCCTTGAAACCGTCCACCCCAAAGTTTATCCATGTGATTCCTCCTATGTTTTGAATGAAAGAAAAGAAGGTAAAAGGTCCTGTTTGAGTTCGCACTCAGCTTTTACCTTACTTTTCTTTTGATTGCTTTACTCGCTACTCTGATCCTACGGCTGTTTGTTGCTTCGTTTGAACTTCCGCATAGACTTTCGATGGCAGACCCCAAAGCTTGATAAAACCGACAGCAGCTTGTTGATCGAAGGTATCCGCTGAAGTATACGTTGCTAGTTCTTCGTTATACAGACTATTGGCTGATTTACGTCCTTCAACGATGACATTTCCTTTGAAAAGTTTGACGCGGACCGTCCCATTGACTGCAGTCTGGGTTGCCTTCAAGAAAGAGATCAACGCATCGGTCAATGGATTGAACCAGAGACCATCATAAATCATTTGGCTCAACTGTTGCTCGATCATTGGTTTGAAATGTGCTAATTCACGAACGAAGGTCAAATCTTCCAGTTCTTTATGTGCCTGCATCAAAGTGATCGCTCCAGGGCATTCATACACTTCCCGCGATTTGATCCCTACCAGACGATTCTCCACATGATCGATCCGTCCGATTCCATGCTTGCCGGCTAATTGATTCAAAGACAAGATCAATTCAGACAAAGGTAAACTTTCTTGATTCAAAGCAACTGGAACGCCTTGTTCAAAAGTGAGTTCAATGATATCCGGCTGATCAGGTGTATACTCCAAGGCTGTCGTAATATCATAAGCACCTGCTGGCGGAGTCGCCCAAGGGTCTTCTAACACACCACACTCACAAGCACGTCCCCACAAGTTTTGGTCGATAGAATATGGATTCTCCAAATCTGCTGGGATCGGCACATCATTTTCTTTTGCATAGGCGATTTCTTCTTCCCGAGACCATTGCCATTGACGAACCGGTGCAATGATTTTCATTTCAGGTGCCAAGGCATTGATTGCTACTTCAAAACGAACTTGGTCATTGCCTTTTCCTGTACAGCCATGAGCAATCGTCGTTGCACCAGTTTTTCGAGCTAATTCCACTAATTTTTTTGCGATCAAGGGGCGAGAAAGCGCAGAAACCAGTGGGTAAGACTGCTCGTAAAACGTATGACCTTGTAGCGCGATCAATGCAAATTCTTGAGCAAATTCCTCTTTAGCATCGATGGCATAAGACGCAATTGCGCCAACTTGAAGTGCTTTTTCTTTAATAAAAGCTGTATCTTTGCCTTCACCAATATCTAGGCAACAAGCAATCACCTCATAATCTTTTGCCAACCATTTGATTGCTACAGAGGTATCTAATCCACCTGAGTAAGCCAATATAATTTTTTCTTTCATAAAATCGCCCCTTTATTTTTAAGTGTTTTCAAAATAGATGTTTCAAATGATAACACCATAAAAATAAAAAAGCAATCAATAAATTAAATAAAAATACATAAATAAAGATAAAATAAAAATAATATTCAATAAATATAGAAATAAACAGTTTTTTATACAACCGGGTATATCTTTTTAAAAGACATCAAACTAGTGAGAAATCTAAAATGAAAGGAAAATTAAATTTTTCAGAAGCACAGAAAAACGTTGACATTATCGGTATTTGCAGGTAATATGTTAAATGGTATTGTTTGCCCCACAAAGAGCCCCGGAAACTCGAAGTGTATGTCAAACATCAGAACTTAAATTGGAGGAAAATAACGTGCGTACAACATATATGGCCAAACCAGGCGAAGTAGAACGTAAATGGTATGTAGTAGACGCAACTGATGTTCCATTGGGACGTCTTTCAACAGTTGTTGCATCTGTACTACGTGGAAAAAATAAACCAACTTTCACCCCTCATTTGGATACTGGCGATTTCGTCATTGTTATCAATGCAGATAAAGTGAAATTAACAGGTAAAAAAGCGACTGATAAAATTTATTACCGTCACAGCAACTACCCAGGAGGATTGAAATCAATCTCAGCTGGTGAATTGCGTGCTAAAAATTCTCGTCGTTTGATCGAAACTTCTGTAAAAGGCATGCTACCTAAAAATACTTTAGGCCGCAAACAATTTACAAAATTGAATGTATACGGTGGAGCAGAACATCCACATGCAGCACAACAACCAGAAGTTTTAGACATCACAAACTTAATCTAATAGGAGGGAATTTCATTGGCACAAGTTCAATATATCGGCACAGGCCGTCGTAAAAATGCAGTTGCTCGCGTACGCTTAGTACCAGGAACTGGTAAAATTACTATCAACAAAAAAGATGTTGAAGAATATATTCCACATGCTGACTTGCGTGAAGTTATCAATCAACCTTTCGGCGTTACTGAAACAAAAGGCGCATATGACGTATTTGTTAACGTAAACGGTGGAGGATACGCTGGACAATCAGGAGCTATCCGTCACGGAATCGCTCGTGCATTGCTAGAAGTTGATCCTGACTTCCGTTTAGCTCTTAAACGCGCTGGGTTACTTACACGTGACGCACGTATGGTTGAACGTAAAAAACCAGGTCTTAAGAAAGCTCGTAAAGCTTCACAGTTCTCAAAACGTTAATCTTTTATCAAAGATTCGAGACACTCTCCATTTGGAGGGTGTTTTTTTTTGATTTCTAAAAAAAATTAGAAAATTGTCTTTTAAAGGCTCTTCGACAAGTGGTGTTGGCGAGTTCAAATTGAAAGAATTTCACCGAGAATAAATTGAAGCAGAAATGTGTTTCGATTTATTCTTTTTTGTTCTAGATTGATATTGGAAAACTAAGCTTGAATCAAGTAAATACGGTGACAAAAATTGCGGTAACCATAAGCTACAAGTGTGATGACTTTGATTGTATTGTCTCTTCCTTCCGACGTCCTGTTACTATAAGGTGTTTGGAAAGCTTTTTAAATTCCTTTTCTATATTTATTTAAGGGAGTGAGTATCCTTGATTTATAATTATTTTACGTCTGAACTTTTAATTTGCAGACTATTATCATTTGAAGTCAGACTTATTGATTCACGAGTAAGAATTGCATCTTGTTCATTCAGTATTATAGAGTTTAAGTCCAAGTAATGCTCCACAATGATAAAGCAATAAGTACTAAGGTTTCAAAGTAATTACGATGACTGCTAGTAAGATATTAACGCAATATATTCATCTCAGTAATGGAAAGTACATTATTTCTCTTTTCAGCATCTTTTTCTCTAGTTTTTATCAAGCCTGTAAAGTTAGTGTTTAATAATCTTCTACCGCAAGTATTTTTATATAATAAAACATAACAGAAAAGTTATATTTTTTGAAAGTAAATATGAATTTAATTTTTTATAATTATAAGCATTATATAAAAATAATGCTAAGTCTCTTGATCATAGAGATTTAATTTTTTTTAGATTCCAGAAAATTTCTATTGAATAATTTATGGAGATAGGATGTTCCTGAAAAAGATTTATGAAGCTCATTAAGAAGCTCATTAACAAGAAGAGATGCAAATGATAGAATAAATTTTTAGCTTGATTCCTAATCTGGGTGAATTGTTGAGGAAAGATTATGATTTGTTTATAGATGCGCTGGAGCAGAGAGTATATTATAGAGATTTATCCTTAGAAGGTAGGTGATTGGTGTTATTAGATGGGTCAATGAGTAGATATATATGTCAACTTTAACTTGATTTGCTTTTAAAAGGCTATATAGCTTCTATTGATTTGTAATTTGTTATTTAATAATAGATACTGATTATATAGGAATGTAGATGTAAAGATTGTATCTAAGTCCTTCTCAAGTGCTACAAAATGTGTTACAATAGATTCTATATTTTGATAGATACAGTAAAGATTATGTTCATGGATGAGAAAGAGGTGAGTTGTTTTGAATTACATTAGTTTATTTAGCTCGTCAGGTATAGGTTGTTTCGGTTTTAAACAAGAAGGGTTTGAGGGTGTTGCAACATCAGAATTAATTGAAAGACGTTTAAATGTGCAACGAGCAAATAAAAAAGTGAAATATTCTGACGGGTATATACTTGGTGATATTACTAAACAGTCTGTAAAAAATAAATTATTTTTTGCTGTGGACCAGTATAAAAAGTTAGAAAATGTTTCGGATATCGATGTAATAATTTTTACAGCTCCTTGTCAAGGTATGTCCGTTGCAAATCATAAAAAGAATGATGGAACAATTGAGCGAAATTCTTTAGTTGTTGAGGCATTAGAAATAGTTAAAGAAATTAAGCCTAAATTTTTTATTGCTGAAAATGTGCGAGCATTTATGAATACAAAATGTATAGATCATAACGTTGAAAAAAAGATTTCAGCTGCATTTAACGATTGGTTAGGCGAAGATTATTGTTACGAGTCTCAGGTTATAAATTTTAAAGACTATGGTGCTAATAGTAGTCGCACCCGTACTTTAGTTATAGGGGTAAGAAATGATCTTACAAATTTGACTAGTCCTTCTTTCTTATATCCTACAAGGGAAAGTACAAAAAATTTAAAAGAAGTAATTGGGCATCTGCCTAGTCTGGATAAGATGGGAGAAATCTATCCGACAGATATATATCATAATTTTAAAAGATATAGAGAGGACATGCGTTCCTGGATTCACGATGTAAAACCAGGACACTCAGCTTTTGAGAACGATGAACTTTTAAAAAGACCACATCGTCTTATTGATGGTGAAATTGTTCCAAATGTTCAAAAAAATGGTGATAAATATACTCGACAGCGTTGGGATGCAGTAGCACCGTGTATTCATACACGAAATGATATAATGGCTAGCCAAAATACTGTTCATCCAGTTGATGATAGGGTTTTTAGTATTAGGGAATTAATGTTAATGATGAATATTCCAAGTACATTTAAATGGAGTGAAATTCCAGAAATTTCATTAAATAGCATGTCCCTCTCTAATAAAGAGAAATATTTGAAACAGAATGAAATTAATATTCGACAAAGTATTGGCGAGGCAGTACCAACCATAATCATGCAGAAGATAGCAAAAAATATTAAGGTGATATTAAATGAATCTAAACAAGAAAAAATTAAACCAACTGATAAACGATTACAACCTTCAGCATAGAGAGGATGTTCTGCGATTTGTAAAAAAAAATCCTGAGAATCTAGAAATAAATGATTTATCAAGGATAGCTGAATTAGTAAATAATTCTAGAAATGACACCGCAGCCTACTATACAGATGCGTCTATTTTGGATACGCTAAAAAATTTTCTTCCAGATATAAAAAAAAAAGAAATACATGTCCTTGAGCCGTCTGTTGGTGTTGGGAATTTTTTGCAGTCAATAATTGATAAATATCAGCATGCAGACAAGCTCATTATTGAAGTAAATGATATTGATTCAAAAAGTATCGAACTATTGAAAGTATTGAACAGTTACAGAAAAATTCCTAATAATGTTGAGATAGTATATCACAATGAAGATTTTTTAAGTCCGTTTTTCATTTCAAGTACAACGAAATATGATTTGGTAATAGGAAATCCTCCATTTTTAAAATTAAATCAAAAAAATGGTTTGCAAGATTACGCAATTACATTTAATGATATGACCACTAATAATATATCTGGTTTTTTTATGCAAAAAGCGACGGCTATTTCTAATTATGTAGCTTTGATTTTGCCAAAATATTTTTTAAATAATTCTGATTTTGGGGAAACTAGAAATAGAGTAAAACCTTACTCTATTGAAAAAGTCATAGATTTCGGGGAAAAGGGCTTTAAAGGGGTTTTGATTGAAACAATAGCAATTTTAGTTGATACAACTAAAGAACCTGATATAACTTTAAGTTATTCTGTAACAAAAGATTTTTATAATAAGCAAAAACAATCAGATTTAACAAGTGATGAATTTCCCAGTTGGTTACTATATAGGAATGATTTTTTTAATAAAATTGCTTCCAACATGGTGTTTTCTGTATTCAAAGTTTTTCGAGATAGGCAGTTAACAAATACTGTACTTAAAGATTCCGGCGATGTTAGAGTTTTAAAAAGTAGAAATATTGCTAGGGATGGTTCAGGAATTATATCAATTGAGGGATACGATAAATATATAGACTTTGAAGAATTATCACGATTTTCAATCGGTAACTACTATGAACGAGATGACGTCTACTTAAGTCCAAATATGACGTATTACCCTCGAGTAATAAAAAAACCTAAGAAGACAGTTGTTAATGGATCAGTAGCTATTTTAGAAAATATATCCGATTACAGTATCACTGATAAGCAGTTAGAATTCCTTAACAGTTCAACTTTTGAAGAATTTTATAAAATTGCCCGCAATTTAAGTACAAGAAGTTTAAATATTGATTCAAATTCCGTTCAATTTTTTGGGCTGTATAAATAATTAAAAGTATTCAGTTAATTACGGAATGCTTTTTGCACAGACTCTTCGACAAGTAAAGTTGGTGAGTTCAAATTGAAAGAATTTCATCGCGAATCAATCGAAGTAGAAATGTGTTTCGATTGATTCTTTTTTGTTCTGGATTGATATTGGAAAACTAAGCCTTGAATCAAGTAAATACGGTGACGAAAATTGCGGTAACCATAAGCTACAAGTGTGATGACTTTGATTGTATTGTCTCTTCCTTCCGACGTCCTGTTACTATAATGTGTTTGGAAGGCTTTTTTAATTCCTTTTTAATATTTATTTAAGAGAGTGAGTTTCTTACGAAACCACTCAGGAAGTTTTATATCTTAGGTAGGCGCCACTTCGAAAAATTGTTCGTATCTTTTTTATAGTGATAGAGAAAGAATTGACCTGTGTCATAGGCTCGCTTCAATGTAGAATCATAGCTTAGTAGTTTATCAACGGTGCTTTTTTTAGTCATCGGTCGCTTAAAAGGATAATCATAACGATAGCGTGAGCTATCCAATAGATAAAAATCCTTTAGAAATAACTTCTAGTAACGTTTAAGTCGTTTGTACTGCATGCGATCTTTGTTGCTATAAGTATCCATGATTTGAATCTGTAAATGATTCAATGCCCGCTAGATATGCTGGATAATATAAAAACAATCCGTGACAATTTGTGCATGGGGAAAAATACTTTTGGCTAACTCAAAATATCGAGTATTCGTATTTTGACGATATATTAGATCTATTGGACATACTCTTTTGTTCAACGGGTGTGACGAGATAGATAGGCACGTAGATAAACTAGTTTGCGACTTTCAAGAAGACCTAGAATTTGATTCATTTGGTCATCCATGAAGATAAAGTTCATTTTCCCAACACAGGATTTCGCCGCTTTAAATTTATCAAAGCAGAGAATAGAAAGCAAGTAGTCAAAGCGAGCTTTCACGTTCTTCCCCGCTACTTTCATGATTCGAAAAATCGTTACGTCTGATACGAAGTATCGAACAGTAATGTATTTTCTACTGGAGTTGATCACTAATTCGGTCATGATTTTTGTTTAAAGTCGACAGAAATCGAACAATTTCTATCGACTAAAGAAGTTTCAGCCGAGAAATTTGCACCACATTTTTTACATAGAAAGCGATTTTTTTAAGATTTAAGATAGTTTTATGTACATGAATCGGTAATAATTGAAACGTGGTTTGGTAGCTACCAAATTTAATCACTTGTCTTTCATTTTTAATTCCATATTTTGTACATCAAGAAGAATTGTGATCTAAGCGTCCATAAATTACTTAGGAGGTAATGCCTCTAGCAAATTTGTAGGGGGAATAATATTTTTATCTGTTAAACTGAGTAATTTATTAGTATGATCATCCATAGAGATATCCTTTCTTGATCGAGTTTATTTTAGACGACTGAATTCTATCAATTTGGATCTATCTGTTTTTACAAAAAATAGTCTTAGTAGAAAACAAAATTGTTTTCCACAAACACTAGACATTTTAGAACGTTTGTTTGTAATGATAGTTAATGAAATTTTTAATCAATAATGATAAAATGGAAAAAAGTACAAATATGGATGGAGATATCTGGATGATTACAGAAATGGAAGTTAAGCAATTTTTAACTCTAAAAAATTATGATATTCGAATAGAGAAAAATGGACGTTGGATTGACCAAAAATGTACTCCTGATGTTGTAAACATTATTGCAGATTGTGTATTGCAATATATTTTTGATTCGGATAGTTTAGAAGCTTTTTCAAGCGTAGATATTTGGCATTATAAATATACAAAAGAAAATATTCGAGATATTTTTAACAAACCAAGTACAGAGCATGAATTATCAAAAAATGAGTACGATAAATTTTTTGCACAGCCTTTGGAGATGTTAGCAAATGCAAAAGTGTTAAATAAATCAAAAAAAGGAAATAGAAATATTTACAGTATAAATGACTTAGATATTCTAGAATACATTTCTCTGCACGAAAGAAATGCGCTTAAATTTATTTCTAGCTATTGTGAGAGAGTACTGGTTGATAGTGATATCTGGGATTGGTTCGAAGATTTTTTTAATACTCAAACGCAAGAAGCTTACTTAAGTTTAAAAGATAATTTTGAAAATTTCATTATTTCTAATACTCCAATTAATGGAATTATAGAAGTAAGAAGAATTTTTACTAAAGTTATAAATCCATTGGCGTATACTCTTCGAAAATGTGGAACATCTAGAGGGAGAATTTCTAAGTATCCAATTACTTACTCGGAACTAATGTATAATCGTGAGAATTTTCGGGATTCTAATCATTTTAAACCTAAAGGTATGACCCGACAGGAATGGAATAAACAGCGAAAAATTAAGATTAATGTTAAATATTTCAAATATCAGTCCATTAAAGCAAAAAAATATTTGCGAAAATTTAATGACCAATTTCGCAATTCTATTTCAGAGTTGAATGATGATTATTCAGCAGGTGCAGCAATCCATATGCATCATATCTTTCCAGAGCATCAGTATCCAGAGATTTCAATGTTTTTAGAGAATTTAATTGCGCTGACTCCATCGCAACATATCACAAAAGCTCATCCTATGGGAAATACACAAAGAGTTGATGTGCTATATCAAGAACTTTTGTTAAAAACTAAGGCGAACTCAATTGAAGAAAATTTATTTGATGAAAATATTGATACTATTTATACGTTTGATAATTTTATTAAAGTTTTAAATGTTGGGTTTGGTTCAAGATATGAAGTAGAAGAGAACGATTTTGTTACTGCAATGTCAATTATCTCCAATCATTATTCATAATTAAAAAGGAGGAGCTATAATGAGTAAGTTAGTCTATGGGAGAAATGGTCAAGTTGTGTTTAATAATGAAGATGAAAAAAAAGAAGCATTTGATTACCTTTTAAGTGGGACGCCAAATATTAATTTCGTCAAAGAGAATAATCAAAACCAAGGTGCCTGGGGACCAGAGTATCGAATTCATTTTATTAGTAAAGATGGAGTACCTGCTGCTTTGTTAAGAAATATGACAGCAGGACGAGGTGGGATTGTTGGAAGAATAAATTGTGCGGAATTGATGGAAGAACTGGTAAAGTCTGGGCTACATTTTTAAATAATTTCTTGGAAATTCTTTATCTAAAGAGCCAGCAAATATACTTACTTATGAATTCATTACTACGACTTTTTTCGGTGCAAACACTAACAAAAATAATCTGATTTTATTACATTCATCTAAATCTACGAGGTAATGATGGCATAAAAACAAAGATTGATGAGTGTATATTTGGATAGAATTACTAATAAAATTCTTAATTTATGCTCAAAATGTTACTTACTGAAATTATTGCGAATTTATTAGCTTACGAATACAGTATGAGACGGAGATCTCGCGGGAAATCGAATACCAATCATTTGTATCGTTTCAAGACATTTTCCAAATTTGGGGAGTGTCTTTTTTTGCTCTTCGACAAGTAGTGTTGGCGAGTTCAAATTGAAAGAATTTCACCGAGAATAAATCAGAGCACAAAGAAGCGATTGTAAAAAAGATTTAGTCAATTTGAAGAAAGTAAGATAAATTTAGCCAATTACTCCGCCAATAGGTGTTTTTCTCCGCCAAATGAGATGAAATGGCGGTGAAAGATGTCTAGTATCGTGAGTTGAAAAAACTTTATTTTAGTAATAATCTGCTGAATATGATAACTAATATTCTTGAGTATAAAGGAAAGCAGGAGATGTATACTACGACAACGAATAGACGCTTGAAACAAATCGTGTCAGAAAAAAATTAAGTTTCGTAATCGGGATGGTTACGAATTCATGTCAGTTATGAATATATTCGAGTAGTGCCGAGTAATATTTTAACGTTACACAAGAACCTTTATAGTGCTAGTCATGCTCTGGTTTTTTATTCTTTAAATCATTCAAATAGAGAGCGATTCTCAAAGTTTGAAACATAGTCTAAAAAATAAATATCTCTATTATCTAAGTGCTCTTGTTCGATTCCTTGGCGTATTCTAAAGTCGATAGCTAATAAATTGCAATTTGTTTCCATAATCCCGAGTGACTCCTCGAAGATAATATAAATTGTTTCTTTCTTTAATCCAGGGAGTGTGATTGGATTTTTTGCATATGACTGATAATAGATGTTGCTTTTTGAATTGTCTGATACATAAAATAGGCGAAATTCGATCTTTTTTTCTTTTCGAGCATAGATCGAGTGAAGAACATTGATTTTTAACATTTCAAGATGTTCTTTATAAATAATGGAAATAGGGGTCTCTTTTACATCAACTAGTTCTTTCAATGTAGCTAAAGGTTCATTTCTCGTTTTCACACAATGTATTTTTTCTTTATATTTTTCAAAAAGAAAATCCGAATCTAGCAATATTCTGTTCCTCCTGAAATGTCATCAATTTATTACTACAGTAGCGTTATTTATCAATGCGGATCTCCAGCCAAAAGAAAGATAATAAGCTTGTAATGTCGAAGCATAAACATTTGCACGGGACTCGCTTGTAGGAATACTCATCGTACTAACATAACAGGTTCCAGTAGCTGCAGCAGTTGTTCCTTGATAAAAATTATTTACATTTAAGTAAGTATATGGATTTAGCAAGCTCAAATTCGTTACTCTAATATTGCTGGCACGCCATATATTAATTGGGTCTGTACCGACCAAGCAATGTATAATTGACAGGTGGTTTCACTCATTCTAATTATATATCCTGAAACAACGGTGATGCCTTTAGATAAGCTATTGTTATCCAGTTTAGCATTTTTTTCTTTATTTAAGTTTATTGTAGCCTGTTCTAAAGTATATTTGAAGGTAAATCTCTTCTATTTATTATTGTTGTATCAATATTTATTTCATTAGAAGGAGCCATTTGATCACTATAGACAATACTCTGAGTAACCATAATAATAGATAACACACTGAAAAGAAAAATAGAAATTTAAAAAAACTTTTTTGGTTAAAAACTTTTTTCATTAATTCACTAACTTATCCTCACTTTTTTTAGCAAGCGCTTGCAATTGCAGTTTATGGAAACGAATTAGATTATAATGTAACAACAATATATTTATTGTTGATATAACAAACAATATCTTTAATAAATTTAATTAAGTGAAAAATTATAGTAAAAACAAAGGTTCAAGACTATTGAAATTGGAGATCTTCCACCTAAAATAAAGGGATAATTTATTTTTTTTGTCATTGAGCAGTATTTATCTGAATATCTATTGAAGTGGTGGATTACAAGTATAGAGAAAATAATGGGATCATAAAAAAATAGTGTTAGAGCGATTACTTCAGCACATAAAGAGACTGGGACAATCGTCCTTTCGCACCTCCTGAAACCAAAAAAACGGTGGGAACAGAAGTAGCCTCTTTTTTTATATCTATTTATTAGGATACATAAGACGTGAGTGGATGATCGAATGTAAGCATCTACATTCTATGATCAAAGAATGAAATTTTTCAGATAGTTATCTTCATAGTTATCAAAATTTAATTATTTTGTTCTTTTTTTTTATACTATTTATTATTTATTTTAATTAATTACAAGTTTTATTTTAATAAATATGAAATGGACAATACCAATTATTCTATTAATAAAAGGATTTGTAAATTATTTAATACAGAAGAAATAAATATTAGACAACTTGTTTATACAAATTTAATAGTTATTTTATATTTTTTTTAAAATTTTTTATAAGAGTGACTCGATAAAATAGTGTATATTTTTCCAAGGCTTTTACAGAGGTGACTTTTTGTTTAATTTTTTTTCAGGAACTAACAGAAAATTAAGATGATGAAGAAACCGCAGAAAGGTATGATGAACGAGTACTAAGGAGGAGGAAGCAGGGAAAGATGTTTAAGTCAAAGCAAAAATGGATGACTTGTTTGGTTTTGCTTTTGCTGTTATTAAGCAGTAATGCAACTGTCGGTAGGGCAGATACTCAATCTTATGGAAGTTATGGAGAGACCGGATTTTATGGTAAATATGAATATATGACTCCCCCTAGCTCCGGACATTTAACAGAGGATGAGAAAAATGTTCTTTTGATAGCTCCAGACGAACAAATGAAAATACCAGCTGCCGGTGATAGCTCCAATGTTCTAATGTACGTTCTAACTGTTATTACTATGTTGGCTAGCTTGATTTTATACCGAAAATTGAGCCTAAATAAAAAAATCGCCTAAGCGAAAAAAGGAAGGAACAAATAAAAAATGAAAAAAATACAAAAATATTCTTTAGTAATGCTTGCCGGTGTTGGAATGATCTCTACATACGGAGCAACACTTGTCAATGCAGCAGCTGTTGGGCAGTACGATTCAAAGTCTTCGGTTGAATTTAAACAAGGGACAACGGTTACCCCCCCAGTCGATCCAGAAGACCCAGATCCAAGTATTCCGGTCGTACCGATTGATCCAACTGATCCAACAAATCCTCCAGGACCTGGCACGGGCGGGCCACTAGCGATTGACTTTGCTTCCTCGTTAGCGTTTGGTGAACAATCGATTACTTCTAAAGATGAAACTTACTATGCGCATCCTCAAGCATTTGACAATGGAAATACGACTGAAAACTATGTACAGGTAACGGATACCCGTGGGAATTTCGCTGGTTGGACATTATCAGTAGCGACAGATGCACAATTCCATTTAGACACAGTGGACCCAAGTGTGACAGATGAAAGCAGTGCTGAAGTAGGTGACTATTTAACAGGAGCACAATTATCTTTCAGTGGTGGTCATGTGAATACAGAAAAAGGCATAGATTCGTCTATCTATCCTAAAGAAGTAAAAACAGGTTCGTACGCAGTTTCTACCGCAGAAACAGTAATCGTTGCAGCAGCTAAAAACCAAGGGATGGGTACATGGACTTACGGATTGGGTACACCAACAGATTATGATACAACCGCAACAAGTGCAGATGCTATAGCAACAAAATCACCAATCACACTATCTGTACCAGGTGCCACAGTAAAAAAAGCGGGAACTTACACAACGAACCTTAATTGGACACTATCCGATACACCAGCAAACTAATGAAATTTAGATATTTTCCAAGGAAGGAGGACTATATGAAGAAGTTTTTATTGGCAAGCGTACTTTCTATGCTACTTAGTGTTACTGCCACTCAAATGGTTGATGCAGAACATCATGAAGATTTAGGAGAGTATGATGCGGTAAGATTTCAATCATCGAAAAAACCGACACTTCCTGTAGATCCCACCAACCCGGAAATTCCAGTTGATCCCATGAATCCTGACGGTTCTAAGCCTAATCCTGGAACAGGAGGGGCGTTGTCAATTGATTTTGCCAGTAGTTTAGATTTTGGGATGAATCAAATATCCAATAAAGATGAGTATTATGAAGCCCAGGCACAAAAGTATTTTAATGATCCGAGTTTAATCACCCCGAACTTTGTTCAAGTCACAGATAATCGCGGAACATTGACTGGATGGACGCTGAAAGTAAAAGAAACTCAACAGTTTCACACTGAAGAAGATGTCCAATACAAAGAATTAACTGGTGCAACGTTGTTCTTTCTGAAACCAGAACTGGTAAGTAACAGTAACTCTCCAAACCCAACTGCCTATGAAGTATTAGGAATGGTTCCCAATCAAGAAAGTGTAATAACCAGGGCAGAGTTCAATCAAGGAGCTGGGACATGGATCACTCGATGGGGAGATTTAACAGATTTATCCGAAAAAAAAGAAATAATTGAAGGAAAAGAGAAAACGACTACATTCACTTCCGCGATTCAATTGTTTGTTCCTGGATCAACCCCTAAAGATCCAGTGAGCTATAAAACGAATTTGGTCTGGATTCTTTCGGATCTACCAACAAACAAATAAAAAATGAGTCATCAAAAAGGAGAAATTCACATGAAAAAAGTAACATTGTATACAACAGCCGTATTAGCGTCATTGATCGTAACAGGTATAGCAACAACTGCATCAGCCGACGAAGTAGCAACTTACGATGCCTATGGAGCAATCAAATATACACCATCTACTAACGTAACTGACCCTATTGATCCATTGAACCCAACACAGCCAGTGACACCAGAAAATCCTGATCCAACTATCCCGGTTGTTCCTGGAACGCCTGGACCATTATCTATCGACTTTGCTTCATCATTTGATTTTGGAACACAAGAAATCACATCAGAAGATATGGTTTATAGTGCAGCAGCACAAAAGTACAAAGATGCTACAGGTAATGCAACTACTGGTCCAAACTATGTCCAAGTGACAGATAATCGTGGGACACTAGCTGGTTGGTCTTTAACTGTTAAAATGGGTGATTTTGCTTCGACAGATTCAGCTTCTGCTGGTAAACCTGGAGCAACTTTAGATGGTGCTAAAGTGTACTTGACTAATGCAACGATTGCTTCAGCATCTAAAACACCTGCGGATAAAGTAAAAACAATCACTACACTAGATCCAAATGTTCAATCAGACATCGTCATGGGTGCGACAGATGGAAATGGTGCTGGTACAAACTTGGTAGACTTTGGTAACGATTCAACAAAAGATTCTTCTGTAAAATTGGAAATTCCAGGTGCTTCAACAAAATTAGCAAGCAGCTACAAAGCAACAATGACTTGGTCATTAAGTGATACACCAGCAAACTAAAATTAGTAGAAAACAAATGAAACCAGATATGTCCGAATTCGGGAAGTAAAAGGAAGAACCCGGAAATACCCCCCTATTTTCGTCATTCTCCAGTATTTTTTGAATACAACATATTTGAAAAAAATAAATCTTTAAAAGAAGAGAGTGTGTCGAAAGTTTATCCGAAAAGTTCGGAAGCTTTTGGCACAACTTTTCTACATATAGAAACGAAGGAGAGCGCAACAGAAATGAAAAGGGCAAAATTTTATTTAACGATGTTCGTAATGGTGATGGTAATGATGATAACTAATCAAGTTGTCAAAGCCAACGAGTTTCAATTTTCAATGACACCAGTCTTACCAGAAAACCAAGCAGAAGATGTTTCTTATTTTGATTTATTGATGACGCCAGGGCAAAAACAAACAATCCAAGTCTTGTTAGATAATTCAACAGATAAAGTAGTTACTGTCGAAGCAAGTGTAGCAAGTGCTACCACCAACATCAATGGGGTGGTCGAATACAGTCCGACTGAAAACAAAAAAGATAAAACATTGAAGTATGATTTGGCAGAGTATGTGAAGATGCCTGATGAAATTGCTTTACAACCGCAGTCACAAACGAGTATTGCAATCGAGGTAACTATGCCTTCTGAAAAATTTGATGGTGTAATTGCGGGCGGTTTGACGTTCAAACAAAAGTCCTCCGAAACAGATACCTCGTCAACAGATAAAAAAGGTGTTTCATTGAAAAATGAATACAGTTATGTCGAAGCGCTTGTGTTGCAACAAACAAACACAAAAGTTGCGCCATCTTTAACGTTAAATGATGTTGCTCCTTCTCAAGTTAATGCTCGTAACGTGATCAATGCCAATCTTCAAAATTCAAAAATGGGCTATTTAAACCAAATGAAAGTGGATGCAACAGTCACCAATGTTGACGATCCAAACATGACGTTCACTTCAGTCAAAGAAATGATGCAAATGGCACCAAATACAAATTTTGATTATCCTATTGCAATCAGTAATCAAGGAATGTTGGATAGTGGTAATCCATCCAAACCGATGAAGGCGGGAACGTACCATTTAGCCATGGATGTGTATGGGCAAAAAGATCCTAGTGGAGAGTATGTCCAAACAGAAAAAGATCAAGAAGGCAAGGAAACGGATATTCATTATGTCTACAAATGGCATTTTGAAAAAGACTTTACTATCACTGCTGAAAAAGCAAAAGAATTAAATGCAAAAGATGTGACGGTCGAAAAGGATAATACTTGGATTTACTTCTTGATTGGTGGCATCCTTCTGGCATTACTTGCGTTTCTTTTGTTCTTTATTCTTTGGAAACGTCGCAAAAAGGACGAAGAAGATGAAGAAGATAAAATTTCCTTGCCGTAAGTTGATTCTGTCAGTTAGAAAAGGTGACACAAAATGATGTTGGAATTTCTAGATAAAAAATCCATAGGCAGACTTAGACTCCTCTTCTATCTGGATGCTCATGCTTCAGTTCCTCTGTTACAAGCCAATGTAATGGAGGAGTTGAAGATGAATAGATACGAGTTAGAAAGTTGCATAAAAGATGTTCAAGCAGATGTGAAAGAATTTGATTTAGCCGATCAGTTCGTGATCGAAACTGGGGTAAAGCCCAAGACTGTAAAATATACACGAAAGACATTTGCGAACATCTCTTGTTTGATTAGCTGTTATGCGAGCCAAAGTAAGTTGACGCCGTTAATCAAGGCAGTACTTATGGAACAAGTGGAAAATACGTTTGATCTAGAAGACGTACTGTATGCTTCGCGGGCAACTGTTTATAAGATTATGGCTAAAGCAAATGAATTATTGGAAATTTTTGAGATAGAAATTTCTAGCAGTTGTCAATTCGTGGGAAAAGAAAGAGATATCCAATCGTTTTTGTATGGCTATTACTACACGCTTTATGGAGTAAATGCGTATCCTTTTACAGATAGTATGAAAGATGAATTGGTCGAAATCATTCATCAACTTTCTTTAATCACTCACTTTCTTGACGATGATCTTTCAAATTCTCAGCAGGTTAAGTTGCTGTATCGTTTGTTTGTTTTAAAGGTCAGAAATCATTTTGGTCATCATGGGGAAAAAATCGTATCAACCTGTCAAAAAAAAGAATTAGTACAAAATATCACAGAAGTATTGAATCCATATTTCCAAAACTTACAAGAATCAGAAGTTTACGAATTATTATACTTCATTAGTAGTGAAAATTTGTCTCCTTATTGTCAACTGGTGCAAACAGAAACAATAGAGATCTTGAACCAGAAAGTTATTCATAGCGTCTTAACTGAATTTCAAGCAATTACCTCTTGGGGTGTCACGCATGAGGTGACTAAGGAACTTTCATTGATTCATAATAAACTGTTGTTTCAGAAGCGGACAAATTTTGAAAATTCAACGATTCAACAATTTTCATTTATCAAAGAAAACTATCAATTAGCAGAAACACTTGCTTACCGAATCGTGCAAGAATTATTAGAATTTGAATGGTGTACGGATACTGTTAAGGCAAATTATGATGAATTAGCAAAAGAATATATATTTCTTTTTTTATCTAGTTTACCTATCGAACTACTTTCGCCTAAAGTAAAAATCGTGATCGATTTTTCCTTTGGTCAAAGTTACAGCCGCTACATTCAAGAACAAGTGGATGCTTTCGGTAAGTTGAATATCGAATCGTATATTGGAGCGACAGAAGAAGAAGCGGATATTTATATTTCAGATATGTTAAAGCTTCATAGTCATCGTCATCAGGTGATTTGGTTATCACCTCCTACATCTTCTGATTGGGAAAAATTGGGCGATTTGATTGTACATGTCAAAATAAAGAAGAGTGGGAAGAATGATGAAAAACAAACCGAAATTATCAATGAATAAAATTAGTAAAGGTTATCTTTATGCGGGTATCTTTTTGGTTCTTTTTCTTCAGACGAATTACACGGTAGCTCTAGCAGAGGAAGAAATACTTAATCCAGTCAATCCTTCCGAATCGGTTACACCAAAAAATCCAGAACATATTCAACTTCCAGAGGAAGCAACAGTAACTTCACCTGAGAAAAAACAAATAGAAAAAAATGAGGAAACAAAACAAGTCCCACAACCTCATGTGAACCAGCAAAAACAATTGAAAGAATCAAAAGCAGTAGTGAAGAAAGATGATTTTTTTCGTCCAGTAGAGCGTGTGGTACTAAATAAAAAAACGCACTCTACTGCTGGATCGAATGAAGATGCAAGAGTGGGAAAAACGAATACGGGGATGATGCTAGCAGCATTGTCCGGAAAAATGCTCTTTGGTATTGACGGATAGTGGGGAAAGATGACGTGACCAAAATGGCCAGTTGCTGCTAGTACAAAAATGTAGATAAAGTTGGGATGATGTTTGATAGTTACCATTTATTTAAAGATAAGTCAGCCAGTTCAGCACTGGTTTATCCAACATTGTTGAGATACTTGATTCTTGTGGGTGTAAGACAAGTTTAGATGATATTGAAAATACTAATTTAAACATACGAAGGTAAGTACGGAGATGAAAATGAAGATAGGGAAAAAAAGAGTAAGACAAAATCGAAATCGACTAACTGGTTTAGTGTTAAGTACGGTTGTATTTATTTCTGCACCATTGATCTCAATGCAAGTCAATGCACAGACGAAGGAAGTAGTGAATCAGGATATTAGTACAATCACACAAACTGATGATTATGGGGAAATTACAGGAGATGGTTCTCTGGCTGCGAGAGATTGGATGTCCTATTCTTCCAGAAAGAAATTTGGATCTGGAAACTATGAATATGAGGCAGGGAATATGCCAGATATTAATGGGACGTCCGTTGGGCTAAAAGCAGTCGATCCAGTATTTGATTCAACTGGAAAAGCCGTATTGACAAGTACGGATAATCCACCAGGAATGACCGTCAATTCGGAGATCAACACCAAACAAAAAAAAGGACCTTACGGGCAAGCAGCCATTTTTTTAGATGCGATGATTGATTGGACATCTGATTTTACAATGACCTATGGGATTGATGGAAGTACGGGTTATGGTAACAAAGGAACAGGGTTATACTTTGCTCCTTTACGAGCAGAAGATTGGTTAAATTATGAGAATGGTGGGACTGTGCCATTTCCGATGGGCGGCACGGTCTTGCCAACACTTACCCTAACAGGCCCTACATTAGGATATCTAATATCAGAAATCCCAAATGCATTTGGATTGAATGCCTCAGGAGATCAATTGAGCTCCATGAGAATGGCTTATGTAAATGTCGATCGATTGGGAGTGACTTATTATGAAGGCGGCGCTACTATGTTCGATCCAAAGAATCCAGGAAAGACATTTATTTGGAAAAAAGGAGGAAGTTCAACCACCTTAGCTAGTGGTTATAGCCAGACTATTGCAGAAAATGGTGTAGAAATTGCTACTCCTTCAGAAGATTTTACAAGTGCTACCTATAGTGTCAAATATACTGCAAGCTCCGGTTTACTCACGATTACTTCTAGTGCGAAACTTCCCAAAGGTTTTACTGGAATAGGGAATCTAGCATCTGCGGCAGTCGGATCGACGCCTGTTTTTCAAACAACCATACCTTCTCAGTTAAAAGGTCAGATATATTCATTGGGTATTGGCAGAAATACTTATTGGACGCTAGGAATTGGACATGGAAAAGCGGTCTCTTCTGCCGGTCAGTCATTTCCAGATTATCCTTCTCAACCGCTAACGACTTCGGTTAAGGTTGGTGATTACTCATTTGGGGTGGCGACTTCATCTGTTGAAGTCCACTATGTCGATGAAAGTGGGAAAAGCATTGCCACTAATACGACGATCAAAGCAAATGTTGACACAATGATCGGAGTAAACGGCTTGTCACCGGATGCGGCCAATGCGCGCTGGTCGTATGATGCGAAGCCAATCAGCGGCTATAGCCCAATTCGTGCAGAAGATGTATTGGTAAGTAAAACGGATAAGAACGTGCTGACCATTACGTATGAACAAAAGTCATCACCTGCAACAACCACTTTTGATTTTGCTTATGATCCGACAGCGCAACATACACCAAGTATTCCAAAAAGTATTCTTGAAAATGGGTATGTCGGCGATAAGATTTCGACGACAGAAGCACAAATTATGACTAATGTACCTCTTGGGTATCAAGTGGCAAAGGTAACATGTCCAGACGGCAGTGAGAAACAGACAATTGCTGAAGCATTGAAGAGCTATCCGTCGATGACACAAGAGAAAAATACGTTTACTGTCCAGTTAGCTCCACGTACAGATAGTATGGTACAAATTATTTTTGCGAAAATAGATCCGTCGCAAAATTTTGCGTTGCCTGAAACTATATCGTACAAAGGAACTACCGGGGAAAACCTACCAGACATTGTTAAAGATGTGAATGATCAAGTGGAAGACCACCTAATAATCAAGACTGTAACTGGTCCTAATGGCAAGACCTACGATAATATAACTGATGCACAAATGGAAAATCCGTATTTTGTCGATCAAGGCGAATTTATTGTCCATTTGCTTGATCGCGGGGAGATTAACTTGACTGTGCCACATACGATTGACTTTGGTCTTAATGAAGTAACGAGCCAAACACAGCGACTCGTAGGAAAGCTAGACGATAAGATTGCGGTAAATGACAGTCGAGATTCAAGTTATCAATCGAATTGGTCTGTGGCAGTGGCTCAAAGGGAAGCAATTCATGAAGTAGATGCAACTGGCCAAACTGTTTTGAATGGGATCTCTTTTGATGGTAGGCTAGGATTTTATGATGGAACAAGCAATCAATTTTTAAGTAGTAGTCCATTGATCATTTTTAATCAAAATGCACCATCTACTGGTCTTACAGATATATCAGATAGTTGGGTCAATCAAAGATTTTTCTTAGAAGCTCCTGTAATTAATCAAAAAACGAATACTCGTTTTACTGGAACTCTCAGCTGGTCCTTGATTTTAGCGCCTTAAAAAATCTTTCGAAATCACTCTGCTGAAATCACATGTAAAAAATGACAATAAACTGCAGTTAGCTTATTTTTGAACGAATGGAGGTAGAAACAATGAGTAGCAAGTATAGACCAACGGGATATGTAAAGAGCAATGTTACTTTAAAACTTGTGATCAGTTTTCTGTTGATGCTCTCACTCATACTTTTTGCTATTCCATTTTCAAAATATTTTATGATTTCGACACATGCACAATTGACACAGACGGCGTTTCGAACAAATTTACCAAAAATAATTGACGTACCAGAGAAGATCGAGCGCTTGAATGTTAAAGATATCTTTACGCATACAACAGAAAAAAATACCTCAGCAATTGGTCAGATAGTGATTCCAAATGTAAAGATCATACAACCGATTTTTGTTGGACTAACGACAAAAAATATGATCAATGGTGTTGTCGACTTGTTTCCTGAACGTGAACCTGAAAGAGGGACATTGACACTTATTGGACACCATGTAGGTGAGTATAATCTTTTGTTTGCTCGAATCGATGAGCTAAAAAAGGGAGATGTGATCTATGTTCAATATTTTGATCACTATTACCAATACTTGGTAGAAGAAAATACGGTGATTGATGAAAAAGACATTGATCAACTTGCGAATAAGGGAGCAGATTACCTTTTCTTAGTAACATGTGATCAAGTGCAGCAAACCTCAAGACGCGTGTTTATTCAAGCGCGAAAGGTCAAAGGGAAATCACCGAATGCTAGCCAGTTCAGCCAAACGGCTGCAACAATAAAAAACGTAGAAGGTCAGCAATATATCACTACGTTTCTGCTACCATTCATTAGTTTGATTCTTATAGCTACTTTCTTCTTGATTTTCGTTTGGCGTACGTGACTGAAGACACTCCAAAAAAGTTTATCAGCGTTATTGCCCTTTCGTTTGATAAGGTTTCAGTTGTACAGGATGGTGGATAATCGAGATTTTAGATAGATTAGGCTGCCAAACTTAGGTTTTGGCAGCTTATTTTTTATTTTATAACAAATAACCAAATTGTTTTTTTGTTCGAACTGCATCAATGAAATTCACTATTTCAAGCCATTGAGACGGTGTCGGTTTCACACTTATAAAAAAGATTTCTGCCTGTGGATTGAGTATTCGTCCCTCTTTTAGTGGAAAGTCACAAAAAATAATATCAGGAGATTGATCATACGCAACTATTTCAATCGGTCGAGGATTGAGTTTTATCAAGTAGCTACTTAGCTCTGTCTTATGGATTTTTCCGAATTTAGATAGTATTGCTACTTTTACCGGTTCATGGTGTATTTCAAGAACACACGACAATAGTTGGAAAAGCGACGAACGAAAAGACTGACTAGTAATGATCCGTTGCCATTTTTCTTCCTTCAATGGCATTTGTGCGATGATCTCATCTATGATTTTATGGTAATGGTTTCTAGTCGGATCATTAAAATCAAAGTACTCTAAGTCGGAATAAGGAGGCACAAACTCGTCACTGCCATAACTGAGAAAATAAGTCGTTCGATAGATTATATTGACGGAAAGAAAATCTTCTTCTTGTGTCGTTAATTTTCGTTTCATATGTTGAGATAACTGGTGGAAAATCGTTTGTTCAATTTTGTTGTATTCTTTGTTATAAAAGTCACGAAAAGGTGGTAATTTTTCTTCAAAACAAGTATAAGTTGGTACGACGGTAAACACATAGTACAGATAATTGATCTCAACTTCATTCAGATTTTTTTTGAAAAAAAGATTAGTTATTTCTTTTCCTTGTATTTGTTGTTTAAAAACCTCATAAGAAATTAAAGGATTTCTTACTTTAGCAATCACTTCTGGCAATTCAGTGATCATATAGCCATTTTTCAATCGATGTTGCGTGATTTTCATAAATAGATAAAGTTTACGTATGTCTTCATGAGAATGCATGGGGAGACATTCATGAATCATAGTTGCTAGAGCCTGAAAACTTTCAGGATATTCAGGGATAATTGGATCTTCTTCGTCATGTAAATGCCAGAACAGCGTAAAGAAAAAATGACGAGTACGATATTCATCGCCACTGATTTTCTTCTTAAACAATAAATATTCAAGTGAGTATTCTTTTAATAACATACGAATGGGTTTAAGTTTAGGTAGAACGCTTTGTTGATGCAGGTGGACGGATTCAGCAAAACGATCCAAATTCTGAAAATTTTCATTATAAATAGAGAGGAGAAATTTAAATCCTACGGTTTCTTTAAACAGTAGAATATAAACTTTGAGCAATAAAAATTCTTTTGAAAAATGAATAGACAATCCATGTTTGTCATATTGAAATTGAAAAGTAGGGTATTTTAATTTGATTTCTTCCACACTATTACCAATCGCTTTATAGCGATATTCTGAAATATTGAGTGCCTCTTGGATACTTTTTTTAGGATAGTATTCTTTTTTGTTTATGTAACAATATTGGAAGAATTGTATGATTTCCTTTTCTTTATAGTTGAAAAAATACTCTCTCATGCTCTCACCCCCATTGAGTTTATATCTAATTGAAAATAAGTTTTCTTTTACTCATATTATATAGATATATGAAGGGAAATCCTAATGTAATCTACACTTAATAAAAAAATTCTCATAAGGGAATATGTGTGCTACTACCAACTTCAAAAAAATGGTATTTCTTTTCTGGAATGTTTATATTATATCGTTTGTTCGAATGTTTTTTGTAGGAAGGATTTGAATCTTTTTAAAATGAATATCTGTGTGATATTTTCCTTTTTTTCAAAAAAAATATAATAATGACCGAGTCTTTTCTGCTACTATAAATCAAGATGAGTTTTAAATATGGTAAGTATTAGGGAACATAAGAAATATTCATGCGAGACATCATTTCTTTACATGAACATCTAAAAATGAAGATGAAAAAGTAGATGACAGGTAACGTTATATAGTGATTAATCAAGTGATTTATTAGATATTTTTTTGTTGTTGAATACATACCATAGTCTAAGTGAATTATGAAGTGGGTTAACTATCCCAAAGAAAGAAGAGAACATTTATGTACAAAAAGAAAAAAATACTGGCTCGAGTGATTGTTGGAATGTCAATTTTTTTCCTACCAACCCTTACTCTTTTGAGCCATAGAATTGAGCTGAAGGTCGAAGCTGCTGTAATTACTTCGGGAGCATTAGAACCTGGGGGAAATTCCGATACAGGCAACCATGAATTGGATAGCGGATTCCAACAGAATGCTAATAACTGGAATATCTTAGCTGGTGACAGCAAATGGTGGAAATGGGATCCTTCGGGAAATAATTATTTATGGTTAGCGAACTCAGTTAAAAATTCATGGGTGTATCAATCAATCAGAGCAACACTTGATTTTTCTAAACCATTAACAATCAAAACGCCCTATTGGTATGATAAAGCAGATGTCTGGAAAATGGGGGATGCATCGGGATTCTTTTTGACTCCGGCAAATAATGACATGATCAAACAAAATGCACCCAATGCAACAGGACAGCAGCTAGGAATTGCAGGCTTGAAAGATAGTTTCTTTATAGGACGTGATATTTGGTATAACGGAACATTTGATGGACCAAGTGGCACCAATAAAGGACAAGATAAAATTGAAATTCGTAAAACAGATGCTAATGGCGCAATCGAACAATCAAGTTCTACCACTGTGCCGTGGGTACAAATATCGGCACCGTTACAATTTCAAGGTTCAGGAAGTACTAGATGGAGTTCTGAAACGCAAACAATGACATGGTCAAATATTGTGGATAATAAAAATGGTACTTATACGGGTACACTGAGTCTTACTGCAGCGCCAGATAGTGGGTATAACAACAATGGCGCATACAAACCACAAACAATTTCAAGAACAATCACCCTAAAAAAGAACATGTCATTTGGGAGTTTAGCCATTACCGGAAATAACACAGGAGTCATTCAAGGAGCGAATGCTTCTAAGAATGCATCGTTCTCTGCAACACGCGGAACAGTTACTTTCCCGGTGAATTTTATTGATAAAACGACGAATCAGCCAATCAAAGGTGTAACTGCTGCGAAAATCACTGCGAATACTGGGGATACGATTGGTGTAACAAATAGTCTCGCAAATGCATCAGATAATTACACATTTGTTGTGCCTAGAATCAATGGCTATAATTTTTCTTCTTCTACTTCAATCAAAGTCGCAAACTATGATGAATATAATGAAGCAAACCCTAATGCAATCAATGTGTACTATTCACCGATAGCCGAAACGGCGGATTTTAAGACATACTACACTGAAAAAACACCAGGAACGGGTATTGTCACAGATGCTATCACTGGGTTAACTGGAGGCGATCCGTCTTCAACTATGATAGTAACAGAAGGAGTAGCGGCAACTTTACCGGTCCCAAATCCAGCATTGGTTACCGGTGATTTTGGTCATTCAATTACGAATATTCCTTCGTTGACTGTACCAGCTGGCTATAAAGTGGATCATATCGTGGGGCCAGATGGAAAGAATGGGCAGACATATCCAGATCTAGCTTCTGCGATTGTAGCTAATCCTACATTTGATGACCTATCGAATAACAAGTGGGCAAACCATTTTAGTATTTATCTGACAGCTGAACGTGCCTCTGCGAGCTTTTCCTACAATTATGTCGATAGTACGCGAGCTGTAGCACCAAGTTTACCAGACATTCCTTCTGAGGTAGGTGTAACTGGTGGGGTCATCAAAGATCCTAGCGAGCAGTTACCTGAACTTCCTGCTGGTGTCACAATCAAAGATGTGACAGCACCTGATGGAAACACGTATGGAAGTCTGAGTGAGGCTTTAGCCGCTGGGGCGAATAAGTACTACCAAGCAGGCACTGTAGCTTTTACTCTAAATGTCACAGCGCCGCCAGCTATGCCAACACTTGATGAAGTACCAACTGTTGAGTTTGGCACACAGACATTGAAATCGGGAACTCACTCATACGGCAGTGAGACACAGACGGGTTTAAAAGTCACCGATGAATCCTATACAAACAAAGGTTGGCACGTTACAGCATCAATGTCACAACAATTTACGAGTGATACAATGGCTGATTTGGAGACTGCACCGTTCGGTACATTCTTAAAAGGTGCAAGTATCAGTTTTCATGCAGGCACTTTAAACACAACGACAGAGAATACTGCAAAAGCACCTCAAGCGCTTGACTTTACATTACAAGAAGATGGTGCTGCGGTTTCTGTCATGGATGCCGCCGCTGGAACTGGTCAAGGTGCTTGGGAGTTAAGTTATGAAGATGTCCAGTTGCAGGTCGATGGCGATAAAATAGCGGTAGGAAAACCTTACCAAGCGACCATCAATTGGTCATTAAGTGATGTACCAGCAAATTGATGAGAAATACCGTTTTTCATTGCTGTTAAAAGCGGTAATCCTCAAAAAATCAATATTTAACAATCAAAAAATTGAGGTGGGACGGTAGTTGTTAATCTCAATAAATAAGGTGATATCCATAAAAATCATTGGAATTTTTATGGATATCGCCTTATTTGCATGGAAGCTATCTCTGTGACAGATTGTGTATCCGATAGTAAAGACATTACGTGATTTGTGAGTCCACTTGTTTAACTTATTTGTAAATCATGAGTTTGGTAAGAAAGTTATCTTATTTAATAGTGATAGTTATTTTAAAGCTGTGAGGTTGTTCAAGTGATTTAAGTTGGAATTACGATTAAATCAAGCCAAATGAGGGAAATAAAATCTCTTATCAAAAATATTTCAAAAGGATATTTATGATGTTCGCTTTAAAATTGATGAGCAAAATGTTATGTTTTCATATAGTTATCTTTAGTTTCAAAAAATATAACTATTTGGTTGTTAAAATAGCTGACCTTCAAGAGTAAGCTGAAAAATAAAAAATATGAAAAGTTATTTTCTGATTTTCCATCTTACTGCTCAGGTCAAAACGCTTTTCTCACAACCTATGATAAACGGTGTTCAAGAAGCAACACTTCAATAATAAGCCAAAAAAATCAAAAATGAAAAAGCCATTTTCGATTTTTCTGTCTTATTACTCAGTGCTGAACGCTTCTTTCACAACCTAGATAAACGGTGTTCGAAAGCCAGCTCCTTCAATAGTAAGTCGAAACGTGAAAAAATATGGAAAGCTATTTTCCCACGTTCCGCCTTACTATTCGGAGCTGACCGGCTTTCTCACAACCTTGTGTAACCGAATACATTTTGTCCGCTGCAAGGGACATTATGTAGTGAAGCAGAATAAAAAAAATCGCTTATGATAAAGATACGGGGGGGGATAGAGCTATGACTAGTCAAATGGATCGAGGGAATAAATTAACGCTTCTTTTATCAAAGCAAAGAGATTATGTTACTGCTGAAGTGTTGGCAGAGTTAATGAGTACCTCTACCAAGACGGTCTACCGCTTGGTTAAAAAAATAAATGACGAGTTTCCGAATGGGCCACTGATTTTGTCTGAAAAGGGTCGGGGGTACAAACTGGATTATGAAAAATATATTGCACAGACGAACCAAACAATTGTGTCTTCTGTGGAAGTGCTACCGTCAGAACGGCAAAATAATGTGATGGAAGAATTATTATTATCCTCGCCGAAAGCCCTTAAAGTCATTGATTTGTATCAAACCTATTATGTTGGTGATTCAGCGATCGCGAATGATGAAAAAATCATTGCGGAACGGATTTCAGCGTATGATCTGCAATTGATCCGTAAAAATCGGACATTAGCCATCGAAGGAAAGGAAGAGAATATCCGTCGAGCGATCACTGAGTTGATTCAACGATTGAATATTTTCGATATTGATGAAATCGCTTTATCGGATGAATTCGACTTCAATCGGTATGATGCGAATTTTGTCATCGAACAGATCAAGCTGATTGAAAAGAAATTAAATGGCACGATTCCTTACCCATATAATATCAATATTTTCTCCCATCTATACATTGCGGTACGCCGCGCAAGAAAAACGAATTATCAAGCCACTGGAGAAAAATTAACGATGGAACAATTACAAGTTTTAGATAATGAATCTTTGATTCGCGATATTGCCATCGAAGTGATCCGCCAAGTGGAAGTGTATTTGAAAACGAAATTACCAGTAAGTGAGATCTACTATCTCTATCAATATTTACTTTCTTCCAGAACGGATAATAACCAAGCTAAAACGCAAACGTTTACAGAAGAAGTGTTGGAGATTACTTCTTATTATTTGTACCAAGTAGGTGAGAAGCTGAATCTCAATGTAGCGAATGAGATGATTTTTACAGATCTTGCTAATCATATCAAACCTTTGGTCAATCGATTGCGTCATCAAATCAGAGTGAAAAATAGTTTGTTGGATCAAATCCAATTAACGTATGAAACGATTTTTAATGCTGTTGCTGAAGTGTCGGAACAGGTGAGTCAAACGTTTCAGTTACCAACGATCACACCTGATGAGATCGGGTTTATCACCTTGTATTTTGCACGAATGATCGAGACGCACCAATTTCCGATCCAAACACTGATCATGTGTACAACAGGCGTAGGGACTTCTGAATTATTGAAGGTGAAGTTAGCCAAAAAATTTCCTGAACTAGAGATCGTGGATGTGATCAGCACTAAAAATTATCAATCGGTGTTAGAAAAGACGCCAGGAATCGAGTTGATTTTAACGACAGTTGGGTTGAAAGAAGCGTTTCCTGTTCAATCTTTGATCGTTAGTGCGATGTTGACCGCTGATGATCAGTCAAGAATCCAAAAGAAAATCGAGGATATTTATCATGATAGATAATTTCGTAGAAACATTCGATCAGATTGCATTAACGTCAAAGGCAGAAACCTATGAATGGGTCAGTCAACATGTCTTTCCTGCTTCAAAAGAAGAGGCACAAGCGATCCAACAGGCATTGTTTCAACGAGAAGCGGTAGGAGATATCCAAATTGAGGAAGGCGTGATTTTACCTCATCTTGAACATCCAGCGTTAGCCAAAACACAGGTCTGGGTGATTCGTCCCCAACAGCCAATTACTGAATGGTCGGAACGAATCTTACAAGTGGAATTGATCATCGTTGTCTTACTAGCAGAAAACGAAACACTGGCAGTCAAACGACAGCTTGCTGATTTTATGCGACAACTGGCTGATCCTGACTATCTAGATGAATTGAAAGCAGGTAATTTCACAGAACGATAAACATACTATCAAAAATTGGAGGAACCAATAATGAAAATCGTTGGAGTAGCAGCATGTACAGTGGGTATTGCCCATACGTATATTGCACAAGAAAAATTAGAGAATGCAGCGAAAAAAGCGGGTCATGAGATCCATGTCGAAACCCAAGGAACGATCGGCATTGAAAATGAATTGCCACAAGAAGCCATCGATCAAGCCGATATCGTGATTCTAGCAGTGGATGTCAAGATCAGTGGACGGGAACGTTTCGAAGGAAAGAAAATCATCCAAGTACCAACAGAGATCGCGGTAAAATCACCAAACAAATTAATCGAAAAAGCAATGGAAGTTGTCAGTAACTAATGAGGAGTGAGGAAAATGGAGATCAAAGAAATCATTGATCCAACAATCATCAAAACGAACTTAAACGGAAAAACGAAAGATGAGGTCTTGTATGAATTAGCCAATCGTTTATATGAACAAGAATACATTACGGATGTCGAAGCATTTGTGAAAGATATTTATTTGCGAGAAGCGCAAGGTCAAACAGGGATCGGTAATTATATCGCTATTCCACATGGAAAAAGTGCGTATGTGAAGAAGGTCGGTGTGGCGATCGGGGTGACCGAAAATGAAATCCCTTGGGAAACATTAGATGGTAAGGGCGTGAAAGGGATCATCTTGTTTGCAGTCGGAGACGATACGGAGGGCGCGCAAAAACATTTAAAATTGTTGTCCTTATTTGCCCGTAAGTTAGGAAATGATGAAGTGGTGGAACGTTTGATTGCTGCAAGAGAAATCGATGAAGTAGTTGCTGCATTTGGCTAGAGAGTGAGGAGGAAGAAAAAAATGAAAATCGTTGGAGTAGCAGCATGTACGGTGGGTATCGCTCATACGTACATTGCGCAAGAAAAGTTGGAGAATGCCGCAAAAAAGGCAGGGCATGAGATCCATGTAGAAACACAAGGAACGATCGGGATCGAAAATGAATTGACGGCAGAGCAAATCAGTCAAGCAGATGTCGTGATTTTAGCTGTAGATGTCAAAATCAGTGGTCGTGAACGTTTTGAAGGAAAACGAATCGTACAAGTACCGACAGAAGTTGCTGTAAAATCACCGAGTAAGTTGATTGAAAAAGTAGAAGAAGTAGTCGTACAACAATAATTACCAGAATGGGGGAGACAAAAAAATGGAGGCAATTAAAAAGTTAAATTTAAAAGGACATTTATTGACAGCGATTTCATATTTGATTCCAATCGTATGCGGTGCCGGATTCTTAATTGCAATCGGCATGGCATTTGGCGGAACAAGTCAAGGAACACTTGTACAAGGAGAGTTTTCGATTTGGGATGCATTAGCAACGATGGGTGGTGCTGGTTTAGGATTATTACCAGTTGTGATCGCTACTGGGATTTCTTATTCTATTGCAGCTAAACCAGGGATCGCACCAGGTTTCATTATTGGTTTAACAGCAAATGCAATTGGTGCTGGTTTTATCGGTGGGATTTTAGGTGGTTACTTAGCAGGGTATCTGGTTTTAGGTATTTTAAAACATGTCAAAGTACCAAAATGGGCAAAAGGATTGATGCCAACATTGATTATTCCATTTATTGCTTCAATTGTTGGTGGCTTGGTCATGGTGTATATCATTGGCGCGCCAATCGCAGCATTAACGCTATTATTAACGAATTTCTTAGATGGATTAGGCAATTCTTCCTTATTGATTTTTGGTGGTGTGATCGGCTTATTAAGTGGGATCGACTACGGTGGTCCAATCAACAAAACCGTATTTGCCTTTGTTTTGACGATGCAAGCGGAAGGGGTGAATGGCCCAATCACCGCATTGCAATTGGTGAATACAGCCACACCGATCGGTTTCGGGTTAGCTTATTTTATCGCCAAAATGTTCCGCAAGAATATCTATACAAAAGTGGAAGTAGAAACATTGAAATCAGCCGTACCAATGGGTGTCATCAATATCGTTGAAGGTGTGATTCCTTTAGTTATGAACGATATCGTACGTGGCGTAGTCGCAACAGCTATCGGTGGATTTGCTGGTGGTGCAACAACGATGATCTTAGGTGCGGATGCAACGGTTCCTTTCGGTGGTGTCTTGATGATCCCAACGATGTCTCGACCATGGGCAGGTGTGATCGCGATCTTAGTGAACGTCTTAGTTACAGCCGTCGTTTTAGCTGTGATCAAAAAGAACGTGCCGGAAGAAGAAATGGATTTAGTAGTAGAGAAAGAGGAAGAAGATATCAGTTTAGATGATATTCAGATTTTTTAAAATAAGTGCGTAAAAAAGAGGGGCAAAATCGATGAAATTTTTTCTAGATACAGCAGATGTAACAGCAATCAAAAAAATCAATGCGCTAGGTTTAGTCGATGGGGTGACAACTAATCCGACGATCATTGCCAAAGAAGGACGCGTGTTTGAAGAAGTCATCAAAGAAATCTGTTCGATCGTTGACGGACCTGTCTCAGCAGAAGTGACTAGTTTGGAAGCAGACGGTATGGTCGCAGAAGCGAAAGAAATCGTCCAATGGGCGGAAAACATTGTGATCAAGATCCCTATGACAGAAGAAGGATTGAAAGCGACGAACGAATTATCTAAATTGGGGATCAAGACCAATGTCACATTGATTTTCTCTGTGGCACAAGGGTTGCTAGCAGCAAAAGCAGGTGCGACATTTATTTCACCATTTTTAGGACGATTAGATGATACCGGAACGAGCGGGATCGAGCTTGTCGCAAAACTACGTGAAGTACTTGATACTTACGGGTTTTCTACAGAAATTATTGCAGCAAGTGTTCGCATTTCGGAACATGTGGAAAAAGCAAGTTTAGTTGGTGCACATATTGCTACTGTACCGCCATCATTGTACCAGACGTTGTGGAGCCATCCGTTGACAGATAAAGGGATTGCTCAATTCATGGCGGACTGGGAAAGCTTTCAAGGAGGGAACAAATAAATGGGAAAAGTGGAATTTTCACCTTCATTGATGACGATGGACTTAGATAAGTTCAAAGAACAAATCGAATTTTTAAATGATCATGTCGATTCTTACCATATCGATATCATGGATGGTCATTATGTACCAAATATCACGTTATCTCCATGGTTCATTGACGAGGTACGTAAAATCAGTAATCTACCAATGTCTGTGCACTTAATGGTTAAGGATCAAAGTTTTTGGGTGAATCAATTAATCGAGCAAAAGTGTGAATGGATCTGTATGCACGCCGAACTATTAGATGGATTAGCTTTTCGTTTGATCGATCAAATCCATGATGCAGGGTTAAAAGCTGGCGTCGTTTTGAACCCAGAGACACCGATCGAAGCCATCTTCCCATACATCGAATTGGTCGATAAAATCACGATCATGACGATCGATCCAGGATTTGCTGGACAACGGTTTATTGAAAGTACACTGGATAAAATCGTTGCTTTACGCGAACTCCGCGAAGAAAAAGGGTATAATTATGTGATTGAAATGGACGGCTCTTCTAACCGTAAATCCTTCAAACGAATCGATGCAGCAGGACCAGATATTTATATCGTCGGTCGCAGTGGCTTGTTTGGTTTAGATGAAAAAATCGAAAAGTCATGGGAAATCATGAAAACCGATTATGAAGAAATGACTGGGAAAACGATCGGGTAAAAAGAGGTTGTGAAAGGAGCGTTCAGCACTAAGGCATAAGTCAGGAACATCGAAAATGGCTTTTTCATTTTTGATGTTTCTGACTTATGACCGAAGTGTTGCTCCTTGAACACCGTTTATCAGAGGTCGTGAGAAAGTCGGTCACCATCGAGTAATAAGACAGGAAAATCGAGAATGCCTCATTCATTTTTGATTCTTCTGTCTTATTTTCAAAGTGAAATTTAAGGAATGGACATTATTTTATAGAAATGAACAAGGAGGAATTATATTGTTTGATAAAGTAGATCAGCTTGGTGTGAATACGATCCGTACATTGAGTGTTGATGCAGTACAAAAAGCAAATTCAGGACATCCGGGGTTACCAATGGGTGCCGCGCCAATGGCTTATGCCCTTTGGACGAAACACTTGAAAGTGAATCCGAAAACTTCTAAAAACTGGGCAGACCGTGACCGTTTTGTCTTATCTGCGGGACATGGTTCAGCGATGTTGTACAGCTTGTTGCACTTAGCAGGGTACCAAGTGACGATTGATGACTTGAAACAATTCCGTCAATGGGATTCAAAAACACCGGGACACCCTGAGGTCAACCATACGGACGGCGTCGAAGCAACGACTGGTCCTTTAGGTCAAGGGATCGCGATGGCTGTGGGGATGGCAATGGCAGAAGCGCATCTAGCAGCGACCTACAACAAAGACCAATTCAACGTCGTTGACCATTATACCTATGCGTTATGTGGCGATGGCGACTTGATGGAAGGCGTGTCTCAAGAAGCAAGTTCGATGGCTGGTCATATGAAACTTGGTAAATTGATCGTTTTATACGATTCAAACGATATTTCTTTAGATGGACCAACCTCAAAAGCCTTCACTGAAAATGTTGGCGCACGGTATGAAGCTTACGGTTGGCAACATCTCTTGGTCAAAGACGGCAATGATTTAGAAGCCATCTCAAAAGCAATCGAAGAAGCGAAAGCCGAAACAGACAAACCGACATTGATCGAAGTGAAAACGGTCATCGGATTTGGTGCACCAAACCAAGGAACTTCTGCGGTCCACGGCGCACCACTTGGCTTAGAAGGCATTCAAAAAGCCAAAGAGATCTATGGTTGGGAATACCCTGACTTTACCGTACCAGAAGAAGTGGCGGAACGCTTCCGTCAAACGATGGTTGAAGAAGGCGAAAAAGCTGAAAATGCTTGGCGTGAGATGTTCGCAGCATACAAAGCAGCGTATCCAGAATTAGCGCAACAATTCGAAGATGCCTTTGCTGGGAAATTACCAGAGAATTGGGATGCAGAGCTTCCAACATACGATGAAGGCGAAAGCCAAGCCAGTCGTGTCTCAAGTAAAGAAGTCATCCAAGAATTATCAAAAGCGATCCCAAGTTTCTGGGGTGGTTCTGCCGATCTATCCGGATCAAACAATACGATGGTCACAGCAGACAAAGACTTCACGCCTGAACACTATGAAGGCCGCAACATTTGGTTTGGTGTTCGTGAGTTTGCGATGGCATCAGCGATGAACGGGATCCAATTGCATGGCGGTACCCGGATCTATGGGGGAACATTCTTTGTCTTTGTGGATTACTTGCGACCAGCTGTGCGTTTAGCAGCGATCCAAAACACGCCAGTCATTTATGTCTTGACCCATGACTCTGTGGCAGTTGGTGAAGATGGCCCGACGCATGAGCCAGTGGAACAATTGGCTTCGGTTAGAAGTATGCCAGGTGTCCATGTCTTACGTCCGGCGGACGGGAACGAAACTCGTGCGGCATGGAAAGTAGCGATGGAATCCACAGATACACCAACGATCTTAGTCTTGAGTCGTCAAAATCTACCAGTTCTTCCAACAACGAAAGAAGTGGCAGATGATATGGTTAAAAAAGGTGCCTATGTCTTGTCTCCGGCTAAAGGGGAACAACCAGAAGGAATCTTGATCGCGACAGGTTCAGAAGTGGATCTAGCTGTTAAAGCGCAAAAAGTATTGGCGGAACAAGGAAAAGATGTCTCAGTGGTTTCTATGCCAAGTTTTGATTTGTTTGAACAACAATCCGCGGAATATCAAGAAAGTGTTTTGCCAAAAGCAGTGACGAAACGTGTTTCTATCGAAATGGCTGCTTCATTTGGCTGGGAGCGCTATACAGGGACAGCAGGGGCAATCATTGCGATTGATCGTTTCGGCGCGAGCGCACCTGGGGAAACGATCATCCAAAATTATCAGTTTACAGTGGAACATGTTGTTGAAGTGTTTGATCAATTGTAGAAGGTATTTTTGTTCTTTTACTATTTAAAATTTCAAGTTAAAGATACGAGTACTTTATTTAGATAAAATCTGCCAAACTGGAATTCAATGATTTCCGGTTTGGCAGATTTTTTTATTGATTCATGATTATTTTAATTTCAGGTGTTTGATTTCTAAAAAATGTTGGAGATTTAAGACCAATCCTCCTAGAAGTGTCGCTTTTTCGTTCAAGGAACTGTTGCGGACGACTAATTGATTCGAAAAATGATTGTGCAGATTCCCTTTTAATTGTTCGATCATATCAGGTATTTCGCGATAAAGTGAGCTATTCAAAATAATGATCGATGGGTCATAATGGGCGATCAAGTTGTTGATACCGATCGTCAAGTAGTTGATATTTTCCTCCACGACTTGTAATGCATCACGATCTTGGTTTTGAACATATTCTCGAAGGATGATGGCATTGACATAGTCCAACTTTTTTTTCTGAGCAAATCGATCGTAGCAGACTTTGTTGGCAGCGTACATTTCCAAACAACCTCGGTTGCCACAGCGACATTCCTTGCCGTCCATCACGATGATCTGATGACCGATTTCACCAGCAAAACCATGTGCACCAACCTCTAAATTCCCATTTTTGACGATTCCTGCACCAATGCCGCTGTGCATATTGATACTGACAAGATTTTCCGAATCTGAGGTAAAGCTATACTCACCTAAAGCTGCAAGATTTGCTTCATTTTCTAAATAGACAGGATAGTTTCTCAGTTTTTCAGCTATTTTACGAAAAGGAATGTGATCGAAATTGTAATGAGGGCCAAAAATTGGCTCACCTTGGTAGACAGGGCCATGCACGGCAATTGCTACCCCAATAATCCCATATTCTGTCGTCGGAAGATGTTGCTCAAATAACGTGAAGATTTCTGAAAGATATAGATGGATGGCTTCCTCATCTAATGTGATTGGCTTTTTTTGGATATGTTGGATCTCTTCCCCATCTAGATAAGTAAGGAGACCATGGATGTAATTATAGCCGATGTCAATGGAAATAGAGAGCCCAGCTTTTCCGTTATATTGAAGAATGATCGGTTTACGTCCACCGACATTACTAGATTCTCCAATGCCGGTCTCGATGACTAGTTGATCATCGATCAATTTTTTCACAATGGAGGACACAGTTGCTTTGGTTAGTCCAGTTATGGCTGAAAGCTCTGCACGGGAAAGAGCTGGTTGATTCATAATCAATTCTAAACAGAGAGACTCATTTGGGCTCCGTCGAGTATACGTTGGATTTTTCAAAGTAAATCACTTCCTATTCATTATGTAATGAGGATACGTTCTAAAGTATACTGGTAATCTCATTATTTTTCTAGTTATTTATCTATAGCTATTTCGTTTTGTAAAGTAAATAAATTAACTTCATTCGAATATAAATGCTTTGATAATAATAAAAAAATAACTTGACTATAATTATGAAAGCGTATACTATATGCTTGTTAAGTTAGTTTGTTAGATGAACTAACTAATAAAGAATGAATAAATTAGGAGGAATATGATATGAGCTATTTTCCACAAATAGAAAAAATCCAATATGAAGGAACAACGACAACCAATCCCTTTGCTTTTCGCCATTTCAATCCAGAAGAGGTAGTTGCCGGTCAAACGATGAAGGAGCATTTACGATTTGCTGTTGCTTACTGGCATACCATGACACAAGATGGCAGTGATCCATTCGGCTCACCAGTCAATCAAAGAACGTGGCTAGGTGCGACTGAAATGGAAACCGCAAAAAATCGAGTAGCGGCCTTTTTTGAGATTTTAGAAAAATTAGGTGTCGAATATTTTTGTTTCCATGATGTCGATATCGCGCCTGAAGGGAATAGTTTAGAAGAATTCTATGCAAACTTAGATGAAATCACAGATTTGATCAAGGAACAGATGGAGCGTACGGGAATCAAACTACTTTGGAATACTGCAAATATGTTCAGCCACCCACGCTACGTGAATGGGGCAGCTTCAACGAATCATGCGGATGTCTTTGCCTATGCTGCTGCTCAAGTCAAAAAAGGCTTAGACATATCAAAAAAACTCAACGGTCAAAATTATGTATTCTGGGGTGGTCGTGAAGGGTATGAAACGTTGTTGAATACGGATATGGCGTTTGAACAAGATAATATTGCACGTTTGTTCAAAATGGCGATCGCGTATAGTGAAAAAATCGGTCATACGCCACAATTCTTGATTGAACCAAAACCTATGGAACCGAGTAAACATCAATATGATTTTGATGCCGCAACGGCTTTACAATTTATTCAAAAATATGGTTTACAAGAGAAATTCAAACTGAATCTAGAGGCCAATCATGCTACGTTAGCTGGGCATACGTTTGAACATGAGATCGAAGTAGCACGGATCAACAATGCGTTAGGTTCCCTAGATGCGAATCAAGGAGATGTGTTGCTTGGTTGGGATACTGATGAGTTCCCAACGAACGTCTATGATGTCACATTGGCCATGTATGGTGTCTTAGAAAATGGCGGTATCGCACCAGGAGGAATCAATTTTGATTCGAAAGTCCGTCGTTCCAGTTTTGCCATGGAAGATCTATTCTTAGCACATATCGCAGGGATGGATACCTTTGCTAGAGGGCTGAAGGCAGCTGCGAAATTAAAAGAGAATCGCTTCTTTGATACCTTAAAAGAGAAACGCTATGCTACGTTCCAAGAGGGTATTGGGGAATCCATTGTCAACGACAAGGAAGATTTGGAAAGTTTGACTGACTATGCATTGAAGTTGAAAGATATCGAGCTGGAATCAAGCCATATCGAATATGTCAAATCTTGTTTGAATGATTATTTAGTTTAATCCAACTTATGGAGAGTCTCATTCAGTTAGCTAAGGATAGATGTCACTGACTCCTTTGGATGGTTGAAAGGGATTCTCCTAAAAAAATAGAGTGAGGTGTACGATGAAAATTAAAAATCCAGTATTAACAGGTTTTCATGCTGATCCGTCTATTGTGCGTGTGGGAGAAACATATTACATTGCCAACTCAACGTTTGAATGGTTTCCAGGCGTTCAGCTCTATGAGTCGCAGGACTTGATGAATTGGCGTTTAGTGGCACGTCCATTGGCTTCTGTCGAGATGTTAGATATGAAGGGCAATGAAGATTCAGGAGGGATTTGGGCGCCCGATCTCTCTTATGCGGATGGGAAATTTTGGTTAGTTTATACCGATGTCAAAGTGGTCAATGGAGCGTTCAAAGATTGTACAAATTATTTGACTACCGCAGAAGAGATCACTGGTCCATGGAGTCAACCGATCCGGTTGAACGGTGTCGGCTTCGATGCTTCTCTTTTCCATGATGACGATGGCCGCAAATACCTAGTTCAAATGGAATGGGATCATCGCGAATACCATCATCCATTTAATGGGATCAAATGCACCGAATATTCAGTAGAAGAGCAACGTCTACTGCCGGAAACAGGTAAGATCATTTGGAAAGGTACTGACGTGAAATTAGTGGAAGGCCCACATCTGTATAAGTTATTTGGTTATTATTATTTGTTTTGTGCAGAAGGTGGTACCGTCTATACGCACCAAGAAGTAGTGGCACGGTCAAAAACTTTAGAAGGAGCTTTTGAAAGCCAAGCAGAGACCTTTTTAACTGCCTATGACTCTCCAGAAAATCCACTGCAAAAATGCGGGCATGGTGCATTAGTCGATACACCAGAAGGCGAATGGTATTTTGCCCATTTGACTGGTCGACCGTGGCATCACAAAAATGAATCCATCCATGATCCTCGTGGCTGGTGTACATTAGGCAGAGAAACAGCGATCCAAAAAGTGACATGGTCTAAAGAATTGTGGCCAGAAATTGTTGGTGGAAAACAAGGGAGCATGGAGGTGGAAGCACCTAAAGGAGTGGCACCTCACCCTTATGAAAAACTGCCAGAAAGGACTAACTTCGAACAAAGCGAACTGCCACCACAATTTCAAACAGTACGTGTCCCTTTTACGAAGGACATCGGCATCTTGAAAGATGGAAAGCTGACATTACGAGGTGCCGGAAGTTTAGCCAATACACATGGAAACTCCCTAGTTGCTAGACGTTGGCAAGCATTTGAGTTTGAAGCAGAAACTGCATTGAGCTATTCGCCAACGACCTTCCAGCAAATGGCAGGGCTGACGAATTATTACAATTCGCAACATTGGTCAATGATCCAAGTGACTTGGCATGAAGAAAAAGGTCGTGTCATTGAACTCACTGAGAATAATCAAGGCGTATTCAAAAGTTATTTGCAGGAACAGGTCATTCCAATTCCAGAGGATGTAACAGTTGTTTATTTCAAAACGATCGTCAGAAGAGAAACTTACACATATGCTTATTCGTTTGACGGAAAAACATGGATCGAATTAGCGATCCAGTTAGACGCAAAAGTACTATCCGATGAATATGTCAACCAAACCCATGGTGGATTTTTTACGGGTGCGTTTGTGGGAATGGTCAACATCGATTACTCAGGATATGATTTGCCAGCTGTTTTTGATTATTTTGATTATCGGGAAAAGCAAAGTGAATAGGACAGTGTGGTCGCTTCAGGAGTAAGAGGGGAGATCTTTCATGGAAAAAGAACGTTTATTTTCAATGTCTAATATTGAAAAAAGTTTTGGCCCTGTCCACGTCTTGAAAAAAGCAAGACTTGAGATAAATAAAGGCGAGATCCATGCTTTTATGGGAGAAAACGGAGCCGGTAAGTCTACTTTAATGAACATTCTTGCGGGATTGATTGATAAGGACGAAGGAGAAATCATATTTGAAGGGAAAGAAATCCCTAAAATGACTCCTGACTTCGCACAAGAATTAGGGATTGCCTTTGTTCATCAAGAATTGAATCTAGCAGAAGATTTGTCTGTGGCAGAAAATATTTTTATTGGTCGTTTGCCCTATAAGAATAAGGCGCTAGGAATTGTTGACTTCAAAAAATTATATGAAGACACGCAACAATGGCTGAATCTAGTGGGATCTGCGATTTCTCCTACTACACTGGTTGCTTCGCTGTCTACTGCCAATAAACAATTAGTTGAAATTGCCAGAGCGCTTAGTTTGAATGCTAAAGTGATCATTTTTGATGAGCCGACGACTTCTTTGTCTGAAAAAGATGTCGAAGTTTTGTTTATTATCATTCGCAGATTGAAGGAAAAAGGTGTATCAAGTATTTACATCTCTCATCGGATGAAAGAGATCTTTGAATTAGGTGAACGAATCACGATCATGCGCGACGGAGAATATATCTTGACCGATGAAGTGAAAAACTTGTCTGAAGAAGCGATCATCGCTCGCTTAGTTGGGCGAGAAATCAACGATCTGTATCCGAAACAACCTACCCAATTAGGAGAAACTTACTTACAAGTTTTGAATCTTTCTGATTCTTTTGGGCGGGTGAAAAATGTTAGCTTCCAGGCAAGACGAGGGGAAGTATTGGGCTTTGCGGGGTTAGTAGGAAGTGGTCGAACCGAAACGATGCGATTGATTTTCGGTGCAGATCGAGCAAAATCTGGTGAAATCAAATTGGCGAACCAGCCGGTAGTGATCAAGTCACCGGTGGATGCGATTCGTCAAGGAATTGGACTACTAACGGAAGACCGTAAACATCAAGGCTTGTTTCTTGGTCTCTCGATCCAAGACAATATCACGATAACGAATCTAGGTGGATTTGTATTAAAACATGAATCACTTAATCAAACGGCTCATCAGTTTGTACAAGACGTGAAGATCAAGATCAGCGATATTGCGCGTCCAGTTGCCAGTCTCTCTGGTGGGAATCAGCAAAAAGTCGTTTTAGCAAAATGGTTGAATACCACAAATCAAGTATATATTTTTGATGAACCGACAAAAGGTATTGATGTGGGGGCAAAATCAGAAATCTATACGATCATCAATGAGTTGGCACGCCAAGGGAAAACGATTTTGATCGTCTCTTCAGAAATCCCTGAATTATTAGGGATCTGCGATCGAATCCATGTTTTTCGTGAAGGTGAGATTACAGGAGAAGTCGTCGTCGCTGAGTATCAGGGCAGAAAAGATGAGGCGCAAGAATTGATTATGACCTATGCTACGCTTAATGAGCATTAACGATTCTTCAGTTAGAGGATATGTAAACAAAGGAGAGAACGATGGAAAAACGAAACAAGTTAACGATCAAGTCACTTTTTATGAACTACTCTGTTTATTTAGTGTTAATTGCTTTAGTCCTATATTTTTCAATTGCAAATGCGAATTTTTTAAACACATTCAATATTGAAAATTTCTTCCAACAAATTCCACCGGTAGGCATTTTAACTGTTGCTTATGCGATGATTTTGATTTGCGGCTATGTGGATCTATCAATTGGTTATGTCGGAATGGCATCAGGAATGCTCGGTTTATATGCGGCAAATCAAGGAATGCCTGCGCCAGTCGTTGTGCTTCTAGCATTATTGACAGGGGCAATGTTAGGCGCGGTGAACGCTTTGTTGATCAAGAAATTTGATTTGCCTTCGTTTATTTTAACGTTAGGAACAAGTTATGTCATCAAAGGGATGCTCGGCTTTTTCACGGACGAACAATTTATCGGTTCCGAAAACGAGTGGTTCAATCGGTTAGCGAAAACGCCGATCGGCACGGATATGTTTAAAAGCAATGCCTTGATTTTTTTAATTATCATTATTGTATTTGCTTTTATAATGAAAAATACGCGTCTAGGAAGATATACCTATGTGGTAGGGTCAAATCAAGAAGCAGCCAGATTATCCGGTATCGATACGGATAAACATATCATCAAGATGTTTATGATTGAAGGAATGTTAGCAGCCATTGCTGGTTTGTTAATTGTTTCAAATTTAAATGGTGGCGCTTCCAAAGATGCGAATGGCTTAGACTTGTTCGCAATGGCGGCAGCTATCATGGGTGGTACATCATTTAGCGGTGGCATCGGCACGATTGGTGGAGCGGTAGCAGGTATCTTAACCTTACAAGTATTTAAAAATGGCTTGACATTGATGGGGGTAAATTCATTTTTACAAGATACAGTGACCGGTCTAGTCATTATTTTAGCAATCATCATTGATTATTTGAAACGTCGAGCAAGTCGTCAGTCATAATTACAACCTAAGGAGTGAAAAGACCATGTTAAAAAAATCATTTTGGGTCATCAGTATGTTCGTTGCGTTATTATTAGTTGGTACAGGATGTAGTACGAGTGATTCTGCGGATGCAGATAGTGAAAAGACCTTGTATTTCATTCCAATCGTAGACACCGGAGCTTATTGGAACCCCATGAAAAAAGGAGCAGAAGATGCGGCACAAGAATTGGGCTATACATTGGTCACGAAAACATCTCCTTCTGCTGAACCAAGTAAGAAAGAGAAACATATCGGCTTTATCAGAGAAGCAGTTGCCAAAAACGTAGCAGGAATCGCCATTGCACCGATTGAGAAAAAAGCGTTTGTTGATCCAATCAAAGCAGCCATGGATAAAAATATTCCAGTCATCACCTTTGATGCCGATTTAGAAAATCCAGAAGATCGGACAGCTTACGTCGGTACAGACAATGTCTCAGCTGGAAAAGAATTAGGGTTACGTGCTGCTGAAGAAATGAAGGCAAAAGGCATTACCGGCGGTTCGATCGCAATCGTTTGTGTGGACGTCGCACAACCAACTATGATCGATCGTGAAAAAGGACTGAAAGAAGGTTTTGCAGAGATCTATGGAAAAGATGCTGAGAACTTTAAGTTTTTAGCGACGATTCAAGACAATGATCAACCATCAGAATCTAAAAAACAATTAGAAGGCTACATTGCGGCGAATAGAGACTTAGTCACTGTCTTTTCATTAGGTTCAGAAGGGCCGAATGTTGGTGTGATGAGTGCGTTAGAATCTCAAGGAAAAGCAGGACAAGTGCTTCATTATGGATTTGATTATACGGACACTTGGTTAAGCGGAGTAGCGGACGAACGAATCACAGCGATTGTTGACCAAGATGCGTACCAAATCGGTTATCAAGTGATCGAGAATTTAGTGAAAGCAATCGACGGTGAAACAATTGACGCAACGATTCCGATCGATGTCAACTATGTGTTAGCGGAAGAGTTAGAAGAGTATGGAAAAGAAAAAAGTAAAGTGAAAACAGACTCAGTAGAAGATTCTTCGGTAGAAAGTACAGAAGAAACAGAATAAAAAGCGTATGTAATCAGTGGAAAGGAACAGGCGGTGTCTTGATGGAACGGACTGTTTCTTTCGCTTGTTTTTGTCGGAAAGGGGAACGATTCATGTATGTATTAGGTTTAGATCTAGGAACAAGTGCCTTGAAGGGCCTAGTGTTTGATCGAAAAGGAAAGTTAGTGGCAGAAGCAGTTGCTTCTTACCCTATGAGCAATCCGCAGATGGGGTATAGCGAGCAACAACCGGCGGATTGGCTCAAAGCAGCAGATCAAATATTGAAAGAATTATTAGAGGAAGTGACTGATCTTAAAGAGGAATTGGCAGGCATCAGTTTTTCTGGACAGATGCACAGCTTAGTTCTTTTGGATGAAGCAGATCAAGTTGTAAGACCAGCTATTTTATGGAATGATGTTCGTACGACAGCACAATGTCAACGAATCACTGAAATAATGGGGGATAAGTTGTTACAGCACACGAAAAACAAAGCCTTAGAAGGATTTACACTACCGAAAATCTTATGGGTTCAAGAACACGAACCAGCGAGTTGGGAAAAGGTTAAACACATACAATTACCGAAAGATTATTTGCGTTTCTGGTTGACCGGTTCGTATCATATGGACGATTCAGATGCGGCTGGAACGCTACTGCTGAATCAAGAAACGAAGCAGTGGGACGAAGAAATCTTAGAAGTATTTGGGATCGACCCAGCCATCTTACCTTCTTTAGTGGCTTCTACTGAAGTGGTGGGGACATTGAGAGAGGAATTAAAAGAAAGATACGGCTTTACCAAGCCAGTCAAAGTAATCGCAGGCGGTGCCGACAATGCCTGTGGCGCTGTTGGCGCTGGTATTTTAGAAGAAGGTCTGGGACTATGTTCCATCGGTACAAGCGGAGTATTCCTTCGATACGAAAAGAATGTGGACAGAGACTATCAAGGAAAGCTTCATCTCTTCCAACATGCCTCAGGCGCCGCGTATTCCATGGGTGTGACCTTAGCAGCTGGCGACAGCTTGAGTTGGTTCAAACAGCGCTTTGCTCCTAATCGTTCATTCAGCGAGTTGCTATCAGAAATCGGAAGCGTTGATGCAGGCAGTAATGGCTTATTGTTCACTCCTTATATCGTAGGGGAACGGACGCCTTACAGTGATAGCCAAATCAGAGGAAGCTTTATTGGGATAGATACGCAACACGAGTTGAAACATTTTACCCGTAGCGTGCTAGAAGGGATCACCTTCTCTCTAAAGGACTCCCAAGAGATCATGGAAGAGATGACACAACAAAAAATCGAAACAATCGTATCAGTCGGTGGCGGCGCAAAAAATCAGACGTGGCTCCAAATGCAAGCGGACATTTTCAATCGACCAATCGTTACTTTAACCACCGAACAAGGACCTGGGCTTGGTGCCGCTATGTTAGCAGCAGTAGGCTGTGGCTGGTTTACTGATTTGAACGAATGTGCAAGTGTTTTTGTTTCCTACCAATCCCCTGTGCAACCGAACCCGCAACAAGTGGAAGTTTACCAAAAGGTGTATGCGCGTTATCGTAAAGTATACGAATGTACAAAGGAAATTTGTCACATGTATGAAAAATAATAAACGAGTACCTAAGTGAAAGGAGTGTGTTCCTAGTGAAAAAAATGATCGCGTTGTTAGGCGATTCTTACCATCCGCATGATCCGTTAGTCAACTATTTTCAGGGGATCTCTAAGTACTTCCCACAAGAACTAAAGATGACTGATCTGACGATCGAGCAACTAACCAAAGCATTACATGAGCAACCTGATTTATTCCTCCTTTCAAAGGAAAATCGGTTAGCGCCCGAAACAAATGACGCTTTTTGGTTAAATGAAACATATGATCAGTTGATCACCGAGTATGTAGCGAGTGGCGGAAGCCTGATTGCCTATCATTCAGGACTTTCTAGCTACCCGATCCACTCTGCTTTTAGTGAGATGTTGCGGGGGCGCTTCCTTCATCATCCCAAACCTACAGAAGTAACCTATCGAGAACCAAACGGTAAATCTTACAAAATATGGGACGAACACTATTTCACTGAAGTAGCTATAGGAGAAACGGAAGTTCTGATGCACAGCTATTCTCACTATGGTGAATCAATCGCCGCTTGGCGACATCTGTATGGCAAAGGTAAAGTTTTTTGTATGACTCCTACACATTTTTCAGAAGGATTGCAACATGAAGGAAATCAAAAGGTACTTTTCGATGGAATCAGTTGGTGTCTAGAATCAACATGAATACGGCGAAAAAGAAGGATAGTTTTTTTTATAACTCCATTTATGTTTCCAATCAGTGCTATACTTAAAGTATTCAATAGATTGGAGAAAATTTATGAGTCAAACAGAATTTATCATGCTCCTGATCGTCGGCATCATTGGAATCTTAATTGTCTTAGAAATCAATTCGCGAAAGAAATTAAGAGCAGATGTCCGTTACAAATGGGGGAAGCTTCCATATCAAGTACGATTTGATAAGGAAGAGAGCTTAAAAGAAGCTTGGCAGACAGAAAAAAAGTTTCGTACGTGGGACAGTGAAGTCGATGACTTGACTTGGTATGACCTAGATATGTTTGAAGTATTCGAAACGGTCAATCATACGTATTCAAGTGTGGGTTCAGAAGCGCTTTATCAGCGACTGCGTAATTTTGATTTTGGACAAGATCAGCGTCTAGAAAAGTTGATTACTTTCTACCAAGAAAATCCTAAGTTGAGAGAAGAAATCCAATATCAATTTGCACGACTTGGAAAAAAAGACCGGAATTTTGCCAAACAATACTTAGCAGATGGCAAAAGCAAAAGAATTGGTCATATTGGGCTATTTGCCTTTTTAGGCATGTTACCACTCATTGGTTTAGGCTTGTTTTTACTTGGACAAGTGATCGGCATTTATATCGCGATCATTAGTGTGTTATTCAATACGGTTTATTACTTGATAAAAAAGCAAACACTCGAAACAGAACTTAATAGTATGAGCTATCTTGTTTCTACGATTTCTGCGGCGAAAAAAATTGCCACGTTTGCCACACCGTTACAAGCAGAGTTACAAAAAAATGTTCAGCCTTTAAAAGAAATCCCTAAGTTCGGTTTTTCATTTCGAGTGAAAAATGGCTCAGAAGCGGAGTTGTTTTTTGACTACTTCAATATGATGTTCATGTTGCCATTTATTTCGTATCATTTTGTCATTAGTCGATTGGAAAAGAAAACGGAACAAGCGATTCAATTATGGCAATTACTAGGAGAGTTAGAAGTAGCTGCGGCAGTGTTGAATTATCGCACTTACATGCCCTATTCTTGTCAACCAGTCTTTGCAGAAGGCGGGATCATGGCAGAGGATACGTATCATCCTCTGATTGCAGAGGCAGTCGTCAATCCAATCGATTGGCAACAGAACACATTGGTCACTGGCTCGAATGCTTCAGGAAAATCAACGTACGTCAAAAGTATTGCCATCAACTGTATCTTAGCACAAACGATCCAAACTACTTTAGCCGAATCTTTCACGATCCAACCCGGTCATGTCTTGACCTCGATGGCGATCGAAGATAATTTATTTGAAGGCGATAGTTACTTTGTTTCAGAAATCAAATCGATCAAGCGCTTATTACAGCAAGTGGAAACCAAAGAACGTTGCTATTGCTTTGTCGATGAGATCTTGAAAGGGACAAACACCATTGAACGGATCGCGTCTTCGGCAGCTATCGTGAATTGGTTGAGCGACTACCCTTCTTTAGCCTTTGTCGCAACACACGATATCGAACTGACTGAGATCTTGAAAAAAGATTGTGCCAATGTCCATTTTGAAGAGCAAGTAACTCCTGAAAAAGGAATCAGCTTTGACTTTAAATTAAAACAAGGGCCTGCAAAGACAAGAAATGCCATCGCCTTGTTAGATGTGTTGAAGTATCCTACAGCAATCGTGAAAGAGGCTCAAGCAGAAGCTGCCTTTTTTGATCAACATCGTCAATGGCGGGTAGTGGAGTAAGAAATAAGCCCAAACTGAAAGTATTTAGTTAAAAACCATCATTGATAGTGAAAACCACAGAGACGACAGAATTATTTTCTGGAAGGACTTGTGGTTTTTTCATTTTCATCTTATTGCATGGAGCTTAACGGCTTTCTCACAACCTAGATAAACGGTGTTCGAAAGCCAACTCCTTCAATAGTAAGTCAAAAATTGAAAAAATATGAGAAACTATTTTCTCAATTTCCGCCTTACTATTCGGAGCTTAACGGCTTTCTCACAACCTCTTTACATGCTAAAATAGTAAATCAGACAAAATAAGGAGAGTTAGTAAAAAATGACATATGCTCTTGAGATAAATGAGTTAAGAAAAATATATGGGACAGGTGTGGAAGCACTCCGAGGCATCGATCTGACGGTTGAAGAAGGCGATTTTTATGCACTACTGGGACCAAATGGCGCAGGGAAATCAACAACGATCGGGATTATCACTTCATTAGTGAATAAGACATCGGGAAAAGTGAAAGTATTTGGCTATGATCTGGATACAGATTTAGTACGAGCAAAACAACAAATCGGCTTAGTGCCCCAAGAATTCAATTTCAATCCGTTTGAAACGGTGCAACAAATCGTCGTGAATCAGGCGGGTTACTATGGTGTATCCCGTAATGAAGCATTGAAACGTAGTGAAAAATACCTTAAACAATCTAATTTGTGGGAGAAACGCAATGTTCGTGCGCGGATGCTTTCAGGTGGGATGAAACGACGATTGATGATTGCCCGTGCATTGATGCATGAACCCAAATTATTGATTCTAGATGAACCCACAGCGGGTGTCGACATTGAATTAAGACGAGAAATGTGGGAATTTCTACGTGAATTGAATAACGCAGGAACAACGATCATTTTGACGACACATTATTTGGAAGAAGCAGAAATGCTTTGTCGGAATATTGGAATCATCCAATCGGGTGAACTGATTGAGAATACTTCTATGAAAGCCTTGCTTTCCAAATTACAGTTTGAAACGTTTATCTTTGACTTAGCACCTTATGATAAAAAGCCAGAGATCATTGGCTATACAAGTATCTTAGAAGATGAACGCACACTTGCGGTTGAAGTGGAGCGTGATCAAGGAGTGAATGGGATCTTTGAACAGTTAAGTGCGCAAGGGATCAAAGTCTTGTCTATGCGCAATAAATCCAATCGCTTAGAAGAACTTTTCTTGAAAATTACGGAAGAAACTTATCATATGGAGGCAACGAAGAAAAATGTTTAATCTTTATTTTACTGCATTAAAAAGTTTAGCAATCAAAGAAACCAATCGCTATATGCGTATCTGGGTACAAACGCTAGTACCACCAGTGATCACTACGTCTTTGTATTTTATCATCTTTGGGAAAATGATCGGAGGCCGAATCGGTGATATGGGTGGTTTCTCCTACATGGAATTTATTGTTCCAGGATTGATCATGATGTCCGCCATCACAAGCTCTTATTCAAATGTTTCTTCTTCGTTCTTTTCACAAAAATTCCAAAAGAATATCGAAGAGATTTTAGTTGCCCCTGTCCCAACACATGTCATCATCTGGGGATTTGTGATCGGTGGGTTGGGACGGAGTGTCTTGGTCGGTGCATTAGTCACAATGATTTCTCTATTTTTTGTACCATTACATGTCTATTCATGGACGATCGTTGTATTAACACTATTGATGACCGCTATCTTATTCTCGCTTGCTGGTTTGATCAATGGGATTTTCGCCCAATCTTATGATGATGTGTCCATTGTACCAACGTTTGTGTTACAACCTTTGACTTATCTTGGCGGGGTGTTTTATTCAATTTCGATGTTGCCACCGATTTGGCAAGCCATCTCGAAAGTAAATCCAATTGTTTATATGATCTCAAGTTTCCGTTATGGTTTCTTAGGCACCACAGATGTGCCAATCGTCATTTCGATTGCGATCCTTGTACTGTTCATCGTAGTGCTGTATTCAACGTGTTGGTACTTGATCAATAAAGGTAGAGGGTTAAGAAGCTAAACGAACAAGGTAAGCAAACTCCTTCAATAGTAAGGCGAAAATTGAAAAAATATGAGAAGCTATTTCCCAATTTCCGCCTTACTATTCGGAGCTGACCGGCTTTCTCATAACCTATGATAAATGATGTTCAAGAAGCAACACTTCGGGCATAAGCCAGAAAAATCAAAAATGAAACAGCCATTTTCGATTTTCCTGTCTTATGCCTTAGTGCTGATCGCTCCTTTCACAACCTAGATAAACGGTGTTCGAAAGCCAACTCCTTCAATAGTAAGGCGAAAATTGAAAAAATATGAGAAGCTATTTTCCCAATTTCCGCCTTACTATTCGGAGCTGACCGGTTTTCTCACAACCTAAGATAAACGGTGTTCGAAAAGCTGACCTTCAACATTAAGCTAAAAAATTGCAAAATATGAAAAGCTATTTTACAATTTTCTATCTTACTGTTCAGGTCAAAACGCTTTTTTCACAACCTATGATAAACGGTGTTCAAGGAGCAACACTTCGGACATAAGCCAGAAAAATCAAAAATGAAACAACCATTTTCGATTTTCCTGTCTTATGCCTTAGTGCTGATCGCTCCTTTCACAACCTCTACTTTGCTTCTTTTTCTTTTTCCTTGTATAATGGCAACAATGTTTTTGATGGAACTTTGTATATAGCGAAATGGAGTGTACTTGATGAAGAATAATTTTTGGGCTGAACTACCTACGCCCTTTTTTGTATTAGCACCGATGGAAGATGTGACAGATGTGGTTTTTCGCCATGTTGTTCAAAAAGCCGGCGCGCCGGATGTGTATTTCACCGAATTTACTAATTCAGATAGTTTTTGTCATCCGGATGGCAAAGAGAGTGTTAAAGGACGTTTGACATTTACTGAAGATGAACAGCCGATGGTGGCACATATCTGGGGGGATAAACCGGAATTTTTCAGAGAGATGAGTATTCAACTAGCTGAAATGGGTTTTAAAGGAATAGACCTCAATATGGGTTGTCCGGTACCGAATGTGGCAGAGCGTGGAAAAGGTAGTGGCTTGATCCTACGCCCTGAAGTTGCTGCAGAATTGATCGAAGCTGCAAAAGCTGGAGGTTTACCTGTAAGTGTAAAAACACGTATTGGGTACACAGAGCAAGCTGAAATGGTTGATTGGATCAGTCATTTACTAAAGCAAGATATCGCGAATCTTTCTGTTCATTTGCGAACACGCAAAGAAATGAGTAAAGTTGCGGCACATTGGGAACTGATTCCTGAAGTCGTTGCCTTGCGTGATCAAATTGCCCCACAAACGAAGTTGACGATCAATGGTGACATCCCTGACCGCCAAACAGGGCTTGAATTAGCGGAAAAATATGGTGTAGATGGCATCATGATCGGCCGAGGTATTTTTAAAAATCCATTTGCCTTTGAAAAAGAACCAAGAGAGCATTCAGCAGAAGAACTTATTGACTTACTGCGCTTACAACTAGATTTACAAGACCATTATGCACAAGAGATCCCACGTTCGATCACAGGCTTACATCGTTTCTTCAAAATCTACGTCAAAGGATTTCCAGGAGCCAACGATTTGCGTGTGCAATTGATGAACACGAAATCTACGGATGAAGTTCGTGCACGATTAGATGAATTTCAACATAAAACTGAATAAACAGTTGAGGTTGTGATAAAAGTAATCAACCAAAAAAGCTGTGACATCTAAAAATATGAAAATATTTTCGGATGTCATAGCTTTTTTAATGAATTGGCTTTTGAAGGCTGTTTATTCGGGGTTAGCTGACAATAGCTATCTAGATCGTATATTTCACGCGTAAATAATACTGAGTGAAAAATGATAAAAAATAAATTAAAAACAATGAAAAATGAAGAAAATTTAATGTAACGAATGTTATTTGAGCGTTTTATTTTATGACATAACAAATTTAATGATATCCTAAAATTTATCAGATGATAAAAATTTATAGAACAAGAATTGAGTAGGTGGATGTCATGAAAAAAGTCATTGTAACAGGTGCAGGAGTTGCGGGATTAAGTGCAGCTGTACGCTTGCAAAAATTAGGCTATGAAGTAACATTGTACGAAAAAGAAAGTGGTCCTGGTGGTAAGATGAACCAAATCAAAAAAGATGGGTTCACGTTTGATGTGGGGCCAACGATCGTGATGATGCCTGAAATCTATCGCGAAGTATTTGAATTTTGTGGGAAAGATCCGGATGACTACATTCCGATGGAAAAAGTCGATCCTATGTTGAAGCTCTATTTCAATAAAGAAGAACCAATCGAATTTTCAAATGATCTCATTGAATTGACCAAAACGCTCGAAGCGATTTCCCAAGAAGATGCACAAGGCTATTATGCGTTTCTAGCGGATATCTACAAGCGTTATAACATAGCCAAAGAAGCATTTATTACTAAATCCTTTCGTGGTTTTTGGGATTTCTATAACCCTAAATCACTATGGGCAGGGATTCGTCTAAGAACCTTTAGTGATGCGTATTCATCGATTGCTAAATTTGTCAAAGATGAACGGTTGCGAAAATCATTGGCGTTCCAAACCTTATACATCGGTGTTTCCCCATACCAAGGTCCGTCGTTATATACGATCATCCCCATGATCGAACTCTTCTACGGAGTTCATTTTATTAAGGGAGGTATGTATACTTTAGCAACCTCACTAGCTAACTTATTAGAAGAATTAGGTGGAACGATCCATTACAATACACCCGTTGATGAATTGATCATTGAAGATAAAGTGGCAAAAGGTGTTCGAATCGGACAGGAACGAATAGAAGCAGATGCGGTCGTTTGTGGTGCTGATTTCCCTTATGCAATGAAAGAGTTGATTCCTGATGAAAAGAATCGTGGGAAATATACGGATAAGAAAATCGATAAGATGGAATACTCTTGTTCTTGTTTCTTACTATACTTAGGTCTAGATAAAAAATATCCGGGGGACTATCTCCACAGCATCTACTTCGCAGATGACTTCAAACGAAATGTGGATGATTTATTTGAAGATGGTCGTTTACCAGAAGATCCATCCTTTTATTTATACCGACCTACGATCATGGATGAATCATTAGCCCCAGAAAACCATGAAGGCTTATATGTATTAGTACCAGTTCCAGAACTTTCAAAATATGAAGATTGGTCAGAGGCGAAAGTCCAAGAATACCGTCAAAAAGTATTGACGTTATTAAAAGAAAAGACGGACTTTACTGATATTGAAGAGCATATCGTTTCAGAAAGTTTTTATACACCAAAAGACTTTGAAAAACATTTCAATGCCTATAATGGTGCAACATTTGGGTTGAAACCAACCTTAAAACAAAGTAACTATTATCGACCTCACAATAAATTTGCTTCTGCTGAGAATCTTTATTTCTGTGGTAGCAGTACACATCCCGGAGCTGGTGTACCAATCGTGATGCAAAGTGCTAAGCTTGCGGTAGAGGAGTTGGTTAAAGATGACAAAAACTAATCAGGAACTGTTTGAAAAACACGCAGACGATTTTGCCTATTGTGAAACTGTGATAAAAAAATATTCAAAATCGTTTTACGCAGCGTTTTCTCAACTTCCTGAAGAAAAAGCAAAAAGTGTCTATGCCATTTATGCTTTTTGTCGCTTGGCAGATGATACCGTTGACTTAGCGCATAGTGAGGAAGAATTGTTGGCATTAAAACACCAACTAGATGCTTTCTCCATGGGTAAAATTCCTGATCAACCTATTTGGCGTGCCTTGTCGGTTGTTTTTTCCGTTTATCCCATGACCTTGTCTCCGTTCTACGACATGATCGCAGGTCAAAAGCAAGATTTAGTCTTTACACAGCCAAAAACATTTGCTGACTTAGAAGACTATTGTTACTATGTCGCAGGTAGTGTTGGCTTGATGTTGTTACCTTTATTATCTGACCAAGCAGAAAAAATCCAGTTACAGGCAAAACGACTGGGTGAAGCGATGCAACTCACAAACATTTTACGAGATATCGGTGAAGATAATAAAATGGGACGGATTTATTTACCAAAGGAAATGATGCGTGCCCATGGTGTGACTGAAGCCATGTTACAAGCAGATGAACCTGCGAAGCCGTTGATTGATCTATGGGAAGCGGTAGCCAATGAAGCAGAGAAAAAATATGAAACTTCTTTTACGATGCTGCCGTTTATTGATCGGAATTGTCAACTCGCATTAACTGCTGCCGCTATGATCTATAAAGAGCAATTAAGCGTAATCAGAGAAAATAAATATTTCATGTTAGACCGTAAAAACTATGTCAGTCAGATAAGAAAAATCCAGCTACTAAGAAAAGCAAAAAAATATGTAGAAACCCTAATTAATAGCCCACAACAATCAACATTATAATTGGTATGATAGCATTGATAATCTGATGCATCATCAAAAGGAATGAGCACTCGCAGAAGGTACCGTTGCGAGCGCTCATTCTTTTTTATAATATGACATGTTGAACGGAAAATATATTGTTTATTCCCTTATTATCACATTTATAAATAACATCAATATTTTTTTGTTACATTTTTTTTATTTGTTATTAAAGTCTTTATATTTTAAAAACGGTAGTTATTATAAATAAATGTAATATTCAAACAAGAATGATGGTAAGATTATAATAAACGGGGATTTTTAGCTTTATCAAATTTCAATCATAGAAGCTCTTTCTAAGAATCATTGAGTTCAAATTTCAGTGAAAGAGGTCAGGAGTGAAAAAATGGAAGTATGGGAAATCGTTGAATTTGTCAGAAAGCAAAAAGGAATAACGATCGCAGAACTTTGCGGAGAGGAAGCCAGTCGTTCGGTTTATAAACGTTTTATTCAAAATAAAGCAGATACGACAGTCAGTAAGTTAACTTATTTTTTAAAAAAACTAAATTTGGACTACGATGAATTGCAGTTATTTAATTTTCCAAATGATTTATCCGAGGTTAATCGATTGATGCAAGAAGCGGTAGTCGCTTTTGAAAAAAAAGATAGTTTAGAGTTACATAGTATTATCATGTTGTATGAAACAGAAGAACCTAGTACCCAAAGAGAACGCCATCTTATCAGTCTTTGTCGCTTGATGATCGCTCAATTAAAAGAGGAAAAAATCGATGTGCTATCTTCAGAGGTTTATCAGTATTTAATGAAGGCGCAAACATGGACTCGCTACGAAATTTTTTTGTTTACTAACTGTATGTATGCGTTCCATCCTAAATTTATTGATTTGATTTTAGAAAAGTCGTTTCTTAGTTTGGCGGTCTATGAAGAAAACCGGAGTGGACAAAGTGAAACGTTTCGCATGTTGGCGAATGGTCTCATTCTATTTATTAAAAATCAGGATCTCCGCCTGGTTTGGAAATATGGGGCGAAGTTAGAGGAGTATTTCCTTGAAGAAGAACTATACTATGAGCGGAACTTGCAACTGTTTTTGCAAGGCGTCTGGTATATGATCAAAGGAAATGAAAAAGGAAAGTCTCATGTGAAAAACGCATTAGCAGTCAGTTGCTACTTGGATTCAAAGCAACAATATCAAAAGAAATACGAACTATTACGCTTCGTGGAGCAGGCGTACCAAGTTGATTTTGAACTCAAGAATGAGTTTCCCCCCACTAGTAATTGAATGCTGTCTTAAAATAACTGATCTTATACGAAAAGAATTGTGCGTATACGACGAAGATCAACCTTATTCGGCGTATTTTATTTTGACCAGTTGAAAATCAAGTATGATAAACTAGTCAAAAAAATTTTAGGAGGTACAAAAATGGCAGGAGTAATTGCAGTCACACCCGAACAACTGAAGTCACAAGCACAGGTTTATTCACAAGCAGCCTCTCAGATCCAAGAGGCGATCCGTAAAGTAAACTCAATGAACCAACAAATCAGTCAACAGTGGAAAGGACAAGCATTTCAAGCTTATTTGGAACAATACAACCAGTTAGAAGGTAATGTCCGTCAAATGGAAGAACTTCTTGAGAGCATCAATCAGCAGTTGAACAAGTATGCTGATACGGTTGCAGAACGCGATCGTCAAGATGCAGGTTCATTTGGATTTTAACTTGATTTCAAACAGAAGTCAGTTAGGTTTTCTTAAACGAATCACATGTGCAACAACACACAATGTGCAACAGAGCATCTCAGCTATAGCCTAAAAAGAGGATATGACAGAAGTGCACATCGCCATGATATAAGCGTCAAAATCCGAAATCAGCTAGCTATTTTTGGATTTTGACGCTTATTTTTAAAGGTAGAAATACAGGAAAGTCACTTCTGACCCCATGCTCTTTTAGAAGGAGGAGAACAACTTGAAAAACCATTTGAAGCAAAAGCAGCCATTTATCCTTGCGGTCATCGCAAGTTTATCTTTGCTTCTTTTCTTTGCGTATATCGGCTTTAAAGAAAAGAGTATCATCACGAGCACCGCCAGCCCGACGACAAAAATGCAATATGTTTTGGTGAATGAGGATCGAGGAGCAGATTTTGAAGGTCAGCAGTACTTGTTAGGAACCGATTTTGTGACACTGATCAATAAAGATTCCACCAATCGTTGGGAAACGACTACGCGTAATATTGCAACAGCAGGACTAGAGAACGGCCAATTCGATGCAAAAATCATTATTCCCCAAGATTTTTCGGAAAAACTATTATCTTTACAAAGCATCAATCCAGAAAAAGCGGTCATCGAATATCAAGTGCGGGATGGACAAAATGAAATAACCAACCAAATGATCGAAGAACAAGTGAATCAGATTTTAACAAACTTCAATCAGCGTGTTGTGCAAATGTATTTTTCCAGTATTGTAGGAAATCTCTCTGAAGCGCAGCAAAACGTGAATAAAATGACGAATACACATAGCAATTATCAGCAAAATCTAGAAAATAGTATCTATCAGCCATTCCAAAATATTCCAGACAACTATGCGAGTGTATTAGACTCAACTAGTATTTTAGATACAACAAATAGTGCATTCAAGGCACAGCAACAAGCCTTTGTCGATTCGGTACAATCTCTTTTGGAGCGCAATAATTCAAGTTTAGAAGAGACTCACAAAGAGACAGAAAATGTTCAGGAGACAATTGTTGATTATACAAAAGAAGCGAATGAAAAAATCACTGAAGCAATCAATCAATTCAATCAACAAGTCACCTTACAAAAAAATCAATTAACCACTCAGTGGGAGAACGCAACAGTTGACTATAGAAATCAATACGACTTGTTCAATGATGCAATTTCAGCTCAGTTTAGCAATTTTTATACTCAAAATGAACAAAATAGTTTCGGTATCTATTGGGATTTCTTAACCCAGGCAACGGCGTTTCAAACCAATCAACAAACACGCATTGAAGAGATCCAACAACAAATTACTGAGTTGGAGAGTCAGGTAGCACAGCTAGAACGCTTAAAAGGTCAAATTGCCAATGCGTATTATAATGATCCGACAAGTACACCTGTAACTGCGACAGAAGATCAAGTTAAAAATGCGATTATCAAATTGATGACAAATCAAAGTAATGGACCCAAATTAGATGGGGCATATCAATCAGTTATCGAGGAGACTTTGCCCCAGATCTCGGTGGATAGTTTAGCTCAATTATTAACTGAATTACAAAATCAAGCAGTGATCAGTCAGGATCAGGCCGCTATTTTCAATGATGAGCTAGCGATTGTTACACGTTATGCCCACGATTTTGACCGACCAATCGGAAGTGAAGCTTCTTTTGCTTATCTTGAACCGAAAGCGCAACATGATGCAACGATTTCTTTACCCACCACCAATCAACAGATGTCAATTGAGTTAAAACAAGACACGGTCCTCTCGATACAAACAGAAGAAGAGCAGCAAGGGATGCTCTTTTTTGATCCAACATATGATGTTACAGAAATGGAAAATCAATTGAATCAGTTACTGGCACCCTACAACTATGAAACAGCGATCCGAGTAGATACAGATTATTCATTAACAATCGTACAACCTTGGACGATTGAACCGGAGGAGGAAACGGAAGAAGAAACGGAAGAAGAGCACCAGCGTATAGAATATCCTTCGCTACCAGATAAATTGAACTTTGAAGTAAGCATTCCTTTAAAGTGGCAGTTGACTCCAGAACAACAGACTACTTCATACAATCAAGTGTTTTACACATGGATAATCAATGGACACGTACAACAAACGAGGGAATTCTCAGTCTATCTTCCGATGGATCAGCCATTGATCGACGATGTGCCACAAATCTTGGAACAGTTTCAACTATTAAGTACGACTGCGCAACAAATTGTCACGCTATTTGGTGCACCGCACCATTCTATAACGATACCCGCATACCGACAGATGATCGATCAACCAGAAAATACGGGGAGATCCCTTATTGAATTAGCTGATTCTCGTTCAATCTACTGGCTATATAACAATCTTCAGGAAAGTGACAAACCTTCGATGATCAGTGAACAACTGTATCAGGAATACAAAAAAACAGGGGATCAGTTGTATAGCGATACCGAGAATCAAATCATTGCATTACAAGCAGTCATTGGTTCTCCAGGGACTAGAGAACCTGAAAAACTAAAACCAACCTTGTACGGTACCTTGCAACTAATGACATTGCCACAAACATTTATGGAAGAAGCGGACAAATTAAACCACTGGTTCGCCTCTGCGAATCAACAAATCCATGCAGTATACGACAGTTGGCAGCAAACGGCACAAACAGAAGCGGAATCCGTCATCTCAGAAGAAAATCCACATCCCAAAGAAAATGAATACGCCCTGATTGAAGCTCAAACAGCCAGTCTGATCCAAACGATGCAAGGATTGATGGCAAGTTCAAAAGCAGCAGCTGAAGTTACCGGTCAATCTGCGGCAGAAGTAGCTGATATCACACCTACGATCGATCAGCTAAAAGAATCGACCATCGAAGTACAAGAGAATGCTACCACTATTTTAAGTAATCTAAGTACCTCTCTTGATGAATCGGCACAGACTGTTTCTGAAAATCAAACATATGCCGAATCATTTAGTGAAGTCCTTTCGAATACAAGGAATGGAGGGGCAGATAATCCCCAGGTCTTTAATTTTCTAGCAAGTCCGATTTTAGGACAAGGAAGCTTTGGTCAAACAAGACAAAGCTCACTGACTCCTTACTACGTGACATTGATTGGAGGCTTTATGATTCTGTTAGTATCCTTTCAATTATCTAGCGTGATGAAAAAACGTGTAGTGACTTCTGTCGATTTGTTAGTCACACCGAACCGTATATGGAAAAACGTGCCTAATATGGTGGCGGTACTCAGCGTAACGTTAGTTCTGTCACTTATTTACAGCGTTTTAACGACCACAGTATCAGGAGCCGCCCATTCTTTTGTTTGGTTCGTTTATGCATTTTTAGTCTTTGCTAGTGGTCAATTGATTCTTTTAGGGTTCATGCGCCAATTCAAAAAAATCACGTTGTATTTATGTGGTGGGATTTTTGGCTTGTTCTTCATGTTGACTCCTTTGTTGGGCGTAGCAATCAAAAATGGCTCGTTGACAGAATGGCTCTATCGTCTATCACCTTTACAGAATATTCAAAACGGTTTTACTGTGTTGATGAATGAGGGTGTCATCGGTTGGGGAAGTTATCTATTGCTCGTTCTATTCCTGATATTTGGAGTGATATTGAATTTTATTGTCCGGCCAGAAGAGAAGAAAGAACGGTCAAATGAATAAACGGAGGTATAAAATGGTTCAGAAAAAAATAGGGGGGCTTTTCTTTTTGTTGGTAGTTTCACTATTTTTAAGTCACCCGAATGTCACAGTTTTGGCAAGTACACTCACTATCAATAACCATGTGATCTACCAAGAAAGGGAAGGCATCGAAGATCATGAAACAACATTTATAGTACACGATTTATTTTTAGAAGATAAAACAAAATTAGACCAAGAACGTGTCCAACAACAAAGACAACAGATTTCCACTGCTCAGAACCTCGTCTTTGTGTCGGAAGCAACTTCACAGCCACAGGTCTTTGAACAAACAATTACACCCCAATTATTCAAAGAAGGGCAAATGTCTGTAGGACATCAGTCGTCAGCTAACCCCAATCACACAGCTATCCAGGGAAGGATTGTTTTGTGGATCTTACTTCTACTAGGAAGTATTTTACTGACTTTTGGAGGCAATTATCTTGGTAAAAAGTTTTCACAGCAGAAATACAAATATGATTAAAGGACTGTTGTAGTTGGAAAAAAATCAAGCAATTGGGATAAGTTTACAAGTCAAAGAAGAAATCATTGACTTACAGATCCCGATCCATGTAACGATTACACGATTAAAAGAATTATTAAAGGAATCTTTCATACAAAATGGTTCGTCCTTGCCAGATGCGTTCGACTTAGTGGTATTAAATAAACCGATCCGCTTAAAGGAAGAGGCATATGTGGCAGATTATCCATTAAGTGAAGGCGATCATTTACTGATCCATGAATCTCAACAAAAATCGGAGGAACGAACGTGACCCACATAAAAGATATTTCTGAAACGATCATGATTGAGACATCAACTGATGCTGTCAAAGTGACACTGAATGCTAAGCAATACCAACTCGATCGTTTAGAACAGTATCAACTATTCTTAACACAGAAAAAGCACTTACTCTCTGGACAGATCGTAGAATCTTCAGAGGAAAAACTCGTCATTCAATACCAGAAAAGTAAACAAATCTATTCTTTGCAAGAGTACCTTAAACGAACAGAACTTTTTCAACGATTATTACTTGCACAAAAAATCAATTTCTTATCCGAGTTTTTGAGTAGCCCAATCCAGCCTTTCATCCATCCAGCCAATCTATTTCTATTTGGAGAAGAAATCATCATAGCACATAGAGGTTTTGCGCATTCAATTATTCCTTATGAAATAACCGAAGAAGAATTTTTGAAGCAATATCGTGCATTGATCCTGACAATTTTACATCCTAAGTTCGATTATGAGCAACTGATTGAAGGAAATGGCACATTGAAGGACGAGTTTTCTAAACGAATCCAAAGAGCAAACAGTGTCGCAGAAATCGACCGCATGATTGGCGAACAAGTCGTACAGCAGAAAACGAAACGTGCATCAGAAATTCAAATGGTGAACAAAAAAAGCTATTTTATGTTTAAGTGGGGCACGCTTTTATTAAGCATTTCAACAATAGGTTTAGCGCTTACGACAGGCATCTATGCGTTTGATAAACTTCCCGCACAAGAACGGATCAGTTCTGCTGAAACGCAATATATTGCTAATAATTACGCTGGTGTTTTAACCACATTAAAAGATGATAAACCCGAAGATCTCCCTTCTGGCGCTCAATATGTTGCTGCAGTCAGCGCTGTACAGCTGGATAATTTGTCGAATGAGCAAAAGACAGCGATCTTAAATAATATTTCCCAAAAATCAAATGAGAATACGTTGCTTTACTGGATCTATATCGGACGGGGAAATTTTGATCGATCACTAGATATCGCACAAAACCTCGGCGATCATCAATACATTTTACATGCCTATACCAAACTATACGACGCGACGCGAGCAAACAACAAAATGAGTGGTCAGAAGAAGCAAGAGTTATTAACGAGTTATGAGGAAGAAATCAATAATTACTTAGAAATCTTAGAAAGCGAGACGGATAGTAATGAAGCAAACTAAGCCAATTTCAATAACTGATCAAATCCAACATTCCGTTTCAGTTCTTTATGACCTTTTTTACTTTGGTTCGACGTTTATTCATAAACAAATAACAGAAAAAAACAATCAAGTAATACTGGACAATCAAACGCTTTACTTTGAAGACGGACAGCTTTTTTGTGGAGGAGAAGTAGTCAAGGATGAAAAGTTTCTCCTCGTTCATCATGAAAATTTGAAAACGGTGATCGTCAATAAGCCAAGGGAAAGCGTCTATCTATCAAATGCACAAGATTCGGCAATCCGTATTGAGTCGGATGCCTTGATTTTTATTAATCGTAATAGTACTGATGACTATCAAATAAAAATCTATCCTAGTAAGGCCAAGATTTATTACAATCACCAACGTGTAGAAAAAGGTGTATTTCCATTTTCTGTAGGCGATCAATTGATCATTGATTATCTCATGATTGAGATGCGCGAGAAACAATTAAAGATCTCAGATTTAAAAAATCAGCTACAGTTGGACCCTTGGCAGTTGCTCGAAGAACCCTACATTCCCGAGTATCCAGAAAATTTTCCAGCATTTAGGCGTAGTCCAAGAATCCATTTAAAAGAGCCAAAAGAAAAAATTGAGATCCAATCACCTAAGCAGAAATCTAATGAAGGAAAGAATGAGTGGTTGAAAACCATCGTTCCACCGTTAGGTATGGTTGTTTTGAGCGGTGCTACAAGTTTTTTGAGCGGAGGCAATCCAGTTATGTTGATCAGTATGGGAGGCGCTAGTTTACTTACAACCGGTTTTTCTGTATCGAGTTATTTTACAAACAAAAAAGAAATCAACAGAAAAAATCATATGAGAGAAGAGCATTTCCGTCAGTATATGATCAAAAAAAAGTCAGAGCTTACTGTCTTACAGCAAACACAAAAAACAGCATTAGAATATATGAATCCCGCACTGAATGAATTAGCATTGATGGCTAAAGATTATCATGCGAGGATTTATGAACGTATGACAGTGAACGAAGATTTTTTGACTGTCCGCTTAGGAATCGGCGAAATCAATGCTAGTTTTCAAACAAACTTCCAGCCGGTAGAAGAGGATGAACTGAGTAATGAAGCGTTTGAGCACCTTAATAGCCCCTACAAACAACTTGGAGATGCCCCGATCATCGTTTCACTTTTGAAACAGACGGTTGGCTTAGCAGGAACACCTAGTATTTTGCGAACAGCATTACAACTCCTATTATTTCAGTTATGTGTGTTGCATTCTTATCGAGACGTCGAATTCATTACACTGATCCCGTCGGAAGAGTACGAACAACATTGGCGAGAATGGCGTTGGTTACCTCATAATAAAATCCGTTCTTTAAATCTAAGAGGAATGGTGCATACCCCCCAAAGTCGAGACATGATCTTGAATTCTTTTTATCAAATAGTGGCAAAAAGAAAACAACAAGTACGTGAAGCGGGTAATGAAAAGGTACACTTTCAGCCACAGTATGTTTTTTCGATTTTGGATGAAAGTTGGTTGGCAGGTCATGGATTGAACGAGTTTTTAGCCGAAAACTTAGGAGACTATGGCATTACGGTCATTTGGGGAAAAGAAACGTTGAATATGTTGCCAGAAACAACGACTACTTTAATTGAATATCAAAGCAATGAGGCAGCAACGTTGATCAATCAGAACAATGAATATGTGAACCAGCGTTTTATTCCCAATCATTTGCCGACAACCTATCCAATCGAAAAAGCCATTCGGCGTTTGGCGAATCTCCATCATGTGGAAGTAGAGAAAAATGCCGTACCTGACAGCTTGAGTCTATTGGAACAATATGAGGTCAAGACAGTTGAAGAACTAGCGATTTCAAATCGCTGGGCTACTGCTGAACCTAATAAATCGATTCGCTCATTAATCGGTTGGCGTGGGAAAAAAGATTTGGTTTATTGGGATCTACATGAACGAGTCCATGGACCACACGCCTTAGTTGGTGGTACGACTGGTTCAGGGAAATCTGAATTTTTAACGACTTATTTGATCGGCTTAGCAATCAATTTTTCGCCCGAAGATATCGGCATGTTGATTATTGACTGGAAAGGTGGCGGAATAGCCAATACCTTAGATCATTTACCCCATTTTATGGGTGCAATCACTAATTTGGATGGTGCTGGAACTGCGCGAGCCTTAGCAAGCATCAAAGCAGAGCTAGCGAAACGTCAAAGAGAGTTTGCCAAATATGGCGTAAATAATATCAACGGCTACATGACCTTGTATAAACAAAGAAAGACTCCAAAACCAGACGTTGTTTATCCGCAAAAACCTTTGCCTCATTTGATTTTAGTTTCGGATGAATTTGCGGAGCTTAAAGCCAATGTTCCAGAATTCTTAGATGAGCTCACTTCTGTTGCCCGAATCGGACGTTCATTAGGTGTCCATTTGATTTTAGCCACCCAAAAACCTTCTGGGGTAGTCAATGATCAGATCGAAGCCAATAGTACGAGTAAAATTGCCTTGAAAATGGCGAGTGTCCAAGACTCGAATGAGTTACTCAAAACGCCAGATGCCGCACAAATCACGAATCCTGGACGAGGCTATTTGAAAGTTGGCGAAAATGAAGTGTATGAATTATTTCAAAGTGGTTATGCGGGGGTTCCATATGATCCAGAACAATTGATCGAAGAAGTGATCGATGAACGGGTATTCAAAATCAATGAATTGGGCCAGTTAGAATTGCTTTATGATCCAGATATCGAAATCATTCAAGGAAAAGATACACGAGATTTGCCAACACAATTAGAAGCAGTGATTGATAAGATCAAGACAATCTTTGCCGATTCTACCTACAAATTGCCGGATAAGCCGTGGCTACCGAACTTAGATAAGCAGATTATGACGCCAAAAATAAAACAGTCAGAAGTTCGTAATCTAGCTATCCCATTTGGTTGTTTAGATATTCCCTCTGAACAAAAACAAATGAATTATACCTTCAATCTCGAAGAAGCGAGTCACACATTGATCGTAGCTAGTCCAGGCTATGGGAAGTCAACAGTATTGCAAACCCTTGTAATGAACCTTGCCCGTCAAAATACTCCTGCAACGATTCAGTTTCATTTAATCGATTTTGGGAATAATGGTTTATTAGTACTCAAGGAATTACCCCATATTGCGGATATAGCGACTTTGGAAGAAGATGAAAAACTGCAAAAAATGCTTGATCGCATCGAAAAATTATTGGCAGAGCGCAAAAATTTGTTCAAGCAAGCTGGTGTCGCGAATCTAACGCAATACGAAACAAGAACAAGAGAAAAATTGCCGATCTTAGGAATCATTCTCGATAGTTATGATGGCCTGAGCTTGGAAGATAAGCGCAAAGATAGAATCGATGAAGTGCTTCTTCAATTACTAAGAGATGGAGCCAGTTTGGGTGTCTTTCTTGTGATGACCGCGAATCGTGCAGGAAGTATTCGGACGAATATGATGAGCAATATTGCCACTAAGATCACGCTATATTTAAACGATGAAAATGAAATAAACATGGTCATGGGCAGAAATGCTTTGTCACCTGAAGCAATCAATGGGCGCGGACAAGTCTTACTTTCTACGCCAACTACCATTCAGTTTTATCTGCCGATTAATGGGAAAAATGATGCGGAACTACTCCAAAATCTGGAAGAAGAAATTATAGAAATCAATCAAGCATGGCTAGGCGAACGTCCTGAGAAAATTCCAATGGTACCAGAAAATCTAACACAAAAAAGTTTCGCTTCTTATTTTGTACAAGATGCCGAAAACAAACTGTATTTGGGATTAAACAAAGCCACTTCTTCAGTAGAATCATTCGACTTGTTCCAGCGCATGAGATTAGGGATCTTTTTCAAATCCAATAAGCAACTTCGTGCGATGATGCCTTGGTTGCTTCAACAAATTTGTCAAGAAAGACAAGAAGAAGTGGTGTTGATCGATGCAAATGGAACACTCGAACCAGCAAAGCCGAAAGTTTCACTATATTTGGACCGTTCATGTCTTAGTGAAAAAGCAACAGCCCTAAAAGGGGCTTTAGAAGCTCTCTTAAAAAATGAAACTGGCAAGAGAATCATCATTATCAATGGTATCGCAGACTTGGTCGATAAATTAACATTGAACCCTGAGGAAGTTACCGCTCTGCTAAGTGGAGGAAACGAGCATTTACAGTTTGTTTTTCTCGATCATATGACGAAAGTGGGTAATACCTTTGGCGGAATCACTATGTTCGTAAAAGAAAACATCGATCATATTTTATTTGGTGGAAGCTTACAAAATCAATTATTTATTGAAAATCTTTCTTATCAAGAAAAAAACGCAATAGTTGCTAAAAACGTCCTACACAGTTTGAAGGATGAACAATTGGAAGCTTTGGTGTTTCCTACGGAGGAAGAAGCATGAGAGAAGAAATGATCACACCGTTTTTGCCACTAGGTAGTATCTTAAGACTAGTTGGGACAGAGGATGACCAACTGCTCTATTTTGTCGTTGCTCGTGCCATCACTAAAAATGAAGAAGAAAAAGTGATATCGAGATATCGAGTAGCCCCCCATCCGTTTGGCGATGTGCCAAGCCAAGAAGTCTTTTCTATCCATGCGGATCAAATCACAGAAGTGTTATTCGAAGGCTTCCAAAACCAAGCTGATGAAGAATTTTTAGACGATTTATTGAGACAACTTAAGGATGCGCCAACTAGACCACTACTCGTGCAAGAGGAGCAACCTGTACCGATTGTAGAAACCATAAAAATTAATGAAGAAGAGAGATTAAAAGAAGACCCATTCTATCAATTCAGATAAGGAGAAAATAGATGACGAAAATCGCTTCTCAGGAATCAACTGCAACAGCAGCCGTATCAGGAATAAAAAATGTTTCTGTTAGTAGTAGCAAAACAAGTTCTTTAAGCAAGAGCACGATCAGCAGTATGAAAACAGGCGTAGAGGTCAGTAACAACCTACTCACCGATATTTCAAATCTAGTTACTTGTGTCAATGAACAGGCAAACAAATTTCCCCAGCTTGCTCAAGCAATCGCAGTCAGAGACAGTCAATCAAGATTCAAGTAAGGAGTCAGTATGGAAAAGGAAGAGTTGCTCGCTGAATATGATCGTAAAATCAGCAACAATGAACAACGATTGGAGCGTCTGAGTAAAGAAAAACAGCAATTAAAACAATGTATGTATTATTTAGAGATGGATATGCGAAAAAGCTTTCGAGAAATCCAACAATTCACAGAAGAATTAGTATCCCAAGGAAGCCAAGTTGCTCGTTGGGAGCAAAATGAGAATGAAGGGAAATCAACTTACTTCACGCAGTTGGTAGAAACCCAACAGCATCAACTAGATCAAGAATACTTAAAAGGTTTGATAAAACTTGAAGAAGAACGTACGGAACTTCAGAAAGAAAGGAATAAACGATGGGACTAATCTATTCAGCCACAGAGTCTTCTAATTTAATGAGCAATCTGACCACTAATTTATCGCTTGCTCGTACAACGATCACCCAACTACGAACAGGTAGTCAACAAGTTGTTCAAGCGGTTGATGGCAAAAAACTCTCCGGAGCGGCTTATCAAGCCGGTAAAGGATTGTTTTCTGAGTTGATCATACCTACGATCAATCGGGTAAACACTGCGGTACAAGGGATTCAGTCAGACTTGAATCTTTACTCTTCCGCACACCAAATGATTGCCAGTGAAGGATACTTGGACGAAGAGAATTTAAGCGGACAGATTCGTGCCAAAACATTCGCTAAACAATCGATCGATAACCACGCGCAGACGATTAGGCAGATCGCTAATACAAGCATAGTACCAGGTATTACAGAAATGCTCAGTGATTTTCATCGAAACTTGATGCGAATGGCGGACAGCCTGCAAGAAGATATCTACAAGTTGCAACGCAAACAACAAAAACTGCATGCCTTTAACACCCAAACCAGTGGACTGTTCAATAACAGTCTGCTGGAATTGAAACTCGCCATGCAAAGCGTATTAGTCTTGAATCAAACAACCATCAAGACAGACGGTAGTTATGTATTGCCGAAAGGAGTGGATGGGAGTTGGTTTGAGAAGTACAAACCAAACGGACAAGCATTGTTAGAAGAATCTTCAAACAATGCTTACTTAGAACTGTATGCGGAGATCGAAAAATTGGTCCAACCCCTGAAAGATGGGAAAACCGATACAATCAGACGACTTGAAATGTTGCTCAGCAATTATCCTGATGCATTGGTAAACAAGTTGGCATCCAACGATGAATTTTTGATGCTTGCTAATCATCTACCATCAGGTATGAAAAATAAATTATTTAGCGGTCTTGCAAAATATGAAATGTTCGGTAAAGCTGTTGCTCAAGGAAAATGGATTCCTAAAATCGATACGATAGGCAAGGCATATCTACATTTCACTAAATTTACGTCCCCTGTAAAAACCTACGTCAGCGAAGCCTTGAAGAAATCTCAATTTGTGCAAGGAGCTAAAAATTGGGGTGTTGCCAAAGGATTAGGAACGGCAGGACAAGTAGCTACTTACGCGCAATTAGGCGTCACTTTCGCCGCCAATGCGGTGAATGAATATGGAAAAACAGGAAGTGTTGGTAAAGGAATAATAGGTGGTGGAATAGAGATGGTGAAGAGTATTGGACCGTTAGAGGGAATGACGATTGGTAGTGCAATAGGAGGGGCTATTGGTACCGCAATTCCTATTCCGTTTTTGGGAACAGTTTCGGGAGCTGTAGGAGGTGCACTAATTGGTGGAGCTATAGGTGGAATAAACAAGTTAGTGCAATTTGTTAAACCAGATATCTATGATAGTGCAAAAGATGGAGCTTATAGTTTGCACGATAAGGCGTCTGAAGCTATAAGTGATGTCACAAAAAAGATGGGGAAATCAGTGACACAAAATATAAGCACAGTAAAACGTGTGTTCAGTAATATTCAGGTAGTGGGAAAATCAATAGGAAAGGTGCTATCTTCAGTAAAACTATTAGGGGTTAGCGTTAATGGATAAAAATAATGAAGCAGCTATTCAATGCAACATTCGAGGAAAGTTTAAATTTATGTGATGATACATTTGTTACTTTTATGAATAAAGATGTTAATCAATTGCCGGATCCAACAGGCGGTAAGGTAGTTGCTAGAGTGATAGGAGTACTATTGCTTGTCTTTTTAATCGGAATCAATTATTTGATCGCCGTAATATCCACGAAAATTAGTAAAGGAGAACTAGGACCCAGTACAGTTCCTACACCAGAGATCAATTTTTTACCAATGTGGTCGTTTTATTTATTATTTTGTATCTGGCTAATTTTAGTTTTCATTTTTAGGGATAAAGGGGAGTATTACCTTACAAGAATAAGAGGTCAATTCAACTTAAACTTATATATCATTTGGTTAGTGATAGAGATGAATCTTTTATTCATAACTGTATTTTTTAACCCCCTTACCATTTTAGGTATGTTGTTCGTGCTAGGCTCAATCGGGCTAGTAGGCTATGTCGTGTTTAGGAGTAAAAAACGTACGATTGAATATGTGTTATATGAAGTTGAGAGAAAAAAAGACAGGGTAGATATACTGGTAGATAACGTAATGAAATTAGCAATGAAATATGGCTGGATGGTTGTGATTATCGTCATGATATGGAAGTTCATATTTCCAAATAGTGATGAAGTACGAACAGATTTTGTTGGATTCATAGGTATGTTAGGTATGTGGATAGCTATGGATATTGCAATAATTTTTGCAGAAGCCTATCTATATTTCCCCTATCTATTACAGGGGTATTATAAGCAAAAATACACAGAACAATACCGCAATTGGGAAAAGAAGAGTCAGCTAGAATGGTACGGAGAGAAGCATTTTAATAAGCACATCAAAGGAACTGATAGAGAAGAAACAACAAAAACACAAGGAGTAGATATTTAAAAATTAGAAGAGATTAACTCTAATTGGTGAAGAATATGAAAAAATTATTCAATGCGACGTTTGAACAAAGCTTAAACTTGTTGGATGATCGTTTAGTCGATTATATGATAAAAGATACTGAAAAAAGAGGATTATATAATGGGAAAAAGCGTTTTTTATTAATATCTATATCAATAATTTTAATAATGGCACAATATGGTTTTGTTAAATTTACTGAATTAGGGATGAAAGATCCTGATAGAAATAGCCTTGTTCCTGAACCAGATATAAATTTTTTGACAGAAAGTTTTTTTTGGATATTTCTTTTTATGTATTTATTTATCTGGTTATATACAAGATATAAAAATAAGAATAATAGTAGTACAAGAATTTTTATTACAATGAACACCTGTAACAATTACCTTATTTGGTTAATGCTGACAGTAAATTTATTTTTTATTACTATGTTTCTGAAACTATTAACTTCTATTGGGATGATAATCGTTTTGATTTTATTAACCATAGTAGGTTATATCGTTATTAGAAGTAAATGTAATTCCTTAAATATAAAAATGCTTAATATAAAAGATAAAGAAAAAAATAAAGTCGATGATTTTATAGAAAAAATCATTCAAATGGTACTGAATTACGGCTGGATAGTGGTCATAATAGTTATAATTTGGAATTTTATTTTTCCAGATGGAGATACACCTCGAACAGATATGGTAGGTTTTATAAATATTTTAGTGATGTGGTTAGCGTTTGATATAGGATTTATGATCGCCGAAGCCTATCTATTCTTCCCGTATCTATTACACGGTTATTATAAACACAAATACTCAGAAGAATACCGCAATTTTGAAGGGAAAACACAATTAGAATGGTACGGAGAGAAATATTTTAACAAACATATCAAAGGAACTGACAAGGAGGAAATATATAATGAATGAGGGGAAAAAGTTATTACCATTAGGAAGTGTCGTGTTGCTTGAGGAAGGGTTACAAAAATTAGTCATCGTTGGAAGAGGTGCTGTATATACAGATCAACAGTCGAAAAAAGATACGTTTGCAGACTATATGGCAGTGCTTTACCCCTCAGGATTAAATCCTGAAACAACGATTTTTTTTGATCATGGAAATATCGATAAAGTTGTTTTTGAAGGATATAGTGATGAAGAAGAAGTGAGATTTTTAGATATCTATAGCAAGTGGGAGACTGACGTGAAGCAAGCAACCAGTAAACCAGCCCAATCAATTCCGGTTGGATTTGATTGACAGATGAACCGGCATGTTATTTAAAAGTGGTTGAAATGCTTTTTCTTTTTTAGGAAAATATAGGAAATCAACGAATTTATTTATAAGCGTCTATACAAAAAGCCGAATCAACAAGCAATGCTATTGATTCGGCTTTTCGAAATAATGACTGTGAATAGGGTCGCTATCGCTAGATTATTTATATGTTTTTTCTAACTTTTTTAGTTCTTCTAGCATTGCTTTTCTGCGCGGGTACTTTTCTTTTAGTTCTTTGATCAGTAATTGAACAGAGATCGTGCTACTAGGGAGGGTGGCCATTTCGGCGATCAGCAAAGCCATTTTATGATACCGTAAACGTGTAGTCGTCTCAGCAGCCATCCGGCGTAATTCATATTCATATTTTTGAAGGAGTGCTTCTGGGAACTGCTTTCTTAAGAAAGAAAAATAGCGGCTGGCTTCTTCCAGTCCAGGTGACTTGAGAACATAATCCAACAATAGATCGTATCGTCTTTCTTTCGAATAGAACAATCCAACGTCTGTACGATACTTTAATTTTTCAAATAAGTTTTCTCGTACTTCTTCCCACTGATCAATCGAATATGTTTTTTTCAATTGATGAATCAAATTCATATCGACGGTCTCTCCTTCTAATAGGAGATGTAAAATTTGTTCCGCATAAAGCTCTTTTTTTCCTAACTTATGATAGAGGTTTTTTAATGCATAGCGATGCAAGGTGACCATATCAGAAGAGTGTTGATCTAATACAATACTTTCATTCAAAACAGTAATTGCTTCTTCATAAGCTCTCTTTTGCATCAGATAGTCGATATATTGTGAACGTATAGTTGGAGATTGCCAGCTTTCACGTGCACGTTGATGAATTTGGTTGTCTGTATAATTCAAATTTTCCATTTGGCGAATGGATAGAAGTCGTTTGTTTTTATAGTTGAAGTGTCCGCCATTTTCAGATGTTTGATCAAGTTTTTGCTGATCCTGATCAAAGTACTGTTCGGGGAATTCTTCATGTAAAATTTGTTGGATATAAAAGCTAGATTGGCCTGCACTACTTATTTTGGTCGAAAGTTTAGAATATATTCGTTGTTTTTCTGGCTCGGATGCATGTCTCAGTAACTTTTTCCATAGAGAATAACAGTGATGCATGATAAGACTGATATCATTTTCTACATTATGTACTTTTGATAAATCAAAGTGTTCCACTATTCTGTTCATTAATTCGAATGCATGAAGGATTTGCTTTTTTTCGATTGATGTATCAATAAGACTGTTTAAAAATTCAGACAGTTCTTTATTGATGTTTTGAAGTGTACGATCATGAATGTTGCTCCCAGAATAATGTGTATGTTTTTCTAAAATAACAATCATTTTATCGTAATCGTCAATATTTTTGATTGCAGTATGTTCTTGGAATCGTTGAGTTAGTTCTTGATTCTCTTTTAAAACATTTAATAGAAAGTCTTGAATATCTTGTTCATTTGCATAAGAGATCAACTTGACCAGTTCATTTGCTTTTTCCTGCTCTTTTTCTTGTTCATATTTGAACAAGATAGCTACGACATGAGGACAATGACCTGTGTCTTCGTGGGAGCAACTGCAAGACAGACCATAGAATTGGTCGTCATCTGTTAACTGGACAAGTACGTCATACTCCTTGTTGTTTTCTTCTGTGACTTTTGCGATGATTTTTTCTTTTGTAAACAAATATCCATGAACACGTTTTTCAATAAACAATTCATAGCCATGATCTAAATCAGATTCCCAAAAACCGTTTTTCCAATCTTTCATAATATTTCCTCCTTTAGTTATCTTCATAGTTTAATTTTACCGAATAAATAAAAAGAAAACAGCAATTTTTTTCCAGTACGAAGATTATTTAATCTATTATAAAAGTAATAATAATATAAAACTGTTATTTTAATTTTTAGATAACTAAAAGTAACTCCGATTTACTTAAAAACTAAAGGAATTTTTCCACGAGTGGCTGATTTTCTGGACGTTTCTCTTTTTCTGATAATACAATCTGTTTAATGAGTCCATCTAAAGTGATTACTGCCATTTCTTCTTCCACTTTTTTTTGTAATCGAGAATAAGTTGCAGCTAAGACTTCTTGGATATTAGCGCCTACCACGCAATTCGGATTTGTTTTTGGGTCTACTTGGATCAAATTCGTGTTACCTTCAATACTTCGATAAATTTCCAATAAATTGATATTTTCGGGAGCTTTCGCAAGTACGGGTGTTGGTTTCCCACTTGTTGTATGGATAAGGTCTGCTTTTTTTAATTGACTCATGATTTTTCGAACATTTGTTGGATTCGTTTCAATGCTACTTGCAATCATGTCACTTGAAAGTAAATCAGTTCCTTGAAATATGTGGATATAAGCTAGGATATGAATTGCATCGCTTAATTGTAGAGAATATTTCATTAAAATCCATCCTTTCAACTTGATTTCTTGACTTATCTTAGCATACTCTTTATGATAATGGTGTATTTTAAAAATGTACAGCTATGTGAACAAAAATAATTAATCAATAGGGAGTGGGAATATGACTTATTTAGTAACAGGAGCAACTGGAGGATTTGGACGCTACGCTTTAGAAGAATTAAAGAAACTGGTTCCTTTGGAGGAAATCTATGTCCTTGCTCGTAATGAAGAAAAAGCCCAGAAATTAATTGAAGCAGGTCTTCAAGTTCGCATCGGTGATTATGCAGATCGCGAGACAATGGTACAGGCGCTACAAGGAATCGATCGTCTATTATTTGTATCAGGTGTACCGGGAAACCGACAAGCTGAACATCAACATGTTGTAGAAGCAGCAAAAGAAACAGGGGTTTCTTTTATTGCCTATACTAGTTTTGCGGATGCAGATCATTCGACCAGTATCTTGGCTCCAGACCATCAATTTACAGAAAAAATCATCAAAGAATCTGGTATCAAACATACCTTTTTAAGAAATAACTGGTACCTAGAAAATGAGATGCCATTGATTGAAGTAGCATTGAAAACTGGTCAGTTTGTTTATGCAGCTGGCGAAGGCAAGACCGGTTGGGCGTTAAAGAGAGAGTATGCAGAAGTAGCTGCAAAAGTATTAGCAGGAATGGATTATCCTGAGGTCTTAGAATTATCTGGAAAACCAATCACCTATCAAGCCTTGGCAGAACAAGTTGCTAGAGTAAGCGGGAAATCTTTAGAAATCCTTTCGTTGGATGCAGATGAATTCACAGCTAAACTAACAGCGTCGGGATTTTCTCAAGGTGGTGCAGAAATGACGACTGCAATCCAAAATGATATTCGCAACAATCAGTTAGATGTAACTTCTGATGATTTTGAAAAAGTATTAGGTCGCAAATTGACTTCGATAGAAGATGGGTTAAGGGAGTTAGGTATCTAGCAAATTTACGTAAAAAGTAGAGTTTGTAGAAAACATTTTCTTACTCATTATTTGTGTTGTTTTTCTTTTAAAATTCAAATCAAACATAGGTCGAGTAGCTAAGAGTCAGTTGTTGATTTTTAGTTTCTCGACTTATTTTTTGATGGTGCTGTTTAGTTAGTTTTTTAGTTTAAAGGAATTTCATGCTTGCGTTATCTCAGCTATTTATTGTTTTGTTTTAATTTATTTTATAAGGTTTGACATAAACGTTTTCCTGATTTAAATATTTCTACCACTTGTAAATCTTAATAATTTTGTGGCTGAAAAGAGGTATATAGTTGTGTATAATTAAAAATGTGTGGTTTTTATGGAGTAATAAAATTAATTTTTTGAAGATTTGATGATACATATATCTGATCTCTCATAATTGCACATGCTGTTATAAAATTATTGAGAAAAAGGAGAATGAAATGAAAGCAAAAAATATTTTATTTAGTGCAATCGTTCTAAGCAGTTTAGTATCTACGAACCTTGTAGTACTTGCAGAAGAATCAATAACATCGAGTTCTACTGAAACAACAGTTTCAACCCAAATCGAGGGAGTAACGGCAACCACTGAATCAGACGGATCAGAACAGACTAGCGAACCTGTAGAAAAAACAGAAGTAATTACGAATCCTCTAACTAATGGAGATGAATTAACGCATACGCATCAAGCAGATTTATCACAATTTGAAAGTCCAGAGGTATCAGCTTTTTCTGCACGTTCTTCTGTTAATGCACAACAAGCATTTATAGATAGTATTGCAGCAAGTGCCCAAACATTAGCTAACGCAAATGATCTATATGCTTCAGTTATGATTGCACAAGCGATTGTGGAAAGTGGTTGGGGCAGAAGTACGCTATCTGCTGCTCCAAATTATAATTTATTTGGTATCAAAGGTAGCTATAATGGACAATCTGTTACGATGCCAACTTCAGAGTTTATCAATGGGCAATGGATTACTGTAAATGCAGCTTTTCGTAAATATCCATCTTATGCAGAGTCATTACAAGATAATGTGACGGTATTGAAGACTACTTCTTTCCAACCAGGAGTCTTCTTCTATTCAGGTGCATGGAGAAGTAATACTTCTTCTTATCGAGATGCCACAGCATGGTTGACGGGCCGCTATGCTACAGCTCCTAATTATGGTTCTATTCTAAACAACGTGATTGAAACATACAATCTTACTCAGTATGACACACCGAATGTCGATACTTCACCAATGTATCGTTTATATAATCGTAGTACTGGACAGCATTTGTATACTTTGAATGTGGGTGAGAGAAACCACTTATCAACAGTTGGCTGGATCTATGAAGGGATTGCATGGCAAGCACCAAACAGTGGGCAACCGGTTTATCGTCTGTACAATCCAAATAACGGGGATCATCATTATACGATGGCTCAGTCAGAAATCAACTTTTTGACGCCACTTGGTTGGAGATATGAAGGATTAAGTTTCTTTTCAGGTGGTTCAAAACCAATTTATCGTTTGTTTAATCCAAATGAAACAATAGGAACGCACCATTATACGCTAAGCTCAGCTGAGAGAGATTCGTTGACACCATTGGGTTGGAGATATGAAGGTATCGGGTTCTATGCGTATTAAAACAAGAATTTACGTTGTAGTTTATCTATCGAAAAAGAATTGATTGAGATAATAAATATCGCACCTAGGTTGTTCTTAAACCGGGAGCGATATTTTTTTGGAATAAAAAAACTTAACGCAAGCTATGAAAAAAACTTACGAAAAATTTTCATTTATGCTATGCTGTTTTTCATGAAAAGGAGTGATTGAAGTGCCAACAAACAAAAAAGAAGGAATTATTTTTACAACGATGATGTGTTTTCTGATGGTTTTAGGGATGAGTATCTATAATCTCTGGTTACATAATGCGTTGCATGTATCAAACTTATTCGTAGGCCTTATACCAGGATTTATCGTGGCATTTATCTTAGATGTTTTTATCATAGGAGTAATCGCGAAAAAGATTGCTTTCAAATTACCTATAAATAAACAAAATAAAATGCAAATGATCCTCACGATTTCATGCCTCATGGTTTTAGGTATGGTGACATGTATGTCATTATTCGGTATTGTTATTGAACAAGGGATTCCAGAACAATTTCTTTCTGCCTATCTTACAGCTTGGAAAATGAATGTGATCATGGCGTTGCCGTTACAATTATTATTTGTCGGTCCAGTTTCACGTGCAGTTTTGGCGACGATCCAAAAATAAATAAAGAAGTCTCTATGTTGTCGCTAGCAACTTTCTGGGAGATAAGCTAAAATGCAAGCAAGACATAAATGTGAGGCTTAGATGATGATCGAAGAATATTTTAAAGAGGTAGGCTTGACGATGGTTGAACTACCTGTTGAATGGGTAGATGAACAGTTGATTTATCGAGGGTTGATCAAGGAGCTTCCGACGATCAATGCGGAGGCTAATTCAAGGGCAAAAATGCAGCAACAATTAGCAGAGACCTACCGAATCTATCGTGAACAACTTCTTCTTGAATCAGAAGAGGAAAAAGAAACTACCACGAATCTGACGAGTGAACAATTATTGCGCTATTATGATGGAGAAACGTTTGATGGCTTTTCTTTATTTGATCAATTACCGGAAGAATAGTCTATCAAGGGAGAATGTGCTAGTAGTGTTCACTCTTTAGAAACAAGACGACATCCACGAAATTTATTTTAAAATTTTGTGGATGTCGTCTTATTTTTTTAATAAAGAATATTCTGGTTTTTACGTAACTTTATTATGAAAGACACCTCAAACCTCAAATGTTTCACGGGAAACATTATTTACGGATTTGTCCATCTCCATAGATGATGTATTTCGTCGTTGTTAACTCATTCAACCCCATTGGACCTCTAGCGTGGAGTTTTTGTGTAGAAATACCGATTTCTGCACCGAAGCCAAATACTGAACCATCAGTGAAGCGAGTGGAAGCATTGACGTAAACAGCAGCTGCATCAACTTCATTTAAAAAGCGTTGGCTTGCTGTGTAACTGTCCGTCACGATAGCTTCGGAATGTTGTGTATTGTGACGGTTGATATGTTCGATTGCTTCGTCCAAAGAATCAACGATCTTAACCGCTAAAATATAATCCAAATATTCTGTATCCCAATCGGTTTCGTCTGCTAAGGTTGCGGTCTCTAAATAATCCAACGCACGAGCATCTGCATGTAGAGAGACACCATGTTCAACCAGTGCTTGCTCAATAGATGGCAAGAAGAAAGGCGCGATCTCTGAATGGATCAGCAAAGTCTCGGCAGCGTTACAGACAGAAGGGCGAGATGTTTTGGCGTTCACAATGATATCCACTGCCATGGCTAATTGTGCTTCTTTATCGATATAAATATGGTTGTTGCCGGTGCCTGTTTCAATGATTGGGACAGTGGCTTGCTCTTTCACACGTTTGATCAACGAAGCACCACCTCGAGGGATCAATACGTCTAAATAATCTGTTAAACGCATCAATTCCGCAGCGGTCTCATGAGAGGTATCATCCACGAATTGGATTGTATAAGGCGATACTTCAGCATTTTCCAATGTTTCTTGAAGTAATTCAACCAACAATTGATTGGAGTGGAAGGCTTCTTTTCCACCACGTAAAATCACTGCATTTCCTGATTTAAATGCGAGACTGGCCGCATCAGTTGTCACATTCGGACGTGATTCGTAGATCATGCCGATGACCCCTAGAGGGACACGCTTCTTGCCAATCAATAAACCGTCTTCGTTTTGCCACATGTGATCGACTTTTCCGATTGGATCGTCTAGTTGCGCCACTTTAATGATTTCTTCCGCCATTGTATGGATACGTTCTGGTGTTAGCCGTAAACGATCTTGCATTGTTTCGCTAATATTATTTTCTGTCGCTTGATCTAAGTCTTTTTGATTGGCTTCAAGAATGGCTAGTTGATTTCTCTTGATTGTTTGTGCCATTTGCAACAATAAGTCATTTTTTTGTTTAGTCGGCATCAAAGCAAGTTCGCGTGCGCCTTTTTTTGCTTGTTTCCCAAGTTGGATAAGATCAGTCATTATAAAACCTCCTTAAATAATGTTCCGATTTCTTTTCCAGCCAAAATATCAAAAATGATTGCTGGATTTTTTCCATTTGCTAAGATCATTGGGCGATTTGCTTCAAAGATCCTTAAAGCTGCTTTTAGTTTGCTTGCCATCCCACCAGTTCCGTAGGTGCTACCAGCACCACCTGCTTGGGCCATCAGTTCATCATCGATTGCGGTAACTGTTTGATACATTTCAGCGTCAGGATTGATGGTTGGATTATCCGAATAAAAACCGTCGATATCTGAAAGAATGATGAGTAGATCAGCGGCAATCAGTTTGGTAACGATCGCAGATAACTGATCGTTGTCGCCAAATTTGGTGGAGTGATCTAATTCATCAACTGCGACGGTGTCATTTTCATTGACGATCGGAATGGTTCCCATTGCTAGTAGCTGTTCTAACGTATTGACAACATTTTTTCGGCTTTCAGGGTAATCGATAACATCTCGCGTCACTAAGATTTGGGCAGTTTGTTGACCATACGCACTGAACCGTTGATTATAGATATTCATCAATTCAGCTTGTCCAATTGCTGCAATCGCCTGTTGTTCTGGGATCGTATTAGGACGCTTTGCTAAATTCATCTTGTGCATCCCAACACCTACTGCACCGGAAGAGACTAAGACGATTTCTTTGCCTTGATTACGAAGGTCAGAGAGAACAAAAGCGAGTTGATCGATTGCGCCCAAATTGATGTTGCCATTTGGATAGATCAACGTACTTGTTCCTATTTTTATAATGATTCGTTTTGCTTCTATTATTTCTTTTCGCATGGAGCACCTCAACTAATCTTTTTTACACAGAAATGATTTTGCTCTATTCTACTTGTTTTCAATCATAAAGTCATGTTTTAATAAACTTTTTTTCAAAAAATCAATAAATTTGTTTCTTAAATAGAGAAAGGAATTTCATGAAGAATTCGTTAACTTTGGGTATTCAGTCGCTTGGTATGTTAAAATAGAACTAGTTTACTCTGGGAGGGATTCGGTGAATAAAAGAGGTTTTGAAGTAATTACACGTTATCAGGATCAACAGATCCAATTGCCGCAAAGAGCGACTCATCACGCTGCCGGTTATGATTTTGAAGCAGCAGAAGATGTGGTGATTCCAAGTGTTTGGAAAGCCGGGTTCAAGCAAGGACTAACAGCTGTATCAGATGCGCTTATCTCTGAAATGTCAGCAGAGGAAAAGAAAATCAAACCCGTTTTAGTGCCTACAGGAATCAAAGCGTATATGGGTGAGGATGAATTCTTACAATTAGCCAATCGTTCAAGCAATCCATTAAAACGTTTTTTGATTTTGACTAATGGTGTCGGCGTGATCGACAGTGACTATTATAATAACGAAGCAAATGAAGGGCATATCATGTTCCAATTCACGAATTTTGGTTTCAAAGATGTAGTGATCAAAAAAGGGGAAAGAATTGGGCAAGGAATCTTCCTACCGTTCTTAAAAGCGGACCAAGATCAAACCGCTAATGCTCGTCAAGGTGGATTTGGTTCATCCAACCAATAAGCAAAGTAGATTTAAGTTATCTTTAACTCAAGAAAAGTAAAATGAAAGACAGGTGGTACACCGAAATGGCCAAAAAAGCAAAAGTTCAATTTGTTTGTCAAAATTGTGGCTATGTGTCGCCTAAATTTTTAGGACGTTGCCCAAATTGTGGCAAATGGAATACCATGGTTGAAGAAATCGAACAAGATACAACGGACCGCAGAGTACGAACGAGTTTGACCGGAGAAAAAGCCAAGCCAACAAAAATCGCTGAGGTGGTTCCTAAGAAAGAACCACGAGTAAAGACGAAGCTAGAAGAATTGAACCGTGTTTTAGGCGGTGGTGTGGTTCCTGGCTCGATGGTTTTGATCGGTGGCGATCCTGGTATCGGAAAATCCACCCTACTCTTGCAAGTATCACAGCAACTGGCTGCTATTGGTGGAAAAGTCCTTTACGTATCGGGAGAAGAGAGTGCGGACCAAATCAAGTTGCGTGCAGAACGATTAGGTTCGATCGACACAGAGTTTTACTTGTATGCAGAGACAGATATGAATGAAATCAGTCGAGCCATCGAACAAATTTCACCTGATTATGTCATTATCGATTCGATCCAAACAATGACTCAACCTGATATTACGAGTGTCGCTGGTAGTGTTAGTCAAGTGCGAGAAACCACAGCTGAGCTATTGAAAATCGCAAAAACAAACGGTATTGCCATATTTATAGTAGGTCATGTCACGAAAGAAGGCTCGATTGCAGGTCCGCGCATGTTAGAGCACATGGTTGATACGGTCTTGTATTTTGAAGGTGAGCAACATCATAGTTTTCGTATTTTACGTGCCGTCAAAAATCGGTTTGGTTCCACCAATGAGATCGGTATTTTTGAGATGCACGCCCATGGGCTTGAAGAAGTAGCGAATCCTTCACAGATTTTCTTAGAAGAACGATTGGATGGAGCGACAGGTTCAGCGATCGTTGTCGCCATGGAAGGAACACGCCCGATCTTAGTAGAGATCCAAGCTTTAGTCACACCCACGATGTTCGGAAATGCCAAACGAACAACGACTGGTTTAGACTTTAATCGGGTGTCATTGATCATGGCAGTCTTAGAAAAACGGGCAGGATTATTGTTGCAAAATCAAGATGCTTACTTAAAAGCAGCTGGTGGGGTAAAATTAAATGAACCTGCGATCGATTTAGCAATTGCAGTCAGTATTGCGTCTAGTTACAAAGAAAAAGGAACACAACCAACGGAGTGTTTTATTGGAGAAATCGGTCTGACTGGTGAAATCAGAAGAGTCAACCAAATTGAACAACGAGTAAAAGAAGTACAAAAATTAGGTTTTACAAAAGTATATTTACCTAAAAATAATTTAGGTGGTTGGAATATTCCAGAGGGTATCGAAGTCGTAGGTGTTGCTACACTTGATGAAACTCTTAGACGAGTATTTCGTTAAAATCAAAATGAAATGGAGGAAACAGGATGCAAAAACGTGTCATCACCTTACTGATGATCATCGTTGGTGCCAGCTTAGGGATTTCTTTTTTACCTACAGCTTGGCAGGCGATCGGTCAACAGACGAATGGATGGCTGAATAACACCTTTACCAATAGCTTGTTAGGTGCACTTATTTTCTTTCTATTATCTTTGCTATTGGCAAAACATATAACAGCAGTCATCAAGCAAATTGAAGAAAAATTAAGTGAGGTCAGCTTGACGTATCTCTTATTTGGCGCAATCGGAGCAATTATTGGCCTAACGTTGGGGGTTGTGATTTCAACACCGCTTTACAATATTGAAATACCTTTTGTAAACAGTGTTTTACCCATCTTATTGATGGTGATCCTTGGCTATTTGGGCTTGCGAATGGGAACGACTCGCATCGAAGAATGGAAGAAAATATTTGGACCAAGAAGTAAAAAGGTCGAACAAGAAACACCTAGTCAGGTGGAAAGCCAGTTATTAGAACGCAAACTAGATGATCATTTTCATAAATATAAAATTTTAGATACAAGCGTCATTATTGATGGACGTATTTACGACATCACAAAAACGGGATTTCTAGAAGGAACGTTGATGATCCCAAATTTCGTTCTATATGAATTACAATATATCGCTGATTCTGGCGATAGCTTGAAACGGGTACGTGGGCGTCGCGGACTAGATATTTTGAACGCGTTACAAAAAGAAGAAGGTATTTCAGTTGAGATGTATGATGGCGATTTTGAAGACATCAGTGAAGTAGATAGTAAGCTGATCAAATTGGCAAAACTATTAGATGGTGTCATCGTGACCAATGATTATAATCTTAACAAAGTTTCTGAATTTCAAAATGTACCAGTTCTCAACATCAATGCACTTGCTAACGCAGTGAAGCCAGTCGTTATCCCCGGTGAGAATATGAATGTACTAGTGGTCAAAGCAGGTACAGAACGTCAACAAGGGGTTGCTTATCTAGATGACGGCACAATGGTGGTTGTTGAAGATGGACAACATTACATGAATGAACGGATCGAAGTTGTAGTAACGAGTGCACTACAAACAGCTGCCGGCCGAATGATCTTTGCAAAACCTGCTCATGCGGGTAGAGGAATCGATAACAAGCGTGAAAATGAGAAAAAAGCGAAATAAAAACGTAATATGGTAAATATGAGGCAGTTAGACATCGTAAGATTTTTTTGAGAGATGGTTTTTGCTTCCTCAGTTTAGCTAGAGCAGGCGAGGATTGAAAAGTAGGGCAAACTATTTTTTCGATTCCCGCCTTCTTACGTAGATTTGAATGACTTTTTCATAATCTCTTTACTATTTAACGTATAAAAGGTAAAATTTGTGCTGAGTAGCTTTAAATTTCAACATTTATCGCTAAAGGAGATCCAACCCAAAATAATCTGATCAGATGTTGTATTGTCAGTTGTTTTGGACGTCTCAAAGTCTAGTTTGAAAGAAGAGGAAGAAAATGACGAAAGTACGCGTACGTTATGCACCAAGTCCAACAGGGCATTTGCATATTGGGAATGCACGAACTGCATTATTCAATTATTTATTTGCCCGTCACAATGATGGAGATTTCATTATCCGCATTGAGGACACTGACCAAAAACGAAACATTGAAGATGGCGAAAAAAGCCAATTAGAGAATCTTGCATGGTTAGGGATGGAATGGGATGAATCACCTGAAAATCCAGGTGAATACGGTCCTTACCGTCAATCTGAAAGAAAAGAAATCTACCAACCATGGATCGATCAGTTATTAGCAAGTAATCGTGCTTACAAATGCTATTGTTCAGAAGAAGAATTAGAAGCAGAACGTGAAGCGCAACGTGCCCGTGGCGAAATGCCTCACTACGCTGGGACTTGTGCGAACTTGTCACCTGAAGAACAAGCGAAAAAAGAAGCAGAAGGCATTGTACCGGTGATTCGTTTCCGTGTGCCTCGCAATACAGAATATGCGTTTACCGACATGGTCAAAGGAGACATCACCTTTGAATCAGACAATATCGGTGGGGATTATGTCATCCAAAAACGTGATGGTATGCCAACCTATAACTTTGCGGTAGCTGTTGACGATCATTTAATGAAGATCACTCACGTGTTACGTGGGGATGACCATATTGCGAATACGCCAAAACAATTAATGATCTATGAAGCGTTTGGTTGGACTGCGCCAACATTTGGGCATATGACCTTGATCATCAATTCTGAAACGGGCAAAAAATTAAGTAAACGTGATGAATCGATTTTACAATTTATCGAACAATACCGTGAATTAGGCTACCTACCAGAAGCGATGTTCAATTTTATTGCTTTACTAGGCTGGTCTCCTGTCGGTGAAGATGAATTGTTCAGTCAAGAAGAATTGATCAAAATGTTTGATCCACAGCGCTTGAGCAAATCACCAGCTGCATTTGACGCGAAAAAATTACAATGGGTGAACAACCATTACATCAAAGAAATGGATCTAGATGCATTGACAGAAATGTGTTTACCTTATTTGATCGCTGATGGTCGTGTGCAAGAAAATCCAGATGCACAAACAATCGAATGGGTGAAAAAAATCGTTCGTCTGTATCAACCACAAATGAGTTATGCAGCGGAAATCGTTGAGGTATCAACATTATTCTTTAACGAACATCCTGTATTAGATGAAGCAGCCAAAGAAGTATTAGCGGGTGAAACGGTTCCGACTGTGTTGAAAGCTTTCAAAGAACAACTTACTCAAATGGAAGTTGTAGATGCACCCACAGTCAAAGCAGCAATCAAAGCAGTACAAAAAGAAACAGGGGTAAAAGGAAAGAACCTATTTATGCCGATCCGTGTCGCTGTTTCAGGACAAATGCATGGACCTGAATTACCAGAAACAATCGAATTGTTAGGGAAAGAAAAATCTTTAGCACATTTAAATCAAGTATTGAACTAAACACGATGAACAGAAAGAAGTAAAAAAAGAATGGTTTCAAGAGAGTCAACGGGTGGTGTAAGTTGTCAATTGTTCTTTTTTGAAATGCCTCTGGGAGTGGTCTTTGCGAAGAGGGGTTGATCAATATCAATCCTTGAAAGTAGCGAAGAACGAATAGCAGACGTTACCTGTTAGAGATAATCATTTGATTATGAAAAAAAGTGGAACCACGCCTCATAGCGTCTTTTAATAAGGAAACTTATTAAAAGACGTTTTTTAGTTGTCTTTCGTTGTTCATACATACAGTCGGAAAAAGAAAGGAGAGGAAGTTGATGGAATGGTTCAAACGAGCTGTCATTGCCGTAAAGAAAAATGATCCAGCAGCGCGTACTACAGCAGAGGTCATTTTGACCTATCCTGGGCTACATGCGTTATTTTGGCATCGTTTCTCCCATTATTTATATCGCCATCGTCTCTATTTGATTGCCAAAATGAATGCCCAATTTTGGCGATTCATTACGGGAATAGAGATACATCCAGGAGCGACGATCGGAACGGGTGTGTTTATCGATCATGGTATGGGGATCGTCATTGGAGAAACAGCAGAAATCGAAGATGATGTGGTCTTGTTTCATGGTGTCACTTTAGGTGGTACGGGAAAAGAAACGGGGAAAAGACATCCAACAGTCAAAAAAGGTGCAATGTTGTCCGCCAATGCCCAAATCCTAGGACCGATCACCATAGGAAAAGATGCGAAAATCGGTGCAGGCGCAGTCGTCTTAAAAGATATACCTGATGGGGCAACAGCAGTAGGGATACCAGCAAAAGTTGTCCGAATCAATGGAGAGAAAGTAGGGGATGAGAATGATAAAAATCTATAATACGCTATCAAGAGAAAAAGAGACTTTTATTCCTTTAAAAGAAGGACAAGTTTCAATGTATGTTTGCGGACCAACTGTTTATAATTATATCCACATTGGCAATGCACGAAGTACGATTGCGTTTGACACGATTCGACGTTATTTGGAATACCGTGGATACCAAGTGAACTACGTATCGAACTTTACAGATGTGGACGATAAAATCATCAAGGCTGCCAATGAGCTTGGGATCACAGCGCCTGAAGTTGCTGATCGTTTTATCAAAGCTTTTGAAGAAGATACGAAAGCATTGAATGTGCAGCCAGCAACGAGCCATCCAAGAGTAATGGACCATATGGAAGATATTCGCGTATTCATCCAAACATTGATCGACAAAGGTTTTGCTTATGAATCGAATGGCGATGTTTATTATCGTACGCGAAAATTTACTGATTATGGTCAATTGAGTGATCAATCGATCGACGAGTTAGAGATTGGTGCAAGTCAACGTACTGGCGCAGAACAGCAACAAAAAGAAGATCCTTTAGACTTTGCCTTGTGGAAAAAAGCAAAACCAGGAGAGATTTCATGGGAATCGCCATGGGGAGAAGGACGTCCAGGGTGGCATATCGAATGTTCCGTGATGGCAACGAAACATTTAGGTGAGACTATTGATATCCACGGCGGTGGCCAAGATTTGGAGTTTCCTCATCATGAGAACGAGATTGCCCAAAGTGAAGCGAAAACAGGCAAAAAATTTGCGAACTATTGGATGCACAATGGCTATGTGACGATTGGTGAAGACGATCAAAAAATGAGTAAATCTTTAGGGAACTTTATCACTGTCCACGAAATGATCCAAGAGGTAGACCCACAAGTGTTACGCTTCTTTATGGCAACCACACAATATCGTCGACCGATCCGCTATAGTGAAGCAACGATGAAAGAAGCAGCGACAAATTTACAACGCTTGAAAAATACGTTTGATAATCTAAACTTCCGTTTTGAAAATGCGGTAGAAGCCCAGTCGGAAGATGAGAGACAGGTAACAGAACTGGAACAATTAGAAACACGATTCATCAAAGAAATGGACGATGATTTCAATGTGGCTAACGGCATCACAGTTGTCTATGAATTAGCAAAATGGATCAATACGTATTTGGAACAACCGACTGTCTCCAAAACGATCCTATCCAAAAGTGAGGCACTATTTACCCAATGGTTGTCGATCTTTGGTATCTTATTTACGACAGCAGAAATGTTGGATGAAGAAATCGAGCAACTGATCGAAGAACGAACACAAGCCAGAAAAAACCGAGATTTCTCTCGTAGTGATGAAATTCGGGACCAATTAAAAGAAAAAGGTATCTTGTTAGATGACACCCCACAAGGTACTCGTTGGAGAAGAGAAGCATGAGAGATCATACACAATTAAATGGTTTAGCGCTTGCTTATGTTGGAGATGCTATCTACGAAATCTATATTCGAGATTACTTGATTGAAAAAGGTGAAACAAAGCCGAATAAACTGCACCGAGCAGCGACACACTATGTTTCGGCAAAGGCACAAGCTTTTTTGATCCAACAAATGTTGCAAGAAAACCTCTTAACAGAAAATGAAGAGCTTTACTATCGCAGGGGTAGAAATGCCAAAAGTCATACGAGTGCAAAAAATGCGGATATTACAACTTATCGTGTTGCAACAGGGTTTGAAGCCTTGATGGGCTACTTACATCTAACAAAACAAACCGAACGTATGGAAGAATTGATTAATTGGTGTATTGAGAAAGTAGGTGAAACCCATGAGGAAAGAAAATAAAGAACGTAACTATCAAAAACGAAACAAAAAAGATTCTCAACGTTTTACAAAAGGCAATGAGAAACGTAGTGCAAAGAAGGAAACAGTTTATGTTGGTCAAGAGGACACAACAAGTGAAGACAATTTTGTATTTGGTCATCATGCGACAGTCGAAGCTTTGCAACAAGGTCGTGGAAATAAATTGTTCCTTCAAGAAGATTCACGGGGAGACAAGGTTGAAGAGTTGAAAAATATTGCTCGAGAACAATCGGTGCCAGTCAAGTGGGTCCCTAAGCAGAAATTAGACCTACTCAGTGATCGTGGCGTTCATCAAGGGGTAGTATTGGCCATCACGCCTTATGAATATCTGACGTTGGATCAACTATTGGAACAGGCGAAGAGCAAAACGGAAACACCCTTTTTCTTGATCTTGGACAGTATCGAAGATCCTCACAATTTTGGCTCGATTTTACGAACGGCAGATGCCAGTGGGGTAGATGGTATCATCATTCCTAAACATCGTGCAGTCGGAATCACACCAATCGTGACGAAAACATCGACAGGCGCCGTTGAATACGTGCCAGTGGCTCGTGTGACAAACTTAGTTCAAACTGTCCAGCAGCTAAAAGAGCAGCAATTTTGGGTATTCGGAACAGATATGGAAGGAACGAATTTCCAATCATGGAATGCAAAAGGCTCGATAGCGTTAGTGATAGGTAATGAAGGTCGTGGCATGAGTGCAGGCTTGAAGAAAGAAATGGATGAGTTGTTAACGATCCCTATGGTCGGTCATGTTCAAAGCTTGAATGCAAGTGTTGCGGCTGGACTACTGATGTATCAGGCTTTTTCTCAGCGTCAGGGGGGATAAGGCATGAAGAAGCAGCTGTTGATCGTCGATGGCTATAATATGATCGGTTCTTGGCCAGAGTTAGTGGCACTGAAAAAGCAAGATAAAATGGCGGATGCCAGAGAAGCCTTGTTGCATCGTTTATCGAATTATGCAAAATATGAAGGCCTAGAAGTAATCGTTGTCTTTGATGCGCAATTAGTGCCGGGTATCCAACAAAATTATCGAAAATACCAATTAGAAGTTGTTTTCACAAAAGAGGATGAAACGGCAGATACGTATATCGAGCGCATCGCGGGAGAGTTGAATACTCGCTTGACGCAAGTGACTGTCGCAACGAGTGACTTAGCAGAACAATGGGTGATTTTTTCACAAGGTGCTTTACGAACTTCCGCGTACGAATTATATAAAACAATCAAAAAAACAGAAAAAAATATTACCCAAGATAATATAAATATGCGTTTTATTGATTTTCGACGAAATTCTCCGTGGAATGAAGAACAATTAGAAAAATTGTCCCAAAAATTGGACGATTTAATGAGAAAAGAAAAATAACAGCCAGATATGATTAGTTATTCAATGAATTGATGGTAAGATTCCTCCATAATCGAAAGTTATGGAGGAATTATTTTATGTCCGAGGAGTTATTGTGCGCCGCCCGTAATGGAGATGAAGAAGCATTTTCTATGCTGTATCAAAAATATTTCCCGTTATTATTACGGTTGAAAAATATTTATTATCTAAGGAATTATGTAAGTGAAGATTGGGAACAAGAAGCAAGGATTGCTCTATATCAAGCACTTAAAACGTACGAAAATAATAAAGGTGTCAGTTTTGGGAGTTATTACAAAAGTATTATCAGTAACCAAATCTACTCTTTATTGCGTAAGCAAAACGCGCTAAAACGTCGAGACCAAAAAAATGAAATTTCTATTGAACAAAAAATAGCTACAGAAGGACCAGATTTTTTAGCCGAGATCACCATCCAAGAACCTGTTGCGATGCAACAATTACTATTAAAAGAAGCTTTCGAGGACTCCGATATCAAATTCTCAACAAAAGAGGCAAAAATCTTTCAACATTACATGCAAGGCAATGATTTTAGCGAGATGGAGAGAGAATTATCAATGGATCTGAAGCAAATAAAAAGCGCTTACGGCCGAGTGAAATATAAGATAAAAAAACATCTGAAAGATTATAATGAGTGATTTTTTATAGCATTACTAATGTTTTTCTTACTTATTTCTATTGCATTTCTTTTTTTGATATGGTAAACTTGAAAAATTTTACTATATATGGTATGATAGTAATTGAGGTGAATTGTATGCCACTAACTTTAGCTACAATCAAAAAAGATTTAGAAGGTCGTATCGGCAGCCAAATCATGTTGGTTGCACAGACCGGAAGAAAGCGTCAAACGGAACGCCGAGGCGTTTTAACAGAAACCTATCCTTCAGTATTTGTCGTAGACTTAGATCCTGAAGAAAATTCATTTGAACGAGTGTCTTACAGTTATTCAGATGTACTTACTCGAACAGTTGAGATCGAATTTTTAACTGAAGCAGTTTAAAAAGCAAGCGGACCTAGATTATATATGAGGTTCGTTTGCTTTTTTGTATCTAACTCGTTATGCTATTAGCAAGAAAGAATGGAGGTCCTGATGATGAAGCATTATGTAAAAAAATTTGCAGAACTAACAACAGCAGAATTTTATGCAATCGTGAAAGAGCGAATCGCCGTATTTGTTGTTGAACAAAATTGTCCTTACCAAGAAGTCGATGAGATCGATGAAATCGCATGGCATACTTATTTTAAAGATGAAGATGGTACGATTTTGGCATATACACGTATTTATGCAGAAGAAGACACGGTTCATTTTGGACGAGTCTTGGTCAATCAGGCGCATCGCAAATCAGGTTTAGGACAAAAAATCGTGGCACAAACATTAGCGGCGATCGAAGCCAATGCACCTGGACGTCCGATCGTGATCGGGGCACAAGAGTATCTACAATCATTTTATGAATCCTTTGGTTTTCAGGCAATCTCAGAAGTATATTTAGAAGATGGAATCCCCCACTTAGACATGAGAAAACAAGCATAAAAAAAACAGAAGAATTTCCTTCTGTTTTTTTTATCTCACGCTTTAGGATCTGTGCTCTCAGAAGTTGCTTGGGCAGTGGGGCGTGCATTATTTTCAGCTGTTTGTTGTGCCAATAGATCGCGAATATCACTAAGATAATCTTCCGCAGTGGGTTTGTCTTCCACCACTTCTTCTTCTTTTGGTCGTAAGTTTTTCGCATGATTGGCTGCTTTGACCACTAGGAATAAAACAAAACCAGTAATGACAAATGTAATAATTGCACTAATAACATTCCCAAAAGAAAAGGTGACCCCTTTCGCAGGTGACCAATCAAGGACAGACAATGCACCATCCAAATCAGAGGTACCTGTGATCATTGCAACGACCCAACCAATTAAGGGAGTAATCAGACCTTGCACGATTTGATTCACAATGCCCGTAAAAGCACTACCGATCACTACACCGACAGCTAGATCTAGCACATCGCCTCGCATGATAAATTCTTTAAATTCTTTGATCATTGTTTTTCTCCTTTCTTGTTAATCCTAGTATATCGAAGAATAAAAAAATGTAAAAACAACACGCTTAATAATATCCCCACACGTTCGTTCAATCACTTGTATGCTATACTAGAAAGTGACTTTTAAAAAAATTGGACAAAAAAAGAGAACTTTTATGTCGTTGAAACAACAACGATCATCGCTAAGAGATCCAAGGATCATGACAAAAAGGAGTAGTTATTTATGGCCTATCAATTGACAGAAGGTGTCAACCTTCATGTGCTACCAACCAAACAATTTAAAACGATCCGTATTTTTGTACGGTTCACCACAGCCTTAGAAAAAGACATCGTCACCAAACGTTCATTACTGAGTAGTTTATTAGAGACGAATAGCTTGAACTATCCGGATCAGACACAATTAAGTGCAAAATTAGCTGATTTGTATGGAGCTGGTTTCGGTTTTTCTGTCCGGAAAAAAGGCAATCTACATTGGATGAATGCCGGAATCAGTTTCGTCAATGGTGCGTATGTCAATGACAGCACGATTTTGACAAATGCCGTTTCCTTTTTAAAAGAGGTATTATTCTTCCCTAACATCAAAAATCAAACATTTGATCAAGCCACATTTGATTTAGAGAAAAATAACTTAAAGCAATATTTGGAAAGCTTAAATGAAGATAAGCAAACAATGGCTTCATTAGCATTACAAGAATTATATTTTGAACAGTCAGATGCACAAAAAATCCCAAGTATGGGGTCCGTTGAAGAACTCGAAAATATCACATCAAGTGCCTTAGCAGAATATTATGCACGTATGATCAAAGAAGACCAAGTGGATATTTTTGTAGTGGGTGATATCGAAGAAACAATGGCAATCGAAGCGTTAAAAGAGCTTCCTTTCACTGAGCGAAAAGTGGTACGACCAGAAATCTTTTATCAACAAACACAAAACAACGTGATCAAGGAACGACAAATCCAAGAACCAGTGGTGCAAGCCAAACTGAACCTAGCCTATCAAACCAATGTTTATTACGATCAGCCAGAACGTTTTTCATTGATGGTCTTTAATGGCTTATTCGGAGGCTTCCCTCACTCCAAACTTTTCATGAATGTACGTGAAAAAGAAAGCTTAGCTTATTATGCGTCTAGTAACGTTGATACTTTTCGTGGGTTATTGACTGTACAAACAGGTATTGAGACAAAAAATCGTAATCAAGTCTTGCACTTGATCCATCAACAACTGGCAAGTTTACAAAATGGCGAAGTCACTGAATTGGAGCTCGAACAAACCAAGGCAATGTTACGTAATCACTATTTGTTGTCTTTGGATTCACCACAAGCTGCCATCGAATCCGCTTATTTAGCACACTGGCTTCCTGATACTGAACTATCGGACGAGGAATGGTTAGCTCGCATGGAACGTGTAACGATCGAAGATATTCAAGAAGTAGCAAACCAAATCGAATTACAAGCAATTTTCTTTTTAGCTGGGGGTGAAGAAAATGAATAAAGCAGAGTATAGTCAAATCAACGAAACACTGTATCACGAAGTCTTACCGAATGGTTTGACGGTCTATCTGTTACCAAAAAACGATTATCACAAAACATACGGTTTATTCAGTACGAACTATGGGTCGATCGACAATGAATTTATTCCCTATGGTGCAACGGAAAAAGTGAAAGTTCCTGACGGTATCGCACATTTCTTGGAGCACAAGTTATTTGAAAAAGAAGAAGGCGATGTTTTCCAGTTGTTCGGTCAACAAGGAGCATCAGCGAATGCGTTCACGAGCTTTACAAAAACCAGCTATTTGTTTTCAACGACAGATCAAGTAGAAAAAAATCTTTTGACGCTTCTTGATTTTGTTCAAGCACCTTATTTTACTGAAGAAACAGTAAATAAAGAAAAAGGAATCATTGGCCAAGAAATCCAGATGTATGAAGATGATCCGAATTGGCGCTTATTCTTTGGTATCCTAAACAATCTATATCCCAATCATCCATTACACATCGATATTGCAGGAACGGTGGAAAGTATTGCTGACATCACAGCAGAGGATCTATATACTTGCTATCGCACTTTTTATCAACCAAGCAATATGGTGTTATTTGTAGTTGGCAATTTGGAACCAGAACAGTTGATGGAGCAAATTCGCCACAATCAAGCTACCAAAGAATTTCCACCCGCTCAAAAAATCGAACGATTCTTTCCCGAAAATCAAGCGGATGTTCTGCCGATAAGCACCTTAGAAGCAGCGATCACACGAGAAAAATTTGTATTAGGGATCAAAGGAATCGATGTGTTACCTGAAAATGGGAGAGAATTACTCAGATATAAAACAGCGATTCGTTTGTTACTACAATTACTTTTAGGCCCAACTGCACAAAACTATTTAGCCCTTTACAACGAAGGAATTATTGATGATAGTTTTGGCTTTGAGTTTAGTTTAGATCGTGAATTTCATTTTGCTGACTTCAGTGGCGATTCGGACCAACCAAAACTAGCAGTACAAAAAATAAAAGAGATTCTTTTGAACTTTGAACATGACGAAGGAATCACAGAAGAAAACTTGAACTTATTGAAAAAGAAAATGTTAGGGCAATATTTCCAATCATTGAACTCCATCGAATACATCGCCAATCAATTTACACAAAGTCTATTTGGTGACCAAACATTATTTGATCTGCCAGAAATCATTGAATCAATCCAGATGACGGATCTTCTTCAAGTAGGACGCTCTTTTATCAATGCTGACGTGTTTAGTGAATTTTATATGCAGCCAAAAAAATGAAACAGTAAAAAATTCTGATTTTTTTGGACATACTCGCTGATTCGTCATACTTTTTGTAAGAATAAAAGAAAGTCTTAAATTTCAGTTTAAAACAGATGAAATGTTATCCAAAGTAAGTTCGCTTTGTGGTATTCTTAAGTAGATTGAGTGCAAGATTGATCAATATAGAGGAAACACTATACATTGAGCATGAATAAAGCAAAAATTCAATGAGAAGCAGTCAGAATAAATGGTCGATCCTCAGTAGAGAAAACACCTTCTGACTAGAATACACAGACTGGAGAAGATGAACGAGTGGCTTTTGAAACCATCGGGGAAAAATTACGGCAAGCCCGTTTAAACAAAAAAATATCATTAGATGAATTACAACAAATGACGAAGATCCAAAAACGTTACTTGGAATCAATCGATCAAAACGAATTTGATCAATTGCCAGGTAAATTTTATGTTCGTGCATTTATTCGTCAATATGCAGAAGCTGTTGGTGAAGATGGTGATTATTTAGTGGATGTTTTTGATGGAAAAAAATCTTTCGCAGATGAAACCATCAAAAAACGACCAGAACCAGAAACAGTGAGTGGTTCAAGAAAAGCTATGCACGAAGAAGAAAAGAATCTAACAAAATTCTGGACAAGTCTGCCAGTGATTTTATTAGGATTAGTCGCTGTAGCAATCATCACAGTAGTGGCATATATGTCATGGCAAGACCGTCAATCTGAGCCGATCATTGGTGGAACAGCTTCAACGGTATCTGTCGATGGTTCGATCACGGAAGAAGAACCGGAGACAAGTGAATCGACGGTTGAATCGACCGTGGAATCGACAACAAAATCAACAGAAGAAGAGAAAAAAATGACCATCACACCGGGGCAAGACACAGGAAGTGCGCTTTCGATCGAGGTGAAAGATGCGAAAAAACCGATCACATTGGAATTCACAGCAAGTGAACGTGTCTGGATCGGTGTCCAATTGAACAATACGTTTGACTATCATTATCAAGAAACCTTGGTTGCCAATGATACAAAAACAACAGAGCTTCCAGAAAATACGACAAATGCGATGATCACACTTGGGGCAGCGAGTAATGCAACGGTCAAATTAAATGGCGAAGAACTGCCTATCAACGCAGGACCAAACAATACAAGTCTGAAGAATATTTCGCTTTCCTTGCAGTATGCAGAATAATTAGTTTAAAAAACAACCGTGTAAAAGAGAGCCGGAATCTCGTCTTGGGCTCTCTTTTCTTGTTTGGATAGTAGGTTATAAAGTAGTGAAAGATTTGTTGAGCAATTGAGAGACTATTGGTGGAAACTTTTGCTGGACTGACGTAAAATAGGAAAGAAAGGAGTCGTTCTTGTGAATTTACCAAATCAATTAACTGTACTTAGAATCTGTATGATTCCGGTGTTTATTTTAGTAGTCGGTCTCCCGTTAGATTGGGGGCAATTAACGGTAGGAACAACGTCATTAGCGATCACGCAACTAGTAGGAGCCATCATTTTTGCTTTAGCAAGTGTGACGGATTGGCTAGATGGGAAAATTGCTCGGTCCAGAGGATTAGTGACGAACTTCGGAAAATTTGCTGATCCATTAGCAGACAAAATGTTAGTTATGACAGCTTTTATCATGTTGGTAGGTCAAGGGAAAGCGCCAGCATGGGTGATTGCGATCATCGTTTGTCGTGAGTTGGCTGTAACAGGGTTACGATTATTGCTTGTCGAGGATGGGGAAGTCATGGCAGCTGCTTGGCCTGGAAAAGTAAAAACAGCTACGCAAATGATTGCGATTATTTTATTATTTATCAATAATATCCCATTCAACTTGATCAATGTACCCCTCGATCAAATCATGTTATACGCTTGTCTGATTTTTACCATCTATTCAGGTGTCGATTACTTCATCAAAAATCGTGGCGTATTCAAAGGATCCATGTAAAATCATAGAGTCACTTAATTACCCTTGCAATCAGATCGGTCATTCCCGGTCTGATTTTTATTTTTTTGACATAGACGCAATCACAAGAACAAATTGAGCAAGGAGAAATGATTCTATCAGCAAATAGCGTATACTATTTGGTAGAGACAATTAGTCGAACAAAGACTGATTTACAGATAAATAGAGATGTTGCAAAAGCAACCTCAACTAAAGGAAGCGATCAAATATGAAATCTGAAATCATAGCAGTAGGAACAGAATTATTACTTGGACAAGTCGTGAATACGAATGCGACATTTTTATCAGAACAGTTAGCAGATCTAGGAATCGATGTCTATTATCACACAGTTGTCGGGGATAATCCGACTCGTTTGGAGGAGTTACTCCAGTTAGCTGAATCGAGAAGTGAACTAATCATTTTATGTGGTGGACTAGGACCAACAGAAGATGACTTAACAAAAGAAGTTGTCGCTCAACACCTCGGCAAAGAGCTGATCCAAAACACAGAAGGGTACAAGAAACTGCTGGCATTTTTCGAAACGACAAAAAGAAAAATGACGGAGAACAATTTACAACAATCTCAGATCATTGAAGGGGGCACACCATTACCTAATCGAACTGGCTTAGCGTTAGGCACGTTTTATCAAACGAAAAGCAATGCTTATCTTTTACTTCCTGGGCCACCAAGTGAGTTGAAGCCGATGTTTGTAGAACAAGTGCGACCACTGTTAGAACAACAATTCCCTTCAGAAGAAAAACTGATTTCAAAAGTGTTGCGCTTCTATGGCATCGGTGAATCACAATTAGTAACCGATCTAAAAGACTTGATTGCTACCCAAATCAATCCCACGATTGCTCCTTATGCCAAACCAAATGAAGTCACACTGAGATTGACAGTCAAAACGTCAGATATCCATGCAGGGAATCAAGCATTGCACGCACTAGAAGAAAAAATCCAAGCCCGTGTCGGTGCATATTTTTATGGCTATGGGGATGACTATTCGTTGCCACAAGCCGTCGTGGATCTGCTAAAAGAACAGGGGAAGACAGTCACAGCAGCTGAAAGTTTGACAGCGGGAGGCTTTCAATCCGCGTTAGGAGCAATTCCTGGCGTCTCTCAAGTCTTTTCTGGGGGCTTTGTGACTTATTCAGCAGAGACCAAAGCAAAGCTCTTAGGCATCGATCCAGAACTATTAGAGCAGTTTGGCACAGTCAGTAAAGAATGTGCCGAACAAATGGCGATTCGAGCACGCCAACTCGTTGGTACAGATTATGCCGTAGCGTTTACCGGTGTGGCGGGACCCGACACATTAGAAGGACATCCTGCGGGTACAGTTTGGCTTGCCGTTGCATCAAAAGAAGGCGTAGAAACAAAAGAATGTCACTTTACGAGAGACCGTTCGGCAATCAGAAATAGTGCGATTATGCAAGGATTTGATCTGCTAAGAAAGCAACTATTAAGAAAAAAATAAATGCGAATATTTGTTCGGTTTTTGCTTGCTTTTTATAAATAAAAAAGATATTATAAACGTAATGAAATGTTACTTTGAGTCGTAAAAATAAGGAGGATTATCGTATTGGCAGATGATCGTAAAGCAGCCTTAGATGCTGCATTGAAAAAAATTGAAAAGAACTATGGGAAAGGTTCGATCATGAAACTGGGCGAAAAAATCGACCAACAAATCTCGACAATTCCAAGTGGTTCTCTTGCACTAGATGTTGCTTTAGGGATAGGTGGCTATCCTCGTGGACGGATCATTGAAGTCTACGGTCCAGAAAGTTCAGGTAAAACAACGGTTGCACTCCATGCAATCGCAGAAGTCCAAAAAAATGGTGGGACTGCCGCCTTTATTGATGCGGAACATGCCTTAGATCCACAATATGCCCAAAAATTAGGGGTAAATATCGATGAATTACTCCTTTCTCAACCAGATACCGGAGAACAAGGATTAGAGATCGCTGATGCTTTAGTATCAAGTGGTGCAGTAGATATTGTCGTTATCGACTCAGTAGCAGCTTTAGTACCACGTGCAGAGATTGACGGGGAGATGGGTGACTCACACGTAGGGTTACAAGCTCGTTTGATGTCTCAAGCCTTACGTAAACTCTCAGGATCGATCAACAAAACAAAAACGATCGCGATTTTCATCAACCAAATTCGTGAAAAAGTTGGCGTGATGTTCGGTAATCCAGAAATCACACCAGGAGGACGTGCGTTGAAGTTCTACGCAACGATCCGTTTGGAAGTACGTCGTGCGGAACAATTGAAACAAGGAACGGACATTGTCGGTAACCGTACAAAGATCAAAGTCGTAAAAAATAAAGTAGCACCACCATTCAAAATCGCTGAAGTCGATGTGATGTATGGCTTAGGTATCTCTCAAGAAGGCGAGCTATTGGATATGGCAGTTGAAAAAGATATCGTTGATAAGAGTGGTGCATGGTATTCTTACAAAGAAGATCGCATCGGTCAAGGTCGTGAAAACGCGAAAATCTATATGTCAAATCATCCAGAGATGATGGCTGAAGTATCTACATTAGTGCGTGCAGCTTATGGCATCGGTGAACCAGTTGATGTACCAGAAGAAGCACAAGAAGAATTACCACTAGATGAATAAAGAAATAAGCGGGTATCCGGTAGTCTAATAACTACCGGATGTTTTTTTATTTTTCACTAGAATAAGAACCAAAAAATAAGTCATCACTCGCTCAAAACCTCCCTTTTTTGAAAATCGAGGAAGCCGTTTCTTTTCGTATTTAAAGTTGACACTACTGGAAACAAACATTAGAATAAACTTGTGCAGGTTTTTATGCACATATGCAACAGCATATTTATAGTTTAGAATAATTTATCATAGAAATTGGTAGATGATAAAAATGGAAAAGATAGTATGGAGGTGGATTTAATGGGACTCAACATTCTCCTCGCTATCATCGGTTTAATTGTCGGTCTTGGTTTAGGGTTTATGGTTGCGAAGTCACGTCATGAGAAAGAAATTGCTGGTGCAAAAACATCAGCTGCAAGTATTCTTGAAGGTGCAAAAAAAGAAGCAGAAACTCTAAAAAAAGAAGCATTGTTGGAAGCTAAGGAAGAAAATCAGAAATATCGTTCTGAAGTTGAAAGTGAGCTGAGAGAAAGTAAATTAGAGCTAAAATCTCAAGAAAATCGATTGATCCAACGTGAACAAACGTTAGATCGTAAAGATGACTCGTTAGAAAAACGAGAAAACTCACTTGAAAGTAAAGAAGAGGCACTTAGTTCAAAACAGCAATTAATTGAAGAGCGAGAAAAAGACGTTGAAAGATTGATTGAAGATCAACAAAAAGAATTAGAAAAAATTGCTGGTTTATCGAAAGAAGATGCAAGAGAAGTAATCATGAAATCAACCGAAGAAGAGTTGAATCATGAACTGACCTTGATGGTAAAAGAATCAGAACAACGTGCAAAAGAAGAAGCAGATCGCAAAGCGAAGAACTTGCTCTCATTGGCTATCCAACGTTGTGCAGCAGATCAAGTTTCTGAAACGACAGTGTCCGTCGTGACATTACCAAATGACGAAATGAAAGGTCGTATCATCGGACGTGAAGGACGAAATATTCGAACCCTTGAAACACTTACAGGAATCGATTTGATCATTGATGATACACCAGAAGCAGTCGTTCTTTCAGGATTTGATCCAATTCGTCGAGAAATCGCACGAATGACATTAGAAAAACTGATTCAAGATGGACGGATCCATCCAGCGCGTATCGAAGAAATGGTTGAAAAATCACGTAAAGAAATGGACGAACGGATTCGTGAATATGGAGAAGAAGCAGCCTTTGAAGTCGGCGCACATACGCTTCATCCAGATTTGATCAAGATCATGGGTCGTCTACATTTCCGAACAAGTTATGGCCAAAACGTGTTGAAACATTCGGTCGAAGTAGCGAAATTATCAGGAATCTTAGCAGCGGAGTTAGGCGAAGATATCCAATTGGCAAAACGTGCGGGCTTGCTTCATGATATTGGAAAAGCGTTAGACCATGAAATCGAAGGATCTCACGTTGAGATCGGTGCAGAACTAGCAACGAAATACAAAGAGAATCCAGTTGTGATCAACGCGATTGCCTCTCACCATGGCGATGTCGAAGCGACTTCTGTTATTTCCGTCCTAGTAGCCGCTGCAGACGCATTATCAGCAGCTCGCCCAGGTGCAAGAAGTGAATCATTGGAAAACTATATCCGTCGTTTGAGAAGCCTAGAAACAATCTCAAACAGCTTTGCCGGTGTTGAATCAAGTTTTGCTGTCCAAGCCGGACGTGAAGTACGCGTCATGGTCAAACCAGAAGAAATCTCTGATTTAGATGCGGTACGCTTAGTACGCGATATCCGTAAACGTATCGAAGATGATCTGGATTACCCAGGACACATCAAAGTAATCGTGATCCGAGAGACTCGTGCAACCGATTATGCGAAATAAAAAATAGTTAAAATATAGGATGACCCAACAGATTAGATTAGTCTGTTGGGTCATTTTTTTTGATTCTAGGGCATAACAGATCGTGACAACGCTTATGACTTTAAAATGATCTTTTATGACAGATAAGATATCCATAGTTTTTTAACGGTATAGTAATACTTGAAATAACTATAGTATAAGGAGGCGAAGCATATTGCTGATAAAAATAATGAAATTTGCTGACGATCATCCCTATCTAATCGTCATTTATTCTGGATTGTTTGGGAGTGCTTTTGGGATCACGATTGAATATATCGTGAATCGTGATTTCCTGCCGAGTGGCATTTATAGTCTGATGTTTTACTATGTCATAGAATTGTCGATCGTTAAACTCAAATCTAAAAAATAAACAAATGAAAACAAGACAATAAGAAAAGATATGATTACATATATCCATAAAAAACGGCTGAAATGCCAGGAAGTGTTCATTTCAGTCGTTTTAGGTGTGTAAAAACACTTAAATGAATTCCTTTTTACCTAGCAAAAAAATGCACACCTTCTTGAGTAATAAATTGAAAATCAGGCATTTCATCTTGGAACGTTCAAGCTAATTTATTTGACCATTTTTTTCTAAAATACTTGAATAAAAGGCACATAAATGTTTACCACCCTTGTATGATGAAAGTGAAGGGGAGAAGAGATATGTAGAAAAGCAAATAAAACTAGTGATTTTTAACACTTTATTCAGTTGATGTGCATCTTTTAATGAAGGAGTGAGACGAAATGCCAGGAGAAGATTTTAATAGAAGAATCGGTGAATTCTACAACGAATTTAATATGAAGGATGACCCAAAAGAACGGCAAAATACGATGTATGACATTGCAAGTAGATTAGGTCAGACGCCGACAGACCTCCTGACCCCTGCAGGCTTCCTCTTTATATGGAGCGTTCTAGCAGGTCTACGGATGCCAGAGGATCGCCCTGATCAGCAACGAGCTGTCCAAGATTCAGGTGCGGTGTTAGAAGTAGATACGCATGTCGAAATTCAACAGATCGGAAATCAAGTACGAATGCCTGCGCTCAAGTCTAGCTCGACTTTTAACCCCCAAAAAATAACCCCGCCTTTACCAACGAATACTACTCAAATAAAACAAAACAAACTAGAAGTTGTCTCGCCGCTTTCGGATTTAGCAGACGCTGCTCACCAATTCAGTATAGATGTGCACAAATTAGCCTATGGTATTTCAGAACTTATTGACTGTTCAACGTCCGAACAAGCATTCCACAAAAAAGAATACGGCTTATGGGAAAATAAAAATCATACACAAATCCACTTTAAGACAGTTTGCCAAAATGCTATCGCCGCCTCACAAACATTGAATGAAACACGAAGTAATACAACGCGCTCTCTCCAGCAATTTTCATTCAAGAAAAGTACGGATGCAAATGATCCACAGCAATTTAATGCAAGTAATGCGGCTGAAAAGTTGAAAAATTTCTTTCAAAAGACTTTTGAGGAAAAGTATCAGAAGAATGGGACGACAACAGACGTTCCAGTACCAGAAAATGTAACTCTTAGTGTGACTTCTTTTTGGAATGGTCTAAATGAAGTGTTCAGCTCATTCTTTTATCAGCAAGAGCAGATCATTGATTCATTGAATCACACAGATGAAAAATACAATATGTTAGGGCATTTTACAGAGTTATTGATCCAAACTTTTTCTAGCGATCCTAAAACACAAGAGAAATCTTCTGATCCGTTAGGCAAAGATAATAGAAAATATGAGCGACAGCATATTTTAAAACAGCAGCTTCTGGCAAGTGATTCGAAAAGACAAGCCGCTCACGGAACAGAAGTGAGCATCACCGCAAAACTTGTTGCTTTGGCCAAAGATTTTTCAGAAGTGTTCGATCGTTTCGTTAAACGTTATGATTACTTACAAACAAGAATTGGCGCGGAAGCAGCAACCATCCCTACGCAGTCAATGGATGCGCCACCTTTAATTGAAACAACAAACCCAACGCTTATTGGACTGAAATCGTCGGAAGCACTCTCTGAAGCAACACATGAGAAAATCAACAAAATCATGTTAGCTTATATGGAAAATAAACCTTCACCTGTACCAGTCAATGAACCATTTACACCGTTCTGGTATGATCAAGAAGTCTTTGGGCAGCGCAGTGAAACAGACAAAGCAAATGAAAGAATCAGACAAGCTGTTTGTGAACAACGCAGTGAGTTATGTGCCATTAAAGATAAGCCATATAATGAGTTTTTTCTCGCTCTTCAAAGCTGGGCGAATAGAGGTGCATCAAACCATGAACTTCTTGAGAAGAGACAACAGCTTGCTAAAATTATTCTTAGTGCTTATGGTCTTTCCGTCGTGCAGTTATCTGCCATTAGAGCAATCAATATTTTCTTTCAATGGGAAACAAATAACGTGTTTAAACCATATACTTTTACTGAAACTAAGAATATTGAGATCAATCCGATACAAAAACATAATGAAACAGTCACAGAAAATGATCTAACCAATAATTTATTCATCCCTGTTAGTGCTTCTGACTATAGTATGGTCCTTCAAATCACCGAAGCCATCTCTCAAGATATACAACCCTTTGATCAGTCAGAATTATTGCCAGTTTTTCATTTTGATGAACCGCTTTTTCAGCAGAAAAATCAGACAACTGATGTGAATCAGATACTTAAATCTTTTTTCATCGGTACAGGAGTTGTTAGCCAGATAGATACCGACTTGGAGTTGATTAAGGTTGTTCAAAATTGGGCAGGTAGGAATTGGAAAAATGACCAAACCATACAGTCAGAGCGGGCACAATATTTAGCTTATCTCATCCACAAAGGGTACGGGATTGAAAATAGTAGACTAGGAGATTTCTTATCCGATATACAATTACAAGCAATTTATAAACAATGGAAAACTAACACGTTGCTAGCGGGGTATCTTTATAAAGAGAAGACGAAACAAACCATTCAATATGATTTATCACCAGCAGAGACTGCCTCAATTCTTCAAGTTCAAAAATATTTAAAAGAAAACAATCAGATCTATGAGGACTTTATCCTTGATCGACCAGATAGTATTCCTAAGCAAACACTAATCGTACCAATTTATTATCATAAACAGATTTTTGATATGCGAGAGAATACCCAAAAAGCGAATGGCGAAGTCGGCAAGTTCCTATATAAAGAACAAATGTATTTTACAACGGCAACACCACGTCAACTGGTTTTGTTGTTACAAAAATGGATCTTTGCAGGTTTACAGTACGAAGAAATCTGCAAAAGACAGAACATAGCAGCGAATATGATTGTGAGGGCTTATGGTGGGGCAGCTGTTCCCTTGACGGATGCTGAGTCACGAGCGATTGTGTTGCAGTGGGAAAACAATAACGCACAGATTGGCTATACGTATAAGAAGGGGCAAGACAATCGTTTGGGTATCGATATTGAAGAAATCAAAAAGAATCAAGAACAGGAGCATGAAGAAGAAGTTAAGAAAAAGATTGAACGTTTTTTTTTAGAAAATGATTTTAAGCCTACGACACAAACGAATAGCCAGCCAAAAGAAGTGTTACATACTACCGTAGATCGTATAAAGTTAGAGAAAGAAAAACAAAGAGTAGCTAAATTTTTAACTGAAAAAGGCGTAGATTGTGAAACTACGGATGCTGATGCTTTTGCGAAAATAGTCTCAAGTTGGGTACTGCTGGAAGGAGCAAATCAAGAGGTTATAGACATGGTAAAAATGAAACAAATTGCTCAAGTCATCCTTGGTGAGGAAGTAGATGGCGTCATTTCAAATAAAGGCGCAGAAATCACGTTCACGAATTGGTTGTGGGACATGATCGAAAGCAATCATTTAGTTTTGCCTACCACCACTCCCTCTGCGATTGTAGATGAAAAAGCAGAATCTATACCAGCAGTAACAATCAATAAGTGGTTGGATAAGAAAATCATGACACAAGTTGAGACATTTTTTCGTCAAAAAGGCATGTTGTCTACTACCCAAGTAAGCAAAGAAGATGTTTTGTCCGCTATGGGGGAATGGTTTGGACAAACAGGGATGGATGGCAGAGTCTCATCTGAGAAAGTCCAAGCGATAGCAAAAGTTATCCTGAAAGAGTTAAAATTATATGGTGGAAAGCCAGAGGAAATGATCTCAGATAGGGACGCTGAATTGACCGTAATGAAATGGACAGTTGAAAATGTCCTGGGTACCACAATAGAAGGGTATGCAGCAAAAAAAATCATTGATTCATCTGACCCATCTACATTTACGATCGGCCAGCTTAGGAAGTCATTTTCCGTAGAAGAATTGATAAAAGCAGATCTAATCAACATCCCACCGAAATCTGCCACTCAACAAGTCGATCAAAAAACAGGAAGACAAAATAATATCACTAAACTATGGATTATGTTCATGAATCGAGCACTACCTAATTATTTTCTTAAATCAAGTGAGGTTGGTGACGATGTATTGATCGCTGATTATGATTCTTTAATGCAGATGACTGGCTCTAGAATATTAAAGGATTTAGGGTATCTTGAGAAATTCAATCAGACAGAAATCAAATCAGTAGGCGAACTTTTTTTTGAGAGCTTTAGAGATAAAGGGATTGATACTGTCGAAGAAATTTCTCATCTTTTAGTTCCAGCGACATTGGCTATCGCTCAGTTGGACCCAGATATTCTCAGAGGTCCAATAGCAAAAGGGGACTATCAACAAGTCGCGTTAAGCACCTTTGTCAATTATTTGCAACGTGGCTATTTTGAACTAATAAAAAAGCAAGAAATGGTCAATGACCTTGTCTTATCTTATCAAACAGCAGTAATAAACTGGCGTCAACAATCAGCGCTTGTGGATGAAGTACTGGAAGAGTGCAAAAAACTCGGTATCACGGTTAGTCTTGCGGGTGGGCAAGTTTATCTCGCTGGCGGAAATCCCTGTCCTGGTCCATGGATTCCACCAGATATCAATGAATGGTATATGCGGTTAACGAAAGCTGTATCTGAATCATTTTATTCATTGGATCAGTTTCTGATACGACTTGCGGTGGATTCATTTCACAAAGATGAGTTGAATTTTATATTTTCATCGGAAAGTCGTATATATGAGGCACAGGCAGTGTTGAGTCATAAAGCAAGGCATTCGGCAAGTGGACCAGGAACGTCAGGTTTTCCACCAGTCTTTTTGGCAAAAGAAGTGGAAGTAGAGACGCTTCTTACCTTAGATGAGACAGATTTATTTGTAGTTATTCTTGGTGGAGAAGAAAGATGCTATGCGTTGAAAAGGCTTGAAAAAGATGGAGGATACAAGCTTTATCGCGTTGATAAAGATCCTATGTCATATCTCCGATATGGACTTTTTAATCGACAAGATCTTTGGAAAAATGAATTTCGAAAATATGGTGATAAAGTTCTGATCAGAGATAAGCCTTATATTTTTAAACTAGAATCGAATCAGAACAAACTTTTATTGAAAGGAAATGCACAGGAGGCGTTTATCAACCATATCAGCGGTAAACACAGGGATAAAGTCTATCGACAACTCTATGATTCAGGAAGAGAGACAACAATGGTTACAAAAATTTGGGATGTTTTCAAGCATCTCATTCCTTTTTACGATTGCGTGGTCGGTAGTATGAATAAAGATATTGGTGAGGCGGTTCCCAGTTGTATGCTCGATGCAGTGTCCTTGATTCCTGTATTGGGTCAAGTCACAGCCCTCAATACGAGATTTGTATTTGGTATGGCAAGAACGATCATGAAACAAGGTGTAGCAGGTATAGTACGTCATAGTACGCGCTTCCTCCCAAGAACATCAGAACTCCGATCAATTGTTGTTAGTGCTATACGTTACGCTGATCCAGGAATAGAATTTCTAAATGATAGTTCACAAGCCCTATTTAAGGGGTTGATACGTTTAAAAAACCAAGCATTTATTAGAAAAGAACTCAAGGAAGTAGTGGCAAAACTTGAAAAATTTGGAATAGAAACCCACGATTGGGCGAAAAGTTATACGCAAGCTACTTTACCAAATAATGGTCCAGAAATACGCGTGAAACGTGTGCAAGATCATTTGTACGTCCCAGTATCAGATTTAAAAAAAGGGACTGTTTATGGAAATCATTTTACATTGCGTGGAACAAAGCTAAGGCTGTTTGAGGGACCGGCAGTTTTTTTTCGCAGACACAAATATTTGGTTAACCGAATTTCAAGGAAGATTCCTAACAGAGATGTAGCTGTAAAAGAACTAAATTTAAATCCTAAAGCTTATGGGGAGGCAACTACATTAACTGTTACTGGAGAAAGAGATTTTCGGCAAACGTTTATTGAAATGAATAAGAAATTAGTGCCTGTCAGAATCAGTACAATTGAGAATCATGGTGTCCGCTATGATATACATGATAGAGGAGCGATATATCCGGTAAACTTTAACGGGATAGAGTGGTATTTTGAAGCAGAAACTAGCCCAACAGTTTCGCTAGCAGTACGTGAGAAGGTAGGAAAGGAATTAAGTCAGTATGAGTCATTACTGACTCCGACTACGCTATCCCCACCGGATGAAAATGGGTTGATGTGGAATTCTGCTGGGCGATCTTATATCAGAATCCAAGAGCAATACCTTCCATTAGTTTTGTTGGACAAGGAAACGAATCGTTACCATTTGGTGAAAAAAAATATTCTTGCACCGATGACCGTATTACGATTGGACACGAATAATGGTGCTTTTCGGTTTGAAACGCCTTTAGAGAAAGCCAATGAAAAATATCCAGGGACTGTCCAATATAATAGCCCTAATTCTCCGCAAGAAGGTATGTCAAAAAAAGAGGATGTAGGGTCAGCTCGCGGAAAGACAGTTGCGCAGAGGAATGAGAATTCATTGTATCCGCCGTATAATACCCTTCCAGAATCCCCAAATAGATGGTGGGGATGGTACGGTATGCTTAATGCAATCGAGTATTCGCCAATGCAAGGCATTTCAAGGTTGGAAGATGAATTAGTTCCGATCAAACCATTGGATCATTTTGTCCCAGAGCCACAAAGAATTGTCTATATCGACGAGGAGAAAGCACAAAAATCGATTTCTGATGAGATTGCCAAAGTATTGTCTTTGAAACCAGATGACCAGTTTCGTGTTTTTTCCGGTTTAGACATAAGTATGGTGCCGGAATCACTTAGACCGTTTATAGAGAAACTTCCTCAAGAATTCAAGAATGCCATAGAAAATTTCAGAATCGTCAAAGATGTGTGTTTAGAATTGTTAAAAGTAGATAAAATCGCAGAAACAGCCGAAGGTCAATACTTAATAAATTTCCTTGACGTGCCACCTTCTGTTCAGCAAGAGAAGATTTTAAAGGAATCGGTAAAGAGACTCCTTTCAATCGCAACCAAGGGTGAACAATTTCTGAGACAATCAGCAGACTGGGGATTTGAAAATATTTGGATCGTTTCGACTGATTTTGTTCTAGATGAGAAGACACATGCCTATTACTCTGTTAGTAATGATAATCCGAAAGCCTATGCCTTTGTATTGAAAGAAGATGCCGAGTGTCGCATCATTATTGTAGCTGATGCTTTCCATAAAAGACCAGAAATTTTACCAGGAATTCAAATAGCAGCACCTCCAGAGATAACGATCACGCATGAAACCACACATATTGTTTCAGGAACATATGATGTTGTTAAATATGGGCTAACGCTTACTGGATTTTTGCCGAGTGGACAAAATGTGAAAGATGATTTTCTTACAAGATACTCGGGTTTTTTTGAACATCCGAATTTTGATCAATTTGTTACAGGGGTAGCAAAACAACAAAATGCCCCTCGTTTATCTAAAAAAACGGTCGTCAAAGCATTTCAAACAGATGCTATGTTATTTACTAACTTTAAACTGACGGATGCTCAATTACTCGCAACGATTATGAGAGATTTCGCCAATCAAAATGAGTTCTATAACCAACCGCGTGTCAAAAGAGAAACAAAGGAAGAGGGATTGGGAGACGGCAAGCTATTCACTGTGTTAGCAATGATGCAAACAGGTAATTTCTTTGTGTTAGAGCAAACTAAAGATTTAGAAAAGAAGCAAGACTTGTCTGAAATGATGCCGACAGGATCTACTCAAATAAGGGATGAAGTAGCGGATTTTGCAAGGATCATAAGTCATGGTAAAAAGATTAATAAAGAGACCAATGCGACAGCAACTTACCAGAAGTCTAACGATGATTTTTCAGTTATACCACCAGATAAAAATGTAGAAAGGAAACAAGTAGTACCAAAAATGCCGACAGAAGCATCTGCTCAAAAAAGAGATAAAGCGGCAGATTTTGCAAGGATCATGAGAGGGGATGAGGATAAAAATGAGTCCCACGATCACCCCCGCGTCAAAAGAGAGACAAAAGAAGAATCGGGAGATGGTAAGCTGTTTCCTGTTGCAACGACAATGAAAACAGGTGATTTTTTAGTGATAGAACAAGATAAACGTTTAGAAAAGAAACAAGTAGTACCAAAAATGTCGACAGAAGTATCTGCTCAAACAAGAGATGGAGCGGTAGATTTTGCAAAGATCATAAGTCATGGCAAAAAGGTTAGTAAAGAGACCAACGCGACAATCACTTACCAGCAGTCTATCGTGAAGGGAAAACAGGTCAGTCTGTAAAACGAACAGTAAAGGACACTAGCCAAAAAAAGATAGAACAGAGATAAGGTATAATTTTACTACTGTAAGTATCAGCTAAAATATGAAGAACAAACTCTTCGATCACTAAGACAGTAAGCATAAAAATGTGCAGTCTTATTTTCGAAGAGGTTACGGATGTTCTCGGCGTTTATTCAGTTCTAAGGTGACAGAAAAAAGTGAATTTACAAGGATTTTTATGTATTATTGTTATTATTTAATTTGAAAATCAACGGATAAAGGACGTATTAACAATAGGTTATCGTATGTCGAATAGTAACAATAAAAAAAACAAATTATTGAATACAGTACTCTAAATAAGTGGTTTAATGTTTAGCGAGCACTCTCACTAAATGTTAAAGGAGGAGTATAAATGATTAAATCTGAAATTTTTACCTTGTCTGTCACAATGAGTATGTTATCTAGTGGAGAAGCAAGTGCATTCTCTTTAGCTACTGGTGATATGACTGGATGATATGTTCGAGAAGTATGGGATGACTCATGGAGGGTACATCATGGAAAGCATCACAGAACGAGATGACTAATCGTATGAAGAAATACATCATTCAATTACTAGTTATATTTTCACTTGTATTAGCCTTTATCGGCTTGGTTGAGTTTTTATTGAAAGGAAATAAATCTATACTAACATCAACCAGTGGTTTAGGCTATGTTTTTGGCGTTCCATTTTTATCCGTTAAACCGTTTAAGAATGAAACTAGGATAAGAAAAATCCAATATGTGGTTCTTCTATTCTTGTGTTTTTACTTACCACCTAAAATAGTAAGCTCATTTGAAGTTGAAAGATTTGAGATTACACGTTTTTTGTACGCTATATTAATGCTTGTAGGAATACTAATTTTATGTGGAGTAACTTTTACTTCGCATAAAAACAAGAAATAAATAATAGCAAATGTTCACTATAAACAAGCCGAAGAATCCGGAAGTAGGCACAGGTGTTTTCGGATTCTTCGGCTTGTTTTGTTTTAATCATATTAAATTTTATTATTTCCAGTCTATCCTTGCATCGCTTCTTCGTTTACAACATTTCTTTGTCTTTTTCGATCGTTTTCGTGATCCCTGTAATGATTGCGGGGATAAACCCAGCCTCTTCTAATGCGACGACACCAGCAACTGTCGTTCCGCCTGGAGAAGATACTTGGTCAACTAATTCCCAAGGATTTTCATCGCTTGCTAGGAACTTTTGACAGGAACCTAAAATCGCTTTGGCTGCAATTTCTGTTGCTGTTTTTTTAGGTAGTCCATGTAAAACACCTGCACGTCCCATTGCATCGATCAACATATAAATAAAAGCAGGGGAGCTTCCAGCTAATCCGATAAATGTACTGAAATCATCTTCTGCTAAAGGATAAACACTGCCAATCGCTTCAAAGATTTGTGTCGCTTGTGTCAACTGTTCATTTGTTGCTGCTTGGTTTTTGCAGATTGCAGAAACACCCACGCCAACACTCACGTTGACATTGGGCATCACACGAACGATAGCAGCTTCTGGATCAAGTGCTTGTTCTAGTGTTGCAAGCGATTTTCCTGAAGCAATTGAGATAAACAACTGTTGTTTACGATAGTCGCGTAATTCATTTAACACCTGTTCGATGATTTTTGGTTTTACTGCCAAAACAACGATTTCTGCTTTTTCAGCAATCTCTTGATTGGTTTGACAAGCATTGATCCCAACTTTACCAGCAAAGCGTTGAGCATTTTCATAATGACCGCTTGAAACAAAAATATCTTCTTTAGCCACTAGATTATTTGCTAAGATACCGTGAATAATTGCTTGTGCCATATTTCCTGTACCGATAAATCCGATTTTCATGTAATCCTCTCCTTTGATTTTTAGCATAGCTTTCTTTCTCATAATCTGCAAGTCGAGAGACGAACTGTTTTTCCAACTTACTGCTCAGGTCAAAGCGCTTCTTTCACAACCTTGATAAACGGTGTTCAAAAGCCAGCTCCTTCAATAGTAAGTCAAAACGTGAAAAAATATGAGGAGCTATTTTCCCACGTTCTGCCTTACTACTTGGAGCTTAACGGCTTTTTCACGACCTCGATAAACGGTGTTCAAGAAGCTGACCTTCAACACTAAGCTGAAAAATCAAAAAATATGAGAAGCTATTTTCCGATTTTCCAGCTTATTGCTCAGATCAAAGCGCTTCTTTCACAACCTAATGCCCAAAGTGGAAAAATCAATGTAAATAAGATAACATGAATGTATATGTTTAGAAAGTCTACAGGTGAGGAAGGGTGCCGGTGAAAAATAAATTACAGATCATGATCCAGTGGGTGAAAGCACATCAGTTGATTTTGAAGCTGATTTTCTTTGGATCGATCCTTGTTTTTGTGGCGAATCAAGTCGCAAACATTGCCCATGGGATGAGTTGGCAAGATGTCTGGCACACGATGGAACAACAAAGTCATGTCACGTTAGCATGGATGATATTAGCAGGTTTGATTGGTGTGATGCCGATGTTACTTTATGATTGGGTAACGATTCGAGTATTGGAAAAACAAGGCAAGCCCAAAATGAGTCGTAAAGACTTTTTGTTATCTGCATGGATCACGAATACGATCAATAACTTGGCAGGATTCGGAGGGATTGTCGGAGCAAGCTTGCGCGCCAGTTTTTATGGCAAGCACACGAATCGAAAAATGGTGTTGGCAACAGTCTCTAAGGTTGCTTTGTTTCTATTGACGGGTCTTTCTATTTGGTCATTAGTGACGTTCATCAATGTCTTCTTTCTTCAAACAGATAGTGTGTTTCGTAGTTATTGGATTTGGTTATTTGGTGGTAGCTTTCTAGCACCGCTTATCTTTTTGTTTGCCTATTTGAAACGTAAAACGCTATTTGCAGAATTTTATCCTAAAGGTTTACTGGGCTTGTTACTGGCTTCCTTTGGACAATGGACTGGTGCCTTAGTGGTTTTCTTGTTGATTGGGCGCTTGATGGCTGTAGATATTTCTGTATGGTCCTTGTACCCTATGTTTATCATTGCCACATTGATTGGGATGTTGACAATGGTACCAGGTGGTGTAGGCACATTTGATGTGCTGATGATCTTAGGAATGAGTCAACTTGGCGTGCGGCAAGATGTTGCACTTGTTTGGTTGCTTTATTATCGTTTGTTCTACTATGTTCTACCATTTCTTTCAGGGATCGTTTTATTTTTGACACACACAGGCGTCAAAATCAATCGATTTTTAGATAATATTCCCCGACTATTTTTTCAAAAAATTGCTCATTTAGTGTTAGTATGTGCCGTTTATTTTGCGGGAATCATGATGGTCTTACTTTCAACGATCACGAATCTTTCGACTGTCAGTCGGTTGTTTCAAATACTCTTACCCTTTTCGTTTGATTTTTTAGATCAGTCATTGAACCTGCTGGTTGGGTTCTTATTGTTAGGGCTAGCTAGAGCTTTAGCGATGAAAGTCAAAAAAGCGTTTATTCCTACTATTGCTTTACTCGCTTTTGGAATCATCAATACTGTAATGCGCACCTTATCATGGGAACTGATTGTTGTATACCTTTTGATTTTATTAGCGGTGTGGTTATCCCGAAAAGAGTTTTATCGTGAAAAGTTCGTCTATTCATGGGGAGCAATCATATTTGATGCGTGTTTGTTTGGCTTTTTATTTATTGTTTATGCAATCGCAGGCTATCACCGTGGAAGTTTTTGGGTAGGAGATTTAACTGCGAATCGCTTTATTCTCTTTCCATCTGAGGATGTTTGGTTTTCAGGACTGATTGGTTTAGGAATCTCATTACTTGCGTTAGTTGCATTGTACCAATATTTAGCTTCAGAAACAGGGTTTGGTGAACCTCTGGATCAAATGCGTTTAAATCGCCTCTTGACAGCCTATGGTGGAACCGCGGCTAGTCATTATCTGCACTTACCTGGATATACTTATTTTTATTATCAGGAAAATGGTCAAGATAAAGTAGTGTTTGGTTACCAAATCAAAGGAAATAAATGTTTTGTTCTTGGTGATCCGATTGGTGATCCAACGAAGATACGTACAGCTACGCATGAGTTTTTGAAAAAAGCCGATTGTTTTGGCTATGAATTAGCTTTTTATAAAGTATCCGAAAGTTATGTCGTCATGCTTCACGAAGCGGGTTTTCACTTTGCAAAAGTTGGAGAAGCAGCGATTACTAATCTTTCTTCAGACGCGCTTCACTGGCGTACAAAGCAGATCGAATTGCAACGTTTGACGAATGAGGGATACCATTTTACTTGGTATGACCAATTACCTGAAGAGTTGCTCGAACCGATTCAGGAAGTTTCTCAAAAATGGTTGGATGGTTCTCGTGAGAAGCATTTCTCTGTTGGTTATTTTGAGAAAGATTATCTCTTGATGAGTGGTATTGGTATTGTTAGGAAAGAGCAGAAAATCGTTGGGTTCATTACATCTCAACCAATCAATGACCGCCAAGCGGGGTATGATTTATTGCGGTATCTACCGAACCAGCCGAATAGTCTAGGTGATTACTTACTTGCAAATCTACTGGATGTCTATCGCAAAAATGGGTATGCAGAAGCGAATCTAGGGCTGGCTCCCCTTGCAAATGTCGGAGAAACTGATTTCTCGTTCTTGCAAGAAAAAGTGATGAGGATCATCTTCAATTACGGGAATTTCTTTTACTCATTCCAATTAACTTACGAAGAAAAACAACGGTATGTTACTCATTGGGAAGGCCGTTATTTTGCGTATATGAAAGGAAGTAGTTTTACTTTAGCCACATGGCAGCTTTTCTTATTGATTGGTAAAGGGAAAGAAAAAGGAACAAGTCTAGCAGAAGAAGTTCTGACAGAATTGTAAAAATGATTGTAAAGCTGTGAGGAAAGTGTTTACGCATGTTGGTGGAAGCTATACTTTTATTTTCCCCTATGATAGAATACTTTCGACTTAGACTTTTCGAATGGGTGAGAGGATGGAATTGATTGAAAAAGCACCAGCGAAGATAAACTTAGGGTTGGATGTGTTATATAAAAGACCAGATGGGTATCATGAGTTGGAAATGGTGATGTCAAGTGTAGATTTAGCTGATCACTTGTTCTTTGAAGAGCTATCGGAAGATCGGATCATTGTTGAGACGAATAAAGCATTTTTACCGGTAGATCAGCGTAACAATGTGTATCAAGCAGCTTTGTTGCTGAAAAAGAAATACCAGATAAAAAAAGGCGTAAAAATCGCTGTGAAGAAAAATATCCCTGTTGCCGCTGGACTAGGTGGTGGAAGTACAGATTGTGCTGCAGCATTAAGAGGGATCAACCGGTTATGGGATTTAGGCTGTAGCTTAGAAGAACTAGCTGAGATTGGTTTGGAAGTGGGGACAGATGTACCTTACTGTGTTTACGGACAAACAGCTTACGTAGGCGGAAAGGGAGAAATCGTCCAATTGTTGCCAGCGATGCCCTCTTGCTGGATCATCTTGGTAAAACCTAAAATGAGTGTTTCGACACGAACTGTTTTTCGAGAAATCGATACGCAAAAAATCCAACATCAAGATATTCCTGGTTTGGCTGATGCGCTTCGACAACAAGATTATCAAAAAATGTTGACGAAAATGGGGAACAGTCTTGAAGATGTGACAGGAAAACGCCATCCGGTCATTTATCAAATCAAAGAGCGAATGATCAAATATGGCGCAGATGCGGCCCTGATGAGCGGTAGTGGTCCAACTGTTTTTGCCCTTTGTCAACACTATTCCAGAGCCCAACGCGTCTACAACGGATTAAAAGGTTTTTGTGAGGAAGTTTATCTTGTCAGAACGCTATAAACGCATGAAAGAGACACGATGTCATGACGGAAGTAGTCAGCTTCGAGAAATAAGCGGTAAAAGAGGTCGGAACAGAAGTGTTTAGCCTCAAGAAATAAGGCGCCATCCACGAAAATTGTTTTTCAAATTTTTGTGGATGGCGCCTTATTTTCGAAGAGGTTACTTCTGTTTCTGCCGTTTATTCAGTTTTAGGAGATATAAGAGGACTAATATCCCAGACATCTTTCCCGCTGATTTCGTTTTAGAAGATGAAGGATCGTTACCTTCTTTTTTGTTATCAATCTCAACCAATCGTTCAGTGTTATCGGAACAAAAAATAATAGTGTGGAACAGACACTTTTTAACCAAAGTTGAAAGAAAACGATTACGTTCGTTGTTGATATGACGGGCAATTCATTTGTTTTCCGATTTACAGGATAAGTTTGCATTTAAATCAGAAAATCAGATTAAACTATTGACTGTTTTTTTTTAATTTGGTACATTAATCCTCGTTGATAAATCGTAATATTACGATTTGTTTTGAAAGGAGCATATATGAAGAAATATTTATTAGCCGCATCTTTAGCAATAGGAGCTTTCCTATTTACAGCGTGTGGACAGACAACCCAAGAATCGGCACAAGATGAGTTGAACGTTGTCGCAACGTTTTACCCGATGTATGAATTTACGAAAGAAGTCGTTGGTGATACTGGGAAGGTCGAATTATTGATCCCCGCAGGAACGGAACCCCATGATTTTGAGCCAAGTGCAAAACAAAGTGCAACCATTGCGGATGCAGATGTTTTTGTTTATAACAGTCCAGATATGGAATTTTTTGTTGACTCATTGAAAGACACGGTCGATACCGATCGAACGTTGATGATCGAAGCTGCTAAGGGAATTGAACGTTTAGAGTCACAAGAAGAGCATGAAGAAGAACACGAAGAATCAGAAGGACATCAGCATGACCATGCCTATGACCCTCATGTTTGGTTAGATCCAACATTAGCGATCCAAGAAGTACAGACGATTGCTACAGAGCTCGGCAAGAAATATCCAGAGAAGAAAGACACATTTGACCAAAATGCCGCAGCTTATATCAAAAAATTAGAAGCATTGGATCAGAACTATACAGATGCATTAAAAGGTGCAACCAATCGAACATTTGTGACGCAACATGCTGCCTTTGCTTATTTAGCAAATCGCTACGACCTAAAACAAGTAGCCATCTCAGGAGTTTCACCGGATCAAGAGCCTACGCCTAGTCGATTGGCTGAATTGAAAGATTTTGTCGATCAAAATAAAATCGAAGTTATCTATTTTGAAGAAAATGCGTCATCTAAAGTAGCAGAGACATTATCAAAGGAAACAGGTGTAAAACTTGAAGTACTTAATCCTCTTGAGAGTTTGACGAATGAACAAATCAAAGCGGGTGAAACCTACATTTCTACCATGGAGAAAAACCTAGAGGCATTAAAAGAAAGCATAAAGTAAAGGAAGGGAGTCCTCTATGTGCGTTATATCGAAATAGCTGATCTTACTTTCTATTATGATGAAGAACCTGTGTTAGAAGGTGTTTCTTATCATGTAGATGCCGGTGAATTTGTGATTTTGACTGGTGAAAACGGGGCGGCAAAATCTACATTGATCAAAGCTTCTTTGGGGTTATTGAAACCCTCTAAAGGGACCATCAAAATTGCAGGAAAAAATCAGGACGGAGACAAATTAAGTATCGGGTACATTCCCCAACAAGTTTCTTCCTTTAATGCGGGTTTTCCTAGTACAGTCTTAGAATTAGTACGTTCTGGCAGATATCCGAGAGGTCGTTGGTTCAAACGGTTAAGCGAAAAAGACCATGAGCATGTCAAGCGTGCCTTAGAATCTGTTGGTATGTGGGATATGCGTCATCGCCGGATCGGTGAGCTGTCTGGTGGTCAAAAGCAACGAATCAGTTTAGCACGTATTTTTGCGACTGATCCAGATTTATTTGTACTTGATGAACCCACTACTGGAATGGATGAAGAATCACGAAATGAATTTTATCGTTTGTTGCGCCATAGCGCACACGACCACGGGAAAGCTGTATTGATGATCACTCATGATCACGAAGACATCAAACAATATGCGGATCGACAAATCCGTTTAGTGAGAAAGGAGGATTCTCAATGGCGTTGCTTTCATATGAATTCATGAGGCGGGCATTTCTTGCTGCGATCTTTATTGCAGGAATCGCACCGATGTTAGGAGTATTCTTAGTGATACGTCGGCAATCGTTGATGGCAGATACACTGTCTCATGTTTCTTTAGCAGGGGTAGCCTTAGGATTTTTCCTCAATCTCAATCCAACGATGACCACAATGGTGGTAGTCGTTATCGCTGCAATCATTTTAGAATACCTACGTTCGATGTATCGTACGTATTCAGAGATTTCCATTGCGATCTTAATGGCAGGAGGACTTGCGCTTGCATTAGTTTTGATGAATTTGAGTGGGGGTAATTCTGCCACGAGCATCCAATCTTATTTATTTGGATCGATTGTGACGATCACTTGGCCACAAGTTCTATTCCTAGGTATTTTGTTTGCAGTGATCGGTCTTTTGTTTTTCTTATTCAAACGTCCGATGTACGTGTTGACCTTTGATGAAGACACCGCTCATGTCGATGGACTGCCGGTTCGTTGGATGTCAATGATGTTCAATATCATTACTGGGGTAGCAATCGCTGTTATGATCCCGATAGCAGGCGCGTTGCTGATTTCTGCTATTATGGTTTTACCAGCAGCAATCGGGATGCGTTTAGGGAAAAGCTTCAATATTGTCATATTGATTAGTATCATCGTTGGTTTTATTGGTATGCTTTCTGGGTTGACTAGTTCGTTTTACTTGGATACACCTCCAGGGGCAACTATCACGTTAGTATTTATCTTTTTATTCTTATTAGTCAACTTGAGTAAACGTATTTTATTAGGAATTAGAAGGAAAAAATAGATTACTATTTGAAAAACAGGCAGTTATTTGGGACAAACAAATGTCTTAAATAGCTACCTGTTTTTTTATAAATACCGAACTATTTTCTTAATTTTGGATAAAATGCTCGAATTTTCCCGAAAAAACTTATATAATGAAACACGATAAAATTTGTTGGAAAAAGGAGCTGGAATTTTTGAAAGTACGTCGCAGTGAGCGTCTTGTCGATATGACACAGTATTTATTAGATCATCCGCATGAATTGATTTCATTAACAAGCTTTGCCGAACGTTATGAATCTGCTAAATCTTCGATCAGTGAAGATTTGGGGATCATCAAAAAAACATTTAAAGAAAGAGGTTACGGAACGCTTGAAACAATCCCTGGTGCAGCCGGAGGTGTTCTATTCATTCCGGAGATTTCCTACGAAGAAGCAAAGAAATATGTTGAATCGCTAGCTGAGCGCTTGTCTGAACAAGACCGTTTACTCCCTGGAGGCTATGTTTACTTATCTGATCTATTAGGAGAACCTGAGCTATTACGTCAAGTAGGGAAAATCATTGCCTCAAAATATTTAGGAGAAAAAATCGATGCTGTAATGACTGTAGCCACAAAAGGGGTGCCAATCGCTCAAGCCGTTTCCTATTACTTGAACGCACCGTTTGTCATCGTTCGTCGTGACTCTAAGATCACAGAAGGTTCTACAGTGAGTGTGAACTATGTTTCAGGTTCATCGGAACGGATCGAAAAAATGGAACTATCAAAAAGAAGTTTGAAACGTGGTTCTCGCGTGCTTGTCGTCGATGACTTTATGAAAGGCGGCGGAACAGTGAACGGAATGAAGAGCTTGATTGAAGAATTTGAATCTGAGCTTGTCGGTATCACTGTGTTTGCGGAATCAAAATTCAACGGACATCGCGCAATCAATGACTACACGTCACTACTTTACGTCAAAGATGTGGATACAAAAACGAAAAATATCACTGTAGTACCAGGTAACTATTTCGAAGAATAAAACAACGAACATAGCGGTGCTATGGAAAAAGAAGAGGCGATGGATGATGTCTCTTCTTTTTTTGCGTCCTGGTTGCTAAAATGAACGTTTAGTTGAAAAAAAAGAGCGACTGGGCTAAACTAAAAATAATAAATCGTAATTTAGGAGTGACATATTTGGATGCACGTTATGCAATCATATTAGCCGCGGGTAAAGGTACTCGCATGAAATCAAAACTATACAAGGTCCTACACCCTGTTTCTGGAAAACCGATGGTCGAACATATCATCAACCGTGTAAGTGAGACAAACCCTGATCAAATCGTGACGATCGTTGGTCACGGTGCAGAGAAAGTCAAAGCTCAGTTAGGCGAGCGCAGCGAGTATGCGTTACAAGCTGAACAACTTGGGACGGGTCATGCGGTACTACAAGCAGCCTCATTTTTAGCAGGCAAGGAAGGCACAACGTTAGTCATTAGTGGTGACACCCCTTTGTTGACAACTGAGACGTTGAACAACTTGTTTGAATACCATCAAGGGAAAAATGCAAGTGCCACGATTTTGACTGCACAAGCAGAAGATCCGACAGGTTATGGCAGAATCATTCGTGACCATGTAGGAATCGTTGAAAAAATCGTTGAGCAAAAAGATGCTTCTCCAGAAGAAGCGTTAGTTCAAGAAATCAATACAGGAACTTACTGTTTCGATAACAAAGCGTTATTTGAAGCATTGGATAAAGTAGGAACCGACAATGCACAAGGCGAGTATTATTTAACAGACATCGTTGAGATCCTGAAAGATGCTGGAAATCCAGTTGCTGCGTATCAGACGGAAGATTTCGATGAGTGTATGGGTGTCAATGATCGTATGGCACTAGCAAAAGCAAACGAGTTGATGCGCCAAAGAATCAACAAAAAACATATGGTCAATGGCGTTAGCTTTGTTGATCCTGCAACTACGTATATTGATGCAGATGTTGTGATTGGTTCAGATACAGTGATCGAAGCGGGCGTTCAGATCCAAGGGGAAACAGAAATTGGCGAAGATTGTTTTATCGGTGCACATTCACGTATTGTTGACAGCAAGATCGGTGACCAAGTAGTCATTGAAAACTCAGTGATCGAACACAGTGTGGTCAAAAGTAAAGCAGATGTAGGACCGTATGCCCATTTGCGTCCAAAAGCAGAAATTGCAGAAGGCGTCCATATCGGCAACTTTGTAGAAGTGAAAAATGCGAAAATAGGCAAAAATACAAAAGTTGGACACTTGACGTATGTCGGGGATGCCACACTAGGTGAAGAAATCAATGTGGGGTGTGGTGTCGTCTTTGTCAATTATGATGGAAAAGCAAAACATCATACAACAGTCGGTGACCATAGTTTTATTGGGTCAAATGCGAATCTTGTGGCGCCAGTGGAAGTGGCAGAGAATACATGTATCGCTGCTGGTTCGACGATCACTAACGATGTTCCTGAACATGCGATGGCAATCGCACGCGCTAGACAAGTCAATAAAGAAGGATACGCGAAGAAACTCCCATATTCAAAATGATACTTTTTGCAAAATCACTTGATTTATTCGGCAAATATGACTAGTATTTATTAGGTAGTAGAGTTGTGAAAAAGAAAGCGGAGGTCCTCATGTCCAAACATTACTTTGATCCAAGATTAAAAATATTTGCATTAAACTCAAATCGTCCATTGGCAGAAAAAATTGCTGCAGCTGTTGGGGTTGAATTAGGAAAATCATCCGTCACTCAATTTAGTGATGGTGAGATCCAAGTCAATATCGAAGAAAGTATCCGTGGTTCACACGTATATGTTATTCAATCAACAAGTAGTCCGGTAAATGATAACCTGATGGAACTGTTGATCATGATCGATGCATTGAAGCGTGCAAGTGCCAAAACGATCAACGTTGTAATGCCGTATTACGGCTACGCACGTCAAGACCGTAAAGCGCGCGCGCGTGAACCAATCACTGCAAAATTAGTGGCAAATATGATCCAAAAAGCTGGAGCAACAAGAATGTTGACACTTGACTTGCACGCAGTCCAAATCCAAGGTTTCTTTGATATTCCGGTCGACCATTTGATGGGCGCACCACTGATTGCGAATTACTTCTTAGAAAAAGGGATTCAAGGCGATGATGTTGTCGTTGTTTCACCTGACCATGGTGGTGTTACTCGTGCACGCAAATTGGCTGAATTTTTAAAAGCACCAATTGCAATCATTGATAAACGCCGTCCAAAAGCAAACGTGGCAGAAGTGATGAATATTATTGGTCAAGTAGAAGGCAAAACGTGTGTCTTGATCGATGACATGATCGATACAGCTGGAACGATCACATTGGCTGCCAATGCGTTGAAAGAAGCTGGAGCAGTGAGCGTTTATGCTTCATGTACACATCCTGTACTGTCAGGACCTGCTTTACAAAGAATCGAAGACTCTGCAATCGAGCGCTTAGTCGTAACGGATTCAATCTATTTGCCAGAAGATCGCAAAATTGATAAGATTGACGAAGTAAGCGTTGGTGGTTTGATGGGTGACGCAATCAAACGTATCCATGAAAACAAACCAGTTAGTCCTTTATTTGAAACAAAAAGATAAAGGAAAACAAAAACTAAATAATTACAATCACAAAGGGGAGTCCATTTTGGGCTGAGACTGAATATATTCTAAACCCTTCGTACCTGTTTCGGTTATGCGAGCGTAGGAATTGTGAATGAATAGCTAGTGTGAAAGCACGAAGCTGTTTGTAAAAAAACAAACTTGCTTCCTCCTTTGTGATGTCCAATTATAAAGGAGGAAGCTTTTTTATGAATAAGAATCATCGTGTCTGGATCGAGGGAACGATCGTCGCAGCATTATCTTTAGTATTGTCGATGATTCCTCTACAAATCGGTAGTAGTTTTGCAATCTCGCTCGGACAAATCCCTTTAACTTTATTTGCCTTGAGAAGGGGTTGGAAAGCTGGTATGGGATCGGCCTTTCTGTGGGGAATCCTTCATTTTCCCATGGGAACTGTCTATTATTTGAGTGTCATCCAAGTATTGATCGAGTATCCGATCGCGTTCACGTTTGCTGGCGTTGCAGGGATTTTTTCGCAAAGAATGCAGCAGAGTTATCTGCAAGGCAATCGTAAGAAAATGGCCTCAACGATCATTTTAGCGACATTCGTTGGTGTGACTGCCAGATATTTCTGGCATTTTGTCGCTGGGGTTGCTTTTTGGGGAAGTTTCGCACTATGGGGGATGAATCCATGGTTGTTCTCCTTAGTCATGAATGGCGCTAGTGGGTTAGCTACTGGGATTGTAACAACTATTGTCCTACTAGGTATTGAACAGACCGTTCCTTCTTTATTTGAAGGAGAAGGATTGCAAGTACGTAAAAGCAAAAATTAAAAAAAGGCGTAAAGGTAGCTACCTTTACGCTTTTTTAGTGGAGTTGAATGTCATTATACAAATGTGTTGTAGACAAAATCAGAAACGTTGCCGTCTAGTTGCCAACGTTGTTGAGTGGCATGATAGACGAGAACAGCTACCGGTTTTTCTTCCAAGTAACGTGTCCCTTTTAATTTCCAAACGTAATCTTCAATGACATAAATCGGGATCTCATACTTGTCATCGACCAAACCTGCTTGATCAAACGAAAAAATGATTCCTTCTTGCATCAAATTACGCATCTTTTTCAGTATCTCCACACTGATTTTTTCAACGGGGATCTCTTTTCGAAAGAATGATTTTTTTTCGTTGATTTTCCCCGCCAAGATCGTGCTTAATTTGTTGGCAAAAATCCGATAAAATTCATCTAAATAACGATAATAGGTTCTACCTAGATGATCGCTCAAATCAAAATAAACAAAGTTATTTTGTAATTTATAGAAAAAAGGTGAATGGAGATGTGTTTTCATATGACCAAAATAAAGCAACTCTGAGATTTCTAAAGGACTTAATTCTTTTAACATCGTCAAATCAGTAAAATCGATCCATTTAAGATCCGTATTATTGTTACGGCTACGAACGGTTTGGAAAAATCTTTGGATATTCTCAGTTCCACGAATGACCTTCAAGCCTGTGTGTGATTCATATTCTCCAGCAGATGCGGAAGGGTCCAACAAAAGTAGATTTTGAGGGAAATGCACGATGCTATTTGAAAAATCATTGATAGTCAGCCCTTTGGTCAAAACGGCGTTACTAGTTGTATCGATATGTACATATACTGAATCACTCATCATGCTCCTCCTCCCCTGTATCTCATCCCTTTCATTTTACAACATTTACTGAAAAAAAGCTTGTTTCTTTTATTTTAAAATTCGATTACAAAGCAACTTTTTTTTATGAATAAAAGATGAACATAGAGTAAAAATTTATATATATATAACACTGGAATCGGATAACTATTCACCCCGCCCTTTTTTTCTGATTACTGATATAATAAAAGAAAAAGAGAATACGAGGTGTCTATGAAAGTTCAAAAAGTCTATTGGTCGGAACGTTATCAGCAGAATCGAGTGCAGCAAGCAAAACAAGTTTTTAGTTTTTTTACTACACATCAAGAAAGCCGGCAACATTTTTGGCAACAGGCAAAAAAACAACAGGCATGGAAGATCGTATCGAAAAGGCTGAACATTTACTTTACTGCAGAAATAACGAATGAAAAAATGATCTATACCAACGTGTTGATTGAAGAAGAATATTGGCAGTGGTCCGATATTTTCCTATTGTTAGAAAGTACGGGTCGTTATTTTTTCAAAAAATACGGACTCGTCCGCTTTGATCATTCGATCTCACCCAACATGGTCGACCTTTTCCACCGAAGTGGTTATTCGGGAACGCAATCGTTTGAGAAGGAACTTTCCTATCATACAGGGCTTGTCTTAGGTGGGGGCGGGGCGCATGGAGCTTATCAAATAGGTGTTTGGAAAGCATTGAAAGAAGAAAATCTAGAGATTTCACTCGTTACTGGCACTTCTGTAGGTGCGCTAAATGGGGCTTTAGTCGTTCAGGATCAACTAGCACAAGCCATTGAGTTATGGCAGGAACTATCAACCAATCAAGTATTGGCTTTACCAGAGGTTGCCTTATCAGAAGATTTGAGGCAACGTTATATCCAAGAAGCCAGCTTGATGACACGTCGTGCAGTAGTCGAAGGAGGAACCTCGATTGCACCGTTGGAAGCGTTACTAGAGCAATACCTAGATGCAGAAAAAATCAAATGTACAGAAAAACCGCAACTCTATACAATCGCAACTAAAATCCCAGAATTTCAAGAAACAGTTACAAAGATGCAAGCATTAGAACCAACAGAGATCGCCGATTGGATCCTCGCCTCTGCTTCTTTTTATCCTGCCATGGCTTATCGCCAGATCGATGGATCAAAATATGTTGATGGTGGCTATCGAAATAACGTGCCAGTAGATGTTGCTATCCAACAAGGTGCAACCGAAGTCTTGATTGTCGATGTCCAAGGACCTGGTGTAGCCAAAAAATACAAGGAACCTGATGCTTTGGTGACCTGGAAATGTTGTTCAAACTGGTCTTTAGGTGGTTTCTTAGTTTTTGAGCGACAAAGAAACCAATTGAATATCCAATTAGGTTATTTAGAGGCTAAAAAATGTTTAGGGATCTATCAAGGAAACTGGTATACGTTTGAAACCGCAAAGCCAGCTGAACGTTATTGGCGACGTTTCTTACGTTTCTTAGTCGAAACACTTGATTTAGACGTATCCTTTTTTTACAAAGAAAAATTCTGGCGGGACTTGCGTAATGTATATAAAGACAGGGTCACAAGTGAAACATGCGGATTGGCGATGCTTGAGCTACTAGCGAAACAAAAATTGATCTTACCGAATAAAGTGTATACCGTCGAAGAAATGTTACCAATCATTTGCCAAGAAAGTAAAATCGATGAAGCATTTTTAAAAAAGGTCGGTCAATTAAACGCCAGCGAATGGTTGAAGTTTCGAAAACTGGAGCGAAATGCTAAAATACACGTAATGAAGGAACACGCGATCTACCAATACGTGAAAGAAAAAAAGCGTGATCGCTTACAACGACAACTCAATGCAGATACAGTAGAAACTCTGATGTATCTCTATCTTTATCATCTAAAGGAGGAACAAAAATGGCACAAGAATTCTCATATGAGATCGTAGAAGAAATTGCAGTATTATCTGAAAACAATAAAGGATGGCGCAAAGAATTGAACTTAGTGAGTTGGAATGGTAGACCACCGAAATTTGACTTGCGGGATTGGGCACCGGACCATGAAAAAATGGGTAAGGGACTAACATTAACGAACGAAGAGTTTGAAGAGTTACAAAAAGCAATTAAAAATATGTAAAAGAAAGGACTCTGTCGCATGAAGAGCATGACTGGCTTTGGCAATGCCATCCGCGAAAAAAAGAACTATCAACTTGAAATCGAGATCAAAAGCGTCAATCAACGGTTTTTAGATATCCAGATACGTAGCCCTAAAGTATTAGGCTTTGTTGAGAATGAACTGAGACAATTGATCAAAACGAAGTTAAGTCGAGGGCGTGTCGATGTCTTTATCAACCTAACATATTTAGGTGAACAAGATAAAAAAGTGACGATCAATTGGCAACTGATCGATACGCTCTATACACAGATGACTACCGGTATTAAAGAAAGGTATGGCGAAGCGAACGCATTGTCGATCGGTAAACTGATCGAACGTTTTGCACTAAACGAAGAGTTTGTGACAATTGCTGAAGCAACGGAAGAGGATCAAGAATTACTTGCACAATTAGCGAAAGAAACGATGCAAACGGCACTTCGTTCAATCGAAGAAAGTCGGAGTATAGAAGGCCAAGCCTTGGCGAACGTTTTACTTCAACAAGCCGCAGAATTAAAACAAAATATTGCTGGATTAGCTAGCTTTGTCGAGATTTACGAGCAAGAATTTCAGACGAGATACCAAGAAAAATTAGAAGCTTTTCTTGGTGCAGAAGTTGAGCGAGATCGTTTATTGACCGAAATAGCGATTCTTTTAGAGCGTGGCGATATCCATGAAGAAATCGACCGTTTAATCATCCATACGCAGAAATTGGAAGAGCTACTTGAAGCAGATTATCCCATCGGTAGAGAACTAGATTTCCTTTTACAAGAGATGAATCGCGAAATCAATACGATCGGCTCAAAATCAAGCGCGATCGAAATCAAAAACCATGTCGTTCAGTCTAAAACGATTTTAGAAAAAATCCGTGAGCAAATCCAAAATATTGAATAAGTGTCCAGCCTGTCTGATCGATGACCTATCCGTTAGGCAGGATTCCGTCTTATTTCCAAAGAGGTTATTCCTGTTCCCGCCGTTTATTCGTTTTTTAGGTATACAACAAAAGTAAATTTTACTTTTGTCTCGGACTCTTTAGTGGGAAGTAGACTAGCTTTTTCTAGGTTTTCTAGCTATAATAAAAAAATAGCCTTGAAAGTTGCAAGAAAAAAGTGCAAAATAAGCAATAGTATAAAAAAGACTAGTTGAAAGGACGTCGTCATGTCAGAGCGTGGATTATTAATCGTGTTGTCTGGTCCATCGGGTGTGGGAAAAGGCACAGTGCGAAAAGCAATTTTTGAGAGTGAGGATAATGATTTCCAATATTCGATTTCGATGACGACACGCAAGATGCGTGAAGGAGAAGTTGAAGGAGTCGACTACTATTTCCGAAGCCGCGAAGAATTTGAACAAATGATCGCTGAAGGCGAAATGTTGGAATATGCAGAATATGTCGGGAATTATTATGGTACACCACTATCGTATGTCAACAAAACCTTAGACGAAGGAAAAGACGTTTTTCTTGAAATTGAAGTCCAAGGTGCACAACAAGTAAAAGAAAAAGTACCTGACGGCGTATTTATTTTCCTGACGCCCCCAGATTTAGCTGAATTGAAATCACGAATCGTTGGGCGTGGGACAGATGCAGATGAAGTAATCGAAGAACGAATGAAAGTCGCTAAGGAAGAAATCGAGATGATGGCACTGTATGACTATGCTGTTGTTAATGATGAAGTTCCATTAGCGGTCAACCGAATCAAAGATATTATTGCAAGTGAACATTTCCGTGTCGATCGTGTCATCGGAAAATATATCAAAATGTTAAAGGAGATGTAGTCTTATGATGTTAAAGCCTTCAATCGACTCATTATTAGATCGCGTGAATTCAAAATATTCTCTAGTGATCTTAGCAAGTAAACGTGCACATGAATTAGACGCAAAAGCACAACCAACAATGGATTCATTTGATTCTGTCAAAAGTGTTGGACAAGCTTTAGAAGAAATCGAAGCAGGAAATGTGATCAGTGATCCACATCCTGAATTAAAACGTGAACGTCTACGTATGGAAGACGAAGAACGTCGTGCGCAAAAAGACCGTGCACAACAAGAATTAGAGTCGCGTATTCGTGACGAGCAAAAACTATAAGATCAACTCACTATTCAGCTTATGGATAGCGAAAGATTTGAGCTTGGGAAATGTTCCTAGGCTCTTTTTTTTCCTGCGTTAATTTTTTGTTAGGATTTGGCAGAAAGTAAGACAAAACAAGGAATCTCTAGTAAAATAGGCAAGAGCCATTTTGTGTTTAAAACCAAGATGAAGAAAGGAGAAGGAGTCCATGACTGTTATTGCGGATGTGATTGTCGATGTACCAACTATGCAAACCGATCAAGCATTCACCTACTTGGTTCCTTCTGAAATGGAAGCGGCTATCCAAGTCGGTATGCGTGTAGCGATACCATTTGGAAACGGCAATCGCCAAGTCCAAGGCTTTGTGATGGCGTTGACAGCCAACGAGCAACCTCTTAAAAAAGAATTAAAGCCGATCCTTCAATTACTTGACTTGGCACCTGTTGTCAATCAAGAGTTGATGAGGTTAGCAGACTATATGAAAACCATTACTTATGCTTTTAAGATCACCTGTTTACAAACGATGCTCCCAAGTGTCATGAAAGCAGAATACGATAAGCTCATTTACCCAGTGACCGATGAACCAGAAGTCGTTGCATTTTTCGCAGGTAGACAAGAGATTTCTTGGAAGGAAGCGGAAGAAACTGGGATCTTACCGCAATTGATCCGTTGGCGTAAAAACAAGCTAGTTGATATCCGTTACGAAGTCCATACAAAAAACAAAGTGAAAACGATCCGTGTCGTTCACTCTCTTTTGTCAAAAGCACAACTCGATGAAGCTTGGGGCACCCTGAGACAAAATGCGAAAAAACAAAAAGAATTACTTCTTTATTTGTCAGAAATGGAAAACCCGATGCCTATTGCTTATTTCAAAGAAAAAGGAGTCAGTTCTGCCGTATTGAATCAAGGTAGAGATAAAGGTTGGTTGCGTATCGAAGAAGTCGAAAGTTATCGCGACCCTTATAAAGATCGGATATTTGAACGAACGACTGCCTTACAATTGAATGAAGAACAACAATCGGCGGTTCAGCAGATCATTGAAGCCTGTCATCAGGAAAAGAATGACACCTTTTTACTTGAAGGAATTACTGGTAGTGGGAAAACGGAAGTCTACCTTCAAGCCATTGCGGATGTCTTGGCAGAGAAGAAGACAGCGATCATGTTGGTCCCTGAAATTGCATTGACCCCTCAGATGGTCGAACGATTTAAAGGGCGCTTTGGAGAATCCGTCGCAGTTTTACATAGTGGCTTGTCTCAAGGTGAGAAATATGATGAATGGCGTAAAATCGAGCGCAATGAAGCGCAAGTCGTCGTCGGTGCACGTTCAGCGATCTTTGCCCCACTAGACAACATTGGTTTGATCATCATTGATGAAGAGCATGAATCAAGCTATAAGCAAGATGAAACCCCGCGTTACCATGCCAGAGATTTAGCTATATGGCGTGGGAATTACCATCATTGCCCGATCGTTTTGGGGAGCGCGACACCTTCCCTCGAATCAAGAGCCCGTGCACAAAAAGGTGTCTATCGCATGTTGCACTTGAGTCAGCGTGCGAAAATGAGTGCGCAATTACCTGAGATCGAAGTCGTCGATATGCGTGAAGAATTCGAAAAGAATCAAGCATCGACGTTCTCTCAATTATTACAAGAAAAAATCCAAGATCGATTAGAAAAAAAAGAACAAACAGTTCTTCTATTGAATCGACGAGGGTATTCTTCCTTTGTGATGTGCCGAGATTGCGGCTTTGTCTTGCCTTGCCCAAATTGCGATATCTCTTTGACTCTCCATATGGATTCTCGCTCGATGCGTTGCCATTATTGTGGACATGAAGAAGCGATCCCGCATCGTTGTCCAAATTGTGGAGAAAACAAAATCCGGTATTATGGAACGGGAACACAAAAAGTGGAAGAAGAGCTAAAAGCACTTTATCCTCAAGCAAGAATCTTGCGGATGGATGTGGATACCACAAGAAAAAAAGGCGCGCATGAACGAATCTTACAAAAATTTGGGGACAAACAAGCGGATATTCTATTAGGAACGCAGATGATCGCAAAAGGGTTAGATTTTCCTGATGTGACCTTAGTCGGCGTTCTAAATGCAGACACATCGTTGAACCTGCCAGATTTTCGTTCTAGTGAACATACCTTCCAACTATTGACACAAGTCTCCGGAAGGGCAGGAAGAGCCGAAAAAGCTGGGGAAGTTGTGATCCAAACATTTAATCCGAATCACTATGCGGTAACTTTAGCAAAGGAACAAAATTATGAACGCTTTTATCAACAAGAAATGAATGTACGCCATCGTGGAGGCTATCCGCCTTATTACTTCACTGTGAAAATCACGACGAGTCATCCAGAAGAACAAGTCGCAGCCAAAAAAATCTTTCAGATCGCCAGTCAATTAAAGCAAGTATTAGGAACGAACAGCCTTCTGTTAGGTCCGGTACCTAGCACCGTTTTACGTGTGAAAAATCGCTATTACTATCAGCTGATCATCAAATATAAACATGAACCAGAACTGCCTAATGTCCTGAAAGAAATTTTGGATCAAAGTCAAAAAGAACAGCGACAAAATCTATTTGTTGCGATCGACAATGAGCCGCTACATTTTATTTAAGAAAGGAAACACTATGAGTTATCCAATAATGATCCACCCAAATAAAAAATTGAATCGAAAAGCCCAACCAATCGATATGATCACTGATGAGACAATCGTCTTGTTAGATAACTTGTATGAAACAATGGTGGCAAATGACGGAGTCGGCATCGCCGCGCCGCAAGTCGGCAAAAATCAGCGAATCGCTATTGTTGAAGTCGATGAAGGGGATAAGTTTGAACTCATCAATCCTGAGATTATCGAGGCAAAAGGAGAAAGTATCGATGTGGAAGGTTGCTTAAGTATTCCGCATGTCTACGGTACAGTCAAACGTGCAGATGAAGTAACGGTTCGATATTATGATCGTGACGGAGAGGAAATCGAAGTCACTGCGTTTGGTTATCTTGCACGCGCCTTTCAACATGAGATCGATCACTTAGATGGGATTTTATTTATCGATAAAATGATCGAACAAATCCCCGAAGAAAAACTCGAAGAATACATGGAGGAACATTTAGATGACTAAAATCGTATTTATGGGAACCCCAGCATTTTCAGTTCCTGTACTAGAAGGGCTGATCGACCAAGGGTATGAGATCGTCGCTGTCGTGACACAACCTGATCGACCAGTGGGAAGAAAAAAAATCATTACCCCGACACCTGTGAAAGTAGCGGCTTTGAAGCACGATCTTCTTGTGCTACAGCCAGAAAAAATCACGGGTTCTCCAGAAATGCAAACAATCATTGATTTGCAACCAGATGTGCTGGTAACAGCTGCGTTTGGTCAATTCTTGCCGGAGAAACTATTGCAAGTTCCAACACATGGAGCAATCAATGTTCATGCCTCTTTGTTGCCAAAATATCGTGGTGGTGCACCAGTCCATTATTCCATTATCAACGGGGAAAAAGAGACAGGTGTAACGATCATGGAGATGATCAAAAAAATGGATGCGGGTGGTATTTTCTCACAAGCAAGCCTACCAATCACTAAACAAGATGATGTCGGTACGATGTTTGAAAAACTTAGTCTATTAGGCAAAGAGTTATTGCTAGAAACACTACCAAAGATCATTTCTGGCGAATTGACGCCTACGCCTCAAAATGAGGACCAAGCAACGTTTTCACCGAATATCACACGTGAACAAGAAGCAATCAATTGGGAAAAAACAGCAGAAGAAATCGACTGCCAAGTTCGTGGCATGCGTCCATGGCCCATTGCTTTTACAACCTATGAAGGAACACGCTGGAAGCTTTGGGCAGTAGATGTGTTGGCAGATGAGACGACATCTGAAACACCAGGAACTATCATCCATAAAGATAAAAAACAATTATGGGTAGCTTGTGGGGAACAGACGGTATTATCGATCAAAGAACTACAACCTGCCGGTAAAGCAAAACAACTAATACAAGAATTCCTAAATGGCAGTGGACAACAAGTCGCTGTAGGACAGCAGGTGAAATAATGGCGAAAATACCCAAAAAAATGAAACGTTCGGTTCGCTTTATGGCGTTGATGACATTAGAGCGTGTCAACAAAGGTGGAGCATACTCCAATCTATTATTGAATGAGATGATCAACCAAGGCGACCTTAACCAAAAAGATATCGGTCTGTTTACAGAACTAGTGTATGGAACAATCAGTCGCCATCGTTTGATTGCATTTTATGTTGCGCCATTGATTGCAAATGCAAAAAAAGTGGATGACTGGGTCAAAACTTTGCTGTATTTGTCTGTCTATCAACTCGAATTTTTAGATAAAGTACCTGATCATGCAATTTTGAATGAAGCAGTAGAAATTGCAAAAATCAAAGGCAACCCCGGCACAGGGAAATTTGTGAATGGCGTATTAAGAAATTATTTACGTCAAGGAAAACCTGATCTGGAAACTATCACAGATGAAGTCGAACGTTTAGCCGTTAAATTAAGTCTGCCGAATTGGCTGACACAGCGCTTGATTAACCAAATCGGCTACGAGGAAACAGAAAAGTTAGGTCTTTCATTGTATCAACCAAGTCATGTGAGTGGCCGTATTGATACCCGTAAACTTTCGCGTGAACAAGCACTGGATCAATTGAAAGAAGAAGGACTAGATGTAAAAGCAAGTCCAATAAGCCCATATGGTGTGATTGCTGAAAAAGGCAGACTCGCCTCTACGACACTTTTTCACGATGGCTTGATGACGATCCAAGATGAAAGCTCGATGCTTGTTGCACCAGCGATGCAGATTGAGCCAGAACATCATGTATTAGATGCCTGCGCTGCCCCTGGTGGCAAAACGACCCATATCGCCACGTTCCTTGATCCAACTTGTGGAGGAGAAGTCGTGGCTCTAGATGTCCATGACCACAAAGTAAAACTAGTGGAAGAGAACGCTCGTCGTTTAGGAGTTGCCAACGCAGTGTTCGCACAAAAAATGGATGCACGTGAAGTCAAAGAACAGTTTGAAGCAGAACAATTTGACCGTATTTTAGTAGATGCTCCATGTTCCGGTTTTGGCTTGTTACGCCGAAAACCAGATATTCGTTATAAAAATAATGAAAAAGAATTAGCCAATTTACCGGCTATCCAACTAGCTATTTTGGAAAGTGTAGCTACGGCTCTTAAACCTTCAGGAATATTGACCTACAGTACTTGTACGATTTTGAAAGAAGAGAATCAAGAAGTTGTTTCAGCGTTTTTACAACGACATCCTGATTTTGAGAAGATTGATGTTTTAGTTGATCCTGTGCTACAATCATCAATCAAGGAGAAGATGTTGACGTTGTATCCACATCAATCTTATACAGATGGCTTTTTCATTTGTTGTTTGCGCAAAAAGTAATGAGGTGAAAGTATGCAGATTGAATATCAATCAGATGTAGGAAGAAGACGTAATACGAATCAAGATTATGTCAGTGTATTTGAAAACCAAGTCGGTCTCACGCTGGCGGTTTTAGCAGATGGCATGGGTGGGCACCGCGCAGGCGATATTGCTAGTCAAATGGCCGTCACAAACTTAGGGAAAGCCTGGGAAGAGCAAGCGTTACTTGATGACGAAAAAATCGCGCAGTGGTTTATCCAAGCGATCCAAGAAGAAAACCGCGCGATTCATCAATTAGGACAAGAACAGCTTGAATATAACGGAATGGGAACAACGATCGTAGCAGCTGCCCTATCAGAGGAACGTTTCACGATTGCCAATGTTGGGGATAGTCGTGCGTATTTGCTTCGCGACAATCGGATCATTCGCTTGACGGAAGACCATTCTTTAGTAAATGAATTAGTCAAATCTGGTGAAATCAGCGAAGAAATGGCCGTCAATCATCCACGTAAGAACATCTTGACTCGATCTGTCGGCATGCCAGGATCATTAGAAGTCGATGTTGCAACGTATCTTTGGCAACTCCAAGATCGTTTACTTCTATGTTCGGATGGTTTGACGAATATGCTGTCAGAAGAAACGATCGGTACGATCATCAATCAAGAAGGATCATTATCAGAAAAAGTAACGCAATTAGTGGATCAAGCAAATGAAGCCGGCGGAGCAGATAATATCAGCGTTCTTCTTATTGAATACAAGGAGGATGTTGCATGATTGAGCCAGGAAGAAAATTAAATGGTCGTTACCAAATTACCGGTAACATCGGTAGTGGGGGTATGGCAAATGTCTTTTTAGCCCATGACTTGATTTTAGATCGAGATGTTGCAATCAAAGTCCTACGCTTTGATTTCCAAAATGACCAAACGGCGATCCGTCGTTTTCAACGAGAAGCATTAGCGGCAACCGAATTAGTTCATCCAAATATCGTCAGTGTTTATGATGTCGGTGAAGAAGATAATATGCAGTACTTAGTTATGGAATATGTAAAGGGAATGGATTTAAAACGTTATATCCAAACGCACTATCCGATTCCTTATGAAACAGCAGTAAACATCATGCAACAAATCTTGTCTGCGATTTCTTTAGCACATAGCCATCAAATCATCCACCGAGATCTAAAACCACAAAATGTCTTGATCGATAATGAAGGTGTTGTGAAAATCACCGATTTTGGTATTGCGATTGCTTTATCGGAAACATCGATCACCCAAACGAATACGATGCTTGGTTCGGTTCACTACCTTTCACCAGAACAAGCAAGAGGTAGTATGGCGACAAAACAATCAGATATCTATGCGTTAGGGATCATTTTATATGAAATGCTGACAGGGAGCGTTCCTTTTGATGGGGAATCAGCTGTCACCATTGCACTGAAACATTTTCAGGATGACTTGCCTTCAATCAAAGAGTTAGATCCAGGGGCACCTCAGTCATTGGAGAATGTGGTCTTGAAAGCAACAGCCAAAGAACCTGTCGACCGGTATAAAACGGCAGAAGAAATGGCAGATGACCTAGCAACGGTGTTGTCGTTAGAACGAGCAAACGAAGAAAAATGGCAACCCCAGGCGATGGACAACGAAACAAGAGTATTGACACCACTGACGGCAGAAACACCGATGCCAGATTCCTTTAAGTCAATGCCTCTTCCCGAAGAGAAACCAGCGGAAGAATTACCAGATCCCGAAGAAACAATGCCAGATGTAAAGACTAAAAAAAGAAAAAAATGGTGGATCATTTTGCTGGTCTTGCTTGCTTTGTTAGGAATTGGGACAGCGATTTTATTTGCTTCAGGTGGACGAGGAGAAGTAACGGTTCCCGATGTTTCGGGTCAATCCGAAGCTTCAGCAAGAGAAGCTTTGACACAAGCAAAATTAAAGGTAGCAACGAACACTGAAGAAATTGCTGACGATACGATTGAGAAAGGAAATGTGGTCAAAACAGATCCAGCCTCAGGAACAACAGTGAAACAAAATCGTGAAGTCACGCTTTATATCAGTACAGGTAAGAAGAAAATCCAACTCGATGATTTTACGGGTATGTCTTACGATGAAGCGCGCAAGCAGCTACTGGATTTAGGTTTCTCTTCAAGTAGAATCAAAAAAGAAGAAGAATTTAGTGATGAGGTCACTAGTGGAAATATCATCTCACAATCAGAAGATGAAGGAACAGAAGTCGATCCCACATCAGATACGATTACTTTTACTGTTAGTAAAGGAAGTCAGCCGACGATGAGCGATTACACCGGACAAAACTATGAAACAGTTCTTAGTATTTTGAGAACGAATGGCTATACGAATATCAGTGCAACGAATGATTATAGTGATACGGTCCCAGCCGGTGCAATCATCAGTCAGTCACCAAGTTTTGGGGAACCATTGACGGATGCGACATTTATTAGTTTCGTGGTGAGTAAAGGACCAGATGCGAAGACACTGAATGACATTTCTGGTTATACGAAAAGTGATGCGCAAAGTTACTTATCTGGTATCGGTGCCGACTACATTGGTCATGAAACGTATGAGTTTTCAGATACAGTAGAAAAAGACAAAGTGATCCGTACAGATCCAGGAGTAGGTGCATCGATCACATCAGGAACGATCGTCAATGTGATTTACTCAAAAGGACCAGACCCAGCGAAAGCATCATCAAGTTCTGAAAAAGATTCTTCCAGCAGTTCTTCTAGCAGTTCAAGCAGTAGTTCAAGTTCCGAAACAACTAGTAGTAGTACCACCACTCCATCCTCGACGGATAGTGACTAGTAACCAGAATCAATCGAACTGAAACGATAATGATAAAAAATAGATCTGAGAATTCAAAATGTCGTCGGCATTTGAGGAAATTCTTAGGTCTATTTTTTGGTGATTTCTCCTAACTTCTGCTGTCCTATGGTAAAATATACTAAAAATGGAGGTGGGTTTCATTAAAGGGCAAATCAGAAAAGCAATAAGTGGATTTTATTACGTATATAAAGATGGAGAGACCTATCAGACACGAGGTCGAGGGAATTTTCGTAATCGAAAGATCACGCCCCTTGTTGGCGATCAAGTCATATTTGAAAGTGAAAACAAGACCGATGGCTATCTACTAGAAGTTTTACCACGTAAAAATCAATTAGTACGACCACCAGTAGCAAATGTTGATTTAGGAGTTGTTGTGACGAGTTTGATCGAACCAACATTCTCTTATAATCTACTCGACCGTTTTTTAGTCATGTTGGAATATGAATCGATCGAGCCAGTGATCTATTTGACGAAAACGGATTTAGCTGTCGTTTCTACACAAATAAAAGAAATTAAAGAGACTTACGAAAAAATTGGCTATCCAGTGATCGTCCCTCGCACACAGGGTGATACGGATGAATTAGTTCGCTATTTTCCAGAAAGACTGACTGTTTTCATGGGACAGTCAGGTGCAGGTAAATCGACGTTGCTCAACCAAATCTCACCAGAGCTTGAGTTAGAAACAGGTGAAATATCTGATTCTTTGGGACGGGGACGTCACACGACAAGACATGTCGAGTTATTACCACTTTATGATGGATTGGTTGCCGATACACCAGGTTTCAGTTCTATTGATTTCTTAGTCATCGAACCTGTCGAGTTATCCAAACAATTCCCTGAATTTGTCGATGCTTCTGTAGACTGTCGCTTTAGAGAGTGTATGCACGTAAAAGAGCCAGATTGTGAAGTCAAACGAAGAGTAGCGGCAAAAGAAATTGCACAGACTCGCTATGACAATTACTTGCAATTTTTGCAAGAAGTTGAAAACCGTAAACCGATGTACAACAAAAAAGAAACTAGAAGAAAGTAGGAGGGTATTTTTATGAAAATAGCACCATCGATTTTAAGCGCAGATTTCGCCAATCTCCAAACAGACATTGAACGAGTAGAAAAAGGTGGAGCAGACTATATCCATGTGGACGTAATGGACGGCCAATTCGTTCCCAACATTACATTCGGATCGAATGTAGTGCAAGCAATTCGTCCGGTCACAAAACTACCGTTAGACGTTCATTTGATGATCATCAATCCTGAAAATTATATTGCTGATTTTGCAAAAGCAGGTTCAGATATCATTACGGTCCATGTGGAATCGACACCACATATCCATCGTGCGATCCAGATGATCAAAGATTTAGATGTCAAAGCAGGGGTCGTTATCAATCCTGGTACACCGATCGAAATGATCAAGCATGTTTTGCCTTTAGTTGATCAAGTGTTAGTGATGACAGTCAATCCAGGCTTTGGCGGACAAAGCTTTATTACAGAAACAGTGGATAAAATCGCAGAGTTAGCGGAATTACGCAAGGTGAACGATTGGACCTATCAAATCGAAGTGGATGGTGGAATCGTTCCAGAAACTGCAAAAATTTGTCATGAAGCAGGTGCAGACGTATTTGTGGCAGGCTCCTATGTCTATAGTGCAGAAGATCCAGCAGCTCAAATCGATCAATTGAAAAAGGCATTAGGCTAATGGAAGTATTACTTGTTGCAGGCGGATCACCAGAAAATTGGCCAGACTTGTCACAGCAATCATTTGATCGATACGTGGGCATCGACCGTGGGGCACTCTATTTGCTTGAAAAAGGCTATTCGTTAGATCTAGCAATCGGTGATTTTGATTCATTGTCTTCCTCAGAATATCAACGAGTATCCGATAAAGCTGTCGAAGTACACCAAGCGCCAGCAGAGAAAGACGATACGGACACTCAGCTAGGTTTAGCAAAGACATTCGAACACTTTCCAGAAGCAAGCGTGACACTGATCGGTGCAACTGGTGGAAGATTAGATCATTTATTAGCTAATCTATGGTTAGCATTAGAACCACGGTTTCAACCCTTTATACGACAGATCCAAATACAAGACAAACAAAACGTGATCACTTACTATCTACCAGGAGCTTACGAGATAAAAAAAAATCCTGAAATGAAGTATTTGGCTTACTGTTGTTTGACACCTGTTAGTCAATTGACATTATCTGACAGCAAATATCAACTATCAAACGAGGAAGTATCTCGTCCAACTTCTTATGCAAGCAATGAATTTGTCACTGACAAAGCATCCTTCAGCTTCTCTGAAGGAATCATTTCAGTCATCCAAAGTAAAGATTGATGGATCGGTTCAGGACAAAGTAGCAAAAGAAATGAAGCGGAAAAATGACAGTTTAAATTATTTGCTAAAAAAAGCTTAAAAGAAGGGTCGAGCCTTTTGTTTCCCCTTATTTAATGATAAAATTACAGGTAAGAGTCTAATTTAATTCGAGGTGTCTTTGTGAAGAAGTTCAATCCTAATAAAAATATCATTATTACCTTAGTCATCGTTATTATTGTAGTAACGGTCCTAAGTGTGACAGCTGCCCAGCGAGCGAATGAAGGAAAGCCCAATTTCTTCCAATCTATTGTGAACGACAGTGTCTCTTTTGTCGATCGGACGATTTCTGCTCCGGTCAAATGGGTCCAAAATGGCGTGGATTCAGTACATCATCTTTTCACCACCTATTCAGAAAATGAACGGTTAAAAGAAAAAATCGACAGCTATGATGAGATAGCTCAAAAAAACAAGAACATGCAAAAAGAAATCGATGCACTAAAAAGCGAACTCGATTTAAGCCAAACGTTGACGAGTTATGAAAGAGTCACAGCAAATGTGATCACTCGTTCACCTGACTCATGGCAAGATCTATTAGTCGTCGATAAAGGATCAAATGATGGAATCGAAGTCAATATGGCAGTCATGGCGCAAAAAGGTTTAGTCGGACGTGTCATTGAAGTCAATGCCACTTCTTCTAAAGTAGAATTGCTGACTTCATCAAACGTAAGTTCCAACCATTTCCCTGTCCGCGTATCTTCTGGAAACGGAGAATCTTTCGGTTTACTCAAGAATTATGACGAAAAGTTACAAGCGCTAGTTGTGACACAGCTAACAGGTGACAGTGAAATCAAAGAGGGCGACGTAGTACAAACATCAGGTCTTGGAGGCAACTCGCCAGCAGATCTGCAAATCGGTACAGTCATCAAAACAAAACCAGATAGTTATGGGCTAGATCGCGAAGTCTATGTCAAACCTTATGCGGATATGTATGATCTCCCAGTAGTAACGATCATCAAACGTCTTGTGGAGGAGTAGTCCATGCTGAAAAAAGAGAAAATGACCATTTATTTGCCGATCCTCTTGTTCTTACTCATGTTGATCGATGGGCACTTTACCCGAATGATGATCAGGTGGTCGAGCGGTGACTACATGGCAAGTGCGCATCTTTTGATATTGGTTTTACTATTTTGCAGTTTGAGTTTCTCCAAACGCTACTTACTGATCACGACATTAGTTTTAGGTATTATCTTTGATTCTTACTATATTGGTGTGATTGGCATTTATGCAGTTGCTTTACCTTTATTAGTATTTATCATGTATGGGATGAAATCGGTCATCCATGTAAATATTTTTACTGAGTTTTTTAGCCTCATCATTTTCATCACAGGCTATGAGTTGTTTACATTGATCGTACAAATGGTATTCAAACTTGCGAGTGTAGATAGTACGTACTTTATCACTAAATATTTAGGTCCAACATTATTATTGAATATGGTATTGTTCGCTCTACTTGTATTCCCATTAAAGAAGCTATTTAAAGAAGGTCGGGACAGAAGTGTCTAGCCTCGCAGAATAAGGCGCCATCCACGAAAATTGTTTTTCAAATTTTTGTGGATGGCGCCTTATTTTCCGAAGAGATTACTTCTGTTCCCACCGTTTATTCGGTTTTAGGTGGTGCGAAAGGACGAATGTTTCAGCCTTTTTTTATTTAATTTAAAACGGGCATTATTTAATTATTGAAAAATGTATTATGAAAATAACCATGTCATCTTACATTTCTGTCATTATAATCAGTTGTTTTGAAATGTTTTTGTAACATAACTATTATCTCATTGACATACAGCTATGGTACAATTTTGTTATCGTTAAGAAAGACTTAAATATTTTTAGATATTTATTAAATTAAGCCAGTCGGAGGAATGAAGAGTGAAAAAGAGTTTAATATCAGCAGTAATGGTAAGTTCAATGGCCTTGACTGCCGTAGCATCACCGATCGCAGCCGCGGCGGAAGATTTTGATTCTCAAATACAACAACAAGATCAAAAAATTGCGGAATTACAAAACCAACAAGCAAGTGCCCAATCTCAAATCGAGGCATTAGAAGGTCAAGTCGCTGACATCAATACAAAAGCTGAAACTTTATTAGCTAATCAAGCAACATTACGTCAAGAGTCTTCTCAATTGACACAAGAAATTGCAGATCTACAAGAACGTATCGAAAAACGTGAAGCAACAATCCAAGAGCAAGCACGTGAAACACAAGTTAGCAGCAAAAGCTCTAACTACATCGATGCAGTATTGAATGCTGAGTCATTCTCAGATGCAATCGGACGCGTTCAAGCAATGTCATCGATTGTACGTGCGAACCAAGACTTAGTGAAACAACAAAAAGAAGACAAACAGGCAGTTGAAGATAAAAAAGCTGAAAATGAAGCGAAGCTAAAAGAGTTAGCAGAAAATCAAGCGGCTTTAGAATCACAAAAAGGCGACTTACTATCAAAACAAGCTGATTTAAATGTTCTAAAAACTACTTTAGCGGCTGAACAAGCAACAGCAGAAGATAAAAAAGAAGACTTGAACCGCCAAAAAGCAGAAGCTGAAGCAGAGCAAGCACGTATTCGTGAACAAGCTCGTTTAGCAGAGCAAGCGCGTCAACAAGCAGCACAAGAACAAGCTGAAAGAGAAGCACGTGAACAAGCAGCAGCAGTTGCCGCTGCAGCAGCACAAGAGCAAGAACAAGAACAAGCTTCTTCATCAGTACAAGAATCAACAGAAGTTTCTGAATCAGCTACTTCAGAATCATCATCAAGTGCTGAATCTTCAACAGAACAATCTTCAGTTCCTGAATCATCTACATCAACAGAAGATTCAACAACTGAAAGTAGTGTACCAGAATCTTCAACAGAAGAATCTACTACTACACCATCTGTTCCAGAAACAACAACACCATCAACGCCGGAGCCAACAACACCATCAACACCGGAGCCATCAACACCTGCAACACCAGCTCCAACACCTGAACCATCAACGCCGGCACCATCAATTCCAGCGCCAACGACTCCATCTACTAATGGAGCAGCGATTGTAGCTGAAGCGATGAAATACATTGGGACTCCTTATGTATGGGGTGGAAAAGATCCAAGTGGATTTGACTGTTCTGGATTTACACGCTATGTGTACCTACAAGTAACTGGCCGTGACATCGGTGGTTGGACTGTACCTCAAGAATCAGCAGGAGCTAGAATCTCAGTTTCTCAAGCAAAAGCTGGAGACTTATTGTTCTGGGGAGCAGCTGGTGGCACTTACCACGTAGCAATTTCTTTAGGTGGCGGACAATACATCCATGCACCACAACCGGGCGAAAGTGTTAAAATTGGCTCAGTTCAATGGTATGCACCTGACTTCGCTGTAAGTATGTAATTTATGAAGAACTAACTCTTAAGTGAGTTAGTTCTTTTTTTACGAAACTAAAAAGGATCGAACAAACAGTTTTGATAACTGTCTGTCCGATCCTTTAAAATTTTCTTGCTTAGAAAGCATGATCAAATAAATTCTTCCGTCAATTCCATGAAGTTTTGGATATCTTCTAAGACCATGTTGATGCCTGCTTGCCAAAAATCTGGTTTCGTTAAGTCTACACCTAAGTGTTTTTGAGCCAATTCTTCCGTTGTCATTGAAGCAGTATCGCGTAGTAAGTCGATATACTCTTGTTCAAAACTTGAACCTTGCTCGTTAGCATAGGCGTAAATACCTAAACTGAACAAGTAACCAAAAGTATAAGGGAAATTATAAAACGGTACATCATCAATAAAGAAATGTAGTTTTGCTGCCCAGAAATAAGGATGATAAGTAGATAATGCATTTGCATATCCTTCTTTTTGCGCTTCGATCATCATATCAGTGATCTCTTGTTCTGCCACTAGTCCTTTTTGACGAGCAGTATAGAATTGATTTTCGAAGATAAAACGAGAGTGGATATTCATGAACATAGCCAGAGCATTTTGTAATTTTGTATCCAACAAATTGATTTTTTCTTCTTTTGTTGATGCCGCTTTAAGTGTTGCATCAGCTACGATCAATTCTGCAAAGGTACTTGCTGTTTCAGCAACATTCATTGCGTATTCACGATTCAACGCTGGAAGATCCCACATCGTACTACTATGGAAAGCATGACCTAACTCATGGGCTAAAGTAGCGACTTCGTTGACTGAATTGCTATAAGTCATGAAGATTCTGGATTCTTGTGTTTCAGGCAATTCCGTGCAGTAACCACCAGGTCGTTTGCCAGGACGATCCTCTGCTTCAATCCAACTTTTGTTAAAAGCGTCTTGAGCAAATTCAGCCATTTTAGGACTGAATTTATTGAAATTCTCAATGATAAATGCTGCTGCTTCATCAAAGGTAAAGGTTTTTTCTTTCATATCACCTAGAATGATCGGTGCATCTTGATCTTGCCATTCCATTTTTTCTTTACCAAAAAGATTGGCTTTTCTTGTTAAGTAATCGACAAGGGGTTGTTTATTTTTTTGGATCGTCTCCCACATTACATCTAATGTTTCTTTTTTCAAGCGATTATATTCTAAAGGCTTTTGTAAGAAATCTGTTGTACCGTGTAGTTTATAGGTAGATAGACGGAACCCATCTAAATGATTCAAGGTGTCTGTAAATAAAGGTGCTTTTTCTTGCCAAGCAGTTTCCCAAGCTGTAAATAATTGTTTGCGGACTTCTGGATCAGGATCACCCATCATTTTATTGAATGCTTGACCAGCAGATAATTCAATGATTTCTCCCTCTTGTTCAAATGGTACAGTCACGCTAGCGACAATCGTATCATAATGACTACTCCAGGCATTCAAACCATCCAAAGATAATGTATTGATAATGTGCTCCTCGTTTTCAGATAACAAGCGTGCGCCATCGCGACGAATTTCGTTCATACGAAAAGCAATCGGAGCTAATTGATCTTGGGCAATCAAGTTTGTCCATTCATTGTCAGATATTTCTGCAAATTTTTTCGATAAGATCGTATCTGCTGCTTGCCAACGTGGTAACGAAGCATAGAGTTTACCAGACAAAATCTTTGCATCGGAATCTTTGACATTAGCAGATAATAAAGCAGTAATATAACTATTACATTGGCTGAAGCCATTGGTTACTTTTTCTTGAAGTGCCAAAATCGTCACAAGAGAATCGATATCTTCGGATGAAAATGACCATTGATTGATTTGTTCGTAATATGTTTCTATTTGTCGTTCTAATTGAGCCAAACGTTCATTTAATTCAGTTGAAGCACTTCCTCCAGGAAAGATAGAATCTAAATCCCAGTTAAGCGAATAAGTCATCAAAAAACCCCTCTCATATTTATGGTACTATCTCTAGTATAGCATTTAAAGAAGGAATAAGTCTTGGAGAAATTATTGTCGTTTTATGAAAAAAAAGCTATCATAGAAAGAAGAGGTGACTTATGGAGTTTTTAAAAAAACAAAGAAAAAATGGAAATTTCTATTTAGTGTTTGCATTAATGATCATGGCTATTTTATTTTATAGCTCCTCGCAAACCTATGGACAACAATCGCAACTTTCAAGAATTGATGCCTGGTTCCCAAACCAACCCTTTAAAGAAGCATTATCAGGTATCCAGTTTACTTATGGAGAAAGTGTTATCAGTATCGACCATTCTGGATACAGCAAATTCATTGAATTCTTTTTAAGAAAAGGCGCCCATTTTGGCACCTATTTTCTATTAGGAGGTAGTCTGTATCTAGGTGTATTCCCGAAAATGAAAATCTGGTGGTTAACGGGGGTTCTTGCTTGGTTATCTGCGACAGGATACGCCGGTCTAGATGAGTTCCATCAAATGTTGACAGGTGATCGTTCGCCAATGTTCCAAGATGTCATGCTTGATTCGATGGGGGCATTGACTGCAGTTATTATATGTATTTTATTTACTTTTATAAAGAAGAGAAAGTAAAAAAGAGAGCACAGTTGCGTGTCTGCAACTGTGCTCTAGTAGTTACGATTAAAAAATCAAAACAGGCGTACCTTTTTCAACCATTCCAAATAATTCTTTCATGACACCTGGTGGCGTATTGACACAACCATGAGAACCACGAGTTCGCCATAAGTCGCCGCCATATTCTGGTTGCCAATCCGAATCGTGGATACCGATACCTGTCCAATCGACTGGCATCCAATAGTTCACTGGACTTTCATATGGTGTACCATCATCGTTCGTTCCTCTTAATACAGCATTTTCTTCTTTATTCCAGACATAAAAGACACCAGGAGGAGTAGGGGTAGAAGGTTTTCCTGAAACGATATCTGTTTCAAGTGCTACTTTCCCATCTTTGTAGAACCACATATGTTGATTCTCTAAATCGACTTCGATATACGTATCCTCAATCAATGGGTGGTCGGCAGTTGTACTACCTTGAACAATGGGTGAACGTGTGAAATCTTGTCCTGCTAAAATTGCTTCTGTTAAAGCTGTTACTTCGCTATCTGTTTGGATCGTCCAACTGAACGTGCCAGCAGGAACAGTTACTTCGCCACGTTTGGTACTTTTGAATTTAGTATCATTCGTACTTGTATTGTATTTTTCGCCAAGTTCACTAACATATTGACGAACTTTTTCTGAATCAAGTGCTGGTTTTCCATCTTCATAGGTTAACCATTCAACGATGAGTGAAGAAGGGATCGTCACTGTTTCACCATTGATACTGTAAGTTCCTTTTACTTTAGCGATATTATTCATTGTCGTTAACTGCTCAGTCAACTTTTTATCTGTAGATGTGACGGCAGGTTCTTTTTGGAACTCAGTCAGATCAATCGTATCTTTTCCATCATTTACGACAGTCGTCAATTCCTTCGTAACGGCCTCGACATCGACCGTGTTCCCTTTCACTTCAGGCTTGATTTTAAATGAGTCACCAGACTTTTCAATCGTTGCATCGGCAGTAGGTGTACGATCTTTATTCAATTCAGTCAATTCCGTAGACAATGTCTCGATCGTTTGATCCAGTTGTTCCCGTTCCGCACTTAATGGATCGATTTCTTGTTTTTCGGCCGCAGCTACATAGTTCATTCCCCAAGTCCAAGCATTTTGGTTTTTCAGGATGGAAGCTAGATCAGTTGAAAAATCCTTTTTATAACCAAGATCGGACTTTGCAATCTCTTTCCAAACCGTTCCGTTTTCTTTGATTGAAATCGTCTTATTGGAATAAGCTTCTTTTAGCTTGTCATTTGCTTGGTCGATAGTCAGGTTACTTACATTGATCGAATTGACTTCCGTTTTAGGAAGAAAACGATTCGTGTAATATGTACTACGGTAGGTGTAAAAGCCGATTAATACTAGAATCACACCGAGAACAGAAAGCAAACCAATACGCATTGATTTTTTTCGATGAGAAGATCTTGTCATATCTGCAACTCCTTAATAATAATAGTTATAGGGTGTAACGACTCTATCATAGCATAATTTACAGTAAAAGACGAAATGATGTTCCTCTTTATATAAAAATTAACATACTGCATAGAAAAATAACGATAGTTAGACAATAATTTTATATGCAGAAGTGTATAAAAAAACAGGAAATCCTAGAAAATGGAAGGTCGATTTTCAGGATTTCCTGTGAAGATGAGGTTGTTTTCGAAGACATTACTTCTGGAACAACGTGTATTCTTTTTTAGTGAGAACGATAGCGTCTCAAGTAATTAATTATTCAGCATCCAATTTAGCAAAAGCTTCATCTAAGATATCTTTTAATTGTTTTGCTGAAGCGGCCATACGATCTTGTTCGCTGTCGCTTAATGGAATTTCAATGACTTTTTGGATACCTTGACGGTTGATGACAGCAGGTGCACCGATATAGATATCGTTTAGTCCATATTCACCATTCATATAAACAGATAATGGAAGAACTGCATTTTCATCGTCTAAGATCGCGCGAGTGATACGTGCTAAAGCTACAGCAATACCGTAGAATGTTGCGCCTTTTTTCTCGATGATCGTATAAGCAGCGTCACGTACACCGAAGAATAAGTTGACCATTGCTTCTTCATCAACGTCTGGATTATTTTTCACCCATTCATAGATTTGTAAACCAGCAACATTGGCATGTGACCAAACTGGGAACTCAGAATCTCCATGTTCACCTAAAATATACGCATGGACGTTACGTGCATCAACGTCAACTAATTCAGCAAGTGCTTGACGGAAACGAGCAGAGTCAAGTGAAGTTCCTGAACCGATTACGCGCTCTTTAGGGAAACCTGAGAATTTCCAAGTAGAGTAAGTTAAAATATCAACTGGGTTAGCAGCAACTAAGAAAATACCATTGAAACCTGAGTCAACGATTTGTGTAACAACTTCGCGGTTGATTTTTAAGTTTTTATTTACTAGATCTAAACGTGTTTCACCTGGTTTTTGTGGTGCACCAGCTGTGATAACGACTAAGTCTGCATCATGTGCATCTGCATAAGAAGCTGAGTAGATTTTTTTAGGTGAAGTAAATGCTAGAGCGTGTGATAAGTCGATCGCATCTCCTTCAGTTTTTGCTGTATTGATATCGATGATACCAACTTCTTGAGCGATATTTTGTGTAACTAAAGCGAAGGCATAGCTAGAACCTACAGCACCGTCTCCAACAAGTATTACTTTTTGATGATCTTTTTTTTCTGCGTTTGCAGTCATTTATATCAATCCTTCCATTGATTTGTTTTTCCCATGCCTATGCTAACATGGAAAAAGCCTGCTGTCACGCTATTTGGTTACAAAATATAACAGATAACAAGGTTGTACCATATGTAAAAGCTTACATGTGCGTTATTTCACTATTTAGCAAAACCAATGATTTCATTAGTTTTGAATTATAATTTTAATCATTTTTTCATTTATTAAGTTTCTCTTTTTAGCTGTAACAAAGGATTGTGTGTTATACTAATAGGAGCTAAAATAATAAAAAAATCGAGTCAAAGACTGGACCGCCGATGAGCAGTCCAGCCTTTTGTGCTGTTTATAAGATTGGATGAGCGCAGAAATGAAAATGATCGTAGGGCTTGGAAACCCAGGAACGAAATATGAACATACAAAGCATAACGTTGGATTTATGGTGGTGGATCGTTTGGCTGAAAAACACCAAGCGACCTTTAAGAAAAACACATTTGAAGCAGAAGTAGCTGAATTTTTCCACAAAGGTGAGAAAATTTTATTAGTCAAACCCCAAACATTTATGAATGAATCTGGCCGAGCGGTTGGTCCATTGATGACTTACTTTGGGATTTATCCAGAAGAGTTGGTGGTTGTTTATGATGACCTAGATTTAGCAATCGGTAAAATCCGTTTACGACAAAAAGGAAGTGCAGGCGGACATAATGGGATCAAGAGTATTATCTCTCATTTGGATAGTACGATCTTTGATCGAATAAAAGTTGGTATTGGTCGACCAGAAGGTAAAAAAACAGTCGTCCAACATGTTCTCAGTCCCTTTAGTAAAGAGACGCAACCCTTGATCGAACAAAGCATCGATCAATCTGTAGCTGCTATTGAATTTCTATTGGATGGCCATTCCTTTATAGATACAATGAATCAATTTAATTAAGAAAGGAGAATGAAACGATGGATATGATCCAATTGATTGGCAAAGATGCTCAAGTGGCTGAATGGTCCATGAATCTTGAACAACGGATGTCTAGACAGTTGATTACAGGTTTAGCTGGATCTGCTAAGACGTTGTTGTTTGCCCATGCGTTTAAAAAACTGGATAAAAATCTGATTATCCTGATGCCGAATTTATATTACGTCAACCAATTGGCAGAGGATCTGCAACACGTTCTGCCGGCTGAAAGTATTCACTTATTTCCAGTAGATGAAGTGCTTTCCGCAGAAATGGCTTTTTCTTCTCCTGAAGCTCGGGCTGAACGTGTAGCGACGTTGAATCGTTTGCAACAAGATGAGCCAGGAATCTATCTTCTTCCAGTGGCAGCATTGCACAAACGTCTTCCTGATAAAGAAACATGGAACAACGCCCAATTACATTGGCAGATTGGCGACGAGATCGCCGTGGACTCATTACCAAAACAACTCGTCTTGATGGGCTATGAGCGGACAGAGATGGTCGCAAAACCTGGGGAATTTAGTATGCGAGGGAGTATTGTCGATATCTATCCTTTGACATTTGAATACCCTATTCGTGTGGAATTATTTGATGTCGAAATTGATTCTATGAGATACTTCGAAGCCGATACGCAACGATCGATCGAAAAGATTGAAGAAGTGTGGTTGCCACCAACAAGTGAACAAATTTATTCTCAAGAGAATCTGCTTGACGGTATCAACAAAATAGAAAACCTCTTAGAAAAGAAATTAGCAACGACCTCAGAACCTACTGAACGACAATTTTTGCATGACTATTTCGGTCAGTTGATCTCGGAGTGGCAACGAAATGTCCCGACAGACGAAGCGAAGTTCTATGCGGATCTTTTGTATCCTGAACATTTATCGATTTTGGATTATTTTCCCCAAGATAGCTTGCTGATCGTGGATGATTACCAAAGAATCATGGAAACGAATCGTGAAATGGAAAGAGAAGCAGCGGAATGGCACACACAAAAAATCAGTGAGTTGCGCGTATTCTCTGAACAACAATTTGTGGCAGATGTACATGGGATCATCCAAAAAGAAAAATTTGCGACCACTTTTTTCTCTTTATTCCAAAAAGGAATGGGAAATCTCAGGTTCCAAGCACTGTACCAGTTCCAGTATCGCACGATGCAACAGTTCTTTGGGCAAATGCCATTGCTGAAAACGGAAATGGATCGTTGGCGCAAACAAGAGCAAACGGTCGTCATCTTCATTCCAACGAAAGAACGTATCCGTAAGGCGGAGCAAATGTTACGTGATGAAGATATATTAGTGGTAGAAACAGAAGCAGACCAATTGATCAAAGGCCAAGTCCAATTAGTCGAAGGCGCATTGATGACAGGTTTTGAGTTGCCGCAAGAAAAAATCGTAACGATCACGGAAAAAGAGATTTTTCAAAAGACAACAAAAAAACAGACACGTCGTCAAACGGTAACGAATGCAGAACGACTAAAAAGCTACAACGAATTAAAAGCTGGAGACTATGTTGTTCATGCGAATCACGGGATCGGGAAATATATCGGCATGGAAACCTTAGAAGTCGATGGGGTCCACCAAGATTATATGACGATCATTTATCAAAACGATGATAAGCTATTTATTCCTGTCACGCAGTTGAATTTGATCCAAAAATATGTAGCTTCGGAATCCAAAACACCACGAATCAACAAACTCGGTGGTAGTGAATGGACGAAAACGAAACGTAAAATCTCCTCAAAAATCGAAGACATTGCGGATGACTTGATCCAATTGTATGCGGTCAGAGAAGCAGAAAAGGGATACGCATTTGGTCCAGATGACTCTTATCAAAAAGAATTTGAGAATGCTTTTCCATATTCGGAAACAGATGACCAACTCCGAAGTGCGGCGGAAATCAAACGAGATATGGAAAAAGAAAAACCAATGGATCGTTTACTCGTGGGGGACGTCGGCTATGGGAAAACAGAAGTTGCGCTACGTGCCGCTTTTAAAGCAGTCAAAGAAAGTAAACAAGTGGCATTTCTTGTGCCGACAACAATCTTGGCGCAACAACATTACGAAACGATGTTGGAACGCTTTGAGGGATTCCCAGTGAATGTTGGTTTGCTGAGTCGTTTCCGAACAAAGAAACAACAAAAAGAAACGATCGAAGAATTACGCACAGGACAACTAGATATTGTTGTGGGTACCCATCGAGTATTATCAAAAGATATTGAATTTAGCGATTTAGGACTATTGATCGTGGATGAAGAACAACGTTTTGGTGTAAAACACAAAGAACGTTTGAAACAATTGCGTGCGCAAGTGGATGTGCTGACTTTGACAGCGACACCTATTCCGCGAACACTGCATATGTCGATGCTGGGCGTACGGGATCTATCGGTGATCGAAACGCCACCGGCGAATCGGTATCCGATCCAAACGTATGTGATGGAAAAAAATCCAGGTGCGATCCGAGAAGCGATCCAACGAGAGATGGGACGTGGTGGACAAGTTTTCTACTTATATAATCGTGTAGAAACGATTGAGCGTAAAGTAGAAGAAATCCAAGCATTAGTTCCCGAAGCGAGGATCGCCTATGCACATGGACAGATGACGGAAGTCCAACTGGAAAACACATTATTCGACTTTATCGAGGGACAGTATGATGTCTTAGTGACGACGACGATCATCGAAACAGGGGTGGATATTCCAAATGCAAACACACTCTTCGTAGAAAATGCCGATTATATGGGACTCTCTACGCTTTACCAATTACGAGGACGTGTCGGACGAAGCAATCGCGTCGCTTATGCTTATTTTATGTACGAACAGCAAAAAATCCTTAATGAAGTCAGCGAAAAGCGTCTTCAAGCAATCAAAGACTTTACGGAATTGGGTTCAGGATTTAAAATCGCGATGCGAGATTTATCGATCCGTGGTGCTGGTAACTTGCTAGGGGCGCAACAACATGGATTTATCGATGCTGTTGGTTTCGATATGTACTCTCAAATGTTGAGTGAAGCAGTCGCTCGTAAACAAGGTAAAAATCAACAAACAGAAAAAACTTCTGTGGAGATTGATCTAGGCGTCGATGCCTATCTACCAGAAAGTTATGTGTCAGATCAACGCCAAAAAATCGAAATATATAAACGGATTCGCGAATTGGATTCACAAGAGATGTTGGATGAATTAGAAGCAGATCTCCTGGATCGTTTTGGTGAATATCCTGAAGAAGTCGCACATTTGTTGACGATTGGACAAATCAAAATGGATGGCGATCGTGCATTGCTAGAGATGATCCGTAAGCAACAACAAACCATTGTGTTCAAGTTGAGCAAAGTGGGAACAAAACGCTACACGGTTGAACAATTATTTGAAGCGCTGACTGCTACAAAATTAAAAGCAGGACTTGGTGTGGAAAAAGAACAAATGATGATTCGTTTGACCTTGCCACCTCAAACAACGACTGCTGTTTGGTTGCAAGAAATCCAACAATTTGTCAAAGCATTGCGCGAACAGAAATATGCGACTGCATAGGAAGGGGCTGAACCTTTGGATCATAAAGAAATGCGTCAAGTGATGCACGGTGCCTTTGTGTTGACGCTTGCCTCCTTTATAGCAAAAGTCCTCAGCGCACTATATCGGATTCCATTGCAAAACTTAGTGGGCGATGAAGGTTTTTATGTTTATCAACAAGTTTATCCTATTTATGGTATTGCGATGACACTCGCTTTGTCGGGGCTACCCCAGTTTATCTCTAAATATGTAGCAGAAAAAAAAGACCCTTTCGAACAAAGACAAGCATTGAAAAATCTTTATCCCCTTGTTTTTTGGTCAGGCTTTTTACTCTGGCTCTTCGTATTTTCATTTAGTCACTGGATCGCTCTCATGATGGGGGATCAACAATTGATGCCGTTGATTCGGATCGTCTCCTTCACGTTTTTGTTGATGCCAGGACTATCTTATTATCGTGGGAATTTTCAAGGTCGGTTTTTAATGGAGCCCACAGCGGTTTCGCAAGTCGTTGAACAAATTGTTCGTGTAGCGATCATTGTTTTTAGCGCGATTGCCTTTAAGCGATTAGGCTGGACAGTCTATCAAACAGGCACAGCGGCAATGAGTGGCGCAGTATTTGGTGGCGTATGTGCATATGGTGTACTGTACTATTATGAACAAAAAATCCATGGTGGTGCATTGAGCTTCCGCCACTTTCCGATTTTAAGAAGGCCAGCGAAATCACTCGTGCGCCGGTTCTTGATTGAAGGGGGATTAGTATCCATTTATAGTGGTCTATTGATCTTCTTCCAATTGATTGATTCTTTTTTTGTTAAGAATGCGTTACAAATCTATGGTTTATCCGAGCAAGCATCTAAAATAGCTAAAGGAGTATATGATCGTGGGCAACCGTTAGTTCAATTAGGATTAGTTATTGCTACAGCTTTAAGTGCTACGTTCTTACCCGCGTTGACACGCTACCTAACGAGTGCAGTCAAAGGACAATTTTATTCCACAGCAAAAATTTACTTGCGTCTGACGACTGCATTGGCGTTGGCAGCTTCAGTAGGATTAGCTGTATTGTTGCCTTATATCAATTACGCATTGTTTAAAGATTATGCTGGAAATATGACACTAGTTCTGTTTGTTTTTTCCATTGGACTAACTGCAATTATTCAAGCGTACCAAAGCATTGCTCAAAGTAAAAACTCTTTTCGCCCCTCATTAAAGGGTGCTGGTTGGGGCTTGCTTGCTAAAGCTTTAGCTACCCCCCTTCTCACGAGTTATTTAGGAACAGTCGGTGCTAGTTTATCGACATTACTTGGACTATCAGTGACTTTATGGTATTTTGTCCGTACTGAAACTCCAGCAATCAATAGTTTTTGGCACGAACGAAAATTTGGTAAGAAATTAATCCAATGTTTAGGTTGTATGGTCTTAGCGTTGTTTGTGTATTATGGCTTCTTAAACTTATTGTTTGGTCCAGTGAGCCATCGCTCGACTGCTCTTTTTGCCAGCCTAGGCGGTGTCATTATAGGCGTAGTCACATTTGTATATGCAGTGATCTGGACAAAATTATTTACGATCCGTGAATGGCTGTTACTGCCATTTGGTAAGAAAATCTTACGTTTGAAAAAAATAAAAAAAGAAAAGTGAGGACATGAGATGCGATTAGATAAATTTTTAAAAATCTCGCGAATCATCAAGCGCCGATCTGTCGCTAAAGAAGTGGCGGATAAAGGACGAATCAAAATCAATGGCAAACTCGCGAAATCTTCCAGTGATGTCAAGGTTGGAGACCAATTGGACATCCAATTTGGCAACAAAACGATGGAAATCAAGGTAGCAGAGTTGCATGAGTCAACAAAAAAAGAAGATGCACAAAAAATGTATGAAGTCTTGTCAGAAACACGAGTACAAAACACAAGCGAAATAGATTAGACAAGCATTCAGGATGTTGGTATAATAAAGAATGACAATCAAAAAAGATTGGAGCGAATACAGGTGGCAAACAAAAGCAATAAAATCGCTGCACTAGACACAGAGTATGCAAAGAAAAAATATGTCGAATTTCAACAACAACAACGCCAATTGATTTTTCGTAGACGCAGGTTAGCAGCCATCTTTTTAGGTGCTTTGGTCATTTTCGCTGTAATAGGTTTCCAAATTTTTAATGATATGCAACGAATGAATCATTTAAATGAATTAAAAGTCGAAGCAGATACAGAGTTACAACAAATCAATAAAGATGTAGACCAACTCACAGAAGACGTGAAATTGCTTAAAGATGAAGATTACGTAGCAAAACTTGCTAGAAGCAAATTTTTCTATTCAAAAGAAGGGGAGCAAGTCTACCCGATACTTGAATCTACGACAGATAATTCAGCAGACACCGATGAACAAACAACGAGTTCAACAACTGCCCAATAAGCAGTAATATAAAAAAAGGGAAATAATTAGGAGGAACATTTTTTTTATGTCAATCGAGGTAGGAGCAAAACTGCAAGGAAAAGTTTCAGGAATCACAAATTTTGGCGCGTTTATTGATTTAGGAGCTGGCAAAACAGGGTTAGTTCATATCAGTGAAGTATCAAACGGTTATATCAAGGATATTCATGATGTATTGAGCGTTGGTGATGAGGTAACAGTCAAAGTCATTACAGTCAATGATGATGGGAAAATCGGTTTATCTATCCGCAAAGCACAAGAGCAACCAGTAGAAACTAATGATGAAAATCGTCAAAAGAGATATCCACAAAAAGAAACTCGAGATAATCGAGGACGCGCACCGCAGAAAAAATCTTTTTCTCGCAGCCAACCTTCCAATACAAAAGAAGACTTCGATTCATTGATGAGCTCATTTTTAAAAGATAGCGATGATCGATTGACTTCCTTAAAACGCAACACAGAAGGAAAACGCGGAGGCCGTGGCGGTCGCCGTAGCTAAGCTAAGCGAAATTGAAGGGCAGGCAATTGTCACAGACTTTTGTCCGCTCTTTTTATTTTGTAAAAGGATGTGACACCAATGGATAGAAGAGCAAGTCAGTTTAAACAAGCATTTATAAAAAGAGGCTTACGCCGTGGCTATCTGTCTGAACATGCGAAAATACTAGTTGCTGTTTCCGGTGGTGTAGACTCGATGGTTTTACTCGATTGCTTAATGACCGCCCAAAAACAAATTGGCTTTCGGTTAGGGGTTGTCCATATCGATCATCGCTTACGGAGCGTTTCTGCGGATGAAGCAGCCTATCTTGCTGACTTTTGCGATAAAAACAATCTTACTTTCCACTTGAAAGTATGGGAGAATCCAGCGGAACAAGGAATTGAAACGGCTGCTCGAGCTTTTCGGTATGAGAAATTTGATGAGATCGTACGACATGATCATTATGATACATTGATGACAGCGCACCATGGGGATGATCAAATGGAAACGATTTTGATGAAAATCATTCGTGGTGGGCAGCTAGGTACGTATGCGGGAATCAAGGAAACGCAACCTTTTGCTGGTGGGCGACTGATTCGACCGTTGTTGTCATTTAGTAAAGAACAATTGTATGCGTATGCGGAAGCAGAAGATTTACCTTTTTTTGAGGACCATACCAATCAGGAACTAACTGTCCAACGTAATCGACTGCGTCATTTAGTCGTACCACAATTGAAAAAAGAAAATACCCAGGCGATGGCTCATTTCCAAAAATTCTCGCAACAAATCCAATGGGCAGAGCAATTTATCCGAAAAAATACTCATCAGATGATCACGGAACATCTTACGTATGGAGAAGAGCGCTTATCTATTCCGTGGACGGTGATCGAAAGTTTGGAATCATTTGAACGTTACTTCTTCTTTTACACGTTCTTTGATTACGTTTTTCCAGTTACGAAAGTGACGATCAAAGAAAAACAGATTGATACGTTGTTACAACAATGTGAACAAGCCGCAGGACAATGGCAGATTGATCTGGGCAAACGCTGGGTGATCGAACGTTCCTATGAAGTACTTTATCTTTATAAAAGAAAAAAGGAACGATCAACTAATCACCAAGATACTCCGTTAGAAATCATACCGAATCAATCCATTCAGTTAGGAGAGTCGGAATGGTTAGGGATCTACACCCCCGACCAACTTCCAGATTGGAAACTGGATGAAACAGGTGAAATCTTCACTCATGATCTATGGTTATCAGCCGAACAATCGCTTTGGGTCGATCGGCGAAAACCGGGAGATCGCATCCAATTGACGGAGACATTGAACAAAAAAGTGTCAAGATATTTTATCGATAAAAAAATATCTGTTGCACAACGAAAAAATTCATGGGTTATTATAGATGAAGGGAGAAATCTATGGAGTCTAGTCCCTTTTGTCCATTCTTATTTGAGTATTGGTGTAGAAACTGATAAAATACACTACATACTTCTTTACAAATATCAAAAAGAAGCAATTGGAAGGAGAACCTGATGTTAGAAAAAGATATCGAGAGAGTATTGATCACGCAAGAAGAGATACAAGTTCGTTGTAAAGAACTAGGAAAAGAGTTAACTGAAAATTATCAAGATAAAAATCCGTTGGTTGTTGGTGTATTGAAAGGTGCTGTCCCATTTATGGCAGACATTATCCGTTCGATCGATGCTTACCTAGAATTGGATTTTATGGATGTTTCAAGTTACGGTAACGCAACTGTTTCATCAGGTGAAGTGAAAATCGTAAAAGACTTGGATACGAATGTGGAAGGCCGTGATTTATTGATCGTCGAAGACATCATTGATAGCGGAAGAACACTTGCTTATTTAGTCGATCTATTTAAATACCGTAAAGCAAACTCAGTTAAAATCGTGACACTTCTTGATAAGCCCGAAGGCAGAGTCGTAGATATCGAAGCGGATTACATTGGTTTCAATGTGCCAAACGAGTTTGTGGTAGGTTACGGATTAGATTATGCAGAAGCCTATCGAAATCTTCCATACATCGGTGTACTAAAACCGAGCGTTTATCAATCAAATTAATCATCTATCTCTCATAAATTATGTTACAATAGTATGGTCAGGATTGATAAAAGATTTATCAAGTAAAAATAACGCATAGGGAGGACAACTATGAACAAAAAAAACAATGGCATGATGAAAAATGCCTTGTATTATGTCCTCGTAATCTTAGCGATGGTAATGGTCGTCTACTTTATTTTTGGTAACAATGGCCAACGGTCGTCAGATATCGAGTACTCAAAATTCACTGAACAATTACAAGAAGGCAAAATCAAAAACTTTGAGGTGCAACCTGCTAATGGTGTGTATAAGATCTCAGGTGAATACAAAGAACAACAGACAGTTGCAAATAGTGGCGGTCTATCGATTCTAGGTACTACTGAGACATCAACTACGCACTTCACTACGATTATTTTGCCAAACGATACAACATTGAGCCAAGTCACAGAGTTGGCAAAAGACAACAACGTAGCAACTACGATCAGAGAAGAATCAAGTAGCGGCGTATGGGTATCACTCCTATTAAGCTTCTTGCCAATCGTGATCATCGTCTTCTTCTTCTATATGATGATGGGACAACAAGGTGGCGGCGGAGGCGGCGGAGGCCGTGTGATGAACTTTGGGAAATCCAAAGCAAAAGAAGCCGACAAAAAAGCAAATCGCGTTCGTTTCTCTGATGTAGCGGGTGCGGAAGAAGAAAAACAAGAACTTGTCGAAGTCGTTGAGTTCCTAAAAGATCCAAGACGCTTCATTGAACTGGGTGCACGTATCCCAGCCGGAGTTCTCTTAGAAGGACCTCCAGGAACAGGTAAAACATTGCTTGCCAAAGCAGTTGCTGGTGAAGCTGGCGTACCATTCTACTCTATTTCGGGTTCAGACTTTGTTGAAATGTTTGTTGGGGTCGGTGCAAGCCGAGTTCGTGACTTATTTGAAACTGCAAAAAAGAATGCTCCAGCAATCATCTTTATTGATGAAATCGATGCTGTCGGTCGTCAACGTGGCGCTGGTATGGGTGGCGGACACGATGAACGTGAACAAACACTGAACCAATTGCTTGTTGAAATGGATGGATTCGATGGAAATGAAGGCGTGATCGTGATTGCAGCGACAAACCGTTCAGACGTATTAGATCCAGCCTTGCTTCGTCCAGGACGTTTTGACCGTCAAATTTTAGTTGGTCGTCCAGATGTCAAAGGCCGTGAAGCGATTTTACGAGTTCACGCAAGAAACAAACCAATTGCTGACGATGTTGATTTGAAAGTCGTAGCACAACAAACACCAGGTTTTGCTGGTGCTGATTTAGAAAACGTCTTAAACGAAGCAGCATTAGTAGCTGCTCGTCGAAACAAGAAAAAAATCGATGCTTCTGATATCGATGAAGCAGAAGACCGCGTGATTGCTGGACCAGCCAAGAAAGACCGTGTCATCAGCAAACGCGAACGCGAAATGGTCGCTTACCATGAAGCAGGTCATACGATCGTTGGACTTGTCTTGAGTCGTGCCCGTGTCGTTCACAAAGTAACGATCATCCCGCGTGGACGTGCTGGTGGATATATGATCGCTTTACCAAAAGAAGATCAATTCTTAATGACAAAAGAAGATATGTTTGAACAAATCGTTGGTTTACTAGGTGGACGTACCGCAGAAGAAATCATCTTCAACGTTCAATCTACTGGTGCATCAAATGACTTTGAACAAGCAACAGCACTAGCAAGAAGCATGGTTACAGAGTATGGGATGAGTGATCGCTTAGGTCCTGTCCAATATGAAGGAAACCACCAAGTATTCGTAGGCCGTGACTATGGTCAAACGAAAGCATACTCAGAACAAGTTGCTTTTGAAATCGACCAAGAAGTACGCAAGATCTTGATGGAAGCACATCAAAAAGCACATGAAATCATCGAAGCACACCGTGCACAACACAAACTGATCGCAGAAAAACTGCTTGAATTTGAAACATTGGATGCCAAAGCAATCAAATCTCTCTTTGAAAAAGGTGTAATGCCTGAAGGAGCAGAATCGGCAGACTTCCCTAGTGAAAAAGAAGCGCAAACGTTTGAAGAAGCAAAACGTGCACTAGAAGAAAAAGATGCGGAAAAACAAGCAGAAGAAAAGCATGAGTTTGATGAAGCGAAAAAAGAGTTGAATGATGACAATCAATCGACTTCAACGGATGAACAAAATCATTCAGATGATCAAAATAGATAAAGAAAGAAGCTGTGACGAAAGTCGCAGCTCTTTTTTTGTGTCTGATATTTAAAAAAGAAACGCAGAATTTACAAATTCAAAAGTTGAAAAATTTGGAAGTTACTAGTATGATTCACTATGAGTTTTAAAATCGGGAAATGAGGTACATACAAATGGAAGATTATTTAGTAAAGGCATTAGCCAATGACGGATTTGTTCGAGCATATGCTGTTCGTGCAACCAATACTGTCGCAGAAGCGCAGCAACGCCATGATACTTGGCATACATCATCAGCAGCATTAGGCCGTGCATTAGTTGGTAGTCTGCTTCTAGGTGCGACAGTTAAAGGAGAAGATAAATTAACAGTACGCATCCAAGGAGATGGCCCTGCAGGTGGGATCGTTGTTGATGCGAATGGTAAAGGTGATGTCAAAGGGTATATCAAAAATCCACACCTAAGTTTACCGCTGAACGCAGAAGGAAAAATCGATGTACGTGGAGCAGTAGGGACACAAGGGATGTTCAGTGTGACAAAAGATCTAGGGTTAAAAGAACCTTTTTCAGGACAAACACCGATTGTATCTGGTGAACTAGCTGAAGATTTCACGTACTATTTAGCGATTTCAGAACAAATCCCTTCAGCTGTAGGGCTAAGCGTCTTAGTCAATACGGATGATACCATCAAGACAGCGGGTGGTTTTATGATCCAGATCATGCCAGGGGCAGACGAAGAAACGATTGCGAAAATCGAAGAGCAACTGAAAACAACACCACGTATTTCTACACTCTTAGATGAAGGGTTGACACCTGAAGAAATCTTGCAAGGATTGTTAGGAACAGACGAATTGCAAGTACTAGAAAAAATGCCTGTGCAGTTCAAATGTGATTGTTCGAAAGAAAAGTTTGGTGAAGCAATCATTGCTTTAGGCGCAGCAGAAATCCAAGCAATGATCGATGAAGACCATGGCGCAGAAGCAGTTTGCTCATTTTGTAATAATAAGTATACCTACACAGAAGATGACCTAGCAGCATTGAAGACAGAAGCCTTGGGAGGATTATAAGTGGATCACACATGGAAAATCGGGAACGTTGAAATACCGAATCGCGTGGTTGTAGCACCAATGGCAGGGATCACGAACGCCGCATTTCGTGTAACCGTCAAAGAATTTGGTGCAGGAATGGTCGTTTGTGAGATGATCAGTGACCAAGGTATTCATTTCCGCAACAAAAAAACATTGGAAATGCTGCATATCGACGAAACGGAGCATCCATTAAGTTTGCAAATATTTGGTGGGAACAAAGACACACTAGTAGAAGCAGCACAGTTTGTTGAGAAGCATACTACAGCAGATATCATTGATATCAATATGGGATGCCCAGTCAATAAAATCATCAAAGCTGAAGCAGGTGCAAAATGGTTATTAGACCCTGATAAAGTCTATGAAATGGTTCATGCAGTTGCATCGGCAGTTGATGTGCCAGTTACTGTGAAAATGCGTATTGGTTGGGACGAAGAACATGTTTTTGCTGTCGAAAACGCATTAGCTGCTCAAGCAGCCGGTGCCGGTGCAGTAGCCATGCACGGACGAACACGTGTGCAAATGTATGAAGGAAAAGCCGATTGGGAAGTGTTAAAGGAAGTCAAAAAACATCTAACGATTCCTTTTATGGGTAATGGAGACGTCAAAACGCCAGAAGATGCAAAACGCATGTTGGAATACGTGGGTGCCGATGGCGTCATGATCGGACGTGCTGCTTTAGGGAATCCTTGGATGATCCATCGGACGCAACATTATTTAGAAACTGGAGAGCTGATTCCGGAACCAACCGCACGCGAAAAAATTGCTACTGCAAAATTACATCTAGAACGTTTAGTTGATTTAAAAGGAGAAACCATCGCCTGTCGTGAGTTTCGGACACACGCTTCCTACTATCTAAAAGGTGTCTCCCGGGCAGCCAAGATCAAATTAGCGATCAATAAGACTGAGAAACAGCATGAAATCAATGAACTGCTTGACCAATTGGTTGAAAAAAGTGAAAAATTATCACTTCAATCTTAGGAAGTTATTCTAAGTTTTTTGCGAAATTCAAGCCGAAACACTAAGTTCGGCTTGCTTTTTTTGCGTTTCATTGGCATTATAAGGAAGAGAATAAGATGAGAATGGAGGAACTTTTGTGACTGAGGAACAACAAAATCAATTAGAAGATTTAAACGATCAAATGATTGTTCGTCGTGAAAAAATGGAGCAATTGAGAGAAAATGGGATCGATCCATTTGGTAAGCGATTTGAGCGTACACATAATTCCCAAGAATTGCACGAATTATTTGATCCACGTACAAAAGAAGAATTGGCGGAGATGGCATTGACAGCGAGTGTTGCTGGCCGTATGATGACACGCCGTGGAAAAGGTAAAGCTGGATTTGCTCATCTGCAAGACAGAGAAGGCCAAATCCAAATCTACGTACGCAAAGACCGAGTAGGTGAAGAAGCTTATGAAGTATTCAAACATGCTGACTTAGGAGATTTCTTTGGCGTAACTGGAGAAATCATGAAAACTGATACAGGTGAGGTATCGATTAAAGCCTCTGAAATCGTCATCTTATCAAAAGCACTTCGTCCATTACCAGATAAATATCATGGATTAACGAACATCGAACAACGATACAGACAGCGTTACCTTGATTTAGTAAGTAATAGAGATAGTTTTGACCGCTTCATGAAACGCAGTCAAATCATTAGTGAGATCCGTCGCTATTTAGATGGGAACGGCTATATCGAAGTTGAAACACCAGTCTTGCATAATGAAGCCGGTGGAGCAGCAGCACGTCCGTTTATCACACATCACAATGCGTTAGATATGGATCTATATCTACGTATTGCGTTAGAACTTCATTTGAAACGTCTGATCGTTGGTGGTATGGAAAAAGTTTATGAGATCGGCCGTGTATTCCGTAATGAAGGAATCGATACGACCCACAACCCTGAGTTCACGATGCTTGAAGCATACACTGCATATACTGATTTTCAAGATGTGATGAACTTGACAGAAGGTATCATCCGTAATGCAGCTGAAAAAGTATTAGGAACAGCTAAAATCACTTATGCAGGTCAAGCAGTTGATTTAGAGAGTGATTTCAAACGTGTGCATATGGTCGATGCAATCAAAGAGCATACAGGTGTTGATTTCTGGAAAGAAATGACCTTAGAAGAAGCACTAGCGATTGCAAAAGAACACCAAGTTGAAGTGACAGAAGCAATGGGTGTTGGTCACGTCATCAATGAATTCTTTGAAGCGTTTGTGGAAGAAACCTTAGTGCAACCTACTTTTGTCTATGGACATCCAGTAGAAGTTTCTCCATTGGCGAAGAAAAATCCTGAAGACCCACGTTTTACTGACCGTTTCGAATTGTTCATCACAGGTAAAGAATTTGCTAATGCCTTTACTGAGCTGAATGATCCAATCGATCAAAGAGAACGTTTTGAAGCGCAAGAAAAAGAACGCGAGCTTGGAAACGATGAAGCACATGGTTTAGACGAAGACTTCTTAGAAGCGCTAGAATATGGCATGCCACCAACTGGCGGACTAGGTATCGGAATCGACCGTCTAGTCATGCTATTGACCGATGCTCAATCGATCCGTGACGTATTACTATTCCCAACCATGCGTTAAATCTGAGACATAAATAGAAACAACCAGTTCAGGGAACCAAACCGACAATAGCCAGAAATGTTTTTTATTTCTAGCTGCTGTCGGTTTATTTTTTAGAGAAAAAATGAGATAACTTTGCTTGAAATCTTGTTCTATATTTAAGACTTTATTGAAACTAATTTTTAAGTAAATGCGTATCAATGAACCATTTCAGAGAAAGTTATGGAAAGGGATAAGATAGATATAAAAAAAGAAAACGGAACCATTAGAAATGAGTCTACTTTATAGAAGTTTCAGCGTAATTGCAATGGCGAATGATTTATGTAGATAAAGGTTTTCAACATCTTTATGCCATGCGAAAAGCGAACGTTTAAATCGTTTTTCAGTATATTAATCGTATAACTAAAAAACTTGAAAAAACACAAAAAAATTCGTTGACCAATAAGATTTTAGTTGGTATATTATTATTTGTTCAAAAGTTAAGTTTCATAACTTCTGAATGATCATAAAAAAGTTCTTGACGTGTGGGACAACACATGATAAGATAACCAAGTCGCTTGTGAACGACAACAGATAAACGTTGATTTCGCAAAGAAAAAAACAAAATTAACTGTTGACAAATAACAAACGATAAGTTATGATAAGTGAGTTGCTAAAACGACCTCATGAAAAAAGAGTTCAAAAAAACTTTTAAAAAATAGTTGACAATCATTCGAGAGTTTGCTAAGATATAAAAGTTGCTACGGCAATCACAAACGATAAGTTGAGACAGTTGTGTTTCATTTATCACGTAGACCTTTGAAAACTGAACAAAGTAAGACAAACCAAATGTGTAGGGCGTCTTGATTCAATTCAAGACAACAAACATTTTTAACAAGCAAGCAATATGCTAGCAAACAATTGAGCTTAACAATCGAAAGATTGTTCTAACTTTTATTATGAGAGTTTGATCCTGGCTCAGGACGAACGCTGGCGGCGTGCCTAATACATGCAAGTCGAACGCTTCTTTTCCCACCGGAGCTTGCTCCACCGGGAAAAGAGGAGTGGCGAACGGGTGAGTAACACGTGGGTAACCTGCCCATCAGAAGGGGATAACACTTGGAAACAGGTGCTAATACCGTATAACAATCGAAACCGCATGGTTTCGTTTTGAAAGGCGCTTTACGGTGCCGCTGATGGATGGACCCGCGGTGCATTAGCTAGTTGGTGAGGTAACGGCTCACCAAGGCCACGATGCATAGCCGACCTGAGAGGGTGATCGGCCACATTGGGACTGAGACACGGCCCAAACTCCTACGGGAGGCAGCAGTAGGGAATCTTCGGCAATGGACGAAAGTCTGACCGAGCAACGCCGCGTGAGTGAAGAAGGTTTTCGGATCGTAAAACTCTGTTGTTAGAGAAGAACAAGGGTGAGAGTAACTGTTCACCCCTTGACGGTATCTAACCAGAAAGCCACGGCTAACTACGTGCCAGCAGCCGCGGTAATACGTAGGTGGCAAGCGTTGTCCGGATTTATTGGGCGTAAAGCGAGCGCAGGCGGTTTCTTAAGTCTGATGTGAAAGCCCCCGGCTCAACCGGGGAGGGTCATTGGAAACTGGGAGACTTGAGTGCAGAAGAGGAGAGTGGAATTCCATGTGTAGCGGTGAAATGCGTAGATATATGGAGGAACACCAGTGGCGAAGGCGGCTCTCTGGTCTGTAACTGACGCTGAGGTTCGAAAGCGTGGGGAGCAAACAGGATTAGATACCCTGGTAGTCCACGCCGTAAACGATGAGTGCTAAGTGTTGGAGGGTTTCCGCCCTTCAGTGCTGCAGCTAACGCATTAAGCACTCCGCCTGGGGAGTACGACCGCAAGGTTGAAACTCAAAGGAATTGACGGGGGCCCGCACAAGCGGTGGAGCATGTGGTTTAATTCGAAGCAACGCGAAGAACCTTACCAGGTCTTGACATCCTTTGACCACTCTAGAGATAGAGCTTCCCCTTCGGGGGCAAAGTGACAGGTGGTGCATGGTTGTCGTCAGCTCGTGTCGTGAGATGTTGGGTTAAGTCCCGCAACGAGCGCAACCCTTATTGTTAGTTGCCATCATTTAGTTGGGCACTCTAGCAAGACTGCCGGTGACAAACCGGAGGAAGGTGGGGATGACGTCAAATCATCATGCCCCTTATGACCTGGGCTACACACGTGCTACAATGGGAAGTACAACGAGTCGCGAAGTCGCGAGGCTAAGCTAATCTCTTAAAGCTTCTCTCAGTTCGGATTGTAGGCTGCAACTCGCCTACATGAAGCCGGAATCGCTAGTAATCGCGGATCAGCACGCCGCGGTGAATACGTTCCCGGGCCTTGTACACACCGCCCGTCACACCACGAGAGTTTGTAACACCCGAAGTCGGTGAGGTAACCTTTTTGGAGCCAGCCGCCTAAGGTGGGATAGATGATTGGGGTGAAGTCGTAACAAGGTAGCCGTATCGGAAGGTGCGGCTGGATCACCTCCTTTCTAAGGAATATTACGGAGACTACACACGTTTGTCGATACTTTGTTCAGTTTTGAGAGGTCTACTCTCAAAATTTTGTTCATTGAAAACTGGATATTGAAGTAAAAATGTAAGTAATACAAACCGAGAACACCGCGTTGAATGAGTTTTTTAATAAGTTCAATTGCTTATTTTTCTTGATTGGACTTCTATCGCTAGAAGAAAGATCAAAACCCAACCGTAAGGTTGATAAGGTTAAGTGAATAAGGGCGCACGGTGGATGCCTTGGCACTAGGAGCCGATGAAGGACGGGACTAACACCGATATGCTTTGGGGAGCTGTACGTAAGCTATGATCCAGAGATTTCCGAATGGGGGAACCCAGCATCTTTTATAGGATGTTACGTATACGTGAATACATAGCGTATACGAGGTAGACGCAGAGAACTGAAACATCTAAGTACCTGCAGGAAGAGAAAGAAAATTCGATTCCCTGAGTAGCGGCGAGCGAAACGGGAAAAGCCCAAACCAATGAGCTTGCTCATTGGGGTTGTAGGACTCCGATATGGTAGTTCTTTCAGATAGTCGAATGACTTGGAAAAGTCAGTCAAAGAGGGTGAAAGCCCCGTAGATGAAATTTGGAAGGCACCTAGGAGGATCCTGAGTACGGCGGAACACGAGGAATTCCGTCGGAATCCGGGAGGACCATCTCCCAAGGCTAAATACTCCCTAGTGACCGATAGTGAACCAGTACCGTGAGGGAAAGGTGAAAAGCACCCCGGAAGGGGAGTGAAATAGAACCTGAAACCGTGTGCCTACAACAAGTCAAAGCCCGTTAATGGGTGATGGCGTGCCTTTTGTAGAATGAACCGGCGAGTTACGATTGCATGCGAGGTTAAGTTGAAGAGACGGAGCCGCAGCGAAAGCGAGTCTGAATAGGGCGTTTGAGTATGTAGTCGTAGACCCGAAACCATGTGATCTACCCATGTCCAGGTTGAAGGTGCGGTAAAACGCACTGGAGGACCGAACCCACGTACGTTGAAAAGTGCGGGGATGAGGTGTGGGTAGCGGAGAAATTCCAAACGAACTTGGAGATAGCTGGTTCTCTCCGAAATAGCTTTAGGGCTAGCCTCGGAATTGAGAATGATGGAGGTAGAGCACTGTTTGGACTAGGGGCCCATCTCGGGTTACCGAATTCAGATAAACTCCGAATGCCATTCATTCATATCCGGGAGTCAGACTGTGAGTGATAAGATCCATAGTCGAAAGGGAAACAGCCCAGACCACCAGCTAAGGTCCCAAAATATATGTTAAGTGGAAAAGGATGTGGGGTTGCACAGACAACTAGGATGTTGGCTTAGAAGCAGCCACCATTTAAAGAGTGCGTAATAGCTCACTAGTCGAGTGACCCTGCGCCGAAAATGTACCGGGGCTAAACATATTACCGAAGCTGTGGAGTACACCTTTAGGTGTATTGGTAGGAGAGCGTTCTAAGGGCGTTGAAGGTAGATCGTGAGGACTGCTGGAGCGCTTAGAAGTGAGAATGCCGGTATGAGTAGCGAAAGACAGGTGAGAATCCTGTCCACCGAATGACTAAGGTTTCCTGGGGAAGGCTCGTCCGCCCAGGGTTAGTCGGGACCTAAGCCGAGGCCGACAGGCGTAGGCGATGGACAACAGGTTGATATTCCTGTACTCGTTGTTTTTGTTTGAGCAATGGAGGGACGCAGGAGGCTAAGGAATGCAGACGATCGGAAATGTCTGTCCAAGCAGTAAGTCTTGATAGGAGTCAAATGCTTCTAACTTTAAGGACAAGCTGTGATGGGGAGGGAAATAATAGTACCGAAGTTCCTGACGTCACACTGCCGAGAAAAGCTTCTAGTGAGAAAACAACGACCCGTACCGCAAACCGACACAGGTAGTCGAGGAGAGAATCCTAAGGTGAGCGAGAGAACTCTCGTTAAGGAACTCGGCAAAATGACCCCGTAACTTCGGGAGAAGGGGTGCTGATCGTCAGATCAGCCGCAGTGAATAGGCCCAAGCGACTGTTTATCAAAAACACAGGTCTCTGCAAAATCGTAAGATGAAGTATAGGGGCTGACGCCTGCCCGGTGCTGGAAGGTTAAGAGGAGTGCTTAGCGTAAGCGAAGGTACGAATTGAAGCCCCAGTAAACGGCGGCCGTAACTATAACGGTCCTAAGGTAGCGAAATTCCTTGTCGGGTAAGTTCCGACCCGCACGAAAGGCGTAACGATTTGGGCACTGTCTCAACGAGAGACTCGGTGAAATTTTAGTACCTGTGAAGATGCAGGTTACCCGCGACAGGACGGAAAGACCCCATGGAGCTTTACTGTAGTTTGATATTGAGTGTCTGTACCGCATGTACAGGATAGGTAGGAGCCGTAGAAGTCGGAACGCTAGTTTCGATGGAGGCGCTGGTGGGATACTACCCCTGCGTTATGGCCACTCTAACCCGCACCACTTATCGTGGTGGGAGACAGTGTCAGATGGGCAGTTTGACTGGGGCGGTCGCCTCCTAAAGAGTAACGGAGGCGCCCAAAGGTTCCCTCAGAATGGTTGGAAATCATTCGAAGAGTGTAAAGGCAGAAGGGAGCTTGACTGCGAGACCTACAAGTCGAGCAGGGACGAAAGTCGGGCTTAGTGATCCGGTGGTTCCGCATGGAAGGGCCATCGCTCAACGGATAAAAGCTACCCTGGGGATAACAGGCTTATCTCCCCCAAGAGTCCACATCGACGGGGAGGTTTGGCACCTCGATGTCGGCTCGTCGCATCCTGGGGCTGTAGTCGGTCCCAAGGGTTGGGCTGTTCGCCCATTAAAGCGGCACGCGAGCTGGGTTCAGAACGTCGTGAGACAGTTCGGTCCCTATCCGTCGCGGGCGTTGGAAATTTGAGAGGAGCTGTCCTTAGTACGAGAGGACCGGGATGGACTTACCGCTGGTGTACCAGTTGTTCTGCCAAGGGCATTGCTGGGTAGCTATGTAGGGAAGGGATAAACGCTGAAAGCATCTAAGTGTGAAGCCCACCTCAAGATGAGATTTCCCATTTCTTTAAGAAAGTAAGATCCCTGAGAGATGATCAGGTAGATAGGTCAGGAGTGGAAGTACAGTGATGTATGGAGCGGACTGATACTAATCGATCGAGGACTTAACCAAAATAAAATGAAAAAACTCGGAGAGTTTCTTACTGATACTTCAAATCCAGTTTTGAGTGAACAAGATTTACTCAAATATAGATAACACCAAGTGTGGTGGCGATGGCGAGAAGGATACACCTGTAACCATGCCGAACACAGAAGTTAAGCTTCTTAGCGCCGATTGTAGTGAGGGGTTGCCCCTTGTGAGAGTAGGACGCCGCCACGCTTTGTTATCTTTGGAGGTTTAGCTCAGCTGGGAGAGCATCTGCCTTACAAGCAGAGGGTCAGCGGTTCGATCCCGTTAACCTCCATATGAGCCGTTAGCTCAGTTGGTAGAGCATCTGACTTTTAATCAGAGGGTCACAGGTTCGAGCCCTGTACGGCTCATATTTTTGCGGGTGTGGCGGAATTGGCAGACGCACTAGATTTAGGATCTAGCGCCTTACGGCGTGGGGGTTCAAGTCCCTTCACCCGCATCATATGATTTATTCTATTTTTTTACGCCGGCTTAGCTCAGTTGGTAGAGCATCTGATTTGTAATCAGAGGGTCGAGGGTTCAAGTCCTTTAGCCGGCATCGTAAATACGCGGAAATAGCTCAGTGGTAGAGCACCACCTTGCCAAGGTGGGGGTCGCGGGTTCGAACCCCGTTTTCCGCTTTGCCAATGTACTACGCGCCGGGGTGGCGGAACTGGCAGACGCACAGGACTTAAAATCCTGCGGTGAGTGATCACCGTACCGGTTCGATTCCGGTCCTCGGCATTACAAATATGCGCCCATAGCTCAATTGGATAGAGTGTTTGACTACGGATCAAAAGGTTAGGGGTTCGACTCCTCTTGGGCGCGTTAGTTTTACGGGAAGTAGCTCAGCTTGGTAGAGCACTTGGTTTGGGACCAAGGGGTCGCAGGTTCGAATCCTGTCTTCCCGATTAGTAAATAGTTTCAAGGGGCCTTAGCTCAGCTGGGAGAGCGCCTGCTTTGCACGCAGGAGGTCAGCGGTTCGATCCCGCTAGGCTCCATTTCATTTAAATAATGAATACTTTTTTTCGCGGTGTAGCTCAGCTGGCTAGAGCGTCCGGTTCATACCCGGGAGGTCGGGGGTTCGATCCCCTCCGCCGCGATTATTTAAGAGCCTGGACCTTTAGCTCAGTTGGTTAGAGCAGACGGCTCATAACCGTCCGGTCGTAGGTTCGAGTCCTACAAGGTCCATAGCGACGTTGTATTTCATATTGGAGGATTACCCAAGTCCGGCTGAAGGGAACGGTCTTGAAAACCGTCAGGCGGGTAAAACCGTGCAAGGGTTCGAATCCCTTATCCTCCTTTTCATATTATCGCGGGATGGAGCAGTCTGGTAGCTCGTCGGGCTCATAACCCGAAGGTCGTAGGTTCAAATCCTGCTCCCGCAATTAAAAACTAAAAACATTGGTTCCGTGGTGTAGGGGTTAACATGCCTGCCTGTCACGCAGGAGATCGCGGGTTCGATTCCCGTCGGGACCGCCACGCGGGTGTAGTTTAGTGGTAAAACCACAGCCTTCCAAGCTGTTGTCGCGAGTTCGATTCTCGTCACCCGCTTTTAGTTTTTATGGGCCTATAGCTCAGCTGGTTAGAGCGCACGCCTGATAAGCGTGAGGTCGATGGTTCGAGTCCATTTAGGCCCATTTATTCAAAATCTTAATGGTTTTGGGGAAGTACTCAAGTGGCTGAAGAGGCGCCCCTGCTAAGGGTGTAGGTCGGGAAACCGGCGCGAGGGTTCAAATCCCTCCTTCTCCGTTTCATTTTTATCTGGCCCGTTGGTCAAGCGGTTAAGACACCGCCCTTTCACGGCGGTAACACGGGTTCGAATCCCGTACGGGTCATTAGCTTTATATTGGAGGATTACCCAAGTCCGGCTGAAGGGAACGGTCTTGAAAACCGTCAGGCGGGTAAAACCGTGCAAGGGTTCGAATCCCTTATCCTCCTTTTTCATATTATCGCGGGATGGAGCAGTCTGGTAGCTCGTCGGGCTCATAACCCGAAGGTCGTAGGTTCAAATCCTGCTCCCGCAATTAAAAACTAAAAACATTGGTTCCGTGGTGTAGGGGTTAACATGCCTGCCTGTCACGCAGGAGATCGCGGGTTCGATTCCCGTCGGAACCGTTTGGCTCGGTAGCTCAGTTGGTAGAGCAATGGATTGAAGCTCCATGTGTCGGCAGTTCGATTCTGTCCCGCGCCATACTGCGGGTGTAGTTTAGTGGTAAAACCACAGCCTTCCAAGCTGTTGTCGCGAGTTCGATTCTCGTCACCCGCTTTAGTTTTTATGGGCCTATAGCTCAGCTGGTTAGAGCGCACGCCTGATAAGCGTGAGGTCGATGGTTCGAGTCCATTTAGGCCCATTACTTTCATATTTTTACCTGGCCCGTTGGTCAAGCGGTTAAGACACCGCCCTTTCACGGCGGTAACACGGGTTCGAATCCCGTACGGGTCATCGAAGATACTTCATGTAAGTATCTTTTTTTGCTCTTTGACAAGTAGTGTTGGCGAGTTAAAATTGAAAGAATTTCATCGAGAATCAATCGAAGCAGAAATAGGCTTCGATTGATTCTTTTTTTTGGATCGATCTTGGAAAACCTAGCCCTGGATCAAGTCAATACGGTAAAAAAATGGAAGGAATGGCGGTATCTATCAGTCACTCGTTTGCTGGCCTTAATATTATTGTTCCTTCCAATGTCCCGTTACTATAAGGTATTTAGAAGGTATTTTTGATTCCCTTTCTATATTTGATCACTTTCATCCTACATCTCATATAACCCACTGTTGGTTGATTATCTAACCCTACATGAATCATGTAGGAGAAGGTCTACCTTCTTTTTTTCAGAAAGCCAATTCTTTGGAAAATGATTTTTTTGTCTGTTAAACTAAGTAATTTTTGTAGGTTCATCCATGGAGATATCCTTTCTTGAGCAGCTTTGTTTTTATCAGTTTACTTCATTATAGAGCCTGTATCATCTTTTGACTGTAGAGCTGAGAAAATGATTATTCTCATCATATAAATCTACTATTTTCTTCAACCTATCAATTTGCTGATGTTATGGGAGAGTATTTTTTTCGTGATTTTAAAATAAATGGGTAATTTTTATAGGAGTAGTCACTATACTATAATTAGTTAGAATGTACGAAATATGACGTCATAAATCTATAAATTTTAAACTAGATGATAGAAAAATTTAGTTAGAAGGATTATATGGTAGGAGAAGAAGCAACAGAAAACCATAGAAATGTTGCTGGTTTTAAAAAAGAAATAAATAGGCTACCTTGTAGGTCAGAAGATTTTTTCATTCCTTAGGAACAAATTGGTACAAAAATTATCAAGCAAAAGGAGACTCGGAACTTGAAAGTCAGCGCTCAAATAAGAAAGTAAATGCAAGTAAAAAGATACGATGAGTAGGGAGGGAACCTGTTTAGTCAAAACAAGTAATATCTATAAATTAGAAAAGAAGATTCGATAGATACATCGAAAACAAACCAATTTTCGTCCGCACTATCCCCCTATTAACCGTCAACTGAAATGAAGCTTGAAGATAATGGCGTTGTATCCATAGAAGCAGAAGCGACTCTACCCTAGCTTCAAATCATATCCCGAATGATTGAAACCTGTTGTACCTATCAATGTGACAATGCTGGACATACAGCGAATAGAGATGACGATCTTAGTCTGGATTTAGTTACAGTGTCGGTTATACGAGCATTCATCAAACAAAAAAGTAGGTGTATCGAATTTGTTTTATCTGAATAGACGTCTCGTATTGAACCAAATGAGAGTAGTCAGCAGCCGTAGAATCGGAAATGTAGAAACAGAAAATAAACATTGATCTGATAACTTTTAAAATTGGGTAGAACTATTTACAGAATTTTGGCAAAGGAAAATATGAATACCGAAAAAATGATGAAAGAAAACAATAAAAATGAATTTCTCCAAAAACTACAGATATTAACATTAGCACTTTCGTTAAAGGAAAATAATCAAAGAGTTGCTTCACCAGATTTTTATAGTTCACTGTATTCAACGTACATAAAAATGCTAGAAAATGATGATGATCAATCCTTTATTGATATAGAAAACCAGTCAAAAGTGATTGATTCACTGAAAAGATCTATGGATTTTTATAGCAGTGATCATCCAAGTTTTCTACAGAAAATCATTGAAAAAATGACCAATGATGATCCAACAGACTTCATGCTTTTCCAAAATTTGAATAATCTAGATAAAGATGGAAATAATTTACAACATTATTGTGGCTGGATCGTTTATAAAAGGGAAAATGATTTGTTTGTTGTTCAAGTAGATAGAAAAGAGAAATTTGGTGTAGGACAGGTGTCATATGCTAGGATTCCACTAACAAAAGCACCTTGTTTAAGTGAACTATTTTTTTTGAAGTTGAATGTGCAAAATTCAGAAGACTTCTCTTTATTCCATGGGATCAAGTCAATTTCAGCTGGGTTTCAGGAAATTCCTGTTTTAAATAGTATAGTAAAAAAAGGAATGGACAATCCGGTCAGTGCCTTAGAAGATATCTTTAAAATACTAGTGTTCCACTATATAGCAGACATTTTTTCGGTAAATACTACTGATAGGATAAAGTCACTCTGGCATGGAGCTAATATTCAGCTGACTATACAAATACGTGAAAGTCTTCTTGCAGCGATAAAAACGGACAATCACATCTGGAATGACCAATTTGACTACATTTTTGATTATTATTTGTATCAAACTGGAAATATTGGAATCAAGGCAATTTTACCTAGTAATAAACAAAATGAGTGGCGGGACAGTATCAAAAAAAGTTTTAATAGTGATCCTTATATCCTTGCATTGATGAGTAGTGATGGAAAGATTTTGGATATAGATGAGGAGCTATTGCAAAAAAAACTTGTCTTAACCGTCAAACCATTAAATGTACTGTATGATAGAGAACTCCCATTAGTCAGTTCGATTGAATTGATGAATACACTCTATCATGATGGAATAATGATCACTATCTATGAAGATCGGTTGACTATGATCAAGAACCCTATAGCAAAAGAAATGAATCAACGTTTCCTTTCAAGACTACAAGAGCGATACCAAGAAATAAATAAAGAAATGAAACGACGTATCATAAAGAATCAACCAGAAGAACTAACTCTGGAAAGTAATAGTTATAGTTTAGTTCAGCTAGGAACAAACGTAGTATCAACAAATGATAGTAGTTTTGTTCAAACAGAAATAATGAAACAACAGAAAAAATATGTTTTTTCACGAAACATAGATATGTTGGCTTTAACGTTATCGTTAAAATCCAATGATGATATCAATTGTTTCCCAGGAATTTATGATCTATTATTTTCGACCTACATTAAAATGATCAAAAATGACCAAGAAGATTTTTTTATTGATAAGCAACGGCAACCACATATTATACAGTCCTTACAACGAACGATAGAGATTTATAAACTAACAAACATAGAAGACTTACATAATATTTTTGGGAATTTAAGAAATAATGATCCAACGGACTTTGTACTGTTTCCAGCTTATTTTCATATGTTAGATCCAAAAGAAGGCGGGCATATTTGTGGATTGACCATATATAAAAGAGACAATGAATTTATGATTATGCAAGTAGATAAAGAGTCTTTTTTTGAATCAGGTGCAGTCTCTTATGTTAAAGCACCGTTAAAAAATATTCAGGAGTTAAGTCAAATTATCTTCTTTGCACGAGAATTTTTTGATTTTAAGCCATATGGTATCTTAAGAAAAATCGAAGCTATTTCTCATAAATTTAAAGCGATCCCATCGATAAAATTAGCCCATCAAACTACTGGTAATTGTGGAATTATTGAAATCGAAGCTACTTTGAGATTGATTTTATTCCACTGTAAAAAGGATCTCTTTGCTTTACAAACGTGTGATCGAATCACACCAAAATGGGGTAAAGATAGTCAATATTCAGCAACCATAGAGATGAAGGTACGATTTGTTGAGGCAATGAAAGGAACAGATCAAGAATGGAATCAAAATTTTGATTATGTATTGGGTTATTATCTTTATCGAAAAAAACAATCGATAAAATGGGGAGAAGCACAATTATCTATACATAAAGATTATTGGTATACAACCATACGTCATTTATATTCTAATGATCTTTACATTGTAGAAATACTGAATAGCGGGGGAATGATCCCAGCTGACTTTGATGTATCTTTAAAAGAGAAAATGATAGAACTCGTAGGAAAAGCAGGTATATTGTTGAACAGAGAAATCAAAGTAGTCGGGTTATCTGACCTATACAAAGAAATTCGAGAGAATACCTATGAACTAGAATTATTAAAAGGAAGACTCTCCTTTCTCAAAATCCCTGTGGCAAAAGAAATGTTAGACTACTATATTGCTCGCATAATGATAAAGAATATAGAAATAAAGAAGGAAATCAATCGACGTATCGGCATTGAACCAAAAGAATCTACCTGCCAAATGATGGAACGTCTGCCAATAATATCCCCTCCTGCTAGCGTTCAAAGCCTTCCACTATCATCACCTACTTCTCAAAGAACAACAGGGACTATGGTATCTGTGTCGAATCGTTTTATTTCAATGATTGATCAAGTAAAACAGGTGTCAAAAGATAAAAATCAGCGTTTAGTCAGTAAACAAGTCAAATGTAAAGTGCAGAATACATTGACAAAGTAACTGATGGATTTTGAAAAATATAAATTGTGGTTTTAATAAGTCAAACAATAGAGTTCTTTTAGTTGTGAACTTACTTAATAAATTGACGGATAACGATAAGTTCGTAATATGGTATGGGAAATCCAAAATCACTACCTAGGAGGAGAGAATGATATGGACACGGAAGATGAATTTATTAAAAGACTAGATATGCTAGCTTTAGCACTATCACTGGATACAATGTCGGAAAACTTTCGTTCATCATTAGGAATGTATGAATTGGTTTTTTCAACGTATATCAGCATGATCAAGAACGATCCTGATGAATTTTTCACTGAGAAAGGGCAACGGGCGAGAGTACTTGAATCATTACAACGATCAAAAGAATTCTGTAGCATTGAAAATAGAGAGAACCTGAAAAAATTGTTGGAAAATATGAGGGATAATGATCCAACAGATTTTATGATATTTCCTATTCCTCTTAAGAGTCCGATTAGCGAATATATGATGCCTCAGTTAAGTACCTTAACAATCTATAAAAGAGAAGATTATTTTGTTGTGACGCAGGTAGAGAATGGACAACTGGATGAGCTAAGACAACAGGATTATTTTTGGATACCTTTAATGGACGTAGTTAGTTTGTGTGAAATTATCACCTTTGATCGTAATGCTATTGGGTCAATTGATTCAGAAGTACCCAATATAGTTGATGAAATCAGAGGAATTTCAGACCAATACCAAGTTACGTCTACGCCCGTTGATAAAAAAGAAACTATAGCGTTCAATGATCATTGGATCAGTAAAGTAGAGAGTGCTTTGAGGATCATTTTGTCCAATTGTCGCACAAATGAATTTTTTATTGAGTCCACTATACCACCGCTCCCAACATGGAACATGAAACATCCTGATCCGAATATTGAAATGAAAAAAAGATTTCTTGAAGCGGTCAAAGGTAAGAAACAAGAATGGAACGAACAGTTTGACTATGTTTTTGATTATTTTTTATATAAGAAAAATCGATTGATTGAAAATTCTGTCGTAGCAACAGAGAGTTTTTATCCACCGTGGCCGAACATCGTTGAATTTCTATTTGTAGAAGATCCCTATATAGTAGCATTGCGTAAAAGCAACGGTGATATTTCAAGGACTGTTAGCACGGAACTATCTTATCTAAGAAACAGAATGGAAATGTCCGTAGTAGATGTATTAGATACATTAGACCAATTAGATGGGGGAGAGGTCATCGATTTACCATTTAATGAGTTAGTAAATGGGCTTCATAAGAATCGCGAAATCATTAGCGTTTATAGAGAACGATTACCTCTAATCAGACTTCCGATCGCTAAGGAGATGACCCAACTTTGTCTTTCAAAAATGGAAGTTCGCTCTGAAGAAATAGAGGGTGAATTAAAGCGTCGTATGACAATAAGAAGAAAACTGGATGAAAGCAGTAGAATCACGCAGTTTGTCTCCAAAGTAGTACCAACTAGTATCATGGATTATATCACTCCGAACCAAGAGACAATGGAGCAAAGACAAGAATTTGCAAAACGAGTGGACATGCTAGCTATGTCATTATCGTTGAAACCGAATGATCAATCATTTGTTTCACCGGAAAGTTACGAATTACTATTTTCAATCTATGCGAAGATGATCAAAACTGATTATAATAATTTTTTTGTTGATCGAATACAAACAATGAATATTGTCCATTCGTTAAATAGAACAATACAGTTGTATCGCATGGATAGCGCAGGAAGTCTCCAAACTATTTTCGAAAAACTGAAGAATTATGACCCTACCGATTTTATGCTTATTCCGGTAGCTTTTTCCACTGATCATCCACAGAAGTATTTTGGGCATGTTTGCGGTCTGACGATTTACAAAAAAGAAAATAATTTTATTGTGATGAAAGTGGATAAAGAACAGTCCTATCGTACAGGTGCGGTATCATATGTGAAAGTTCCTTTTGAAAAGGCAAAAGCGCTAAGTCAATTGCTTTTTTCAGAACGTCATTTTTCAAATGAAAAACCATACGATATACTTAAAAAAATTGAAGGATTATCACATGAGTTTCGCCCGATTCGAGCAATACAACTCAAAGAGCAAACCATTGATAATTCCGTCATTAGTGAAATAGAAGCATCGTTGAGAACTATCCTGTTTAATTGTAAAAAAGATATATTTCGTTTGAATGACCAGGAGAAGGTAACACCAAAATGGGGCAAGTTGAATGAGCCTATTTCAGCAAGGCCTCAGAGACACCAAAATTGGTGGATGGAAGATCTTGGAACAACTTTAACAATGAAAGAGAGATTTCTTTTGGCAGTTCAAGGAATTAATGGAAATTGGAATAAGAATTTGCGATATATCTACGACTATTATTTTTATTTTAAAAATATATGTAAAAAAATGGAACATTCAGGAATTGATCAAAAACAAGCCCTTCTTAAGAATATCCGATATCTTTTTCAGCATGATCCTTATATTCAAGAAATGGTAAACAGCGGGGGGCAGATTCCAACGATCTTTGATGAACAACTAAGAAAAAAAGTGAAGAAAATGGTTGAAACAATGGGATCGGTACCTGAGAATGTCCTGAGAGTAATGGAGACATCTAAGATCCAGCAAGAAATTCAAATTAACGCGTATGTGCAAGGTTTTATAAAACAACGAATCCCATTTATCAAAATTCCGGTAGCCAAAGAAATGTCTGAACACATGGTTTATTGTACCGAAATAAAGAACGACAGATTGCAAAGAGAGTATCAGCGCCGTGTAGATCTCGCACAAAAGAGACAAAAGGAAGAACCAATCTATCGCTCTACCACTATGCCAATTACAGAAACATCAAGTCCAGTTGCACACAGCTCTCGTACCTCACCTAATTTGCTAGCGAGAAGTACAAATTTTGGTGATACTCTAAAAGGGCACTTTTCGGAACTATGTGATCGAGCAAAAAATTTATCTGGTTCTGTAAGCAATAATCTAGTAAGAGAAGCAACAAACAAGAAGAATCATAGACAAGAAAAGTGATTTTGCGTTATTTATTTTAATGGAAAGTGATGAGAGGATCGAAAACAATAACTATGGAAATGAATGGATAAAAAATCAGCTAAGTTCGCTTTAAGCTTGGCATTAAAAGAAGATAAAGAGTTTTGATTCATTCGACGAGCATAGATTGCTGATTACAACTGATATATCAAGTGAGCATATAAAGAAATACATACGAGAAAGGATAGATTTAAATTCCTACCATGATATGCAAGGTATTTGTCCGTCCGTTCTCTTTTTAACAGCCCAAAATGGGCTATAAAATGTGTCATATTTTGTTAGTCATACGATGAATGTTGCAACAAAAACTAAAATTATTTATTTTGGAGGTAACTATGAATAATGAAAAAACAATCGAAAAAAGAACGAATGGAAATAAATGATTTTAAGAAAAAAATTGATATACTTGCCATGAATCTGTCTTTGAAAGAAAATGATCGCTTTTATGACGGACTAGAAATGATTTTTGCACTGTATGAAAAAATGATCCAAAATGATCAAGATGCCTTTTTCATTGATAAGGAACGAAAGGCACACATTATTGAATCATTAAAATACTCGAAACAGATTTTTGAGATCAAGAAACCCATGAAGATACAAGAATTATTACTAAACTTGAGAAGTGATGACCCCACAGACTTTCTAATTTTCCCGGCTACTTTTTCTGTGTTTGAGCATAATCTATCTGCTCATCTATGTGGCTTGATCTTCTATCGGAAAAACAATCATTTATTGGCGATCCAAGTAGACAAACAAAGATACTTTAAACAGACCGTTGTTTCCTATACCCAGATACCGCTAACGAAGATCGAGCACTTAAGTAAAATACTCTTTGTTAATCGAGATCATTACGGGCATAAACCTTTTGATATATTTAAAGATATCGAAGCAATTTCAGCAGCATTTCAATCTATTCCAACAATACAAATGAAAGAACAGATGACAGGGAATTGTGTGATTCTGGAATTAGAGGCTACGTTAAAATTAGCCTTGTATCACTGCCAAAGAGATATATTTTCGATTGATATAAATGAGAGAGTGACACCGACATGGAACCTAGTTCATCCGAATCCAACAGTAGAAATGCGCGAAAGGTTTCTTAAAGTAGTCAAAGGAAAAAACAAAAAATGGAATGCTCAGTTTGATTATATCTTTGGCTATTATTTATACCGAAAAGGGTATGATATAGAAACTACGATCATCCATCACCACAGACAAGAAAAAATTTGGTATAAGCTTATTGAAACGGTTTTTAAATTGGATCCTTATATCCTCGCTATACAAAATGGTAATGGAGATCTTCCAATTCTAAATGAAGCGAAATTAATCAAAAGACTTGATCGAGCAGTAGAATCATTAAGTGAACTTTATGAAGAGGATATTAAGGAGGTTGCTGATGATAAGTTAGTGCTCATGCTCAAATTTGATGGATGTTTACGATCCATCATCAAAGAACGATTAGCATTCATAAAAATTCCAGTAGCTAAAAAAATGAATGAACATCTACTTTTAAGGATTGACGAGCGTTTTCAAGAAAACTACGCAGAAATAAAGAGACGAACAGAATTAAGAAAAAAAGAATGGGGATTGCTAAGTGATAAAGGGTGGTTGGTTCAGTTTGCAGAGAAGTGGATACCAAGGACTAGCGCCTATTTTTTATCATCAGAGATTGGAGAAACAAAACAGTTATATGAATTTGCAAGAAGAATGGATATGTTAGCATTAACTTTGTCGCTAAAGAGTAACAAGGATTATTTTGTCAGACCGGAAAATTACATATTATTATTTTCAACTTACATAAAAATGCTCAAAAATGACAAAGATGGCTTTTTTATTGATAAAAAAAGGCAACTATCTATCATTCAGTCATTGGAACGAACGATTGCGTTGTATCGTTTTGACCGAATGGAGAAGTTAAAAATTGTTTTAGAGAATTTGAGAAATAATGATCCGACAGATTTTATGCTTTTTCCGACGAGTTATTCTACGTTAGCTTCTGACCAAGGTGGACATGTCTGTGGGTTAACTGTCTATAAAAAGGATGACCAGTTTCTGGTGATGCAAGTAGATAAGAAAAAAGAGATTGGTGCGGGGGCTGTATCTTATGTGATGGTATCAGCTACTAAAGCTGAAGAATTGAGTAATATTTTATTTTCTGCACGGGATTTATTAAATTTCTATCCATATGGAACATTAATAAAAATCGAAGCTCTTTCTCACCAATTCAAAAAGATTCCTGCCATAAAATTGGAACCGCCAACGACTAATAATTATGGAGTAAGTGGCATCGAAACATCTTTAAGATTGATTTTGTTCAATTGTAATGATTGCCTATTTGAATTAGTTGATGGCCCTAAAATAACGCCAACGTGGAATAATAAGCATAAGAACGCAACTTTTGAGATGCAGAAAAGATTTCTTCATGCAATGAAGGAACACAATCGGGAATGGAATAAAAACTTTGATTATGTTTTTGGTTATTGTCGATTTAGAAATTCGATATATGCGCATGCGCAACAATCGGGTAGTAGTCTTAGTAAAGATGAATGGTATCGAAATATCCGTTCATTATACAGAGAAGATCCTTATATAAAGGTAATCTTGAATAGAGGTGGCAGTATTCCACCAACAGTCGACGAACAAATAACAGAAAAAATCTTAAAAGTAGCAGAGGCACCGGGGACATTATATCAACGTGAGATCAGTGAAGTTGATTTGTCGGACTTGCATCGCGCACTTCTAAGTATTAGACATGAAATAAGTCTCATAACAGATCGAAACACCTATACCCAGATACCAATAGCAAAAGAAATAATCGATTCTTCGATTGATTTTCTTCAGGAAAAAACAATAGAAATTCAGAAAGAAATCAATCACCGCAACAGAATTGAAAAATTTAATCACTCAAATCAAATAAGTAAACAAAGGATTACCTTACCTTGGCATAATACCAGTAGGCAAGCTGTTCACACACTGGCAACTGCTTCGGAAGAAGTTGCTATTTGTTCCTCACGAGAAAATCGAATCTCTTATATGCTTTCTCAAGTCAAACATCAGGCAAAAGTAACAAGTAAAGATCTAGCCAGAAAGCCAGCAATAAATGAACTAAAAAGGCAATAGAAAAAGAGACAATTAAATACGTTCAATAACTGATTTTACGAACTAAAACACACGAACTCCTTCTATTTCTTTATTCTAAAAAATTCGTTTCCTTATCATTTTTACAACTTTCTCTTTTTTCTAAAAAGTAACAAAAAAACGAGCGTAAAATCTGTTTATCTGCTATACTTGACTCGTTGCAAGTTCCCGAGAGGATCCGTACGAACGGAGATGCCTTGTAACCGAATTTAACTAGGGGGAATCATAATTATGGTAGAAAGACATTTATTTACATCAGAATCTGTTTCAGAAGGACATCCGGATAAGGTCGCTGATCAAATCAGTGATGCGATTTTAGATGCGATCCTAGAACAAGATCCAAATGCAAGAGTAGCTTGTGAGACGTCTGTAACAACGGGGTTAGTTTTAGTATTTGGCGAAATCTCTACGACAGCATATGTGGATATCCAAAAAGTGGTACGTGAGACAGTCAAAGAAATTGGTTATACTCGTGCAAAATTCGGCTTTGATGGTGATACTGTAGCAGTATTGGCAGCAATTGACGAGCAGTCACCAGATATCGCTCAAGGGGTGGATGAAGCACTTGAGATCCGTGACGAAAAAGAAAGAGATTTATTAGATGAAATCGGCGCTGGTGACCAAGGATTGATGTTTGGTTTTGCAGTGGACGAAACACCAGAATTGATGCCTTTACCAATTGCTTTAAGTCATCGCTTAGTACGTCGTTTAGCTGAATTGCGTAAATCAAAAGAATTAACATATTTGCGCCCAGATGCAAAATCACAAGTCACTGTAGAATATAATGACCAAGGACAACCAGAAAGAGTCGATACGATCGTTATTTCGACACAACATGATGATGCAGTTGATAATGCAACGATTCGTCAAGATGTCATTGAAAAAGTGATCAAAGAAGTTATTCCAGCAGAACTACTGGACGAACAAACAAAATATTATATTAACCCTACTGGACGTTTTGTAATCGGCGGACCTCAAGGAGATGCTGGATTGACAGGACGAAAAATCATTGTTGATACGTATGGTGGGTATGCCCGTCATGGCGGCGGTGCTTTCTCTGGTAAGGATGCAACGAAAGTTGACCGTTCAGCAAGTTATGCGGCACGTTACATTGCGAAAAATATCGTAGCAGCAGGACTTGCTCGTAAAGTAGAAGTCCAATTGGCTTATGCAATCGGTGTCGCTCAACCCGTTTCGATCTCAATCAATACCTTTGGAACAGCAGAAGTGCCAGAAGAAGCGTTGATTGCTGCGGTAAGAGAAAACTTTGACTTACGTCCTGCGGGAATCATCGAAATGCTTGATTTGCGTCGTCCAATCTATAAACAAACAGCCGCATATGGTCATTTTGGACGTACAGATGTTGACTTGCCATGGGAAAAAACAGATAAAATAGATGCATTAAAAGCTAGTTTAGCTAAATAATTTATGTTTGAATTGAATGTGTTCGCTACGTGTGACGCACATCAAATGTAGACCAGTAAGCCGGGATATTCGAAAGTAGCTTATGCTACTTTTAGAGTATTTTGGCTTTTTTAGCAGAGTCGAAGTTTATTAGGCAGATGATGCCATTTAAATAACGGAAGTTACGATAAGGAGTGGGCTTGAGAATGGAAAGAAAAACAAACGTGAAAGTCGTAACGATCTGCGTGTTCATCGCTACATTTATGACGGCGATTGAGGGGACAATCGTTACGACTGCAATGCCAACGATCGTTGGTTCACTGCACGGCATGGAAATGATGAACTGGGTGTTTTCGATTTATTTATTGACGAATGCCATGTTGACACCCATCTATGGGAAGCTTGCAGATAAAGTTGGAAGAAAACCGATTTTTATTTTTGGTACGCTATTATTTATTATCGGTTCACTTTTTTGTGGGCTTTCTCAATCTATGCTTGGCTTGATTATTTCGCGGGCAATTCAAGGGATGGGTGCAGGAGCAATGATGCCAGTCGCATTGACGATCATTGGCGATTTGTACACGATTGAAAAACGAGCAAAAGTATTGGGTTTAAATAGTTCAGCTTGGGGAATCGCTAGCGTGTTTGGTCCATTAGCTGGTGGGTTTATTGTGGAAGCATTGAGTTGGCACTGGATTTTCTTCATCAATGTGCCAATTGGGTTATTACTGATGGTACTGATTTGGCTCTATCTCAATGAACCAAAAACAACTCGTGAAGCAAAACCGATGGATCTTAAAGGTAGTTTTAGTTTGATGTTCACGTTGGTTCTGCTGTTACTAGGTTTTCAATTATTAGGTGATCAAGGGCTGACACCATTTGTGTTGGCATTATTGATAGGTAGTGTTTTATTCTTTTTCTTATTCCTGTTCGTCGAAAAACGAGCAGAAGATCCTGTCATCATGCTACACCTATTTAAAAACCCGCTTTTTGTCGTTGTGAATGCAGCAGCAGCTTTAGCAAGTGGTTTTTTAATGGGGATCGATGTCTATATCCCAATGTGGATGCAAGGAGTATTAGGACTTAATGCGGCAATTGGTGGATTAGTTTTGGCACCACTTTCTCTTGTTTGGATGGTTGGTTCGTTCTTAGCAAGTAAGTGGATGACCCAGATGACCACCTATCGAGTGTTACGTATTGGGTTGTTCATTACCATTATCGGTGGTGCAGGACTTTGGCTGATGCCATTTCAAAGTAATTTTTTATGGTTCTTCCTGATTTCAACGATCATCGGTGTCGGTTTAGGGATCACAATGACAACATCGACTGTCAGCGCACAAAACAGTGTGCCTTCAGAACAAATGGGTGTTGCCACTTCGTTTAATACGTTAGTCCGCACCATTGGGCAAACAGTGATGGTCGCAGTTTTTGGATTATTGATCAACCGGGTCACGCAAGCTGAACTTGCTGCCAAACAATTGACAGACGATCCGGATATCATGAACAAATTAGTCAATCCACAAACAGCAAAAATGATTGACGCAGAAATATTAACACCATTACGAGAAATTTTGTATCATGGGTTACACCAAGTCTATCTGGTGGGCTTGTTATTAGTCATCATCGCGCTAGGGCTAACATTTTTAATTCGTCAAAAAAATGCTACAATAAAAGAATACAAGTAAATTTACAGATTGTTGTCAGAAAAACGATCTGAATAAAGTAAAGAAGGCGACAAACATATGGCATTTATCCAAGCAAATGTTTATTCAAACGTATTAGAAATGGAAGTCAATCTAAATGTGATCTTACCTCAGACAACCAAAAAAGTGATTGGGACAAGTACGTCGGCCAATATGACGGATGTTCCAGTGCTTTACCTGTTACATGGTATGGGAGGTAATCATAGTGTCTGGCAACGACGGACTTCCATTGAAAGATATGCGGCGGATTACGGGTTAGCCGTCATCATGCCATCAACGGATTTAGGTTGGTACACAGACACAACGTATGATATGAAGTACTGGACGTTTATCTCAGAAGAATTACCAGAAATCTGTCACGAATTGTTCCCACAACTGACAACGAAACGAGAAAAAACGTATGCAGCCGGTCTTTCAATGGGCGGATATGGTGCGTTGAAATTAGGGTTAGCAAAGCCCGAACATTTTTCAGCTATTATTTCTCTCTCAGGTGCGGTGTCGGTTGGTAATCGAATGGACGACTTATTGATGATCCGTCAAGCCAAGTTCTGGGAAGGGATTTTTGGTCCACTAGATAGCATCCAAGGTTCAGTAAATGATCCAGCTTACCTTGTTGAAACCTTAGCAAAAAGTGACAAAGAACCACCACGTATGTATCTTGCTTGTGGTGAATCCGATTTTCTCTATCAAGCCAACCAAGAAATGGCAGAAATTTTAAAAGAAAACAACATCGATGTGACATTCGAACATGGTCCTGGTGAACATGATTGGATTTTTTGGGACCAATGGATCCAACGAGCTCTCGCTTGGTTGTTCAATAAAAGGAGCTGACCACGTATGGAAGAAACAAAGTATTGCAAAGACTCGATGGTTATCCAAACACATCGGATCTTTCCCTTTGATTTGAATCCATTTGGGTATCTTTTTGGAGGGAAACTAATGGCAATGATCGATGATGCAGCATCGATTTCGGTCACCCGTCATTGTCGCAGAGGGGCAGTCACTGCTTCTTTAGATAGTTTGAATTTTTTGAAGCCTTTGCATGAAAATCATTCCGTTTGTGTGGAATCTTATGTGTCAGGTGCCCATAAGAAATCAATGGAGGTTTTTGTGAAGATCATCGGTGAAAACTTAACGACAGGTGAACGCTATTTGGCTGCTACTTGCTTTACGACATTCGTTGCGGTTCCTTCACATATGAACCTTGAAAAAGAGTTTACCGTGCCACATGTCATTCCTGAAACCGAGGAAGAGCAATTAGTTTGCAGTGGGTACGAGGAACGCCGTGCTACAAGACAGAAGGAAAGAACAGCCTATAAAGAATTTGCCGCTAGTTTATCTTTGGACCTCCCTTGGACAAGAGAACGAGAAGGCGAATAAGTCTACTTATGAATGGTAGAAGAAATGTAGAAGTGATCGTTCAAGATCACTTCTTTTTTATTGTGGCGAGCAAGATAGGTGCTAAACGGATTGGAAATAAGCATAATAAAGAAGAATTCCATAACGTACCTTTTATAGTGAGAGGAAGATAAACTCAAGAAGAAAGAAGGTGTATTTAAAAACAGACACTTTAAAGTTTCTTTCTATTATAAAAGTAGTTCCAGCGTTAAAAAATTACAGGTTGATTTCTTTTTTCAAACATGGTAAATTGTTAGTCGGTCTATTTTTACGAATTATAAAATAGGACGATTTATTATAAAAAAAGAGAGGTGTAAGTCACAAATATGAAGCTTATTTTAAAACATGCAAAAAACTATCGATTAGCTGTTTTTGTTTCTTTGCTTTCTGTCGCACTTATGGTGACAGCTACGCTTTGGCAACCTAAGTTGTTGCAACAAGTACTAGAAGCAATCATCACGGAAGACAGCGATGAAATGCGTACGATTGGCATTTCTTTGATTAGTTTAGCACTCCTAGGTTTAGCAGCTGGAGTCACGAATACGATATTTTCTGCTAAAGTCGCACAAGGTGTCAGTGCAGATATCCGGGAGGAAGCGTTTCGCAAGATCCAGACCTTCTCATTTGGTAATATTGAACAGTTTTCTGCTGGTAATTTAGTGGTGCGCTTAACGAACGATATTACGCAGATCCAAAACTTAGTTATGATTTCTTTGCAATCTTTGTTCCGTATCCCGTTTCTGTTTATTGGTGCATTTATTCTTGCGATGGCAACAATGCCTCAGTTGTGGTGGATCATCGTTCTTTTGATCGTTACTGTATTCTTGATCACAGCGCTGTCCTTTACACGTATGGGCAAGCACTTTATGATCATCCAAAAACTGATCGATAAAGTTAATAGTATCGCAAAAGAAAATCTAATGGGGATTCGAGTAGTCAAATCGTTTGTCCAAGAAGAAAATCAGTTGAATGAGTTTAGTAAAGTCAGTGAAGATTTAACAAAGCACAATATCATTGTTGGAACATTATTTTCAGTCATGATTCCCTCATTTATGTTAGCTGCGAACTTAGCTGTGGTGGGCGCAATCTTCTTCGTCAGTGATCTTGCAAAAGATGATCCAACCCTGATTGGTGGTATTGCTTCATTTATGAACTATTTGATGCAGATCATGATGGCGATCATCATTGGCGGTATGATGATGATGATGACCTCAAGAGCTGCCGTTTCATTGAAACGGATCAAAGAAATCTTGGATACTGAACCAGATTTAACTTATCTAGATGTACCTGAACAAGAATTGACTGGTTCTGTTCGTTTTGAAAATGTGTCTTTCCGTTATCCTGGTGATGATGCAGACACACTCAAAAATATCACTTTTTCGATCGAGCCTGGTGAAATGATTGGTATTGTTGGGGCAACCGGAGCAGGAAAGTCAACTTTAGCACAATTGATTCCACGCTTGTTCGATCCAACAGAAGGAAAAGTAGAAGTTGGTGGTGTTGATCTACGACAAGTGAATGAACACAGTTTAAGAAATACCGTTTCGTTTGTTTTACAAAAAGCGATTCTTTTTTCAGGCACGATTGCCCAGAATCTACGTCAAGGGAACAAGAATGCAACAGAAAAGGATATGGAGAATGCTTCTTCTATCGCTCAAGCCAAAGAATTTATCGAGAAATTAGCTGATCGTTATGAAGCACCAGTCGAAGAACGTAGTAGTAACTTTTCTGGTGGACAAAAACAACGTTTATCTATCACACGTGGTGTGATCGGTCATCCAAAGATCCTGATTCTAGATGACAGTACCAGTGCATTAGATGCCCGTTCAGAAAAACTGGTTCGCGAAGCCCTTGATCGTGAGTTGAAAGACACGACAACGATCGTTATCGCCCAAAAGATTGCTTCTGTTGTCAAAGCAGACCGCATCTTGGTATTGGATGAAGGAAAACTAGTGGGTGAAGGAACGCATGAAGAACTCGTTGCGAACAATCAGGTATATCAAGAGATTTTCGAAACTCAAAAAGGAACGGAGGAGTAGCCATGACTGATTTGATTAAAGCAAGTAAGTTTTTCTATCATTATTTAAAGCGGTACAAGGTTTCCTTCTTCTTTATCTTTATTACTGTGATTGCAGCAACTTACTTACAGGTGAAAGCACCTCAATATATCGGGGAAGCTTTCCAAGAATTAGCAAATTACATCGGTGCTTTGATGCAAGGTGTCGATGATAAAAGTAATTTCCTTTCGATTATTTGGAAGCTTTTGATGTTTTATGTTTTAGCCAGTGCGGCAAATTTTATTTACAGTATTTTATTTACACAAGTGGTCGGGAAATCAACGAACCGGATGCGTATTGGTCTATTTAATAAATTAGAAAAATTAACGATCCGCTTTTTTGATTCCCATCAAGACGGAGAAATTCTTAGTCGCTTCACTAGCGATTTGGATAATATCCAAAATAGTTTGAACCAAGCACTTCTTCAAGTGATCACGAATGCGGTTCTATTAGTTGGTATCTTGATCATGATGTTCCGCCAAAATGTCCAACTTGCTTGGGCGACGATTGCTTCTACACCGGTAGCGATTTTGATTGCTGTCCTAGTCATTCAAAAAGCCCGCAAATATGTCGACATCCAACAAGATGAAGTGGGTAAATTGAATGGTTATATGGATGAAAAAATCAGTGGACAACGCGTGATCATCACGAATGGTCTGCAAGAAGAAACAATCGAAGGCTTCTTAGCCCATAATCAAACTGTTCGTGAAGCAACATTTAAAGGACAAGCATACTCAGGGTTGCTTTTCCCAATGATGCAAGGCATGTCTTTAGTTAACACCGCGATCGTGATTTTCTTTGGTGGATGGTTAGCGTTGAATGGTGATCTGGAACGTTCAGTAGCGCTAGGATTAGTAGTTACTTTCGTCCAATATTCCCAACAATATTATCAACCATTGATGCAAATTTCTTCTGGCTACAGTATGATCCAATTAGCGATCACTGGAGCGCGAAGACTGAATGAAATGTTTGCTGAAAAAGATGAAGTGAAGCCACAAAATGGCAAGCCATTTGCTGGAATCGAAAAAGGCTTATCATTAACGAATGTTGATTTTGGTTATAGTCCAGAGAAATTAGTCTTAAATGATGTTTCCATTGATGTGAACAAAGGCGAGATGGTTGCTTTAGTAGGCCCAACTGGTTCAGGTAAGACAACGATCATGAACTTGTTGAATCGCTTCTATGATGTGAACGGTGGCTCTGTGAGCATTGACGGAACAGATATCCGCGAGTATGATTTAGACGATTTGCGTCGACATGTCGGAATCGTTCTACAAGAATCAGTTCTATTTTCTGGCACGATTCGAGACAATATTGTCTTTGGTAAACCAGATGCAACGGATGAAGAAGTAGTTAGCGCAGCGAAACAAGCAAATATCCATGACTTTATCCAGACGCTAGAACACGGCTATGATACTCACGTCTCTGAAGAAAATAATTTGTTCAGTACGGGGCAAAAGCAATTGATCAGTATCGCGCGAACAATCATCACGAATCCAGACCTATTGATTTTAGATGAAGCAACAAGTAACGTGGATACAGTAACTGAAGCAAGAATCCAAAAAGCAATGGATGAAGCGATCAAAGGTCGGACAAGTTTCGTGATCGCCCATCGCTTGAAGACGATTTTGAATGCTGATCGTATCGTCGTTTTACGTGATGGTCAAGTGATCGAAGAAGGAAACCATCACCAACTATTAGCAGAAGATGGCTTCTATGCGGAGTTGTATCATAATCAGTTTGTGTTTGAGTAGGCGCTTGGGACAGAAGTGTTCAGCCTTATTTCCGAAGAGGTTCCTTCTGTTACCGCCGTTTATTCGGTTTTAGGTGGTGGGAGAGAACGAATGTCTCACTCCCGTCATTGTGTAACGAATGTTCAAATGGAAGTCGAAAAACACCAAATCAAGAAGCCCTTGGTTTGGTGTTTTTCATGTAATGCAGTCTGATTGGCGCTTTTGGATGAATCCAAACATGAACCTTGGAAAATTAGCAAGGCTAGTGTATTTATGTAACAAAAGTTGTGGCAAATAGTTTTCAGTTATTGGGAAGTGAATCTGTGATTTCTTATTAAGTCAGGTCAATGATTTTAGGAACCATGACTACGTACAATAAAAAGCACTTAATCAAGTATTCCTCTTGATAATCGTTTGATCAATAGGAGTGACGATGAATTTCTATTCTAAATACACAGACACACTTGAATGTTAATTGTATTATAGTATAATTTATTCAACAAAGAACAGGTTCATATTACGACCAAGAACCACTAGCTGGCGGGCTAGTGGTTTTTGTCTAAGCGTGTTACATAGAACATAGTAAGGAGAACATCATGGGTATTTTAGGAATCCTAATAGCCATCATCAGTTTTATTTTGGCAGTAGGCGTAACAATATTGATCATTCGTGTGCTAAAACAGTATTTCACTAAATCATAGGACAAATGTAATCAAGTGAATACCATTAAGAAAATGGCATTCTAATTGGTCGTTAGGTTTTGGTAAAAAAATGAAAAACCTCTTTATCTTCTCAGTTTTATCACACTAGAAGATAAGGAGGTTTTTATTAGTTGTGGCTTTTCTTTTTTTCGATACAATACAAGATCGGAGGATTATTTTTTTGATTGATAAATTGATAATTCAAAACATTGAATTGTTCTTGAGGCAACGCTTGGCAAAAGCTTTGTACCATATCTAGTTCTGCTTCGCCACCTTGATGGCCATAATAAACGACGATGATCATGCGACCTTGTGGAACTAAACGTTTCAAGATTTCTTCCATCGCTGTTTTTGTCGTTTCAGGTAGCGTGATGACGGATTTATCACTTTTGGGTAAATAGCCTAAGTTGAAGATGCCGGCTTTGATGGGTTGTTGTTCAGAAATGACCGCACCAATGGTTTCATGTCCTTGTAAAAACAGGGTCGTCCGCTCCAATAAGCCGTTTTCTGACAATTTCTGTTGCGTGGACGCCAATGCTTGTTTTTGGATATCAAAACTATATACCTGACCGGTTTTTCCGACTTTTTCTGCTAGAAAAACGGTGTCATACCCATTACCCATCGTCGCATCAATCACATGATCTCCCGGTTGGATGATTTCCTCCAATAGCGTATGGCTAAAATGAAGTGCCGTTTTTAACATCCGCTTTTGACTCCCTCTCGAATATTGTACTTTCCTTGGTAACTATTGCGACGAATCATTTCTTCATCGATCGCATTCAAGACTTCCCATTTTTTCAAACTCCACATTGGCCCGATCAAGGAGTCCCAAGGTGCATCGCCAGTCAAACGATGGATGATGATCTCTTGAGGAATCATTTCCAGTTGGTCACAAATGACAGATACATAATCTGCTCGACTCATCAACTGCAGTCTGCCCTCATGATAGTCTCGTAACATCTTCGTTTTACGCATCAAGTGCATCAAATGTAGTTTGATTCCTTGGATATCAGAATCTAAGATCGTGCGACGAACATTTTCCCGCATCATTTCCAAGGATTCTCCCGGTAAACCGTTGATCAAATGCGTACATACACGTATGTCGTGCTTCCGTAATTTCGCAACACCGTCTAGGTACGTCTGATAATCATGGGCTCGATTGATCAGGATGGAGGTTTCTTCATAAGTCGTTTGTAAGCCCAATTCTACCCATAAATATAAACGTTGATTCAATTCAGCTAAGTAATCAACGACTTCATCGGGTAAGCAATCTGGTCTAGTACCAATTGATAAACCAACGACACCCGGTAGATTGATGACCTGTTCAAATCGTTCACGAATGACTTCGACTGGCGCATGGGTGTTTGTGAAATTTTGAAAGTAAACGATGTATTGATTCACTTGTGGCCATTTTTTGTGCATCATATCGATTTCTTTTTGAAATTGGATCGGTAGTGGCTCTTCTGGAGCAACGATCATATCACCAGAGCCAGAAACACTACAAAAGGTACAGCCACCATGGGCAACTGTCCCGTCACGATTGGGACAATCAAAGCCACCATCGATAGGTACTTTAAAAATTTTTCCACCAAATTCATGGCGTAACGCATAATTCCAAGAATGGTAACGTTTATTTCCTTCAGCATAAGGAAATTCCATTAAAATCCCTTCTTCCTATTTGATTGTGTAAATGGCAAGCGTTGTTGGACATACCAAGGATAAGTCAAGCATAACCAAAACAGGCTCAAGCTATAACCACCGAGGATATCACTAGGATAATGGACACCCAGATAGACACGACTAGCGCCAATACTCAGAATCAATAAACCTAACAATACTTGGATCATCCATGCCCATTCTCTCGTCTTGATCAAAGATGGCATCAAAAAAATCAGTGTGCCATACAAGATCATACTCGTTGCGGCATGTCCGCTGGGAAAACTATATGTCGTTTCGACCACTAAATGTTGCAGACTTGGACGGTCACGCATCACCAACAGCTTGATTAGTGGATTTAATATCCCAGCAACTAGCACAAAGTTGAAGATGAACCAATACAGTTCTTTTCTTTTTTTCTTGTGCCACAACCAAAGAGCAACTAATCCAAATACTAAAATGACAGTTATTGCATTTCCAAATGTCGTGATCAACCGCTGAAATGGATTCCAATCAGGATAAGGAATACGAATCCAATGGGTCAGTGTTTGGTCAAAACTAGACAATAGATCCACGCGAAATAAGACAAGTAGACTCAACGCTAGAAAAAGCAAGAAGCAACTTGCGGCTGAGATTTGGAAGATTCTTTTATTTTTCATTTAACTCCTCCTTCATGCCCAACCATTATAGCATTTATTATAAGAACGAAAAACAAGAGTTTTCTATTCCTGTTCACTTGGATCAATGAATAAAAACATATTGTTATGCAAGTTGTAATGTAATAGCAACCCTCAAGTAATATAACCGACATATTTAATTTAAAAAATAGGTGATCATATATAATTTAATAACTCGGAATCGTTTGATTAAAGGGTTAACAAAAGCGTCAAATCAAAAAATTACGAAAGATTACATAAAGATTACAAAACAACGTAATAGTCTTAAATAACTTTTAATAAATATTAAGAGAAGTTATAATTATTGATAAGGATAGATAAAAGTAATTAAATATGGGGGATAGTATATGCAAAAGGAATTAGTAGGACGAAAAGAACGCAGACGTCTGGAACAAGCAAAGCGTTACCGTAAAGTAAAGCGAAGTGCGGCAATCGTCGGAACCGCAATGGTGGGCTGTTCAGCTGTCGCACCAGTATTACAATCAGTCGCTGTCAATGCGGATGAAACACCGATCCAAATGAACTCTCGGATCAATACCGCTGCATTTATCACAGAAATTGCCACATTTGCACAACCGATCGCAAACGCGAATGATTTGTATGCTTCAGTAATGATCGCTCAAGCAGTCGTCGAAAGTGGTTGGGGTGGCAGTACATTATCACGTGCACCGTATCATAACTTATTTGGGATCAAAGGAAGCTACCAAGGACAAACTGTTTATATGGACACGCTTGAATTCTTGAACAACCAATGGGTGACGAAAAAAGAACCTTTCCGTCAATATCCTTCTTTCGCAGAGTCTTTTAGTGACAATGCCTATGTACTTAGAAATACTTCATTTGGTAATGGCTACTACTATGCAGGTGCTTGGAAGAGTAATACTCGTTCTTATACGGATGCTACTGCCCATTTGACAGGACGCTATGCGACGGACCCAAGTTATGCGACAAAATTAAACAATCTTATCATGACGTATGGCTTGACTAAATATGACACACCAGCAACTGGAAATGCAGGCGGTGGTGCGACTACTGGCGGCGGCAATACGATCAATACAGGGAACACAGGAAGTACAAATACAGGAAGCACCAACACTGGAAGCACGAATACAGGAAATACTAGTGGAAGTACGACTACTGGTTCAACGACGTACACAGTAAAATCAGGTGATTCTGTTTGGGGCATCTCAAATGCTCATGGCATCTCAATGGCGCAATTGATCGAATGGAATAATATTAAAAATAATTTTGTTTATCCAGGACAAAAGTTGACGATCAAAGGTGGTACAGCTGGCGGTTCTTCAACAACAAATTCAGGAAACAATACAGCTTCTACAGGTAGCAGTTCTGCTGGAACAACAACAAACAATTCGTCCGGTACGCGTTATACAGTCAAAGCAGGTGACTCTGTTTGGGGTATCTCGAATGCCCACGGCATCTCAATGGCACAATTGATCCAATGGAATAATATCAAGAATAATTTTGTTTATCCAGGACAAAGCTTGATCGTTTCTAATGGTGGGTCTGCTTCTGTAAATACACCATCGACACCAAGCACAACACCATCAACACCAAGTACAGGTGCTTCAGTTTCTGGTGCAAAATATACGGTCAAAGCAGGTGATTCTGTCTGGGGTGTGTCTCATGCCCATGGCATCTCAATGGCACAGTTGATCCAATGGAACAACATCAAGAACAACTTTATTTACCCAGGACAACAGTTGGTTGTTTCAAATGGTGGCGCATCAAGCACTGCATCAAGCACTGCATCAACGAATCCAGCACCTTCAACAACGACGAATAATCCAACGACTTCAAACACAGCAAGCCAAGGCTCAGGCACCTACACGGTCAAAGCAGGGGAATCTGTGTGGAGCGTCGCAAATAAAAATGGGATCTCAATGAACCAATTGATTGAATGGAACAATATCAAAAATAACTTCATCTACCCAGGTCAAAAGCTGATTGTAAAAGGCGGTAGTACAGCGGCGCCAACATCTACACCGACAACAACACCGGCAGCTGCTCCAAGCACGCCGAATACGTCAGCAGCAACGAACACATCAACGTCTGGTGATACGATCTATACGGTCAAAGCAGGTGAATCCGTTTGGGGTGTAGCTGACAAACACGGCATCACGATGGATCAACTGATCGAATGGAACAATATCAAAAACAATTTCATCTATCCAGGCCAAAAAGTGGTCGTGAAAAAAGGAAATACAACAGCAGCACCTACGTCTAATGATGGCAAACGTTACACAGTCAAAGCAGGTGAATCCGTTTGGGGTGTAGCTGATAGCCATGGCATCTCAATGACGCAATTGATTGAGTGGAACAACATCAAAAATAACTTTATCTACCCAGGTCAAAGTTTGATCGTTGCAAAATAATCGTTCTAACTGAAATAATAGTTGATTGATTCAATAATATTTGTTACTATGAAGCTACTAAAAATTTAGTTGATCAACGTTTGAAAAGGAAGTAGTAAAAAGTCGAAAGTTTTAGAGAGCACATGGTTGGTGAAAATGTGTACGGACGCTTTTGAACTCGCCTTTGAGTTGCACCTGCTGAACAGTTCTCCCAGTAAGCAGAGGCGGTGACGACCGTTACAACGTTCAAGGCCTTGTTCAGTAAGGCAAAATTAGGTGGTACCACGTAGATTACGTCCTATAAAAAGAGCAATCTTTTTATAGGATTTTTTTGTTTTTCAAGGCCAGCTTCTAAAAGAGAAACAGATCATTACATCAAAATAGGGGGTTCAAGATGAGCTATAATCACAAAGAAATTGAAAAAAAATGGCAAAAATATTGGGCAAAAAATAACACCTTTAATACGCATGATGAACCAGGTAAACCAAAATTCTATGCGTTGGATATGTTTCCATATCCATCAGGACAAGGTCTGCATGTTGGGCATCCAGAAGGCTATACAGCAACAGATATCCTAGCTCGTTTCAAACGTAGTCAAGGCTTCAACGTGTTACATCCAATGGGGTGGGATGCATTTGGACTACCGGCAGAGCAATACGCATTGGACACAGGCAATGACCCTGCAGAATTTACGCAAAAAAATATTGAAACCTTCCGTCGCCAAATCAATTCACTTGGTTTTAGTTACGATTGGAATCGTGAAGTCAACACAACAGATCCTGAGTACTACAAATGGACTCAATGGATTTTTACTAAATTATACGAAAAAGGCTTAGCCTATGAAGCAGAAGTAGCCGTGAACTGGGTACCTGAACTAGGCACCGTGATCTCAAACGAAGAAGTGATCGACGGCAAAAGTGAACGTGGTGGCTATGATGTCATCCGTAAACCAATGCGTCAATGGATGCTGAAAATCACCGCTTATGCAGATCGTTTGATCGATGACCTAGAGCTTGTGGATTGGCCCGAAAGCATCAAAGAAATGCAACGTAACTGGATCGGTCGTTCAGTCGGAGCAAATGTCACGTTTAAAGTGGCTGGCACAGACAAAGAATATACGGTCTTTACCACACGTCCAGATACGTTATTTGGGGCAACCTACTCTGTGCTAGCACCAGAGCTAGACTTAGTTCGTGAGATCACAACTCCAGAACAAAAAGAAGCAGTCGAAGCGTATATCGCAGAAACAGCGAAAAAATCAGATCTTAAACGAACAGATCTTGCTAAAGAAAAAACAGGTGTATTTACAGGTGCGTATGCGATCAACCCAGTAAATGGCAAGGAAATCCCTATCTGGATCGCTGATTATGTGTTAGCTTCTTATGGCACAGGTGCGATCATGGCAGTACCGGCACATGATGAACGTGATTACGAGTTTGCACAAACGTTTGATCTAGAAATCTTACCAGTCATCGAAGGTGGAGATACTTCAGCAGCTGCCTACACAGAAGATGGTGCGCATATCAATTCTGATTTCTTGAACGGATTGAATAAAGAAGAAGCCATCGATGCGATGAATCAATGGTTGGAAGAACATGGCGTTGGGAAAAAAGAAGTCAGCTATCGCTTGCGTGATTGGTTGTTTTCTCGTCAACGTTATTGGGGAGAACCAATCCCAATCATCCATTGGGAAGACGGCACAGTGACAACTGTATCAGAAGAAGAATTACCACTACGTTTACCAAAAACAAGCAATATCCAACCAAGTGGAACAGGGGAGTCACCATTAGCAAACATTGACGAGTGGGTCAATGTCGTTGATCCTGAAACAGGTAAAAAAGGCCGTCGTGAAACGAATACGATGCCACAATGGGCAGGAAGCTCATGGTATTACCTACGCTATATCGATCCACATAATAAAAAAGAATTAGCTAACTATGAAAAACTAGAACGATGGTTACCAGTAGATATTTATATCGGTGGGGCAGAACATGCGGTACTTCACCTATTGTATGCTCGCTTCTGGCATAAATTCCTTTACGATATTGGCGTGGTACCAACAAAAGAGCCTTTTGAAAAATTGTTCAATCAAGGAATGATCCTTGGAGAAAACAACGAAAAAATGTCTAAATCTCGTGGCAATGTTGTCAATCCTGACGATGTCGTAGAAGCATATGGTGCGGACACGTTACGTCTCTACGAAATGTTCATGGGCCCATTAGACGCATCGATTGCTTGGAGTGAAAATGGCTTAGAAGGTAGCCGTAAATTCTTAGATCGTGTTTGGCGCTTGATCGTGGACGAAAACAATAAAATGCGTGATCGTATCACGACACTGAATGACGGTAAACTTGATAAAGTATACCACCAAACAGTTAAAAAAGTCACAGAAGATTACGAAAATCTACATTTCAATACAGCGATTTCTCAATTGATGGTCTTTGTCAATGAAGCATATAAAGTCGATGCCTTACCTTATGAATATATCGAAGGATTCGTACAATTACTTGCGCCGATCGCGCCACATATCGGCGAAGAGCTATGGGCGATCCTAGGCAATGAACAAGATCTTTCTTATGCACCATGGCCGACTTATGATGAAGCTGCTTTGATTGAAGATGAAGTAGAAGTCGTCTTCCAAATCAATGGAAAAGTTCGTGCAAAAGCCAGTGTTGCACGTGACTTATCAAAAGAAGAACTAGAAAAAACAGCGATGGACGATGATAGTATCAAAGAACAATTAGAAGGAAAAACAATCAGAAAAGTGATCGTGGTTCCAAATAAATTAGTCAACATCGTCGCAAATTAATAAGTAAGGACCAATAGAAAAAAGTAAAAACGAGATGCCACATTCTCATGAAAATCATTTGGATTTCATGAGAATGTGGTTTTTTTTATAAATTTCCATCTGAGGGAAATTTTATTATCAGTGATAATTTCATATTTTTACTCTATATAATAGTTATCCCTTTTTGTTCAAGGAATAGTAACTAATCTAGTGTAGACAAGTAAAAGGTAAAGTCGAAAAAAATAGTGATCAACTGGCGTTCACGTCTTGGGTGTTTTTTTACCTTGCTAACGGTAAAAAAAGATTTTATTAGTATTTTGAAATTATGGATAATATTTGTATGGCATTTGCATTATTATTTTTTGAGTTTTTTTTCATTTTTAGCGGGTTTGCACCATTGATTCCACATAAAAATCCTGCATAAACTCGCAATGATTTTTGCGAAGGTGCCTGAACTAACTACATACCTTTTATTTATAGCTGAACTTTGCAGAAAACTTACGATCGAGTAGCTCGTTTTAAACGATTACTTGTCTCAATCAGCTTATCCAAAAAGATAGATGATTACATGCATTGTCAAAAAATAAGAGAGGGGAGAGAATTTTTGAAAGCAAAAAAAATACGGATTATCGCTACCTCATTCCTATTGTTTCAACAGGCATTGCTACCTTCAGTGGTAATGGCAATAGAAAACGAGTCGATAGCTAATACAGAGATCATGGAAGAGCAGCCAGAAAGCCACTTATCTGAAGAAGCAACAGAGGTGGTCGAAGAACAAGCACCAATTACTCACGAAGAGCCTGAAGTAGTAGTGGAAACTCCTGAAGCTCCACCAGAAGTGGCAGAAGAAGTGCCACCGATGGAAGCACCTCCAGAAGCGCCAGCGACGGAGGAGACTATAGAGACGGTGGAAACACAAGAAGAAGTGCCACCACTTGATGAAAGTCCGCTATCTGCCCATTTGGGACGGCTGAATTTAACTGCACAGAACGTAGCAGAACTAACCAATCATGGGAGAAGCTCCTATATTCAAGCAGTCTTGCAAAATGCCATCAATCGAACCATTACTTTAGGCAACGAGGTGAATGCAACAGCGACTTTCTCTGTGACCGTACCGACACATTCAATGGTTCAGCGAGTAGGCAATAGTAATGGATGGATTTCTTCTATTGTCACGGATAGTCCTGCCGGAATGCCCGACGAATTTTACACACAGATGTATTATGGAAACCATTCGACTCACCGAAATACCTACACACTGACAAATATTTCGTCAAGTAACGCAGCGGTGAGTGTATCCGCTACTGTGACCGTCAATTCCAATTTTACATCAACGATCAATTTTACAGTTAGAAGAGTACAGGCGGCAAGTACGACCGTAGCGTTAGATGTCCGTGGAAATGTCGGTTTAGGTACGACAGGTGTTGCGACTCAGTTTACACACATTGCGACCCCAAGACATGTGATGAATCTTAGTTATACAGGGGAAACGATTGGACAATTGACAGTGAATGCGGAAGATGAGGGAGAAGAAGAGGAAGAAAAGGAAGAAGTCGGTGTTCATGAGAATGTGACGGTTCAGGCCACAAGAAATCAAACGTTGTCACAAGAAGTGATCCGAAGTTGGTTCCATACATTACCAGGTTCAGGAAATTGGCGTTTCTCCACGACAAGCCTTGGATCTGGTTGGTTTCCTGGTTATACTAATCAATTACCAGTTTATCTTATCAATAATTCCACTGGTGGGATCACACGATTTTGGACAAATGTGACGGTCGTAGACACTGAAGCACCTACAGGTATGGAAAAAACTGAATGGACAAATATTCAAGCAAATCGTCACCGAGATTTTAACCAGGAAGAATTACGTTCGGTTATAAATAATCTTCAAGATAATTGGTCTACGTTGAGTAATATTAGAATGGCATCTACAAGAAGCTTGATGGAATTAGAACCTAACTCCACTCATTTAATTAATCTAAATGCAACAGATGAAAGTGGAAATACACAAAATTTTTACGAAACAAGAATGCGTATTATAGACACATTAGCCCCTACAGGGACAGTGAAATCAGAAATAATCGATCTTTCTAATGTTGAAACAAGCATTCCCTCTCGTTCGGAAATCATGCAATTTTTGAATAATGATTTGGAGGACAATTGGACATTAAGAGATGAAATTATCGTCCAACTGTTAGACAGTAATGGGGAAGTTATCAATTTGCAAAATCTAGAACCATCAAATAGCGTTCATACAGGTTATATTCGTCTAGAAGATGAATTTGGGAATCAATCGGCGCTACAGGAAGTGAAATTTAATCTGAGAGATATCGAAGGACCAACAGCAAATGTCACGACTACGCCAGTAGATTTTGAAGCCACAAGAGTGAATGATTTGACAAAAGAAGACATTATGAAATTCTTTATCGATGATCCAGTGGATAATAGTACACCAACGGATCAAATCGATATTTCATTAATCGATAGTTCTGAGAATACAGTAAGTATCAGAAATGTTGCTCCGTCAATAACAAATGTCTATGACGCAGCAATCCGTCTAACTGATGAATTTGGTAATTTTCGTGATTTACCAGTTACGTATCGTGTAATAGATACAATATCTCCAGACGTTACGACCAATACAACTACTAGAGATTTACAAGCACGACGAATTGGCGGACTTGAACGCTCAGAGTTATTACCGTTTGTTGATTCGATGTCGGATAACTGGACCTTGAATGATGAGATTAAATTATCATTGCTTGACTCGCTGGGTACGGCTACTTCGATTGCTGGAGTAGCGCCTAACTTACTCCAAACATATACAGGATTTTTAAATGTAGAAGATGAAGCAGGCAATGCGAATAGAAATAAAATGATCAGTTATCGCGTAATTGATACACAAGCGCCGACAGGAAGTGCTAAAGGAACTTGGACAATTTTTGAAGCTAATCGTCATCGCGATTTTACCCAAGAAGAATTACGACTACTATTTCATAGTATTTCGGATAATTGGACATTACCAGAAAATATTCGATTAGAAAATCATCGTCATTTATATGTTTTATCTCCGAATGATCCAAATGGATACCATCCAATGGATATCACGGCAATTGATGAAGCTGGAAATGAACATATTTTTAGAGGAACTATGCCAAGAATAGTTGATACTACGGCGCCAACTGCTAGCTTCAAAGATGAAGTCATTGATTTTTCTACGCTCACTTCGAATACGTTCTCTCGAACGGATTTGTTGCGATTTTTCAGTAGCGCCCCTGTCGACAACTGGACATTACCAGAAAATATCACCATCGAATTAGTCGATAGTCAAGGAAATGCATTTGCGTTGGATGACTTGGAGTTCCAAGAATATACAGGCTATATTCGTTTGGAAGACCAACACGGGAATCGTACGGATCTACAAGAAGTCAAATTTCTTGCAGGAGATAACGAAGGACCGACAGGGAACGTCATCACGACACCAGTCGATTTTCAAGCACGTCGAGTGAATGAATTGACGAGAGACGAGCTACTAAAGTTCTTTACCGAAGATCCATTGGATAATACGACAGCAACCGATCAAATTGATCTTTCTTTACGTAATAATATTGGCGAAACAGTGAGTATCGTCAATGTTGCACCTTCGCCAACCATTTATGATGCCAACGTTCGTCTACAAGATATTCGAGGCAATTACACGGAATACGCTGTTAACTATCGCGTGATCGATACACAAGCACCGACCGGTTCGATCAATCAGACAACGACTGTCTTTGAAGCGACGCGTACACGTGATTTTACACAGGAAGAATTACGTTCTTTACTTATTGATTTAGAAGATAATTGGACAGAACGAGAAGCAATCACGTTAACAAATAATGTTCCGTTACACACCATGCCTCCTCATAGTCCTGGTGAATGGTATTATGAGCTACAGGTGGATGCCACGGATGAAGCAGGAAATACGACTACGTTTGAAAAAACGAAAGTTCGGATTGAAGATACCACAGCACCTGAGGGGGTATTAAAAGATCCGTTAGTATTCACAAAAGGACAAACAGCTCCAAGCGGACGAGAATTTCTAGATGGTGATCCGACCGACAACTGGTCATTGTCACCAGATATTCAAGTGGTAGTTACATATGAAAACAATGTCGCGTTCGCAGATTTAGAAGTGGGAACGTATGGTGTGACAGTCACTTTGACGGATCAACAGAGAAATTTTCGAACATTGAACAGTCAAGTTACGATTTTAGAAGACACGTCCGAGTATATCGATGTGACGATCCCGATGAATGTGTCCTTTGCCCAAAGCAAAGAAAGTAATGGTATTGTCTCACCAACTTATCAAATCCAAAATAATGCGGAACGTGCGGTCCAAGTGTCAGTAAGTTCAGTCGTTAGTCAATCAGAAACGGAAAAACTAACAGAAATCGACCTTGGAGTGAAAAACAATCTGAATGATAATCAAGTGATGTTGATCTCATCAGGTAAAAATCTCAATAACCGCAGAGAACTAGGAACGATTGACGGACATAGTACTTCTTTCTCCTTCTCATTATTTGGCACAGTTGGCGAAAACTTTGATTTTGAAAGTTTGGACGATCCATTGAATCCGATTTACAGTATGCGCTTGAATTTCAATGCACAGTAATAAAAAAATTTTTATCAAATGAAATAGGTGAAGAGAAAACCTAGCATTCTTTATAGAATAATAAGAGAACAGTAAGAAAGTAAATGCTTTCTTACTGTCAGATTGTAGACAAACCTTATGTAAAAATGAGGTTTGTCTTTTTTATATGTATGTTTTCAATAATTAAAGAGAAATAGCTTTGTTTTTCTAAAGAAAAACACTCCTTTCTTGCTCTGCCTTTTTTGATTTTTACTAATTTTTTCATATTTAGGCAGGCAAAAGTAAGCCCAATTTTCATGTGCATTTTTTCAATTCCTATTTGATTCGTATAACGTAATCCGTGAAATTCTTTTGCTGTACCAAAAATTCGTTCAATTGTTTCTTTTCTTTTTCTGTATAGGTCTTTAAAATTTCTTTGGTGACGTATTTCCTCACATCGTTCGATTGCTTTCGCCCAAATATGTCTGGTGATTACTTTTGTATGATTTTTTGAATTTGTACAAGTAGATAGAACAGGACAATTTTTACATTCTTCTGGATTACTTTTGTATTCTAAATATCCTTTTCGATTCGTTGTCGAATAAGTGAGGATCTTATCATTAGGACAGATATAACAATCATAATATTCATCGTAGGCATAGTCGTTCTTCTTGAAATAACCCGCTTTCGTCATGGGTCGCTTATAAGGGAAAACAGGCGTCAGCTTCTCTTCGAGAAGTAATTGAGCGATTGCTGGCGTTTTATACCCAGCATCCATAATCAATTTATCTAGAGTAAAAGCTCCTTTGAGCTTTCTAAATAAAGTAATAAACGTACGACTATCATGTAAGTTTCCTGGGTGGGTCGTATAGCCTAGTATCCAGCCGTTTTTATCACATGCTACTTGTGCGCTATAAGCAAAAACTTCTTTATGCTCACCTTTATGAAACCAACCACTTTCGGGATCAGTCGTACTTGTTTTTTTCATAGCTATTTTAGTTTCTGCGTTGGTTTCTTTTAAGGGCTTTTTTAGGCGTTTTTCTCGATCTTTTTCAATTTCTTTTGTCAATTTTTCCGTATAAAAGAAGGCTTGATCCATCACTTCGACGGATTCTTTCTTGTTTCGATTCGCATGTGCTTTAATATGCGTCCCATCAATAAAAACTTCAGAGGTATCAACGATTCCTTCCATCATACATTGTGCTAAAATCTCATAAAAGATTTGTTCAAATGTAGTGGTTCCTTTGAACCGTCTCGTATAGTTTTTACCAAATGTAGAAAAATGAGGAACTGCATCTTCTAAACCTAACCCCAAAAACCATCGATAAGCGTTGTTCACTTCAATTTCTTTGATGGTTTGTCTCATGCTTTTAATACCAAAAAAATATTGAATCATCGGTAATTTAATTAGAAGAACGGGATCTAAGCTTGGCCGTCCTTGGGTTTCATCATATTTATCTTTTACCAAATCGTAAATAAAAGAAAAATCAATAAACTGATCCATTTGTCGTAATAAATGGTCTTGGGGAACTAAGTCTTCAAGAGCAAAAAAGCCCATCTGTGCACGCTTACTCATATCTTGTTTTGAGAGCATCGGGTTACACCTCCAATTCATAGTTTTATTTTAACGTATAAAAAAAGACAAAGCACTATAAATAAGTACTTTGTCTACAATCTGACAGTAAGAAAGTAAATGCTTTCTTACTGTTTTTTTTATTTTAGTTAAAAAAATTATTTATGAGGAAAAGGTTTGGAAGTTCTCATAGAAAAAAACATTAATTTGTACTTATAGAAATTTTGGTTTTAGATAGAGGGTGAGAATACGGAAACATGAAGAGAAATCAGCAATATATAGTGAATATCAAGAAAACATATCGAGCAATTTGGTAACAATATGATTAAAATTCAATGTTTGTTTCTCTAATTTAAAGTTAAAACCATTTTTTTTGCCTTTCTAACGGTAAAAAAAGATTTTGTTCCTATACTGGAATTGTGGATAATTTTAATGTGGAATGTGTACTATCTTTGTTAGATATTAAAAAACATTCAGTGAAAGAATTACATAAAACAATTATTCGATCGTGAGAAGGCGATTCTGCGAACTGTTTATACTGAATGAAACAGATACATCCTCTATCTGTATGAGCCATTAGGCAGCTTTTTTGTGATCAAGCACATAGTTTTTTAACGCCTACATATAGTTACCAGTTGATCTCAAAGATGCATACAGTCAGTAGGTTTAACATGCACATTCTAAAAGAAAGAGAAAGGGGGACAGAATTTTTGAAAGCAAAAAAAATTCGGATGATCGCTACTTCAGTCCTATTGTTCCAACATACATTGTTGCCATCGGCAGTATTTGCCATAGAAAATGAGACGATTGCTAGTACGGAAATCATGGAAGAGCAGTCAGAAAGCCACTTATCTGAAGAAACACCAGAAGATGTTATAGAAGAACCAACAGTACAAGAATCAACAGTACAAGAATCAACAGTACAGGAACCAACAGTACAAGAAGAGGCTCCGGAGGAATCGATCCTCTCTGAGCAACCAGCGACTGTAGAGGAAACACAAGTGGTCGAAGAAGAGCCAGTTGTCTCAGAAGAACCAACGACGGATATACCAACTGAGGCAACAGTTTTACCACCACTTGATGAAAATTCGCTAGTGGTGAATTACTTAGCACGCTTGAATTTGACCACAGAAAATGTGACTCAATTAACGAATCATGGTAGGAGTTCTTATCTTGAAGGTGTATTACAAAATGCGATCAACCGAACCATTAATTTAGCGAATGCCGCAAACTCAACCGCCAGTTTCTCTGTCACTGTACCAACACACTCATTGGTTGAGCGTGTTAATGGAAATAATGGTTGGATTTCATCGATCGTCACGGACAGTGATGCCGGAATGCCGGACGAGTTTTACACACAGATGTATTATGGGAACCATTCAACGCATGGAAACACGTATACTTTATCGAATATTTCTTCAAGTAATGCTGCTATAAGTGTAGCAGCAACGGTGACAATCAATAACAATTTCACTGCAACTATCAACTTCACAGTAACAAGAGTACAGGCGGGAAATGAAGCTGTAACGTTAGATATTCGCGGAAATGTTGGTTTAGGTACGACAGGGGTTGCGACGCTATATCCAAACATTGCGACACCAAGAAAAGTGATGAATCTTAGTTATTCAAATGAAACGATTGGACGATTGACGATCAATCCAACAATAACTTATGTAATTAAAAATCCTGTGACGATCGAAGCCCAACGTCCAGCTCGTGTACCCAGTGATACAATACGTGATACTTGGTTTGATTCCGTACCTACGTATGCGCGTAATTATTATTACTATGTTGCTGGTACGATAAACAACAATATGTGGTATCCAGGTCGAACTGGTTCAATGACAGTCAATGTAGCAGATTCTTCCAATTCAATCGTCTATGAACGCATTTCGACAAACTATGTCGTGGTGGACACCACACCACCAGAAGGAACGGCAGTCGAAGATTTCGTCACAATCCAAGCCAATCGTCACCGAGATTTTACCCAAGAAGAGTTACGATTATTAGTGAACGGATTGAAAGATAATTGGTCAGAATTAGAAAACATCACATTAACTTTCGAAAAAAAATTATATAACCTTAGTCCTAGTACAAGTTATCAAGATTGGGTGAAATTGACAGATGAATCTGGTAATGAACGTTCATTGCTCAATACGAAGTTGCGTATTACTGATACCATAGCGCCAACAGGGACAGTGAAATCAGAGACGATCGACCTCTCTGGGGTAACAACGGCTATTCCTTCACGGACAGACCTTTTGGCATTTCTGAATAATGATCTGGATGACAACTGGACATTACCAGAAAACATCAAAATCGAACTCGTTGACAGTAATGGTTCAGTGATCAATTTACAAAATTTAGAGTCAGAGGATAACATTTATACAGGCTATATTCGCTTAGAAGACGCACAAGGAAATCAATCAAACCTACAAGAAGTAAAATTCCAGGGAAGAGATGCGGAAGGTCCAACAGGAAATGTCACAACATCACCAGTTGATTTCCAAGCGCGAAGAAGTGAGGAATTGACGCGAGAGGAACTCTTAAGTTTCTTTACGGATGATCCTCTAGATAACGTGACACCAACCGATGAGATTGATCTTTCCTTACGTAACAATGTTGGCGATATCGTGAGTATTGTCAATGTCGCACCGTCAACGACTGTTTATGATGCGAAAGTTCGTTTACAAGACCAAGCAAACAACAAGACAGAATATTCAGTCAATTATCGGGTGGTAGATACACAAGCGCCGACAGGAACAGTCAGAAATCATTGGACGGTGTTTGAAGCCAATCGTCATCGCGATTTTACCCAAGAAGAATTGCGCCAGCTAATTGATAATTTAGCAGATAATTGGTCAGAGTTAGAAAATATTCAACTGAAGAATCATCGTCACTTATATGATTTGTCTCCGAATAGTGGAGGGACTTACCATCAACTGGATCTCACGGCATCCGACGAATCCGGGAATGAACACATTTTTGACAATACCATGGCACGGGTAGTGGATACTACGGCGCCAACCGCTAGCTTCAAAGATGAAGTCATTGATTTTTCTACGCTCACTTCGAATACGTTTTCTCGAACGGATTTGTTGCAGTTTTTCAACGGTGCCCCCGATGATAACTGGAGCTTGCCAGAAAACATCACCATCGAATTAGTCGATAGTGAAGGGAACGAATTTGAGTTAGACGACTTAGAGTACAAAGAATATATTGGCTTTATTCGTTTAGAAGATGAACAAGGAAATCAATCGGCGTTACAAGAAGTCAAATTTCTTGCGGGAGATAACGAAGGTCCGACAGGAAATGTCGTCACGCAACCTGTTGATTTTCAAGCACGAAGAAAAGATGAATTGACGAAAGATGAGCTATTGCAGTTCTTTACTGAGGACCCATTGGACAACACGACACCAACCGATCAAATTGATCTTTCCTTGTGTAATGATAACGGGGATATCGTAAGTATTGTCAATGTTGCCCCATCAACAACCGTTTATGATGCGAATGTTCGTCTAGAAGATATCCGAGGAAACTATACGGACTATTCGGTTAACTATCGCGTAATCGATACGCAAGCACCAACTGGTATAGTTAGAAACCATTGGACGGTGTTTGAAGCCAATCGTCATCGGGATTTTACCCAGGAAGAATTAAGGGAACTAATCAGCGATTTAGCGGACAATTGGTCAGAGTTAGAAAATATCCAGTTGATAAATCATCGTCACTTATATGACTTATCTCCGAATGGATTCAATGCCTACCATCCAATGAATATTACAGCAACCGATGAAGCTGGGAATGAATATATTTTTAATAATGCCATGCCACGGATTGAAGATACTACGGCACCTGACGGAACATTAAAAGATCCGTTAGTGTTCACGAAGGGGCAAACAGCACCAGCGCCTCGTGAATTTTTAGATGGTGATCCGACCGACAACTGGTCATTGTCACCAGATATTCAAGTCGAAGTTGCGTATGAAAACAATGTGCAATTTACCGATTTAGCGGTAGGCGATCATGGTGTAACGATCACCTTAACAGACGAAGCTGGCAATGCACGGACATTGAACAGTCAAGTCACGATTCTAGAAGATACGTCCGAGTACATTGATGTGACGATTCCTACAAATGTATCCTTTGCGGAGAGTAAAGAAAGTAATGGTATTGTCTCACCAACTTATCAAATTCAAAACAATGCGGAACGTGCGGTCCAAGTGTCAGTGAGTTCGGTCGTTAGTCAATCAGCTACCGAAAAACTAACAGAAATCGATCTAGGGGTGAAAAACAATCTGAATGACAATCAAGTCATGTTGATCTCATCAGGTAAAAACCTCAATAACCGCAGAGAACTAGGAACGATCGAAGGACATAGCACTTCTTTTTCCTTCTCATTATTTGGTACAGTTGGCGAAAATTTTGATTTTGAAAGCTTGGATGATCCATTAAATCCGATTTACAGTATGCGTTTGAATTTCAGTGCGCAATAATTGAGAAGAAGTTGCACAGCCGTGTGACTTCTTTTTTTTTTACGTAATTTTATAACTATTTTCCTAAGCGATACGGAAAAATCTATTTTGAAAAGAAAGCGATTTCATTTTATAGTGAATGTAAGAAATTCAATCAAAAAAATAGAGGAGTGATCGTAATGAAAAAAGCATTGATTATTTGTGCCGCAGGAATGTCTTCTTCGATGATGGCATCAAAAACAACAGAATATTTTAAAGGAAAAGGCGAAGAGGTATTTGTTGACGCGGTTTCTGCAACAGAAGGGGACAACCAAATCAAGACAAGTGATTTCGATTTGTTCTTGATCAGTCCTCAAACTACAATGTACTTGGATAAATTTGTTAAACTAGGAAAAACAGTAGGGAAACCGGTCGTAAGTATACCATTCCAAGCGTATGTTCCTATCCCTACGGGTATCCAAAAATTAGCAGAGCTGATTGAGGAAAATATATAGACGAATAGGGGAAGATAATAATGAAACAAACAGAAAAAGAGTTATTGCGGCAATTGATTGATCATCAAGGAGAATACCTCACAAGCCAGTACCTCGCTTCTGAATTATTATTATCTGACCGTACGATTCGAAACTATTTGAAAACATTGAATGAAGTGATCGAAACCAATGGCGGAAGACTCATTGCAAAGCAAGGGCAAGGGTATCAATTAGAGGTCGTCAACAAGCTTGCTTTTGCGCTGTTTTTAAAGCAACGAGAAGTCACTGTGGAATATGGCGATCAGGTGACTGAGTTCTATGGTTCAGAAGATCGAAAAAAGTATATTTTAAATAAACTACTTTTGGAAGATCGCGCAATCGTGATCGATGATTTGGCAGAAGAGTTATATATCAGCCGTTCGAGTTTAGTGAATGATATCCAAGAAATCAAAGAGAAGTTAGCCGAATATTCGTTGAAAATTGTGTCGAAACATAAACAGGGAATGTGGATCGAGGGTCAAGAACAAGACAAGCGACATGTGATCATGGATACCTTTTTTGGAAATAAGTATACCAATTCTTTAAAAGAATATCTCGGTAACAGTCAATTCTTCAAGGAAATCAATTTTGAAGAATTAGTGATCATCATCTTGGACGAGATTCGTGAATCCAAATTAAAGGTGTCCGATTTTGTGATACAAAATTTAGCGTTACATTTAGCATTGGCAATCAAGCGAATGCGAGCCGGATTTGAGATACAAGTGCCTGAAATCACTGGAGAAGAAATCCATGAGACCGAATATCAAGCAGCCAAGAATATAACCAGACGGATCGAGTCTATAATGAATGTTCGTTTCCCAAAAGATGAAATTGCTTATTTAGCCTTACATTTGATGGCTAAATCGAATCAAAGCCATAAAAGGGAGAATCAGGAGTTAGTGACAGAGCTAATGTCAGTTCTTAAAGAACTTGCTCAGGTTCTTGGTCAGTCAATCGTCGAAGATTATCAATTCAGGAATGGCTTGCTCAATCATTTAGAACCAATGTTGGTTCGTTTAAAGAGAGGGATTGCTTTGGAAAATCCTTTAACAAAAGAGATCAAAAAAGAAGATCCCCGGGCCTTTGAATTGACTAAACACTATTTCAGTCAGATGCCTTCTTTGAAAGGTTATAAAATCAATGAGGATGAATGGGCGTATTTAGCGCTTCACCTAATGGCAGCGATTGAAAAAAATAAGGTCGATTGTAAACTACAGGCGTTGATCATCTGTGCGACTGGTTATGGAAGTGCACAATTGCTGAAAAATCGGGTATTGAGTGAATTTGGGAAAAACATTGCAGTGAAACAAGTAAAAGGCTACTACGAAATCGATGAACAGGCATTAGAAGATATTGATGTAATCATTTCTTCTATTGATTTATCTACGATGTTTTTCAAAGTACCTGTTCTCCATGTCAGTGTTTTCTTGAATGATCAGGATGTTCAAAAGATCCGTAAAGTGATTGAAGAATATCGTCCAAGTTGTTTTGTGAAACCACAAGAAGCGTTATCTTTTATGAAGGAAAAAGTAAGTTTTTATGAAGAGCAGATTTCTAGAAATTGGTTTAAAGTTTATCCTTCAGCACCAACAAAAGTCCAAGCTATCAATGATTTATTGGCACTTTTACAAGAAGATGAAACGGAGAATTATACGTCTGAGATGGCTCACCAAATCGAACGTCGTGAGAAAATGGGGCAAATCATTTTCAGTGAACAAGTAGTTGTCCCGCATCCAGCGATCCCAGTGGGGGCTACTGCTAAAATTGCAGTGGGGATCATTCCTGATGGGATGGAATGGGATGAACAAGGGGCGATCCATTTTGTCTTTCTAGTCTCTCCTTCTTGTATTGAGAATGAAGGAATCACTGTTGTAACGAAAGCAATCGTGAAATTTATTGATCGATTGGATCTACAGCAGCAGATTTTAGCTGAACCAACGTTTGAAAATTTTAATGAACAATTTATAAAAATGATTTATTAAGGAGGAGTCTTGATGACGGAGAAAATGACGAGTGAAGAGCTCCAAGTAACCGCTTTTGATATTATTTTTCACAGTGGCAATGCACGAACATTGATCCACGAGGCATTTGCTTTGTTACGAGCAGAAGATTTTACAGAAGCAGAAGAAAAGCTAAATGAAGCAAATCAAGAAATTTTAGAAGCCCATAAATCACAAACGCATTTATTGAAGGAATACGCGAGTGGACAAAAAATTGAAATGGAGATCATTATGGTCCATGCGCAAGATCATCTGATGACGACGATGACGTTATTGGAAGTTGCAAAAGAAATGAGCTATCTATATCAAAAATAAACAAGAACAGGGGGTGAAAAAATGAGTGAAGCTGAAAAAAAACAACGAGAATTAGAGAAAAAGGCATTTAGTTTGAAAGTCTTGTATTTTAATCGTTATTTGATCATTCGCTACTTAACGGCTGGGTTCTTTTTTACCAATCTTTATTGGCTGGTTGCCTTACTTCTTGCGAGTAGCAAGATGTTTTGGGTACCATTAGGGCTATTATTCTTTCTTTTACCAGTCGTCGCAGAACAAGTGGCACTTTATCGCACACATAAAAATAATGCAACGGTTACTCGAAATTATTACCGCTTGCAAGCGGTAACCAACGTATTTCTCCTATTAGCAGTATTTTCACCAGGGTATTCTCAGTTGTTTCCTTTTATGGCGAATGGTTCAAATGGGCAAGCATTGATTTTATTTGTGATTGCCAGTGGGTTGCTAATCTGTCTGTTTTGTCAGCGACGCTTGAATAAAATCCATGCAAATACGGATCGTCACTATCAACGAATCAAAGAGTATGAACGTGTAGTACATTTTGGAAAGGGGAGTAAATAGATGTTTGATTTTCTACAGAAATATTTGATGGGACCGATGGGGAAAGTGGCACAGTTCAAGATCGTACGCGCAGTAATGGCTGCTGGGATGGCGTCGATTCCCTTTACGATCGTAGGCTCGATGTTTTTAGTTTTGAATATTTTACCGTTACCATTTCCATTTTTAGAAGGATTTTTCAATGCAACTTTCTTTAAAGTCAGCGACTTGTATATGATCGTCAACACGATGACGATGGGGATATTATCTGTTTATTTTGCTATTGTATTTGCTTATGAATTAACGTCGATCGAAAGAGATGAACAAGCACTGAACGTCAATCCTTTAACTGGCGCGCTATTATCTGTTTTTGCTTTCTTTATGTGTATTCCAGAGTTGATCATTTCAGACGGAAAAATCAGCTTGATCTCTAGTATGACCGATGCAGAAACTGTGGTTAGTGGTGTACGTATGGGCGCATTTGTCGAACGTCTAGGTACGTCAGGTATTTTTACCGCCATCATCATGTCTTACATTGCAGTTGAGTTGTATTGTATGTGTGTGAAACGTAACTGGGTCATCAAGATGCCAGATGTTGTACCACCTGGGGTTTCACGTTCCTTTACTGCATTGATCCCAACGTTTGTGATTGCCTTTGTGGTGATGATTGTCAACGGCACATTAGTTGCGTTAGGAACAGATATTTTCAAAATGATCGCTATTCCATTTGGATTTGTAACAGAATTGACGAATACGTGGATAGGGATCATGATCATTTATTTCTTGATCCACGCGTTATGGATCGTAGGGATTCATGGGGCGAACATTATTACCTCATTCTTGACACCAATCGTTTTAGCGAACATGGCAGCAAATGCGCAAGGTGCAAATTATCCTTTAGCCGGCGAATTTAATAATTCTTATGTAACAGTTGGTGGTTCTGGAGCGACATTAGGATTAATTATCTTTATTGCTTTTATGGCAAAATCCGATCAGTTAAAAGTATTAGGAAAAGCTTCATTAGTACCAGGGATCTTCAATATCAATGAACCAATCATTTTCGGGATGCCGATCGTTTATAACCCTTACCTGGCAGTACCATTTTTCTTGGCACCAATGGCATCCGCATCATTAGCATACTTTGCCATCAAACTAGAAATCGTTCGACCAATGTTAGCTCAAATGCCGTGGCCTTCACCAGTAGGGATCGGCGCCTTTGTTGGTAGTGGAGGTGACTGGAAAGCCGCTGTCTTAGCCGTCTTATGTGCGATTCTCGGCTTTATCATCTGGTTGCCATTCATCAAGTTTTATGACAATAAATTATTGACTGAAGAACAAGAAAAAGCCGCAGAATTAGCAAGAGAAGGTTCAGTGGCTTAGTGATTCAAAAGAAAACTCAGTTGCCATTCATTAGAGATGGTAACTGAGTTTTTTAGTGAGTTGTTATGAAAAAAGGAAAGCCTATATATGTTGAATAATGAGAAAATTGGAGAAGCTTGTAAAAATAACCTTGTATACAAAAAAATAGATATCTATTGGTCAATAGAACCTACAAAGTTACTTCTAGAGGGAGAACACTATCAAAGTAAGGCATGAAATAGTAGAAAACAGTTGCTCCCCCTCTTAAAGGAAGCCGCAACATTTCAATTGCCAGGAGAGTCAAAAGCGCAACATGATAAAAATAAGGAGAATAGTCTGGTTCATATATGGACAGTCATAAAAGGATGTAAACATGGTCGATAGCAACTCAAGGATGCTTGATATTTATATCAAATAACAGAAAAAAAAGGACAAATATGTGGGAAATCCTCCGTATACTAGATACAAGTATGAAATAAAGATGTTTAGAAAAAGGAGGACAAGTAAATGAAATTGATTGATTTAAGTATCACAATTGAAAATGAAGTGCCAAGTGATCCGCAAGAAATGATTCCGGTGATCAACTATTTAGACCACGAGAAAAGCGTGCCTGATATGTTACGCTTTTTTGAAACAGCAAAAAAGGAAGACTTACCTAATGGCTTAGCTTGGGCGATGGAAAGTGTCCAGCTCACTACGCATACTGGCACTCATATGGATGCACCTTATCATTATCATCCAACGATGGATAATGGACAGCCAGCTTGGACCATTGAAGAGGTGCCCCTTGATTGGTGTTATGGAGAAGGCGTCATGCTTGATTTTTCAGATAAACCAAATGGCTATCAGTTAACAATCACTGACTTTCAACACGCCTTGAAAAATATCAACTATACACTCAAAGAAAAAGATATCGTGTTGATTCAGACAGGTGCTGCGCCGTTTTGGGGGACGCCAAACTATTTGATCAGTGGATGTGGTGTCGGACGAGAAGCAACCCTTTGGTTATTAGAACAAGGAATCTGTTTAGTTGGTACGGATGCTTGGTCGTGGGATCGACCATTACCGTTTATTGCGGAAGAATTTAAACAGACTCGCAATCCCTCGATTATTTGGGAAGGTCATTTTGCTGGAATCGAAAAGAAATACTGTCATATTGAAAAATTGACGAACTTAGATCAACTGCCATCCACTGGTTTCAAGCTAAGCTGTTTCCCAACTAAAATCAAAAAAGCGAGTGCTGGTTGGACACGAGTGGTCGCGATCATGGAAGAAAATCAATGTTGATTTGAAAAAGAATGAACGGATTTAGACATCTAGCGTCTGCCTATAGTGGGGGCGCTGAATGTTCAGATCTGTAAATGGAAGAACTGCGAACAAGAATAAGTAGACAAAGCGGAGACAAAGCAAGTTCATGGAGGGATAGATCAATGGATTCAGAAAAAGATATCTTGCTTTATGGCTTATATAAGAAACGTGAAGCTTTTTTTGCCGATGTAAAGAATAATAAAGTTGATCTACAAGGCTATCCAACCTTATCTGGTGAATCAGAACATGCACATATTATTGATTATTATAATAACAGGCTACATATGGCGATAGTTGAACGAAAAAGATCAGGAAGGTTACGCACTTTTGGGCAGTGGCGTCTATTTATAGAACAACTACCTTTTGTGTTATTCCGATTTTGGTATGAACATCCGCTTTGGAAACAATACTTGCAGTGTATGGACTGGAGTCCTAAGAACTGTTTATGGGCAACGTTCAATTATCCAATCTTTCATGAAAATCTTCGACTAGAAGGTGTCGTATTGTATTTTCAAAATGCAGAAGGCGAGATAATAAGTTGTAATGACCATATTACTAGAGGCTGTAAAAATGGCATCGATATGGCCATCCATTATCCCAATATTCTCATTTATTTCGTGTTGGATGGTATAAAGATGAAAGAAGTCATGAAAAAAAATCGCCAAAAAAAGTACAAAAGTGAGTATACCTGTAAAGAATTACGCTATATTTACCGACATTGGTATCAATTAAAGGAAAAAGTCTTATTTTTCCTAAATCGAAAAATTGTAAATGCTCCTTGGATTGAAGGAGATCACATTCATGAATGGCAAAAGTATCATGAGCATCGTAAGAAAAAGTTAGGGAAAGAGATCTCTAAATCTGTGGACGATCTAACATATGATGTTTTCCCAGAAGAGAAGAAGAAAAATAAATTAAAGTCTTTCAAATCACTGCTTTTAGAAGTAAGTGAGAAAGGACACATCCAAAAAAAAATGGAAAAATCTATCGGTAGACAGCGAGCGTTCACGTTGTGAAGTATTTAGATGATTCGTGTATATATTATTGGCTGTTACGGCAACAAATATTTGGTTATTGAAGCGTATTCGTAGAATAAACAGGCGTCACTGAGGAACAGGAGAGAAAAGAATGATAGCAAATGAAATAAAAATTTTGTTTTTTGGGAAGAAAAGTGAGTATCAATGGTTATTTGAGTCAAATGAATCGGAACGATTCCAACCGGGTAAAGACTATCAGGTACAAATGTTTGACGCATGTAATAATGAAATAGAGAAGTTGATCATTCAGTTTGTTAAGGAAAATAAACTACTTACATTAAAAGACTGGGAGGATTTTTCTGATAACTTACCTTTGTTACTATTTCCACAAAATGAAAAAAAATTAATTTATTTTTCTGAATACTATGAGTCAATGAATCGCTATCCTGAGAATCACTTAACAAACGTTTTTGAAGGAGCCATTCAAGCAGGAAATCTTCAGACAGATGGCCAAAGATTATTCTATACCAATGCTGTTGGAAATGAAATTTCAATCAATCTACTTAAGGAACATGGGTACAAGACGGCTCTAGATACGGCAATGAGTCATCAGCTAACTATTTTATTTTCTTTAAGTCATTTCAATCAAAGAGATATCAGCGATTACGATTTTTTAAACCGCTCTGAAACAGCTATTTTTCGCGAATCGATTCACTATATCTATCGAGAATTTTCGCAATTAAAAAATTTTAAAGAAAAGTTTCTTTTTATAAACAACATAGAAAGTGTGCCACCACCTTGGATTGATGGAAATTATATCAAAGATTGGCAAGCTTACATTAAGCAAGAAATTGACACGAAAAAGTCAGAATCAGAAACGAATCAAGAACCAAAAAATAATAGAAAAATATTATTTTTTGGTCATGAAAGCACCTGTGAATCGTTAGCTAAAACCCCTGAAATAGAGGAGAAACTCGTCAACAAGGACTATAAGGCGCATATGTTTGACGCTTGTAATAAAGCAATCGAAAAGTTGATCATGGGACATGTTGAGGAAGGGAAACTGATAACCAAGGAAGATTGGGAGATTTTTACTAATAAATTACCTTCTTTGTTGGAATCACAAAGCGAAAAGCTAGTACATGTACCTGAGTATCTTCGAACGATGGAGTTAGAGAGGGAAGATCAATTCAATCGATTAAATAAAATAATGGGAGTGTTTTTTACCAAAACATCACCCGGTAGTTTAAAAACAGATGGAAAAAAACTATATTATGAATTTTACTGTTATAAAGGTCATAAAATGAAAGCACCTGTAAAAGGGCTTGAAATACAAGCTTATGAGATTGCAGTGGATATGGCTATAAAAGAGAATATCCCGATTTATATTTCCTTAGATGGTATTGACCTGCGTGGAATATGTTTTAAACTTCAAAAACACAATGTGGATTTACTCCCTAAGAAGGTCCTTAAAAATGAGCTTTTGCTACGTGCACTCCGACAAATTTACCGGAATTATTCAGAACTAGGGGAGAAAGTTACTTTCTTTGAAAACGGAAAAAGAGTAGCTCCACCTTGGATCAAGGGCGCATTTGTTCTAGAGTGGCAAAGATATTTTGAGCGTAAAAAAAATAAACTGGAACAGAAAAACATCCCCTCTTCTCTGACAAAAGTAAACCGAATGAATAAATTAATACAGACAATTCATGACGAGAATATCATACAAACGGTCAAAAAAATGAGAAAAGATATGAATCCAGCCTTTCGGGAAAAAGTAGAAATGTTTGGCAAACAGGCAAGTGCGCTAAATGAACAGAGGATCAGACAACAAGCTCAAACAAAAGTAAGGAGACATTCCGTTCAGGTAGAAAAGTAAGAGGAATATCAATTTTCGTATTTACGTGTAAATGATTAAGTTTAAGAAAGTGGGATAGTGGAAGGGATACAGACAAAGTGTACCTTTTATGATTTGGGATGGATGAGCAGCGAAAACTATTTTACCAAGGTGTAATTTGAGAAAAGTGACACTGAAAGGATCTCCTAGTCTGACAGAACTAAACTCATCGGCATATGCCATTGATCACTACAATAAAGAGCTATATGAATGGATCGTTAGTAAAGTGTTGGAAAAAATTAAAACTGTAGAAGAGTTGCAAGGATTTGAGAAAGTGTGGCCTAGCTTATTAGCAGAAGAACATAAGTATCGACCGCATTGGAAAAGATACTGGCAGTGTATGCAATGGGACCCTAAAAATCGCTTGTTGAATAGATTCAAAAAAGTGGTGATTGAAAGACGATTATTCGTGGAAAAGGGCGCACTTTACTATCGCAACAAGTATAAAAAGAAAAAATATTTAATAAGCCTATCGAAAGAGAGTGTAAAAACAGTATTGAAATAGCCATCCACTATTCTAATCTTAGAATATATGTTGTACTAGACAAACTGAATATGCACAATATCTCTGAGAAAAATTGTTATGGACATTACGAAAGTGATTATACGTGTAAAGAATTGCGCTATATTTTTCGCTAGTAGGTTGCATTAAAAGAAATAGTCGTTTTTTTAGAATAAAAAATCGTTAAAGCACGACCTAATACAGTGCTTCGAAATGACCATCTCTCAATAACTTGAAAGCAAAGATTCATAAAAAAATGATTGAAAGGTGAGAAATCTAAAGAAAAAATCATTCACTTACTCTCACTTCAAAAAATACAGAGATAACCATATAAAAAAGCCAACTCATCATAAAAAAGGAAAGCTCATGATGAGTTGGCTTTTTAGTTGGTGTTAGCTGTCTAAATTAGAAAATCTGGATCTTCTATAAAGCAATCATTGTTCGATCAAGCGTTTTGCTATGTCATAGTCACCTTCATAAGGTTCATCTACGCCACCAACTTTTTGATACGCATCCACGCCTTTACCAGCAATCACAACAGAGTCTTCTGGATGGCTTTCTGCTAATGCTAGTTGGATCGCAGTGGGACGGTCCATTTCATAATGAACAGCAAGCGCTGTATTGGTGATTGCTGCGTGGATTTCTTCTGCAATTTTTTGTGGATCTTCAAAAGCAGGATCATCTGCAGTCAAGAAAACGATATCGGCTGTTTCTGACAAGACTTCTCCAAAGTCTTTTCTGCGGGAAATCGCTTTGTTTCCTGGACTTCCTAGAACGACGATCACACGACCATTGGGATGTTCACTTTTAGCAAATGCTAAAAGTGTTTTTAAACTTAAATAGTTATGGGCATAATCAACGTAAACATGGGCGCCGTTCTTATGGGTCAACTGATCCATGCGTCCCGGTACTCTAGCTTCTCTTAGGCCTTGTTGGGCATCGGTGATCGAGGCACCGACTAAAGTCGCCGCAATGATTGCGCTAGCTGCATTTTCTTGATTGAAGCCACCAGCTAATTTGATCTCATACTCCGCTTCAACAGGTAAATCAGAACCATGTGTGATCAATTGAAACGCCTGTGTTTGATTTTCTAAACTTTTCACTTGAACGTCTGTTGTATCTGCTCGTCCGTAAGTGATTGCAGGAATACCGTGGACTTGACCTGTTTCCACTAATAAATCAAAGTAATCACTCTCACGGTTTAAAATCACTTTTTTTGAATTTAAGATCAACTGTCGTTTGCAATAAAAGTAATCATCAAACGTAGGATGTTCGATCGGACTGATATGATCTGGAGAGATATTTAAGAAAATCCCAACATCTAAAGTTAGTCCATAAACACGTTGCGTCTTGTAGGCTTGAGAAGAAACCTCCATGACAAGATGTGTCATACCGTTTTCTACTGCTTCAGCCATCATGCGATACAAGTCAAGTGACTCTGGGGTCGTTAAATTCGATTTAAAAAAAGACTTGCCGTCTAATGTGGTATTCATTGTTGAAAAAAGGGCAGTTTTATAGTTAGTCGTATGGTCTAGAATGGCTTTTGTAAAGTATGCAGCGGTGGTTTTACCTTTAGTCCCAGTAAATCCGATGACTAGCATCTTGTTTTGTGGATAATCATAAAAAGCCATGGAAAGAATCGCCATTGCTTTGCGAATATCGGTCACGATTATGCCACATGCTTCATTCTCATAAGGTTCTTCGGCGACGTAGTAATTAAGCCCTTGAGCAATTGCGACAGTTAAATATTCTTCTTTAAAATTTAATCCTTTACAAAAAAATAATGTCTCAGCGTCGACCTGACGTGAGTCATAACTTAATTTCTTGAATACTCTATTTTCTGGAGCATAAAGATGCCACCCCTGTGGTGATACAAATTCTTTTAACAGATTTTCTTTTAACAATAAGTTGCGGATATCTTCTAAGGAGAAGCTCATTGAATCATCCCTCACTTTGTATTTATTTGGTTTATTATAGCATATTTTTTGTTACGTATTTTCAGGAACAGGTGATTTAAGTAAAAATGAAAGAAGATAGAATATGGAAAGTGGACAGGAACAAATGATTGGATACGAGAGAAACGGGCAGATTTCCATAATAAAAAAGTGGTATTCCAACAGGAAATAGTGCACAAAAAAACAATGAATGTAGTAAAGAAGTGTTCCATTGCTGATATCCAACAGCAGATCAAGCGAGATACGGAAATCTTACTAAGGAATCACTGATTGAAATAAAAAGAGAGAAGGTCTAAAAATGAATTCTGAAAAAATAAGCGGATTTAATGAGCAGTTATCAAAGAGAAATACTGTATCTAAAGAGAAACGAGAGCAATCTGAACGGAGCAGAGAGGTTGAATCTTTACATTCAAAAAATCATCTAGAGGATAGTTCAATGTATAGTATAGAATCTGACTCAATCTACTATAGTCTAGACGATAGCTATAGTTCACAAGATCATTTGATACCTAGGGAACAAGCCAAACAAGCGAGTCAAGACAGTGGGAAACAACTGGGAATGATGACCAGGGGGTGGAGAAATCTACTAGATTCTAAATTTTTAAATAGCGTAGCCTTAAATAAGGCGAAGGAAGAGTTCGGTGGAGGCAGAATCACGCAACATTCAGAAGAACGAACAAAAAAAACAGTCAACAGTGTTCCATCTTTAGGGAGAACCTCTCTACAGCTTAAATCAAAACGACGAAGAATTTTGTCATACATAGTTGAAAAAATCCAAAAAATAGGCAGGAGAACAAAGAGAAAAGAACCTAGAACAGTTGGGAATTGTTCGTTACCAAAGCCAAAAACGATCCAAAAAAATGAGAAGCAGTCCACTAAGATAATAAGGGATAGTCCAAGCTACTTGCCGCATAAACTTCGTTCGGCGAATGAAGCTGCCAAAACGGCAAATAACTTATTTTCAAAAAAAGAAAAGGCTGTGGTTTCTAAAGAACGAGGGTAAATCGTTTGGTCTCAGCTTTAACGTTTTAGTAGAAAAAACGTTAAAAGGACAGAAACAAACTAGGTCTGTCTGATAGTATCTGCAAGGCAAGTCTTAAATAAAAAAGAAAGAAGGAATAGAAAATGATTGATGAAGAAATACGTGAATTTGGGGAAAAGTTATTGAACAAAAAGGATCTATCGAAAGAGGAGAAGCTTATAGCCTTTAAATATATAGTTTCACATTATAATATACCAGAAGATGATGTAATAGCCAGACTAGAAAACAACTTTGTACGCAAAGAAGACTCATTTAATGAGGCGATAGATCAACCTCATCGTGAACAAAGATTCAGACCCCTAAAGCAAATCGGTCGAGCAATTCAGTTACTGTGGAGAAGAGCATGGGGAATGATAAGAGGCGATCGAAAGTCCGATAGAATTGCTTTAGAACAGGCGAAGAAGGCGCAAGTTGTCACTAAAAACAACAACGAACAACAATCGAAAGCAGGAATCAGTCGAAGCGACTTGACTACAAGTAGAACAAAACACGCAAACAAATTTGATGATGTAAAGGCTACAGAAGATTCGCCGCAGAGTCCACAAATGTCCAAAAAAACCATTGAGGCTGTGAAAGAGAGTCCGATATACTTCACACGTAAAATTCGTTCGGCGAATGAATTTGCACAGGCAGTAAACACCGCATTAACTAAAAAGGTAAATCATCCGATTTCCAAAGAACGAAGATAAACGTTTGGTCGGAGCGTGAAAGTCTAAGTAAAACAAAACCTTAAAAGGATGGTAGATGGTAAAGAGAATAATCTATCTTGTTTCAATCTAAAAATTGTTATTTAAATAAAAAATGGAAGAAGGAATAGGACAATGAATCCAGAAATCACTATGAATTCGATCATCCCATGTATCAACAAGTATAGGCGACAACGTGCAAAATATGATGTATATGAATTAATTAAATTAATACAAGAAGTAGAAACTAACCCTAAACTGCAAGAATTGTTAGCTAAAGAAGGAGGTCCGACTAAAGGGGAAGCAGCGTTAGACTATGTGTTAAATAAGATAGATCGTAAATTTGCAGAAGAACTAATTCCTAGCAAACGTTCATCTAAAAAGACTGTACCTACAAGCAAAATGTTTCCTATAAAATCAACGAATGATGGAAAGACAAGAGACGCTCTAGTTACCTCTGATCAAAATAGTAGAAAATTATATACTAAATTCGAAATAGAAGGTTTTAATAGAAAATGTGATTATGCAAAAAAAAATGCAACTGTTGTAAATAGCAACTTAGAAAAAAATGAAAAAGCGATGATTTCGAAAGAACGAAGATAGAGAACCAGTTCATCCTGTGAGTGAAATAAAACAGTGATTACGTAAAAACTACAACCGCTACAAAATAAAAAAAGCCGATAAAAAGATTGCTACTTTGTGGATTTACACTTAAAATATGAGTAATGTTTTGAAGAAAGTTGGAATCTGATCAATGACTAATCAAAGAAAACCAGCAGTAGAAAATTTGACAGTTCAAGAGAAAATGGCTAGAGGTTCTGCTTGGATGACTGCAAGTAATATGATCTCTCGATTACTTGGTGCGGTCTATATTATTCCTTGGTATGCTTGGATGGGCGAAAATGCAAAGGCTGCCAATGGATTATTCAATATGGGGTACAATATTTATGCGTTATTCTTAATGATTTCAACTGCAGGGATTCCAGCTGCCATTGCGAAACAAACCGCACGTTACAATTCATTGAATGAATACGGGACGTCTCACCGGTTGTTTCTAAGAGCAATGCAAATGATGGCTGTTTTAGGAGTGTTTTTTGCAGGATTTATGTATTTTGCCTCGCCTTGGTTAGCTCGTGCCTCTGGTGGTGGGGAAGAATTGATTCCAATCATGCGCTCATTAAGTGCAGCACTACTAGTGTTTCCTTGTATGAGTGTTATTCGAGGATACTTCCAAGGGAATCAGGAAATGATGCCTTATGCACTTTCGCAAATCGTTGAGCAGATTGCACGCGTTTTTTATCTGTTGCTTTCTACATTCATCATCATGAAAGTCCTGTCAGGTGACTACGTAACTGCGGTGACTCAATCGACTTTTGCAGCATTTATTGGGATGATCGTCAGCTTGGCAGTCTTATTATATTTTTTGAAAAAACATCAAGCGTATACAGCAGCTCGTGTGCAGTATAGTGAAAATCAAGTGACGATTGCCACGAAAGAATTGTTGTTGGATACGATCAAAGAAGCGATTCCTTTTATCATCGTAGGATCGGGGATCACGATTTTTAAATTAGTCGATCAATTTACATTTATTAAAATCATGTCGGATACCACTGAGTATTCCAATGCCCAATTATTGGATCTTTTTTCAATTTTCAGTGCGAATCCTGACAAGTTGACAATGGTCGTCATTGCTTTAGCGACGTCGATTGCTGCGACAGGCTTACCTTTGATCACGGAAGCGGTAACGATCAAGGATCGTCGTGGACTAGCAAAATTAACAAGCAGTAATTTACAGTTGTTTTCCTTTATTATGTTTCCTGCAACGTGTGGAGTGATGCTCTTGGCATACCCTTTGAATACTTTATTTTATACACCAGATCAACTAGGAAGCCAAGTATTGATCCAAGCAAGTTTTGTCGGTCTTTTTCTAGGACTTTATATGCTTGTATCGAATATGCTCCAAGGGATGTTTGAAAATAAAGCGGCGATCCAATACTTACTGGTTGGGTTTCTCGTAAAATTAGTCTTGCAGTATCCAGCAATCCGTATTTTTGAAGTGTATGGACCATTGCTCGCAACGATGATTGGATTTATCATTTCTTGTTCGTTGATACTAAAGAAAATCCATCAAGTGGCTCGCTTCAATCGGAAATTTGTATGGCGCCGCACCTTATTGATTTTTATTCTTACTCTGTTGATGCTCCTTGCAGCTGGGCTGACGAAAATGATTTTTGGGATGTTCTTGAACCAAGACAGTAAGTTCCAATCACTAATATTAATTGTTTTAGTCGCTGGAGTGGGTGGTTTGGTTTATACGTATCTGGCACTTAAGCTTCGTCTCGCAGATAAGTTATTAGGTCGTCAAGGGATGATTCGCTTACGCCGACGTTTGCGCATCAAATAAGACAGGCATTGCTTGAAAAGGGGACAATCACATGCGTTTAGATAAATTTTTAGCTGACATCGGTCTTGGCAGCCGCAAAGAAGTCAAAGGGCTAATCAAAAATGGCTTGATCACAGTCAATGGAAACTGTATTAAAAGTGATAAATATCAAGTGAAAGAAACCGAAGACACGGTGATGTATCTAGATGAATCCTTACATTATCAAAAAGATTTTTATTATATCTTGAATAAACCTGCCGGCGTAGTTTCAGCAACTCAAGATAATCATGATCAAACCGTCATCGACTTACTTTCTGATGAAGATTTTCGGGAAGATTTATTTCCAGTCGGTCGGTTAGATAAAGATACAGAAGGATTGTTGATCCTGACCAATGATGGACAGTTTTCACATCAATTACTCTCTCCTAAAAAACACGTAGAAAAAGAATACTTGGCAGAGGTCAAAGGTGTGATGACGAAAGCAGATGTGTCAGCCTTTGCAGAAGGGTTACTCATTGATGGAGAGGAACAGACCCTGCCTGCAAAACTGTTCATTGACTCAGTCGATGAAAAAACAAACACTTCTCGTATCCGCTTGATCTTACATGAAGGCAAATTCCATCAAGTGAAACGGATGGTAAAAGCCGTTGGAAAAGAAGTCACTTACTTGAAACGGATACGTATGGGGAATTTTCTTCTGCCAGAAGATTTAATTCTAGGAGAGTATCGCCAAATGACACCAGATGAATTGGCACAAGTAAGAAGTAAATAGAGCCTGAAACACAGCTTATAGGATTGGGGTATACTACTCAATCCTATAAGCTTTTTGTTTAGGGCTGACAAAGAAGTGTATAGTGGAAAGTCTAAACACAAGAAGGAACTAAAAAGTAATTTCCATATACGATTATGATGTTAAATCAACCAATTATGACGGATAAAACAAAATAATAAATATATAATGTATTATACTCAGTGTATAAATCATTTGAATTTTTTATTAACTAAAAATATTAATTATGTAATTTGCTCAAATAATATTTTAGGAAATATTATGCTCTATTATATTTCTATTTTCCCAAAATGGGAGGTACATAACGAATGAAAAAAAGCTGTTTTAAAAGTTTATTTAGTTTATAACCAGGAATAATAATTTATTTATGTGAGATGGTAGTTCAGAGAAAATATCTATAGGTAGGTTCTATGTCAATATTTCAAAACAAGGCAGAGGGGAAGTATGAAAAAGAATAATTTCATCTTGATGGATAATCTTGGAGTGGAACATAAAAACAATAAAGTATTAAAAAATATAAATATGCAAATTGAACATGGAGAATTTGTATTTTTGATAGGAGAAAGTGGCTCGGGAAAAACCACTTTAATTGAGTTGATTCAAGGGAGACGAATGTATAATACGGGTAGCTTGAAAATCAAGGATAAAGAATTATGTCAATATAACTATATCGAATTACAAAATTTAAGGGAAATGATGGGGGTAGTTTTTCAAGACACAAGATTGATTGAAGAGTGGACAGTATTTGAAAATATAGCTTATAAATTGGAATATTTAGGTTATCCATTCTCATTGATACAGTCGAAAGTTGAGGAAGTTACAGCAGATCTAAAAATAGATCAATGTATAAAAAATTTACCTAGAAATTTATCTGGTGGTGAAAGACAACGTGTGAATATTGCCAGAGCAATCGTTGCGAATCCCCAAATTATTATTGCTGATGAACCGACAGCTAATTTAGATAAGGCAAATGCAAAAATAGTATTTGAGTTATTGAAAAAAAAGAATAAAATAGGCTCTACGATTATTATGTCTACTCACGATCCTAACTTTATAAAAGAATCTGAATTTAGAATCATTAAGTTAACTAAAGGAGAGAAGGTATATGATCAATGTGGGTCCAACTATTTTATCTAACCTATATCTTGTTAGGAGAAGTATTAAAAGCGCATACAAAGTAGGGATTAGATATGTTGTTTCGATTACTATTATTGGCATCCTATTTTTTGAGTGTGTCTTTTTGCAATTGTATTTACAAAGGTTTATTCAAATCATGGAACAAGAAATAATGAGTAGCAATTTAAAGTCGGCACAACTAAGTTTAGATGGAAATCAGTTTTTAATTATGCAAATTTCTTTTGGAAGGGATATTTTATCCTTTTTAATAGTGATAATTAGCATATATATATTATTTGACTTTAGAAATAAAATTTTACTAATCAAGGTAATTGATAGAACAGATGTTGAAACAAAAATATATTTGGGAATCCAACCTAAATATGTATTGAGAGAATTATTACTAAAAATTTTTTTTATCTACATAATTGGATTAAGTCTTAGCTATATCATTTGTATCTTTCTAAATATGAAACTATTTTCTTTATTCAATTCTATTTTGCCTTATGATTTACAAGGACATCATAGAAACTCGATTTTCTTTTCAATGTTTTTTTTTATGTTAATACTTTCTATAGTGTTAGTATTCTACACTATTATAATAGAGTTTATTAGTATTCAGAGATTTAAGAGAACCTTTTCACTGTATTAGTACTAATACAGTGAAAAGGTTTCATAAATATTATTGTTTTTTTTTGTACATGTGTAATCAGTTTTATTACGGAGTTCTTTTTTTCACATTCTCACCAAATAAAAGTATAGATTTATAAAAATATGCGTATGTAGAGCAAATAAACTGACTTAATTATTATCCAACCACAGTCATACATTATTATGTAAGCATCCAACAGCAAAGTACATAAAAGTTTTTCTAACTGCATTTAAACTAAAAATAGATAGAGCAATAGAAACAAAACCTACTTATAGGATTCAGGAACGTGTTCCTAAATCCTGTAAGTAGGTTTTGTTTATTTATTGAAATCATTATAGATGGCAACCTAAAACAGCTATTTTTCGTTTTTCTGTCTCACGCCTCAGATCAAAATGATTCTTTTACAATCTTCTCTATAATTTGTTTCATTTTCCCTATGATTTGTTCATTTATTATATCTTTTGAAAGCGCTATAATGACAGTGCGAATGAGGTGAAAGGAGTTTTTATATGAGAAAAAGGAAGGGGTTAAAAGGTTTTTTTGGGAATTTATGGCGTTATAAGGCGCTTGTTTTGATGGCGATCCCTGGGATGATCTGGATGATTTTTTTCTTTTACATCCCGGTATTAGCAAATGTCGTTGCGTTTAAAAATTTCCATATTTCTGCGGATGGCTTTCTTGCCAGTTTAAGAGAGAGCCCATGGGTTGGATTGGAGAATTTCAAATTTTTATTTTCTTCTGATCAAGCCTTTCTGATTACTAAAAATACGATTTTATATAATGTGACATTTATTTTACTGAATCTTTTGATATCTGTCGTGTTTGCAATCATTATGAGTGAATTGCGAAATAAACGATTGGTAAAAGTATACCAGACCATGTCATTGCTGCCCTATTTCCTTTCTTGGGTCATCATTAGTTACTTTGTCTATGCGTTTTTAAGTCCAGATAAAGGGATCTTTAATCAATGGCTGGCAGCAAGTGGGAGAGAAACAATCAATTGGTATAATGATCCTAAATATTGGCCGTTTATTTTAGTCTTTATTGGAACATGGAAAGGGATCGGCTATAACAGTATCATCTATTTTGCTTCAGTTATGGGAATCGATCCGACGTATTACGAGGCAGCGATGGTGGATGGCGCAAGCAAGTGGCAACAAATCAAACATGTGACGATTCCACAATTGATCCCTCTGATGACGATCTTGACGATATTAGCAGTTGGAAATATTTTCCGAGCGGACTTTGGTTTGTTCTACAATATCCCAAGAAATTCCGGAGCGCTTTATGAAGTGACACAAGTTTTAGATACTTATATCTATAATGGGCTGACATCCACTGGCGACTTTGGTATGACGGCCGCAGCTGGGCTGTATCAATCGGTCGTCGGCTTTGTTTTATTAATGATCACCAATACGATTGCTCGTCGTTTTGACAGCGAATCGGCATTGTTCTAAGGAGGAGAAAAATGAATAAAAAGAAAGTTCAACGAGTAGAGATTCGCTCGTTTAGTCAAACCACCAACTTTTTCTCCAATATTTTGATTGCACTTTTTGCTTTTTCTTGTGTATTACCATTTATTTTTGTAATTGCGATCTCTTTTACAGATGAATCCATTTTGTCCACGCAAGGGTATAGTTTCTGGCCTAAAACACTTAGTACATTTGGATATACTTTTTTGTTTGACCAGATGCAAAACAAAATTTTTCAGGCTCTTTTCGTCACTGTTCTTGTGACAGTAGTAGGAACGTTGATCAATAGTACAGCAACTTCTTTATATGCTTATGCTATTTCTCGATCCAACTTTCCATTTCGTCGTTTCTTTACAGTCTTTTGTTTGATTACGATGTTGTTCTCACCAGGGATGGTTGCGAACTACTTAGTGATGACGAATTTATTACAACTGAAAGATACGATTTGGGCATTGATTTTACCGATGGCGGTCAGTCCGTTCAATATTATCGTGATGCGAACATTCTTTAAACGTTCGGTGTCTGATTCGATCATTGAATCTGCTAGGATAGATGGGGCGAGTGAACTTCGGATTTTTGTACAAATCGTCTTACCTTTAGCGATTCCAGGAATTGCGACAATTAGTTTATTTGCAGCCTTAGGTTATTGGAATGACTGGTTCAATGCGTTGCTGTATATCCAAAACGATAATCTCGTACCATTGCAATATTTATTGATGAAGATTCAAAGCAATATCCAATATCTTACTCAAAATGCTGGAGCAGGTAGTCAGTTAGCCGGCGGTCTTGCTTCTGTTCCTGGAGAGTCTGCTCGTATGGCAATCGTTGTTATCTCAACATTACCGATTGCGATCAGCTATCCATTTTTCCAAAAATATTTTGTTAAAGGGTTAACGATTGGCGGCGTCAAAGAATAAAGCACTAAAATAGGAGGAAAAAGATATGAAGTTATGGAAAAAATTAGCTTTTACAGGATTCTCAGCACTAACAGCAATCAGTTTAGCAGCTTGTGGGGGCGGGTCAGGTGACAAGGACGATGCAGCGGCCAGTGATACAACGACATTACAAATGTACCAGATCGGTGACAAACCAGATAACCTTGACCAGCTGCTGGAAGTCGCGAATAAACGTATTGAAGAAAAAATTGGTGTAAAAGTCAATATCAATTACATTGGTTGGGGTGACTATGAGAAGAAGATGAACGTGATCATCTCATCTGGTGAAAATTACGATATTGCTTTTGCCAACAACTACGTATCAAATGCACAAAAAGGCGCATTTGCAGATTTGACTGAATTAGCTCCTGAGTATGGAAAAGAAGCGTATGATTCTTTGGATGAAGCATATATCAAAGGTAATCTGGTCAATGGGAAATTATATGCGTTCCCAGTAAACGGCAATGTCTTTGCACAACAAGTGTTGACCTTCAATAAGCCACTATTAGATAAATACAATTTATCGATTGATGGTATTGAAACGTATGCAGATGCAGAAAAAGTTTTACAAGAGTTCCATAAAAAAGAACCGAATACAGCGGCTTTTGCCATTGGTCAAGGATTTAAAGTACAAGGTGATTTTGATTATCCACTAGGAAATACTTTGCCATTTGCGGTTGATTTGAATGGTGACAAAACAAAAATTATCAACCAATATGACAACGAAAATTACATTGAACTGTTACGGACGATGCATAGTTGGTATGATCAAGGATTGATCCCTAGTGATGCAGCGACTAGTAACAAAGATTATCCGTTAGAAGGTAATACATGGTTGATGCGTGGAGAAACACAAGGACCATACGATTACGGCGATACGATTTTAACAAATGCTGCAAATCAAGAATTAGTGTCTAAACCGATCACGGTTCCGTTGAAATCAACAGGACAAGCACAAATGGCAAATTTTGTTGTCTCTAATACGTCAAAAAACAAAGAGAAATCAGTAGAGTTCTTAGCGTTATTGAATAGCGATCCTGAATTACTTAACGGCTTGGTTTGGGGGATTGAAGGAGAAGCATGGGAAAAAGTTGGCGATGACAAAGTGAAATTATTAGACGGATATCAGCCAAAAACTCACATGTCTGCTTGGAATACCGGTAATAATAAAATTCTTTACACACAAGATACGATTACCGATGAAATGATTGCTAAAAGAGATCAATCGATTGCAGAAGCTGAAACTTCTCCAATCTTAGGCTTCAGCTTTAATACAGACAGTGTAAAAACTGAATTGAGTAATATCTCAAATGTCATGAATCAATACCTTGATGGGTTGAACACTGGAACTGTCGATCCAGATGAAACCTTACCAAAACTAATGGATGCCTTAGATAAAGCTGGATACGACAAAGTACTGACAGAAATGCAAAAACAATATGATACATTCCGACAAGAAAACGATTAATCCATACTGAGGTTGTGACGGAAGTGTCTAGCTCCGATAAATAAGGCGGAATCCACGGAAATTGCTCTTGAATTTTTGTGGATTTCGTCTTATTTCCGAAGGAGTTACTTCTAGCTGATGACCGAAGATGTGCTTCTTGAACACCATTTATTTGGTTTTAGATATTCCAATATGCTCAAGGTTACAGTATGTTTTTGTATAATAGGATATGATGAAGAATAAAGGGGGAAAGTCCTGTGTTAGGTAGAGCATTGGAAACAGTATTCATACGCGTATGGGTCATCATGAAATTGACATTGTATTTTTGGGGCTTAGCTGTGTGTGGCGGCGTCGTTTTAGGAATCGGGCCAGCTTGGAAAGTTGTCAATGAACAGTTTTATCTCCATGGCTTCGAATATAAAGACATCACGATCAGCGAAAGTTGGCAGATGTTCAAACAGTCCTTCGTGCGAGGAAATCAATTGTTTGGTCTTTTTTCGGCTTGTCTTTTTTTGCTTAGTTATAACTTGTATTTATCTGTTCAGATTCAAGGGATTCTTTTCTTAGTGATTGATTTTATTATACTGTTTAGCATGTTGTACGCTTATGCGACGTATCAATATAGTATGATCTTAGATAGTGGCTATCAAATGACTTTAAGAAATCTACTGAAGTTGAGTTTAATTTCCAGTTTCGCAAGTTTTTCAACTTTCTTAAAAATCATCCTTGGCAGTGGTCTGATTCTTTGGGTGACGTGGAATTATAAAGGGTTGATTTTATTTGGTTTGATTGGGTTACTTACAGTTTGGAACGGAACGATCACCAAACAATGGCGGGAAAATCTGGACTTGCAGTTGGAAACATATGAATAGGTTAGATTTTATCTTTTCAAAAGGAACGTTGTTAAACCGTTTATTGCGTAAATATGCCATCATGATGATTGCTTTGACGATGATTGCAACGATCATCATCAGCGTGCATACATTCATCCAAAGACAAATCCAAGCACAACAAGTAGTGAATGAAGCAGTTCAAAGTACGTTGCGAACGCTTAGTGATAAAACAACGTTAAGTAAAGTGATCAAAGATCAATTTGTAGGGGATTCAGATAAAATCGAGAATACCACCACTTATTTAACTAAACCGATCGATCAATATTTGATGTATGCGTACGACCGACAACGACAATCTGCTGATTTTCTTTCATTCCCTAACGTAGTTCGTGATATGTATGTCAATTATGAAGAGGTAAGTAGTGTGTACCTTGTGTTCAACCAATTACCAGAATATTTTGAGTCCACTAGAGAGAACAAAGGCGGGACAGTCAAGAAGGGAACGCCACAATTAAAACAGGCTTTTTATATCAAAATGACGATTACACAAGGTGGCGCAGAAATTGGCAGTATGTTTGTAGGTTTTGATAAAGATGAACTTGATGCAGCGCTAACGAATTTAAATACGTTTAAGGGGTTATCTCTTTACATGATTTCCGGAACGAGTAATCGGCTGTATACATTTCATGATCGAGCACTGGGCAAAGAACGAATCTTTGAGCAAGAAAAGTTGATCAGTCAGACCCTACAAGCAGATTCTACATTACCAGTAGAGAAATTAGAAAAATCGAATTTTATCCAATCGCAAGAGGTGTCCGACGATTATCGTATTTTAGCCACATTGGATAAGCGTACGGTTCGCCAAGTAACAGAAAAAAGTTTAGCACCGTTGATTATTGGCGTCATTTTATTGGATGGGTTATTGCTTTTATTTTTATACAAGACGTTCAAACGTTACTCTCAACAAATCGATCGTGTCATGGAAGCTATGGATGAAGTGGCTAGAGGGAATTTAGATACTCGTGTGGATACTAGTATCACTGAATACGAGCTAAAAGACCTATCAGTTGGAATCAATGAAATGCTAGGCAGTATCAATCAGTATGTGGAAGATATCTACAAATTAGAAATCAAACAACAAGATGCGCACATGCGCGCATTACAAGCGCAAATCAATCCGCATTTTCTATACAACACATTGGAATATATTCGAATGTATGCCATCAGTGAAGGCAGTGAAGAACTAGCAGATGTTGTCTATGCTTTCTCTGCATTATTACGTAATAACACCAATCAAGAAAAGACGATTCATTTAAAAGAAGAATTGGATTTTTGTGAGAAGTATGTGTACCTCTATCAAATGCGTTATCCTAGTCGCATCGCTTATCATTTCACGATCGAATCATCATTGGAAGAGATTGAAGTACCGAAATTTATCATCCAGCCATTAGTAGAAAATTATTTTAAACATGGCGTTGATTTTACTCGTTTTGATAACGCATTGAGTGTAAAAGTATTTGAAGAAAATGGACTTGTTCATCTTTTGATCCGTGATAATGGCAAAGGAATCACAGAAGAGCGACTAGCTGAAATCAGCGCACAGTTGGCGCAAAGTAAAGTAAAACTCAGTGGATCGATCGGCTTACAAAATGTCAATGAACGGTTACGTGCTAGTTTTGGACCGAGTTATCAGATGACCCTAGCTAGAAATGCAACTGGTGGATTAACGATCCATATTACTTTTAAAATAAAAAGGGGAGCTGCTGATGTCTTATAATGTACTACTAGTTGATGATGAATATATGATCTTGGCTGGCTTACAAAAAATCATCAATTGGCAAAATTTAGGATTTAACGTTGTTGCTACTGCAGAAAATGCTATGCAGGGACTATCGATTTTAGAGACGCAGCCAATTGATCTAGTCGTCACAGATGTAACGATGCCTGAGATGAATGGATTAGAATTTATTGAAGCTGCTCAAAAAGAACATCTTTTTGAATTTATGATCTTATCGGGCTATCAAGAATTTGATTATCTAAAAAGCGGGATGCGGTTAGGCGCTGTTAATTATTTGATGAAACCTGTCAATAAAGCAGAACTGATTACTAGTCTTGAAACCGTCAAGAAACGCTTGGATCATCGAAGACAACAAAAAAACCAACAAGAAGTGTACCAAGAAATTCTATTTAGCCAATGGTTGAATGATGAATTGGATGAACCTAGTGAAGAAGAACTATTAGAAAAACTAGGCAAGCGTCAGCGACGTGTCTTACTTGCACAAGTACCTAGACAGGCTGAAACGACAATCAGTCAGTGGCTAACAAAAAGAAAAGAACCTTTTTATTACCAACGGAATTATGGAGAACTTGTTTTATTTGTTTTGTTGCTTCAGGAAGAGGCAGTAGAGCGGTTTAGCTATTTTGTCGAACAGTCGCTGATGTGTGAGAATTGGCTGATCAGTATTGGGGATGAATCTTGTGATCCGGAAACGATACCGCAAAGCTTCCAGCATGCTAAAGATAATTTACAACTACATCAATTCTATGGGGATCGAAATCAACGTATTTTTTATGCCGAACAAGCAGGAATCAAACAATCAATTGATTTTGTATCATTTAGTCGTGTGTTGAAAAGTGGTCAGTTAGCGGTCGCGCAACAAATGATCTCTGACTTTTTTGAGCAATTCCAACAGGCGGTCATGTCGCCTGAAGACATCCGTCATTTCAGTTTTTTATTATTTATGGATATCCATCGTGAGCTGATCCGTTTAGAAGATGATGAATATTTAACAGGCATCCAAAAAATCAATCAAGCAAAATCTGTCCAAGAGTTGCATCAACTCCTATTATCTTTATTGGAAAATCAGCATAATCAAAAATATAGTCAAAATGTCGAAAAAGTTCTTCAAATCTTACATGAGAAATATAAAGAACCGTTAACCTTGAAAGAAGTCGCAGAACATTTGCATCTGAATGTCATGTATCTAGGACAACTGTTTAAAAAAGAAACTAAAAAAAGCTTCTCTGCGTACTTGAATCACTTAAGAATGGAACAAGCAAAATGGTTGCTGATCCATAGTAATCAAAATATCAATGAGATCTCTAATGAAATCGGCTATAATAATACGACCTATTTTTCAAAATTATTCAAAAAAATCGTCGGACAGTCGCCTTCAGAATACCGAGAAAATCAAGGTCAAACAGAAGGAAGTTTCATCTAAATAAAAAACAGAGATCGTGAGATTTAATATCTCGTTATCTCTGTTTTTATATGATTGAATTAGTAAAAAACAATCATATAAAAAAACAAAAAATATAAAATATGTGATGGGTTCTATGTTAAAATGGACGATGTAGATTGTTTATGATGGTAGCTACTCAGGGGGTGATGCGTATGAGCATTTTCCTACTTCAACGAAGGGAGTAGCCATTTTGTCTGTTGCGGAAGCGCCGACATTGATGATCCAGTTCGGATCGTTGATGCTTGCGCTTGTTGGCATTATGCTGACAATCAGCAAAAAAGATAAAAAATAACCACGTCATAAACCTTAGCGAGATTTAACGGGGAATTTCCAAATAATTTTGCTACCGTCATGCGGCTACATTGAAGTGATGTTGACGCATCACTTCTTTTCTTTAGTATAGCATCTTAACGAGTCATCTGTAAATAATGAGTCATGAATAAAAAATCATTTGAGTAAGGTAAATAAAAAAACAGAGGGTATGCGAACGTAGCTCTCTTATCTTCTTTTTTTATATGGTTGAATAGGTGGAAACAATCATATAAAAAAACGTAAAAACAAAATGTTACGATAGCTTCTATGTTAAAATGAATGATGCAGATTGTTTATGATGGTAGCTACTCAGGGGGTGATGCGTATGAGCATTTTCCTACTTCAACGAAGGGAGTAGCCTTTTGTCTGTTGCGGAAGCACTGGCATTGATGATCCAGTTCGGATCGTTGATGCTTGCGCTTGTTGGCATTATGCTGACAATCAGCAAAAAAGATAAAAAATAAACCCGTCATAAACTTTTAGCGAAGTTGACGGGTTTATCATACGTTAATACATGCTACCACAAAACGGCTACATTGAAGCGATGTTAGCGCATCGCTTCTTTTCTTTAGTATAGCATCTCAACGAGTCATCTGTAAACAACGAGTCATGAGTGAAATCAATCATTCAATAAAGTCCTAATGGAGTCGCACATTCTCTAAAATTAGTGCTGAAGAGGATGGCAAATGGAATTAACTAAAGAGTAAGCGCTGGGGTAGAAGCTTCCTTAACCACGCTTCTTTTCTAGCTGAACCACTGATATTATTCTTGGCGACTTAAAGAATAAGGCAAACTATCCTCTGAATAAGTTTTAGTATGAGGAACAATGCCTAAATGGTAGTTGATCGTGCCACCGTTTAGTAAATCTTTATGAGTAAAATATAGCTTTTCATAAGTGTAGCCATCTCGACTTACATGGTGAATAAACTGTTGTTGGGGCTGATTAGGCGTAGCATAGATAGTCAATTGATTGCCGTTTGAAAGTGTTAAGATCACTTGATCAAACAGTGGGATACCAATGACATACTCACCGGTTCCAGGTGTAACTGGGTAAAAACCTAAACTGTTAAAGATATACCAAGCGGCCATACTGCCATTATCCTCGTCGCCAGGATAGCCAGTAGGTGATGCATCAAACAGTTGCGTAAGCAACTGTTTGATCAAAGGTTGTGCCATTTCGGGTTTCCCAAGGTAATGGAAAAGATAAGGGTAGTGAAAACTTGGTTGATTAGAGATGGCTAATTGTCCAAATTCAGTTGCTGCCATCTCACTCATTTCATGGATTTCAAACCCATAACCACCGACTTCAAACTTAGGCGGTTGATTACATAATTCAACTAATTTGTTCTCAAAAGCTTGTTTTCCACCATGCGCTTCGATCAGACCTACAAAGTCATGGAAAACAGCAAAACTGCTTTGCCATGCACTTCCTTCTGCGTAATCGGTGCCCCAAGAGATAGAGGAGAAATCAGGACGGAATTTTCCTGAGCAGTCTTTTGAACGCATAAAACCAGTTTCTGTATCAAAAACATTGCGATAGTTCATGGATTGTTGCTGATAGTGACGAGTTGTTTCAACATCGGCTAGTGTTTGAGCAACTTGACTGATACAAAAATCACTGTAGGCATAATCAAGTGTGTGATTGATCGATTCATGGTAATGGTTTGGCACGTAGCCATACTTTAAATAATCGATTGTCCCTTGGCGACCATAATTTTGTTGATCACTTTGAACTGTCGCTCCTTTTTTCATGGCTTCTAAAAATTCCGGCATATTCTGACTGCCGATACCTTTGATGGCAGCATCAGCGATCACTGCATCGATCAATGTTCCAGGCATGAGACCTCGTTCATCTGGAGAAAGCCATTTAGGTAAGAAGCCAGTTTCTCGATAACTGTTTAAAAAACCTTCCAACATCTCTTCATATTTTTCGACCGCAATCAATGAAAAGAGTGGGTAAACCGTTTTGTACGTATCCCAAAACCCATTATTTGTATAAAGAATCCCATTTTTTACTGTACAACTAGTGGTATCATAATGGATTTTTTTTCCTTCTGGATCAATTTCGTAAAAAGTTTGTGGGAATAGGAATGTCCGATATAAATTGTGATAGAACGTTTGCGTTTGTTTTTGATCATGATGGTTGATTTTGATTCGATCAAAGTAGTTTTGCCATTGCTCCTGACTGTCTAAAAGATAGTCTTTTTCTTGTTTTTCTTGCTCTTGTTTCAAATTGTGGTGAGCTTGTTCATTACTAATGAATGACGTCCCTAGCCGAATCGTCTGTTGCTTGATATGACCAAAATAAAGAGCTACGGTGTCTGCTTGTTCGCTAGAATACTCGAGTTCACTAGTTGTCAGAGGCTGTTCGAAGCCCAAAACAAAATAAAAAGTGAAATTTGGATCTTCTGCGCCCGCAAAATGAGTGACTTGGCCTTCTAGTGTGTAGGCATCTTTTGCAGTAAGACGGAAACGGCCAGGAAATGCTAGTAATAAACCGCTATCATTTTGTTGGTAAGTGATGGAAAGGATGCCACCATACATACTAGGGATCAATGTCGATTGAATACCGTAACGCAATTGGTCAATGGAAAGGTGGGTGGGACAAAAAGTACATTCTTCTGGGCGATACGAACTTTGGGCATGGAACAC